>JAHDFD010000001.1:81331-301852 GCA_020628375.1 Chitinophagales bacterium | reverse complement strand
TGAAGTCATACGGAAAGTTATGTGTTTCGGCAAGATTGCGGCTTAATTCTTTTCCAAAGTATTGCTATTAAGATATTTATTTTTTATACATTGCAATTTGAACTATTTAATCTAATTCAAACCATTATGAAATACTCGCTAATAATTGCTTCATTTTTAACTATCTGTCACATCAGTTTTGGGCAGGGGAATTTTTCACCGTGTTCCCATGAAGCTATTCTCAACAAACACTTACAGACCAATAGTAATGCGCAAGAAGAATTATTAAATACCGAATTATATTTACAGGAAATCATTGAAAAGAATCGAACAAAGACCAAAAAATCAGATACAAGTCAATACATAATACCGGTAGTAATGCATGTTTTTCACGATGGCGATTTTGGCAAAATGGATATGGAACAAGCCTTGTCTGGTTTAGAAATTCTCAATAATGATTTTAATGGACTGAACGACGGTTGGGAAACGATCGACGCAGCGTTTGACACGATAAAAGGAATGTTGGATATTACGTTCTGTCTGGCTACAATAGATCCTTATGGAAATTCGACAACGGGGTTAATTTATCACGAAGATGCAGATGCTGTTTATAATGAAGGAAACCTTTTTCAATATGCCTGGGATAATCATAAATATCTGAATATATATTTTCCCAAATATGCTTTTACACCTCCTACAAATTTCACTGCCTATGCTTACTATCCAAGCAATTATGACGCTAATAATAACACCGGAGGAATATTTTATAGTTCAATTCGATGGGGATATGGAAATCATTCCGAGTTAGAAGCGGGAGACGATTGGGCATCTGTTTGTTCGCACGAGGCAGGGCATTGGTTGAACCTAAGGCATACTTTTGAAGGGAGTTGTGCAGATAACGACCTTGTAGAAGACACCCCACCAACTACAGGAGGCGAAATTGAATTAGAAGGTTGTTATAATAACGATAACAGTTGTGGCGTACCAACAAATGGCGAGAACTTCATGGATTATAATCATCGTTGTAAAAAGATGTTTACCCAAGGACAAGTTGAAAGAATGGAAGCAGCACTTTATTTGCCTTCAAGAATAAATTTGTGGAGTGAGGAAAATCTTATCGAAACGGGATGTATGGAGCTTATAACTTCCACTGATGAAACGGATTTAATCGAAAATGTGACAATCTTCCCCAATCCGGCTGCCGATTTTATTACGATTGAAAATAACCATAGTAATTATCTCCTTGAAATATTTACCAAAGATGGAAAGTTGGTTAAAAGTTTTTCTGTTAATGAAAAAGAAAGACAAATCGATGTTCGTGATCTTAATAATGGCATCTTCTTTTTCAGAACGAGTAATGATCTTCAGATAAAATCAGGAAGGTTCGTTGTTCACAGATGATAAAAAGAAATATTAACAACAATCATTTAATTATGAATATATGAATCATTTCAATGGAAAAAACATTGTATTCATCGCTAAAAGTTTAGACGGATTTATTGCCGGAAAAAATGGAGAATTAGACTGGCTGAATTCCATTCCTAACCCCAATAATGATGATATGGGTTTTATTCAGTTGATGAATGAAATAGATGCAATTCTCATGGGGCGAACGACCTTTGAAATTATTTGTGGGTTTGGAGGAGAATGGCCATATAGTAAGCCTGTTTTTGTGTTAAGCAATACACTCAAAAAAATTCCTGAGAACTTTAACGAAAAAGTAAGTTTGATAAATGGTCGTCCACAAGAAATTATAGAAAAAGTCTATGAAAAAGGATTTTTTAAACTGTACATCGATGGAGGCAGAACAATTCAGAATTTCCTGAAAGAAGATTTGATCGATGAATTAAGAATAACAACAATTCCGATACTTTTAGGTGGTGGATTTCCTTTGTTTGGAGATTTAGTGCAACCAATGGAATTTGAACACATAACGTCTAAAGTATTTCTGGGTCAAATAGTTCAGAATCACTATCGGCGGAAAAGGTAAATGATAACAAAGCTTAAAGCACTAACTAGCCTACTCAGCAATAAATATTTCCCACTACCTTTGCAGCTTCAAAAACACAAAGCTTCGGTTTTGTGTCATCAATCAAACAGATAAAAGTCTTTAAGAACAATGAAAGTATCTTACAACTGGATCAAGCAATACCTGAACATTGACTTACCTGCCGATGAGGTAGCAAATATGCTTACCGAGATTGGGTTGGAAGTAGAAGGTATTGAAAAAAAACAACAGGTAGAAGGCGGCTTGAACGGCTTGGTCGTTGGGCACGTTTTAAGTGCCGAAAAACATCCTAATGCCGATAAACTACGTGTAACAAAAGTTGATGTAGGCGGCGAAAACCCTTTGCCAATCGTTTGTGGTGCGCCCAATGTAGCAGCCGGACAAAAAGTAGTCGTAGCAACCGTAGGAACAACCCTTTTTCCAGTTGAGGGAGATTCCTTTAAGATCAAAAAATCGAAGATACGTGGTGAAGAATCACAGGGAATGATCTGTGCTGAAGACGAGATCGGTATAGGACACGATCACGACGGAATTATTGTTTTACCCGAAGATACAGCAACAGGAACACCTGCTGCTCAGGTCTTCGATCTGAAAGAAGATTATTTATTTGAAATTGGCTTAACGCCGAACCGCTCTGATGCAACTTGTCATTTAGGGGTGGCGCAGGACTTATATGCAGCCTTGGTTATCAATAATGATTTTAAAGGAACGGTTGATGTTCCTTCTGTAGATAATTTCAAGATCGATAATAATACGAAGTCGGTAAGTATTAAGGTGGAAGATGAACACCTTTGTCCGCGTTATGCCGGAATCTCGATCAGCAATGTAACGGTAAAAGAATCGCCCGATTGGTTGAAAGAACGTTTAATGTCGATCGGTATTAATCCGAAGAATAACATAGTAGATATTACCAACTTTATTCTACACGAATTAGGACAACCATTGCATGCTTTCGATGCTTCAAAAGTAGGTGGAGGAATTATCGTTAAAACCCTTCCGCAGGGAACAAAATTCAATACGCTCGATGAGGTAGAACGAACATTACATGAAGAAGATCTGATGATCTGTAATGGTGATTCAGTGCCAATGTGTATTGCAGGTGTTTTCGGTGGTGTTGACTCAGGCGTTAAAGAAAGTACAACAGAAATATTCTTAGAAAGTGCTTGCTTCAATGCACAAAGTTTAAGAAAATCGGGTAAGCGTCATAATTTACGTACCGATGCTTGTATGCGCTATGAAAAAGGTGCCGATCCGAGCTTGCCGGTATATGCACTGAAACGTGCCGCTATGCTTATAAAAGAACTGGCAGGTGGCGAGATCAGTTCAGAAATTATAGATGTATATCCAACGCCGATAGAGAAAGCCGAAGTTACGGTTCGTTATAAGCAGGTAAACAGAATTACCGGTGTGGAAATTCCGACAGAAAAGGTGGATAGAATTTTGGCTGCAATGGAAATGGAAACAGTTGCTAAAGACCAAGATTCGATTACCATTAAAATACCGACCAATAAGGTAGATGTATTGCGTGAAATAGATGTGATCGAAGAAATTCTGCGCATCTATGGTTTCAATAATATTCCTGTTCCGAATACAGTGAATAGTGCTTTGGCAGCCAGCCCGGCAATAGATAAAAATAAATTACAGAATCAGATCAGCGATTATCTGGTAGCGAATGGCTTTAGTGAAGCAATGGCGAATTCTATAAGCAATTCAAAATACTACGATGGAGATGATCTGGTAGTGCCATTACTGAACAGCCTTTCTTCAGAATTGGATGTATTGCGTAAGAATATGCTATTTTCTGGTTTAAATGCTATTGAACTGAATCAGAATCAGAGTAACCACGATCTTAAATTTTTCGAGTTTGGTAAAACCTACGAAAAGTCTGAGAATGGTTATAAAGAAAATGAATTTCTGAGTGTATTTATCGTTGGAAATAAGGCGGCAGAAAGCTGGCAGGCAGTAACAACGAATGCTGATTTCTTCGATCTTAAAAAGCTAGTAGTAAATGTTATTAAGCGACTAGGAGCAGATAAGGGCTTGGTTGCTGAAAATATTAAAGATGAAGAGTTGGTTTATGGCATACAAATGGGCTTGCCAAGAAACGCACCAATTCTGAAAATGGGTCGCATTAATGTTAAATTACAGAAGCAGTTCGGTATTAAAGCTACAACAGAAATTTATTATGCTTTAATTAATTGGAAAGCAGCGGTGAAGCGTATTGCTAAGAAGAAAATTACCTATACACCGATGCCGAAGTTTCCGGCTTCCCGTCGCGATTTAGCCTTGTTGATCGATAAGCAGGTAAGCTTCGCTCAGATCGAGCAAATAGCCCGTAAAAATGGGAAGAAAATTCTGAAATCGGTGAATTTATTCGATATTTACGAAGATGCTGATAAGATAGGTGATGATAAAAAATCGTATGCAGTAAGTTTCGTTTTTCAGGATGAAACCAAAACCCTGACCGATAAGGAGATCGATAAGATCATGAACAGAATGATCGAGACTTACGAAAAAGAATTGGGAGCAAGCCTGAGGTAAATATCAGGTTTGTTGTTTATGTTAAGTTAATTGTTTTATCTTGTGGGTTATTATGCCTACCACTTATAATATTTTTCAATTAGCGGATGAAAATGTAAATCATTTACAAAAGCTCTTTACTAGACTTAAAGACAAAGTGAATGATGAAACATTAAGCCAAGTAACCAAGTTCATTGATGAAAATTTGGTTTTCTCTATCAATTTCGACCAAAATGGTTTAGAGCAGTTTTTAGAAACATGTAATTACAAGAATGCTTACGAACTATACGATAGCCAAGCGGAAGCTGAAAAGCATTTCAGTAAAAGAAGTGAGCAAAGACTAGCTTTTGATAATACTTTTGAAAATGGTCAAAAGTTCAAGTACGCTGCCTTGAATTTGGGTACAATTGGTGTTCCTGCTTATTGGGGACAGTTTTGTTTGCATTTCGATCTTAAAAAATATGAATCTGAGCATTCGGTTGCCTTTATTAAAAATAACAGTCTGCAAAAAGATGAAAAAGGGAAATTCATTTATTTTGAAAATGATAATTGTACCTTCAATGCAGGAAAATTTCTGATAGATTTAGCCACTACTGAAAATAAACACCAATTAATTTGTTTAAAGTTAGCAACAAAGAACTTGGAAGCTGATGGTATAAGGCAAACGATCTGTCGCTCTGATGGTTCCGATTATATGGAACTTATTTTCATTAATGGTGATTTATCAGCATACCTGAAAGGAGCTTATATTTGGAGAAGAACCAATAAGGTAACAAATAAAAATATTTTCAACAACAAACTTTCCAATCAAATAGAGAAACAAGAAAAAGAGTTTGGCAAAATTCATGAATTATTGAAACAGCAAGGCTTACGATTAATTACTAAAGATTAAAATAATGGATAAGATCATTCTAAAGGCAATTGATACCCAATCTGGTTGGGCATATATTGAAGAAAGGGGTGTTTTATTCTTAATTAAACCACCCTTTGAGATAAGAGATAAAATAATTGCAATAGACCAAAATCTTAGTGATGCGATACAAAAACAAGGTTTTGAAGCAAGGGAAGATATTTACAAAAATATAGATTATTTGATAGAATATCTTGAAGAGATAATGGGCTTAGATAAAGAGTTTGATGAAGAGCAGGCAAAAGAAACTAGAAAGCAATATTTATTATCAATGCCAGAAACTATTGCGAAGGAATTTCTACTTGATTTTAAACTCGAATTAAAAAGGGATAATCTAGATTGGTCATACTTTAATTATCTAGCATTTATTTTGAAAGAGAATGAAGCAATTGCTAATTCTGAAGCCTTAAGTTGTGAACTTGAAGAAATTCAAAATATAATTAAAAGCCAATTAAAGCCGAATGTAAATGAAATGGAAAACCTTTTTCCAAATATTGAAATCGATACAGAGACTAAATTACAATTCGATTTTGGTGAAAGAGCAGCCCAAGCATGAGAACAGTAACTTTTTATTCTTATAAAGGTGGAGTAGGACGTACCCTCGCACTCGCCAATGTTGCCGAATATCTGGCAATGTTCAAAAAGCGTGTTTGTCTCATCGACTTTGATCTCGAAGCTCCCGGACTGAACTACAAACTTGAAGAAAAAACAGGAAAAGATATAGATATACCTTATCAGAAAGGAATAGTTGATTATATGCACTATTTTTTTGTTGAAAGTCAACAAACTGCTTTTCGTAAAAACTTGAAAGAGTTTACTATTGATGTAACTTTTCCTAATCATAAACATACCCCCGTTACCTATATTCCCGCAGGTAATGTAAAATATGCTGATTACTGGAAAAAACTTTCAGAGCTGGAATGGCACAAGTTCTTTAATGAAGGAAAACGCTACGGTATTCCATTTTTCTTAGAACTAAAAGCGCGCATTGAAAAAGAATTGAAACCTGATATCTTACTCATAGATTGTCGTACAGGTATTTCTGAAATATTGGGCTTTACGACTTCAATTTTAGCAGACCATGCGGTTGTATTAGGGGCGAATAATAAAGAAAATTTAGATGGCTGTATTTTGGTAATGAAAAGCTTGGCAAAAAGCGAAAACCATATCCATAAAAAACCTTTAAAATTACATTTTGTACAAACCCGTATCCCCTATCCTGAAAATGAAGGCGAAAGATTACGAGAAAAAAAGCAACTAAAAGACGTTAAAGAAAAATTAGATGAAAGCTTAGGAGAAAATACCATTGAAAAAGTTTTAGTCATTCATTCTGATAGAGAATTGCTTTGGGAAGAAAAACTCAAAATTTCAGGAGACAGAAAAGAACCGATCGTTCAGGATTATTTGAATTTATTTGATGCAGTAACTGATGGTTTTCTGAATAGAAGAGAAGAAGAAAAACTAAATGTTATTATAAAAGCTGAGGAGTTATTTAATAAGGCTTATCGGGAAAGAGGTTTGAACAAAAAATTGAAGTGGTTGAATGAATCAATTAAACTAAATCCAACTCCGAATGCTTATCATTTACGAGCAATTATTTATAAAGGTCAGGACCTTTATAATGAAGCATTAGAAGATTATGAAAAGGCAATAACACTTAACTCCGAAGATGCTCTTATCTTTTATAATCGAGGAGTTTTATACAATAGTGATTCAAAACACGAAGAAGCTTTACAAGATTATAATAAAGCCATAGAGCTTAATCCTAAATTTTCATTTGCATATATTAATCGAGGAATTCTATATAGCAAATTAGGAGGAAAAAACGAAGAAGCATTACAAGACTTTAATAAAGCTATAGAAATTGACTCATTAAGTGATAAAGCATATTTTAATCGAGGAGTTCTGTATTCTAATTTAGGAAAAAACGAAGAAGCATTACAAGACTTTAATAAAGCTATAGAAATTGATTCAGAATATGCTGATGCTTATAATAACCGTGCAGATTTGTTAAGAAAAATGGGTGAATATGAACAAGCATTTCAGAATATTAACAAAGCTTTGATGATAGATAGTAATGATGCTTATACTCATTCAACACTAGCCGAAATTTACGCTGAAACAGGAGAAGAAACATTATTCTACGAAAATACAGAAAAGGCTCTGGAATTAGGTTGTCCAGTTTGGGAATTTATTGATGATAAAGCTTACGATAATTATCGAAATTCGCCACGCTTCAAAAAATTATTAGCAAAATACCAAAACAAAGCCGATAGCTAAACCACATTACAGTTACTCTTTACAAGTATAACCGTTTCTTTTGTGCACAGTGGTCTGTTAAACTGTTGACAGAGTTGTGAAATATCGCGACTTAAGGTAAACAGAGGAACGTCAAAAAAGTGGTAGATATTTACTTTATCTTGATCGCTCTGTTGATCTAATTCGCCTAGTTACCGAAGGGTCAGTGAGCGTAGTCGAACTGACGACATACTACAAAATTTTTGCCTTATTCCACTTTTTTAAGTGTTCCTCTAAATATATGCTTCAACCAGACTTCCCCAATATAAGCTTACCTTTACAAACACAACACAAAGCTGAACAATGCTATTAAGATATATCTGCATTTTCTTTTTCAAACTGTTGGGTTTTAAGATCGATAAGAATTTACCCTCAGAAGTAGATCGCTGTGTGATGATTGCTGTACCACATACCAGTAATTGGGATTTTGTGCATTGTATGGCGGCTTTTCATTTGCTGAAAATACCGATACGGTTTACTATAAAAAAATCGTGGATGAAGCCGCCTTTCGGTTGGTTGATAAAACCAATGGGCGGTTTGGCTATCGACCGAACACCAAAGAAAGAAGGTGAAAAACGCAAAAGTGTTACCGAGGCTATGGTACAGTTATTCGATGATAATCCGGGTCAACTGGCAATGGTGGTAACGCCCGAAGGAACGCGCAGCAAACGCACCGAATGGAAATCGGGATTCTATTATACCGCAAAAGGAGCCGGTGTACCAATTTGTTGTGGTTATGTAGATTACAAAAAGAAAATTGCAGGCGTTTACGGAGTTGTATATCCAAGCGATGATAAAGCAGCAGATCTTCGGAAAATAATGGACTTATATAAAAATGCTGAACCTAAGATCGCCGAAAATTTCAGCCTCGATTTGAGATATGTGTAGTATATTAGTTTCAGTAAAAATTATCCCATGACGATTACAATCAAAGACGAAACATTTACCGGAGAAACCTTACATACTGTTGACCTTTCTTTCGAGTCGGAGCAGGTAAGTGTGAAAGAAATAATATCAGAACGCGTCATTCAGGAAGTGGCAAAGTACAACGAAAAAGCCGATGGTTATTTTCGGGGTTTAATAGAACCTTCACAAGCAGAAAAAACACTGAACGGTTATAAGTTGAAAGAACGCAAAAAAGTAGATGCAGAGAAACAGGTTTATGTTGCCCTCGATGCTTTTCAGAAAAATGGCTTCTTTGTATTGATCGATAATGTGCAATCGGAAAGCCTTGAACAAATGGTACAACTCAAAGCCGATACAAGCGTGAGTTTTATTAAGCTGACTCCATTGGTTGGCGGGTAGTTTTATGGGCGATGAATGATAGTTGATCGTTCATCAATCATTTCTTATAAACATGTTCCGGAACAGAGAAGTAAAAGATACTTCCTTTATTGACTATAGATTCAAACCAGATATTTCCTCCAAATGATTGGATGATTTTTTTGCATAATGCCAGACCAATACCTGAGCCTTCAAATCTTTGTTCGGCTTCTAATTGTTTGAACATCGTAAAAACGATCTCTTTGAATTCCTGTGAAATACCTACACCATTATCCTCAATTGAAAAAGTTACAATTCCGTTTTCTGTAGAAGAGCTAATATTAATCTCAGGTGTTCTGTTTTCTTTCACAAATTTGATGGCATTGGAAATTAAATTCTGAAATACTTGTGCCAATAAAATATCGTTAGCAAAAACATTGGGTAAATTCTCAATATTGATATTAGCTGTCTTTTCTTCAATTAGTTCATTCAGATTTTCTAATGCAACATTTACAGCTTGTCCTGAATCTACATATTCCATTTTAAGTTGATCCGTACCTATACGTGAGAATGCAAGAATACCATCGATAAGCCAATACATACGTTGTGCATTCCGAATGATGAATTCGAGGTATTCTTTACTATCTTCAGAAATATTATCTATTTCTTTTCGCTTTAGTAATTGCGTGAAACTTTTGATTGAACGCAAAGGCTCTTTCAGGTCATGAGAGGCTGAATAGGCAAATTGTTCCATGCCTTTGTTGGCTTCTACCAATTTTTCTTTCTGAATTTTGAGGTTTTTGGTAATCGCACGCAAGCGTTGTGCCTCTTTCAATTCATTAATATTTACAAAGGTTACAACTACGCCTCTTATTTGGTTTTCAGAAGTACGATACGGCAATACACGCATCAAATACCAACGTTCTTTATTGTCGGCTACTTCACGTTGTAAAGGTTGTAATGATGCCAAAACAGCTTCTATATCCTGAATAAAATGATTATATGTGAAATTGATAGAGAAGTCTTTGATCGAACGACCTATATCATTCTCAGTAATTCTGATCTGTTCGGTAACCGATTTGTTGAATTTGCGAATGTTTAATTCATTATCGAGGAAAAGTGTTCCTATTTCTGTACTTTGCAATAAGTTATTTACATCATCATTCAATTCGGTCAGTTCAATAATATTTGCCTGATGTTCTGAATTAATGGTGTATAATTCTTCATTTACAGATTGAAGTTCTTCATTCGTACTTTGTAGCTCTTCATTAGAAGCGATCAACTCTTCATTAGAAGTTTGTAATTCCTCAATAGTAGCTTGTAAATTTTCACGTGTAAATTTCAATTCTTGCTCTAAATCATCGATGCGAATTTTGGCAGATTGATCTACTTCATATTTAACAATTTTTCTTCTCGATTCTGTATCATAAGATATTTCATCGATAATGATCAAATACAGGTTTTTTTGTATAGAACCTCTGAATGGTATTACTGTCAGATTAATTAGAAGCGTTTTATCATCAATATCGACAGCAATATCGCGATATTGCATCTTTTCGCTTTTCTCGATCGAATTTTTAAGTGTTGTTCCTAAAGGAATAGAAAGCTGAGGGTGAATTACACTCAGAATATTTATATCCTGAGATTTATCGGGAAAGGAAAGGAATTTCTTTGCATTGCCATAACTACGCACAAACTCATAATTGCTATTGACCAATACGCAAGTTTTGATATACTGTCCTGCCACTAATTCCAATACACTATTCAATTCTGTAATTTCAGAACTACGTGTTGAAATATTGCTGAGATAATCATTTTTGGTAGAGGTATAATTCTGGGTTTGAACACGTTTCAGAGGATAATCGTGAACATCCATTAATTTAGCACTACCAATCGTTTTATATACTTTGAACTTTGTGTTCAATGATTCAAAATACTTTTTCTCACTATCTGCAGATTCACTGGAACCCAAAAATAAAAAACTGTCTTTATTGAGTGAGAAACTAAATAACTGTAAAACCTTACGTTGTAAGCTTGCCTGAAAATAGATCAGTAAGTTACGACAACTTACCAAATCCAGTTTATTGAAAGGTGGGTCTTTAACAATGTCGTGATTCGTGAAAATTATCATATCGCGAATAAAGCGAGCTACCTGATATTCTTCACCAACCTTAATAAAGTATTTATTCAACCGATCATTGGAAACATCCGCTACTATACTTTCCGGATACTTTCCGGTACCTGCTGTTAAAATTGCCTCACGATCCAAATCTGTTGCAAACATCTTTATTTCAAAATGCTGATCTTCTTTTTGAGCTTGCTCATAAAGTAATATTGCCAAAGAATAAGCTTCCTCGCCAGTTGAACAACCTGCAACCCAAACTCTTATGGTGTTTCCTGTTGCATTTTTAAATACCTGCGGGATAATCTCTTTTGCTAAGTAATCAAAGGCGGCATTATCTCTGAAAAATCGAGTTACACCAATAAGTAACTCACGTTGTAAAACCCTTGCTTCATGATGATTTTGTTGCAGGTGATTAGCGTATTTTTCCAGCTCAGTAAATTTATTAACGCTCATTCTTCTCTGAATCCTACGGGTAATCGTGTCGCGTTTATAAAAAGAAAAGTCAATATTGGTTGTCTTTCTAATAATGCTCATTACCATAGCAAAGGCGTCTTCAACGTCGCCTATACTTACCTGAATATCCTGTTGGTTACCAGGATGCTCAATATAGTGTATTAATTCGGCGGGCATTTTAAATGCTGGCAGAATATAATCTACCAATCCGGTAGCAATGGCATTTTTAGGCATACCATCGAACTTGGCATTTTCTACATCTTGTACCATTACCAAGCCTCCCACTTCCTTTATTGCTTTTATGCCTCTTGTTCCATCACTTCCTGTACCCGACAGAACAATGCAAATAGCTCTTTCTTTTTGTTCGTCGGCTAGTGAGCGAAAGAAAATATCGATAGTGAAAGATGGCATTTTAGAAGGGCCTCGCTCATGTAAATACAAGGTGTGTTCTTTAATGGTCATGGTTTTTTTAGGAGGAATGAGGTAAATACTGTTTCCTTTGACTTTCATTCCATTGTCGGCATTGTGTACCTGTAATTGTGTGTGCTTAGAAAGTAGCTGAGCCATTAAACTCTTATAGTCGGGAGAAAGGTGCAACACAACTACAAATGCTACATTATTAATATTGGAAGGAACTTTGCTGAAAAATGCTTCTAAGGCTTCTAAGCCACCAGCAGAGGCACCAATACCAACAATATACAGATCATCGCTTCCTTCTTTGTTCTTATCAGAAACCAAAGCGTATTTTTCATTTTCCGGAGGACACATAGGCAAAGTCGGGTTTAAAGGATTCAGAAAATGTTATGTAAGTACAGAGCGTGTCGTTATAAATTTAACTTTTTTATTTGGTAAAAACAAACATTTACACAATAAATCAATAAATTTTTCGTAGCTTGGTTTTATCGTTTCACAATTATTAGAGACCGCTCATAAATGATTGATAATGGCTAATTTATTTAGAAAAGTATTGCTTTTTATTGTGCTGGCAATTGTGCTGATCCCAGTGTTTTTTGTATTTGCCATTCGCTTTGGTGACCTTTCGGTAACAGACGGTGAGCGTATCTTACTTGGTTATGATGAAAAAAATAGTCGTTTTCAGATCAACGAATATGAAGTGTTTGAATTGGAAGGTAATGACGGTCCATACATTATCGACAATAAAGTTTATTCGGTAGATTCAGCCAATAATTTTCAGGTTTCTGATCTAAATGCTCATGATGCTTATACCGTGTTGGTACAAAATGAGGACAAAGATCAATTTTCGTTTTTATTGGATCAGAACGCAAGTCCTCCTGATTCAGAATATATAATGCCTGATAAGTTATTAGCAGTTTCTGATATTGAAGGTAATTTCGACGGCTTCTATAGTTTTTTACTGAATAATGATGTAATTGATGAACATTATAATTGGACCTTCGATGAAGGACATTTAGTTCTTGTAGGCGATTTTGTTGACAGAGGCAATAATGTTTTGCCTGTACTTTGGCTGATTTACGATTTAGAACAACAAGCGGAAGCAGCAGGTGGTATGATTCATTTTATTCTTGGAAACCATGAAATTATGAACCTGCATGGAAACTTTAAATATGCAGAACATAAATACAGAAAAGTGGCCGAGCTTATTGGTGGAAAAGATGATTTGCGTGAGAACTTCAAAACGCTGTTTGCATCAAATTCTGTGTTAGGCGAGTGGCTGAGAAGCAAGAATATTATTGAAAAAATTGGCGATTATATTTTCGTTCATGCAGGCTTAAGTCCCGAAATTTTACCATTGAATATTTCTTTAGCAGAAATGAATAGTTTATTGAGGGCAAATATTGATAAAAATCTGTACCATAAACCTCAAGAAAACGAAAAAGCCAATTTCATTATGGGAAGAAAAGGTCCTTACTGGTACAGAGGCTGTGTAATGAATTACAAATACTATCCTAGAATAACCTCTGAACAAATGGATTCCGTTTTGAACCATTACGGGTCGAAACATCTGGTAATTGGTCATTCGGTTGTTGAAGATGTTTCAAGCAGATATAATGGAGGCTTAATAAGAATCGATGTTAAACACGGACAAACAAAAAATAGTGGCGAAACGAAAGGTTTGCTAATAGAAATGGGAAAACAATATAAAGTTGATGATTTAGGTAATAAAAGTGATTTGCTTTAATTTTGGTAGTGTTACTTTACGAGTGATACAAATTTAAAAATTAAAAAACGTACAAGTTTTCGTGTCATATTGAGCGCAATGTAATGAAGTCGAAATATAGACACCTCCCTATTTTTCTGGGGATGACTCGTATATTGGGCTTAATTTGATAGTGGTTCACGCTCTCATAAATGTACGATATATTAAAGTTAAAATTGTATGATTTAAAAACTAAAAAGGACGGTAGCAATTAGATGTTAATATTTTTCAAGAGCTTATTAAATTCACAGTTAGGCAATCTAATGTCTATCTGTAGTAGGTAAGCAATTTACGGACATTATATTGTTGGTCAAGAGACCAACAAAGGTCTGTACCTAAGTTGGTCTCTTGACCAACTGAATTTCTTTAAAGTATTCACAAGTTTGTTGCCCATTACATCTATCGTCTAATATCTTTTTTTGATAAGTATGTTGGAAAACAAAATTGTTATAAAGTAAAATCACTAAATATGAAAGAGGATCTTAATTTTCTACAAAAAGGTGTCTAATTAGATAATAATTTTACAGGAAACTTGACTTCAAACGTCGATCCTTTTCCAATTTCTGAGCTTATTTCAATTTCGCCGCGATATTGATCGACAATTTTTTTACAGATTCCCAATCCGAATCCAGTGCCTTCATATTCTTCTTCATGGTGCAGCCTTTTAAAAAAAGTGAATATTTTACTGAAGTAATCTGAATGAATGCCAATACCATTATCGGCGAATATTATTGATAGAAAGTCTTTGTTGAGCTTATGTGCAATATGTAAAGTTGGGGTTTCTGATTTATTGTATTTCACACCATTGTCTATCATATTCTGAAATAGTATCGATATGGCAATAGGATTTGCCTTGATCTTTGGCAAACGTTCAATAAATACTTTGGCATTTTTCTGCTGAATGATCTTATCCAGATTCTGAATACTACTTTGAGCTATCTCATTCAGATCCAGATTTTCTTCTTTATCAAAGCTTTTTTCAATTTTACTCAAGGCATTGATATCATTAATAATATCATATAAATATTCACTCGAATTCTGAATAAAATCGAGGTGTTCGCCTAACCTTGAATAATCATTTTTATCTATATCTTTCTGAAGTAGGGCAGCAAAACTGCAAATACTTCTTAATGGGGTTTTCAAATCGTGCGAAAGTATATGAGTTATATCTTCTAATTCACTCTTTTTAGCACTTAAAGAACTATTTATCGTTTTGAATTCATTGAAACACTCAGTAATTTCTGATAAATAAAGATCAATTAATTTGTAACTTATTTGATGTCGCTGAATTATGCTTCTATCGTAGAGTAACTCAAAATATTCGAGCTCCCTTTCTCTATTACCTTGCGCTTTATAAAATGTGATTAGCTCTATAATGGCTTGTTCTTCTATTTTTTTGTAATTGATCTGAACAGCAGCTTCAACATTTTCGATCAGTATTTTTTCTTTTTCCGCTTCATTCAGTTGTAAATCATTTTTTAGCATGAATTTGTTCAGATTCATTAAAAAGCGATACTTATTATCTTTTTTAAATTTTTCTTTTAAATCTTTTGATTTTTCCTTGAATAATTTAATATCACCTTCATAAAAAGCGCTATATGCTTCGATTGCCTCAACAGAAATGTTACAAAATTGTGGTAGTAATTTTAAGTCAATGGTGGCATATAGTTCAAAAGCTTCATTGACTTTATTTGCTTTTATTAAGGTCGATACTTTATCTAATTTGTAATGATTGATTCTTGAAAAATACTGCTCTTTCTCAGTTTTAGATTCATTGTCTTGATATGTTTTCTCTATTAATTCAATTGCTACATCATGATTTTGAATAGCAGCTTCAAAGGCACCCAACTCTCTTAGTACTCCTGCTGAATTGTGATAATAGAAGAAATGCTTACTAGCTTTTACGCGTAGAAAAGCGACGAAGAAAAAACTAATCGTTAAACCGAATCTGTAGTTGTGAAAACAAAGTACACCTATGGCATTTAAAATAAAACCTCTTGGAGTATCAACAATATTCGGATACTGTTTTTCAATGAGTAGTGCCTTTTTTAGTAGCTTATAATTTTCTTCGAATAACTCATTGTAATGGATGTATTTATATGTGAGATCTAAGGTTTGCTGAACGAATGGGGCATACTCTTTTTGCTCAAATAAGGCATCTAATTGTTTTTTTCTCTGTATAAAAAGTTTGGGCATACGTTTAGAGCTTTCCTGCCAATATTTTACTGGCTTTAATATTTAACACTAAGATAGGTTTGTTTTTACATATTTTTAAATATTCAAACTGAAACAATCCTCGGTAAAAGAATGGTAAAGCAACTGCCTTCACCAAATTTCGAGTCTATCTTAATTTTACCGCCATAACTCTTCACGATCTTATTGCAAATACCTAAACCAAAACCTGTTCCATCATAACGTTCTTCATTGTGAAGTCTTTTGAAAAGTACAAAGATCTTTTCAAAATATTCTTCTTTAATACCAATGCCATTGTCTATAAACTGTAGTTCAAGATCAGTGTCTTTTATCTTTGAACGAATAATAATAGTCGGTGTTTCAGATTCATTATATTTTAGACCATTTTCTATGAAATTTTGAAATAGAATCGAAATGGAAGCATAATTTATATGCACAACAGGTAATTTCCCTTCAAATATAATTTTAGCATTTCTTTTATAAACCATATAATCGAGGTTTATTCTAATAGCTTCTCCAACTTGTTCAAGATCTACTTTTTCACGCTGATCAATGTCGCGATCAATCTTTTTAAGTAAGTTAACATCTTCGATCAGGTCGTATAAATGCTGGCTCGATTGCCGAATAAACCCAAGATGCTCATCTACACGAGAAAAATCATTCTTTGAAACATCTTTCTTTAATAAACCAGCAAAACTTTTTATCGTTCTTAGTGGCGTTTTCAGATCATGAGAAAGAATGTGAGTTATGTTTTCTAATTCAATGCGCTTGTGTTCCAATGATAAATTGGTATGAATAAGTTGATCGAATATATTTTCAATTTCATTCATGTAAATATTTAGAAAGAAATTTGAATAATCTTGTTTAAGGTTTTGATCAAATTCAAACAGATGTAAAAGATATTCGTTCGTTTTGTCAGCATCTTCTTTTTGTTGATAGAATTTTATAAGTGCGACAATCGATTCTTTGTGGAATTTATTATCAATAAGTTCTTTTCCTAACAGATGATTTTCAATTAGTAACGATTCAATAGCGGAAGAATTCAAACTATCATCGTTATCGAGAATGAAATTATTGATCTTAATGATCGATCTGAACTTTTTCTGTGAATAATAACTATCTTTTAATTCATAAAAGGATTCAAATTTCTTTTCCTTTAGATTATGGAATTCAATAAGTGATAAAACATATTGATAATTACTTCGATCCTTGTTTTCAAATAAATGGAAATCACTTTTCTTAAATAGCTCAGTTGCTTTATCTACCTTACCCAAGATCAAAAGTGAAAGTATTTTATTCAGAGTGAATAGAAACAAATAGTGCTTTTTGTCAGAGGGATTTATTTTTTCAGGTGTTACATTATGAAGACTATCAATAGCTAGTTCACGGTATTTATAAGCCGTTATTTCATCATTTAATTCAGAAAAAGCATTTCCCAGATTACAGTAACATTTAAAACGGTCAGACTTCTCGAGATACAGAAAAGCTACAAAGTAGATATTGACCGATAGCTGTTGATAACCATGAGCTTTACTAAGATTGGCCAAGGCATTCAATAGCTTAGCTCTTAAGGACTTATTATTCAAATGCTTCTTCTCTATCTCCAAACATTTAAGTAACAGTTTTAAAATAAATTGAAACGCTCTGTGATCGTAAACGTTTTCTATAGTCACTTTAATGGCTAATTCTATATAACGCTCATATTGCTTTTCAGATAAAAGCATATCTAAGTCAGCACCAATAAGATTGAGTGTTTTTAGCTTTTCTTGTTGAATATTTGAGTTAAGCCCCAAGTAAGAGTTCGTTTTAATATATAAAACGAGAAAAAAATAATTAGGTTTTATAAATAAGCTATAAAAGCTTAATTATTAACGTTTTAACAAGCTTGCAATTTCATTTAAAGTAAGGCGTGTGTAAGTTGCCTGACCACTGGGAGAAATATAAGACATATCACAACCAAAGAGTTTATCTACTAAACTGTGCATTTCTTCTAAGCTTAGATCTTTATCAGCTTTTAAGGCATTTTGTCGAGCTAAGGTTTTAAAGAATTGCGTTCTGTAATCTTGTTCTGGTTCATTAGAACTAAGTTTATACTGTTCCAATAAAGTTTCGATAACCTGACTATGATCGTTAATAGGCATATCAGCAGGTACCCCTTCGATTGAAAATTGATTTGCCTCTTTTTCTTCGATCAGATATCCAAGCATACGAATATCGGATAGTATATTGCGTAAAATATGGCTCTCATTTGCAGGTAAACGTAATATTTGAGGAAACATTTGTCGTTGTGGGGCACTCGGCTGTGCTTGTTCAAACTGTGCTTTATAGCGTTCAAATAAAATACGTTCTAATGCTGCTTTTCGATCAACGAGCATTAAGCCACTGGCAGTTTGATATATAATATACTGATAATGGATTTGAATGGCATTGGTTTCATGCTTATGTTCTGAAAACATACTTTTTGAATCATCATCAATATGCTCATTGGATGCACCACTCGATGCTATGGTAATTGCCGATTGAGTGCCAACGGTTTCGTTTTCCTTATTGCTTAATTGTTCTGTTTGTAAAGCTTGCTTCCAATCGTCGGAAACAGGCTTTTGCGATTGAAAGTCATTTTGGAACATTTTGAAGACACGCTCTTGATGAGAGCCTCCATTGGTAAATGGATTGTAAGCTTCTTTGTTCGACTTGTTAATATTGGCAATCCATGCTCCACCATCTAAAATCGCTTCCTGATCGAAATCAATAGCGGGTGTTACATTATGAGAACCTAAAGCTCTCTGAACAACAGATTTTAATAATTTATAAACTAACTGTTCATCTTCAAATTTTATTTCTTGTTTACTTGGATGAACATTTACATCAATTCTTGAAGGGTCAATATCTAAGAACAAAACAAAGAAAGGCATCAGGTCATCGTGCATAATACCTTCATAGCAGCTTTTCACGGCATGCTGGAGATAATGATGTTTAATAAATCGATCATTAACGAAAAAGAACTGTTGACCTCTAGTCTTTCGTGCTACTTCCGGTTTTCCAACAAAACCTTTGATCGAAAGGCTGGTTGTATCTTCTTCAACTACTAAAAGTTCGGTCAGATACTTTTTACCCATAATGGCAATAATACGTTGCTTTAAATTACCCTGATTCAGATGATAAACTTCTTTTTCATTGTGTGTAAGGGTAAATGCAATATTAGGATGTGCTAAAACTATACGTTGAAACTCTTCAATAATATGACGCATTTCAACTTGTTCTGATTTCAGAAAACGACGGCGAGCAGGCACATTATAAAAAAGATTCTTTATGCTGAAGTGGGTGCCGGGAACGCACTGACAAGGCTCTTGTTCGATTACCTCACTACCTTCAATTCTGATATAAGTACCCAATTCATCGTCGGTAGGGCGTGTACGCAATTCTACTTGTGCTACTGCGGCTATTGAAGCGAGCGCTTCACCACGAAATCCCTTGGTTGATAGCTGAAACAGATCTTCTGCTTCACTTATTTTTGAAGTAGCATGACGGGAAAAACACATACGCGCATCCATCGGAGACATACCTTTTCCATTATCAACAACCTTTATTAACTCTTTTCCTGCTTGTTTTAAAACAAGATGTATATTATTGGCACCCGCATCGATGGCATTCTCTAATAATTCTTTTACTGCTGCTGCTGGTCTTCCTATAACCTCACCCGCGGCAATCTTATCAGCAACCGAGTCGGGCAACAAGTGAATTATATTACCCATATTATTCTTTCTTTCTTATTAATATATGTTTTAATGAGTTAGCGTTCCTTAATCTGATACTGTTTTCAGATAGATCACATTTTATTTACATTCTTAACAAATACGATCAAGCAAATAAGCACAGTGCCTATTGCGACAACACTAGGTAATTTTCCCATGAAGTAGGCAAAAATAGCAAACATCATTATTGTAAGTAATACCGTTCGCATAAATTGAGACCCTTTGTTATGTCTAGATCGGAAAGCAAACTCTTTTTCAGTGAAAGCACCAGCTAAAGTACTTTGACTCTTATAAAAACTTCCCCTTTCAAAGCTACCTTTTTCCAAACGTTGTTCCTTTCTTTTTCTTTTTGCCTCAGCCTCATCATCAAAGTAAATTGGCTTGTAGTCAAACTTTTTATATTGTGGTAGCTTAAAAAATGATGAACGTAAAAAACTCATAGCTAATGATTTATTGTTTCTATCAATACAACTAACTAACGGAAATATACGACTTTCTGTTGTTATCAGACAACATTATCCACGTAATGTGGAAAGAATTGGGTTTGAAAAGAAGTAGCATTGTAGTTTGAGGAACATTTTTCGATACAATAATACGGTTATATATTACTTAAGTTGCGATAAATCTCAACTGTCAACAGTACAATAGTCCACTGTCCACAAAAAAAACATTGGCTCATACTGATATAGGGTGAAGGCTATAAATCCGTATGTCGAGTTCGCAGAGCCCCCCTGTCTGTGCATAAAAATATCTATTTCTAAGGAAATTTAGATTTTTATTTACTCACCCTGATATACTCTTTTTGCATCTTACACCCAAATTGGGGATGAGCCAAAACATTTAATCGTGAAGAGTAAGATTTTGTGGTCTGTGGTCTGTTAAAATGTCATTATACATCGCAACTTGAATTATATATTTCAAATTGTATTGTATAACTACTCAAGTAAAAACTTTAATGGTATATCTAATCTTTTACGCCAGGATGCTTCAGAGTGGTTTTCGCCTTCAAATTTTTTAGTGATCCACACCGATTCATCGTAACCATTTTCAAGCAATACCGAATCTATCATAAACTGGTAGGGTTCGTATAAAGCATCGAGTGTTTGAGTTCCGTAATCAAAATAAATACGATGATTGCCAACATCAGGTAAATGAGTTTTTAAGTATTCAGCAAATTTATTGGGAATAGGGTTATTCAATGTATCAAATGTGCCGATCCAATGGCTAGATAAACAGGCAGCTCCAGAAAAAACTTCAGGATATTCACACAAGGCATACATAGAAATAAGTCCACCCATACTTGAACCGGCTATGAATGTATGTTTCGCATCAGTAAAAGTTGAATATTTATTATCGATAAAAGGCTTCAATTCCTGTACAATGAACCTTAAGTAATTGTCAGAACAAACTTTGGTTTTGAATAATGCCGTATTGGGATCTCTTTTGCCGTGATTAAGTAATGAATCCTGAAAATTCGATTTAAGTTTTTCAAAAGGTTTTTGAGGAAAATATTCTGAATGTCTGAAGCTAGTATTCCATATTCCAACAACTATAGTATTGCTTATTTCTCCTTTTTTTAAAAGCTGAGACATTGTTTCATCAACCCCCCATTCTTGTTTGTTCCACGTTGTTGTTGCGTCGAATAACATTTGTCCGTCATGCATGTATAGTACAGCATACTTTTTATCTGCTGAATAATTTTCAGGAAGCCAGATGTCGATATTCCTCGGAGAAACAAATGCAGATTTGAACTGCTCTATTCTATCTGCTTTACCACTTGATAAAGTTAAAGTCTTTTCCTCAGAATTACTGCTAAAACAAGCTGAAATGGTTAGCAAGCAAAGTATCAATAACTTTTTTAACTGAACCTTCAAATTGAAAAAATGATACATTGCCTTTTTCAACTTTCAAAAGTAAATTTTAATAATAATTACCAAAAATATTATAAGCTATATAAGTAGTAGCATATACGTTTTTAAGCTGGTCTGTAAAATTATCGGTTGGTGTATTTATTTCATTGAATCCAACAACCATATTCGCCGCAACCTTGGTTTTGGCACTTAGTTTATAATGGAATCCAATACCTACACGCCAATCTAAAGAACCTTTATCTAATACCAGATGATCTGAAAGATCTTCAATATCCATTTGTGTTAATTTCGAGCCTATATAGGGCTGAATTTCTCCTTCAACATTACCTGCAAACATATATCCGATCCTGGAACCTAACTGCATCGCAAAGCGTTGCCCAAAATTAAGAATGAATTCAAGTGGTAATTCTATATAATGAACATCTACTTCGCCACTTACTTCGCTAATCCCATCTATATAGAGCGGGAAACCATCTTGAGTAGCAGGGAAATTCTTTAGCTCTCGTACCGAATCAAAAGAAACGCCATTATAACCATAGTTTATAGAAGGTTTAAAGTCAACATCACCTATTAAATGAAAGTAAGTATATACACCTCCATTGAAACCAATTCCAGGGCTGCCAGAGTCACCATCTTCAGCATTAGCACCCCATAAAGCACCAATATTGGCACCACCCTGAATACCTAATTTGGGCTTTTTATTCTTAATACTTTTTTGTGATAAAGCACTGAAATTAAAACAAAGGAGCAGGGTTAAAAGAGTACTGACTAATTTCATAGTTGAGTTTTGGGTCTCAAAAACATAGTTTTCAGGAAAGAAAAACAATCTAATATACGTTTTTTTTCTGAAGATGCTCTTGATTAGAAGCATTAATTGGTGTTCAAAACAAGAAGTTGAAAATTCAGAATTCGCATAATTAGGTCGCAACTTTTAAATTATTTTCACAGATCAGGGTTTTAATAAAAATGTTTTTAGGTTAAACTCTGAAAAAGGTGAATATTTTCGTTTTTCGGGTAGTGTTTCTTAATAGTTCTTTTGAATGTTTTTCTGATTTACTTCGTCAAAAAATCCTCAAATATTTCAATATTCTCCGTATTTCTTCCTTGTCTATCAAAAAAATCTCTCAACAAACATTATAAAGAAATTTCTACACACCTACTTAACAGAAACCTGCCCTCCTGCAACCGTTTTCTCATTTTCAGAAATACGATATACATACGTTCCACTTGTTAAGTGCTGAATATTGAAAATATGTTGCTTTGTAAGAATTGTTTCTTTTAAAACAGATTTACCATCCATAGAAAAAAGCTCAAAATCCAGAACACTATTATGATCAATATCCAATTGAAGATAATCGGCAACCGGATTAGGATATAAGTTCATTTCATACAAAGGAACCAAAGGTGCAGAAATATTAACCGGATCATAAGAAAGGTTGAAGTTATCGACGATTAAAACAGTTCCTATGCCTGCATAATATAGAGGTGGGGCAGCAGCCTTACTTGCAGCAAATACAGTGAACATAGTATCAGGTGCCTCTTCGCTTGTATATTCAAAAGGTATTTGTAAATACTGATAGTCGGAAACAGTTTCTTTAGAACTAAAATAAGCGACACCTAGCGTATCTCTTTTATTATTAGAATACTTAGTCAGATAGGTGTAAATTTCACACTCATCTTCAACGATTGTTCCTTCATCATCTATATCAACGGGTTCGTATATATAGTAACCGGTAAGTTGTGTAGGTCTGGAAGTAAAAGGTTTCCCTTCTATATACGATTCAAACTGATTGGCAAAATTCAATTCGAATTCACCTACACCTGCTAAAGCACCAACCGGTAAGCCACCGCCAAAGCCTACTAAAAAATTCGATTCAAGTCTGATAGCTCTGTCGCCATCCTGTACTCTTTCAGTTTCGGGTGTTACAAATGGAGTAGTTTCTGAGTTAACTGTAGAAACCAGATTATTGGTAGTCCAGTAACCTCCTAATTCTTGATACAGAAAATCACCGTTAGCATCGAAGTCATCTACCCAATTTTCAAAACTGTTATTTTCTAAGTTTTGTGCCTTGATATTAAAACCTAAAAAAAGGATTACAGATATGATTAATAGTAAGTTTGTTCTCATAGTCTTTCATTTTTCGGTGGCTAAATTATGTATTTTTGATTTAAGTCAAATGTTTTTAACAGAATGACCATCCAGAAATTTCAATTTTGTGTAATGGGCTAACAATATATTGGTAAAAACCATTAACTTTGCACTCCATTTATCGAAATGTTCCTTGAAAAGCTTTGAAAAATATGACATTCCCTTTGTGGGGCTCAAGTTAGGCTTACACATTTTTTCTTACCAAATAAATGGCGAACTTTTATCATTAATAGAAGAATCGCCAGTGAAAGAATGTGATATAGCTGTTCAGCTTGAATTCACAAAAAGGGAGAATGTGTTTGAATTAGGGTTCAACCTTTCGGGTACAGTTGATGTCGATTGTGACAGGTGTAATGATTTACTAAAGTTACCCATCGAAGATCGATACAAAATACTTGTGAAGTTTAAAGCGCTGCGTGAAAGTTCACAACCAGATGATGATCCTGATATTATATTCATTGATAAGAATGAAACACATCTTAATATTGCAGAGCTAATTTATGAATTTTTGATTCTGAGTATGCCAATTTATAAGGTACACCCAGATGATGAAGATGGAAATTCAACTTGTAATCAGGCTGTAATGGAATGGTTAGAAGGAGACGATAGTGATGAAGGGTTCGGTGAAGAAGACGAAGATGATACATTCAATGATCCTCGTTGGGAAGCACTCAGGAAACTGAAACAAAAGAAATAATTTTTAATTTAAAAATAATACGTCATGGCACATCCTAAACGTAAAATATCAAAAACACGTCGCGATAAGCGTCGTACACACTACAAGGCGACAGCACCTCAGGTTTCTATTTGCCAGCAAACAGGAGAAGCGCATCTACGTCATCGTGCATACTACGATAACGAAGGAAACTTATACTATAATGGCCGTATTGCCATTCCTGTTTCTGATGTTGTTGAGTAGAAACAAAGGTTAAAACACATAATCCGTTCCATTTAAAATTTAAAATGGTTCGTGAATTGTTTTTCAAAAACTAACTTTGTATAGGGTTAAGGAGCTTTTTTCTTTAACCCTATAGTTATTTAAGGATTTATTCGACTTAAATTAAGAAAAATGTCAAGACCTTCTGCTGCAATCACCGGCGTACATGCTTTTCTCCCGGAAAAAATCTTATCTAACGCCGATTTAGAGCGTATGGTCGATACGAATGATGAATGGATTCAATCAAGAACCGGTATTCGCGAAAGACGTTTACTTGGAAAGGGCTTGGGTACATCTGATATGGCAGCTCCAGCCATTGAAAAACTATTAAAAAAAACAAATACTCCGGCAGAAAGTATAGATCTCATAATCTGTGCTACTGTAACGCCGGATATGCCTTTTCCGGCTACTGCTAATTTAATTGCACATAAGTTAGGCATTGCTTGTGCTGGTTTTGATATTGGAGCAGCATGTTCAGGTTTTTTGTACGCACTAACTACCGGAGCAAAATTCATTGAATCGGAAACTTATAAAAAGGTGATCGTGGTTGGAGCAGATAAGATGTCTGCTATAATTGATTATCAGGATCGTAACACTTGTGTGCTTTTTGGCGATGGAGCCGGAGCTGTACTGTTAGAACCGAATTATGAAGGTGTTGGTATCATGGATTCAATTTTATGTGCCGACGGAGCAGGTGCCGCCCATTTACACATGAAGGCAGGTGGGTCTGTGAAACCAGCTTCACATGAAACAGTAGATGCAAGAGAGCATTATGCTTTTCAGGATGGCAGAACTGTATTCAAATTTGCGGTTACTAAAATGGCAGAAGTGGCTCACCAGATCATGGAAAAAAATCAATTGTCTGCTGATGATGTAAAATATCTGGTTCCACATCAGGCAAATAAGCGTATAATCGATGCTACTGCAAAACGCATGGGCGTAAGTGAAGATAAAGTAATGCTTAATATTCAAAAGTATGGTAACACTACAGCCGGCACCATTCCAATTTGTCTATGGGAATGGGAGAAAGAGCTTAAAAAAGGAGATAATTTGATATTAGCTGCTTTTGGTGGAGGTTTTACCTGGGGTTCTGTTTATCTGAAATGGGCGTATGATGGTGAAGCGTAATGATTGATCACAAATGAACCTTAACCATCACAAACCAGATTGGAATAAAAACCACCAACCAAACGAAAATTGAAATAATTACCGCCCATATAGATAGCATCTGTTTTTTAAGCAAGGCTAATATACTAAATCCCAAAGCTGCCATCGATATAAAAAAACGAAGTGTAAGACTGTCATTCACCACCATTGCTGGTTTGAAATCGCCCTGGAGGTTGAAATCGGTAGTGCCCAACATTTGTATTAAGTCTAAATTGGCCCAAGCTGTATAAATCAAACAAACAGCACTTAATAGCAGCGACAGGATTGTATAGTGCATCTTCATATTACTGGTGCAAAAGTAAGCTATAAATCATGGTTTTATAGGGCTTTAAAACTTAAAGATCACATTAAACTTGGTAATTTTTCCTTCAGAATATGTATGATATTTACATTCAGAATTAGATCAATGTAAATATTGGAGCGTAAAAGGAGTTGTAAAGTTAGGAGCTTTGAGTCGTAAGGTCGGTGCTCTTTTTATAAGCGCCCACGTTTGTATGATTTTTTAACCCGGAAAGGCATTTCAAGTTCTTTATCGACTTTTACTTTAGAAAATTGTAAGTCCAGTTCATACTTCTGACCTTTCGATTCTATATCATAGTCGCGCTGACTAGAAAATGTATAGGCATCTCCTTCTAAATCCTGATAATCGTTGAATACAGCAGTTAGTTTTTGACTACTCAATAAATCAACGAGGTGCATTTGATAAATATTGAAATCATTCGGGGTTAAATATAATGAACAATCATCTGAGCTGATCAGATGGTAACCGAACTTAGTCTCCGATTTTTCAAAATCTTCACTTGCTAAAGAGCCACCCAGAATGAGCGTTTGTAAATCTTCAAAACTCAGAGGGTAGTTGATAAAGCGTTGTATGTATTCAAATTTTTCGGCGTAATAAGTACGACTGAATTTATCAAGTATCTTAATTGAATCGGGTGTGATAACTGCTCTGACTGCTTCGATCTGAACACCTAATTTTGGAGAAATTGACAACCAGATCTTTTCATCTTTTTCAATTCTTATATTGGCATCACCACGTAATGTAAAGCCTTCTTGCTTGAATTTTAATTTGGCTTTTCCCGAAAAGGTTTCAGGAGTAAACTCATTTTCGTTCATTTTCTTAACCAGATAATTAACCGGCTTTTTACGAACTTTAGGAACTCTTGATTTTTTACTTTTTTTTGGTTGACAACCAGCTAGTAAAACACTGCAAACGCAAATCAAAAACAGAAAACGGGTTATTTTTATCACATTAATCATTGAAAAGGAGTGCAAATTTAGGATGTATTAAGGTACAATGTACTGTATAATATCAATTATTCAATAGACTTTTAAATATGGATTAAGTTTCATTAGGAATAGTTAATTCTATTTAATTCAAGTTGTGAAGTATTATAACACTTTTGTACATAAGAGATGGTTGGCAGAACACAAAACCTTACCCTTTACGAATAAAAAGGATTCTATTGTGAACGGTGGATTGTTAAACTGTTGAGAGTTGCGATTTATTGGAACTTAGCTTGTTGAATGAATGATATTGTTTTTTCCTTCTTATTTTTGGTAATGAATTTTAAAAAAGATGTAATTTTACGATTAATATTATCACCCGATCAATCACCATTATTATTATTTTCATCATCAATCAATTTTAATTATGAACAGTGTTTTAAATAACGCCGATCCAGTGACATTAGTAAAGGCTTATGCCGGTGCTGTATTCGGAGTAGATGCTACAACTATTGGCGTAGAAGTAAGTGTAAGCAAAGGGGTAAAGTATGTTTTGGTAGGCTTACCCGATAGTGCAGTTAAAGAAGGTTACGAACGAATCGAGTCGGCCTTGAAAGTGAATGGGTTCAAAATGCCAAGAAAAAAGATCGTAGTAAATATGACTCCTGCCGATATACGGAAGGAAGGGTCGGCTTATGATCTGACCATAGCAGCAGGTATTCTTGCCGGAACAGAACAAATTTCTGCTGAAAATCTGGGCGATTATATTATCATGGGTGAGCTTTCTTTAGATGGAAAACTGAATCCGATAAAAGGTGTTTTGCCCATTGCTATTCAAGCCAGAAAAGAAGGCTTTAAAGGTATTATCCTTCCAAAAGCAAATGCAAAAGAAGCAGCGATTGTCAATGATCTGAAAGTGTATGGTATTAATCATATTACAGAAATGACCGATTTTTTTAACGGTCGCGGAAATATAAGAGCAACCGATTATGATACACGCGAATTATTTCAGTATAATCTCGATCAAACCGATCTGTGTTTTTCAGATGTAAAAGGGCAACAAAATATCAAGCGTGCTTTAGAAATTGCCGCTGCCGGTGGTCATAATGTAATATTAGTCGGTCCTCCGGGAGCAGGTAAAACAATGTTGGCAAAACGGCTACCCACTATTTTACCACCCTTGAATTTATACGAAGCCTTAGAAACGACGAAGATTCATTCGGTGGCAGGACAATTACCCTCAAATACATCGCTTATTGCAACACGACCATTCCGTAACCCACATCATACTGTTTCGGATGTGGCGTTGGTGGGTGGTGGAGCTGTTCCACAACCCGGAGAAATATCGTTAGCGCATCATGGAGTTTTATTTTTAGATGAATTACCTGAATTCAAGCGTTCGGTTCTTGAGGTTTTAAGACAACCAATGGAAGAACGGAGAATTACCATTTCCAGAGCAAAGTTCACGGTTAATTATCCTGCTAGCTTTATGCTTATTTCAAGTATGAATCCTTGTCCTTGTGGATATTATAATCATCCGGAAAAAACATGTGTTTGTGCGCCAGGGGTAGTTCATAAATACTTGAATAAGATTTCAGGACCTTTACTGGACCGAATAGATCTGCATGTTGAAGTTACACCCGTTTCATTCGATCAGCTTTCGATGCAGGAAAAGGCAGAAAGCAGCAGTAACATTCGTGAAAGGGTAGAAGAAGCCAGAAAAGTACAAGAGCAGCGGTTTGAAAAAAACGACCAGATTCATTGTAATGCACAAATGGCATCGAAGTATGTTAGAGAAGTATGTGTGATCGATAAGGCTAGTCAGTTATTGTTGAAAGCCGCTATGGAAAAACTGAATTTATCGGCAAGGGCTTACGATCGAATTCTTAAAGTAGCGCGTACCATTGCCGACCTTGCGCATAAAGAACAGATCACTTTTGAACATATTGCCGAAGCTATACAATTCAGAAGCTTAGACAGAGAAGATTGGGCGGGTTAATTAATGGGATCAGAAGGTGTTACTTGCTCTGTATATAAGAAGTGAGTGTATTGACCTCTTTCGTCAAAAAGTTGTTTACAAAGAAACATTTCAGCAGAAATAGATTGATTGTAAATATTCTCTTTTCCTTCAAAATTTCTGTATCGAAGTCCGTCGCCTGATCTGTTATACATTGAACCTTTATTGAATAAGTGATTGATCGACATTATTTTTTCGGTATTGAAGTTGATAGAATCTTTTATAAGATAACCAGCTAACTTTAATGATAAGGTTAAGTTAATTTTACTATAATAAATTATATCTTTAAATCAATTTTAAAAATGAATTTCTATGAAAAAACTTATTTCTACACTATTATTTTTTATCCCCTTGCTCTTATCTGCCCAATGTAACAATGGAGAAGATTTAATTATTAATGGTTCATTTGAAACTGGGGACTTTAGTAATTGGAATACCCAAGAATGTTTACTGGCATTTCCTGTACAAGATGTGGTTGATGATTCTTTTATATTTCCAATAGCAGGTTTCTCTGGAATGGACAATATACCTGATGGTACATATGCAGCCTATAACAGTTTTGAAGGGATTGGATTCTGTGAATCTTCACTTTGCCAAACCGTTAACGTTCCGTCTCAAGCTAGTAGTGCTATTTTAGAATGGTATGAAATAGTTGAATGGGATGCAACCTTAGGTGCGACAGAGGATAAAACTCATGAAGTGAATATAATAAATAGTTCAACAGGTAACACATTACAAACTATTCATAGTATTACCATTAATCCTAATACAATCCTTGTTAATGTAATTGCCAACTCAGGTTGGAGTAATTATCAATTTGATTTAGTTGCCTATGCTGGACAAACAATAGATATTTGCTTTACTGAAGTTGTACAAGAACCTGCTTTGAATGGAGCTGCTCTGGTTTATTACGATGATATTAGCTTGACGATTAGTTGTACTCAGACACCTACAGTAGAATCAGTGCCCACACTTTCAGAATGGGGATTAATATTTATGTCTATTTTGTTAATGACTGTTGGTACTTTGAAAATTGCCAGTACTACTTTTGCAGGAATTGGTAATTTGAATATACAAGTAGAAGTCTCATCTTATAAGCTACCATTTAATAAAAGGAGCTACACACAAGCAATGATATTAACTGTACTTTTAACTTGTTTAGGTTTTGTTTCTTCTATGATTTTAACAGGTGATATTGCTTTTAGTGATTGGATTGGAACAACTATTACAGCTCCATTATTTGCCTATTTTGTACATTTAATAATAATATTAACAAAAGAATAATCAAGTAAAAGCTCCTTAGGTAGGGTTATTCAGAAGTAATATAATTCATTTATTATCAACACTTTATTGGCTTAAGAAATAGGTGAAATACCCCGTTTTGAACACTTTTATCCAAAAAACGGGGTATTTTTAGCTTTTTCAAGTTTGTAAAATTTTACCAAAAACAAAAAAGTGGTAAAATTAAAATATGTAAATTGTTGATTATTAAGTATTTGCAATCTTTAAAAATAGGGAAATAATAAGTCTCAGTCCTGAAACCTTACTCCTGAATCCCCTTAAGTAGTTAGCTAAAGAGGCTTTTTATCAATTTTTCACAAGAAACTTACCTTTTGATAGTAGTTTCTCCTTCTCAAAAATCTGATAAAAATATAAACCATTATGCCAATCCTTGATACTGATGTTCTTAAAACTATTAGTTTTTTTCATAATAGTTTTTCCTTGAAAATCTGTAATAATAATTTTTGTTACTGAAGTAATACCATTAAAATTTATAACATCGTTAGTTGGGTTTGGATAAACGCTAATCTCATGATTATTTAAAGAGTTGTTACTTGAGTAGATATCATTAACCTTAACAACAATACTTGAGCTTGCTAAACTTTCATCTGAATCTAAAACTTCATAAGTGATGGTAAATGTACCAACTTCTGAACCAGTAAATGTTGGATACCAAGTTGAGGTGTTATCTAAATATTCAGTCGCTCCAGACCATTGATGTGTATAGATGTTAGTTCCACCATAAGGAATAGGTTTTAATGTAACTTTCTCATTAACATTTATTTCTATGGTATCTTTCTCAAAAAAAGCGTTTAATGGCAACCAATCATTACCCAAACTATCTGTTTTTAGCAACCAAATATTTCTGTCTATGCCGCTTGAATAGCTACCCTCTGTAACTCCACCATAAACAAAACCCTTATCAGGACAAATAGCTACTTCGTATGAATATTCACTTTTCTGCTCTTCAAAATGTTTATACCACTTTTCATTTATAATTTGTCTGTTAGTATCTAATTGCATGTAGAAACATTGTTCACGAGAATTTATTTGGTAAGGTTCAGTGTAATCAGCCAAATCACCAGCTAACATTATCTGACCATTTTCTTTCTCATAAATTTCTTTTACCCAAATTGCTCTTATTTCTGCTAAATCATATTCTTCCATCCATAAAATATTCCCATCTTCAACATTAATATTATATAATGCTAAAATAGAAGCTATGTGTAAGTCTGGGGTTTCTCTTAAAATATTTTTATTTCTTGCTCCAAGTAGTATATTTCCATTTCTATCTAAATTTAGACAAGTGGCTGCAACCTCTTCTATTTTTTTTGACCAAACAATTTCAAGCTCTGGGGTTAGGTATTGGAGTGTTACACTTTTGAATCTACTATCGTAGTAATCAGGGTGCGATGTACCTTGACAATTTACATACATAACAACTATATCATCATTAGGAAGTATTAATAAATCTTGTACAATATCATAATATTCAGGGTTGAAAAATTTATGCTCATAAAGTGTGTTTCCTTCTAAATCAATGATATTTACATAAGAATCAAAACTTTCGTATGCTTGATTAGGATAGATAACACCACCCGCACTTACTATTTGATTTTTAGAATTAGTAGCAAGTTTTTTTAAAAAATAAGCAGCATAATTGGTTTCAGGTAGAAATGAAAAAAGACTATCATTATTTATATTGTAAATACTTAAAGCCGTATCATACCACCATAAATCTACTGAGGGTACCACTGTTGAAGCATTTCCCAAGATTTGTGCTGCTATAAAAATTGAATCATTTAAGTAGGTTGATTCTGTACCATATTTGCTACCATTAAATTCCAGATAAGTAATATCTTTTGTCCAGCTAAGATTACCATATTTATCAAACAAGGTTATATGTGGTGCTATACCACTTCCATCGTTGAAAGAAACAGAGCTTAGAAAGGAACCATCTAGTAAACATTCAACATCAACTATACCTGATTTACTATTTTCTTGTAGGCTGATATATTTATTAAAAGCAGTTTGTGCAATACCCTGAAAGGATATTGCACAAATAATAAATTGTATTATTAAAATAATTCTCATAGCTTCATAAATTTATGTTGTTCTATTATACCTTGATCGTTGGAAATTATAACAATATATAACCCTGATTGTAGTTTACTTACATCCAATTTGGTATTATGCTCATTTCTTTCTATTTCCACAAGTGGTTGTTTATTACCATTTATGTCAATAATATTTAATGATACTTCTTGTAAATCTATATTATCAGATTTAAGATTTATATAAGTATTAGCTGGGTTTGGATAAAGCTGAACTACATTAACATTATCTGTGGGTTTAGTATCTGGAATATTTAATACTGGTTGGTCAACAATTTCTTTAGCACCTTTTGGTATTTTTACTTTAACAAAATAGGGTTTCCTTTTTACATTATTAAACCAAATTGCATTGGCTTCATTGCCCACAGCATTATCATAAGTAGTTAGTTCTTGGAGTAATTTTGTTTCTGCTTCAGGCATATCTCTCCAAGTCCATTTATTCAATCCTTTTTGTACTTTTAGCTCATTGACAGCACGTTTTAAACATAACTGTTTTTTTCTACTACTATGAGCATTAGTGTACACCTGATCCATTGTTGACCTACCTTTTTCATATTTTCCTAACTTAATATAGGCATCTGCTAAATTAACTTGTAATTTTGTTGAGTTTCCATATCGTTTTAATAATTTAGCTTGCATTAATAGTTCATTGTATTTGTCATCTGTTTCTAAAACTATTTCGTTATCATTGTCTTCAGGGATACCAATTTTGGTACACTTTTTTGTATATAATTGTATAGAGTTAATCATTATATTCTCCAAATGAGCTAATTCTGCTTCAAGTATTGGTACTATTGGTGGTTCTGTACAGGGCTTTGGCTTAATTGGAATTGGTTTCTTTTTTCCTAATACTTCATTATTGCTTTTTGTATCGAAGGGTTTTGGAATTGCAGGGTTCCAAGGTGTGAAATTGCATGGGTTAAAAATTACAGGGCATTTTATATCATCAAACAGCTTAACAATAGAGTTATTCTTTTTAAAAGATAGCGCATATAATTTGAAGAATCGCTTCTCGGGTGCGGTCATTTTAGCGATCAATTCTTCAGTTTTATATCTTTTTCTTTTCAAAGTTCAATATTCAGGTTACTAGAACTATTTTTTAACTAAAATACAATTAAATAAACGAAAATTCCTCTTTAAGAAGAATCAATTTTGTTCTACGATTAATTGCTGAAAAGGATTCAAATAAATATCTTTCAGAACTTTAAGGTTTTTAAAAAGAAGTACCTGATTCCTGAAGATCAGGGGTCCGTTTTACAAAGCAGCTGAAGGATCACCGACTTTACTTCTGTTCAGCTCCCAACTATTGTAGTCTAAATTATTAACTATACCATTTCCATCGGCATCGTGACTAAGGTATTGGTTTACTGCGGCATTATTATTTGCCCATAAGTTGAAATCCAGATTATTTATATTGCCATTTCCATCATAATCACCACTATACATTGCATAAGCACCGTTTACCAGTTTTTGTTGTTCTATTCCGGCTGCCTGTGATTGAGAGGTGCTAAAATCATAAGTGCTGCCCGAACTCAATTGAATGCTACTTGCCATACCTAAATGGCTTTGGTGATGAACAACTAAAGTATAATTTCCAGTGCTAGGAACACCAGAAAAGCTTACTATTCCATTGTTAACTGAAGTAATTGTTCCATCAGATAAAAGAATACCTGCCGATTGACCAACTATATTTTCTGAAGCATCTTTTAAACTTAGTAGAATCCAATCAACAGCGTTAACTGGGAAACTCGTTACCATTTCACTTCCATTATATCCGAATAAGCTTCCAAAAGGTTGTGTGTTTGGTAGTAAACCATCTTGATTTCTCTGAGTGGTCATAGCTGTGCCATCCCACATTGCTTCAAGTAAAACTTTGGCATTTATTTCAAAATCATTTGACACAGAAGCGCCTTCTGAAATACTTAACTGACTACTATAAATATTGTCGCCCATAGCATTGAAAGAACCATCTGCGGCATTTCCTGAAACATAGAAGTTAACATCACCACTTCCGGTTGAAGGGGCAGTCCAGTCAAAACTAAAGGTAAAGCTGTCATTATTACTTGGTGCGTTTAAGTGGTTTATAAACTCTATTCCGGCAGAAGATTGAGTACTTGTATTACTGGCATTTGTAATAGTAAAGTTTCCAATACTTGTAGCATCGGCAGCATCAAGTGCAACCATTTGAAATCCGAATCTGCTTGCACCCATCTGCTCAACAGTAACATTTATCGTATAAGTTTGATCTGGCATATAGCTATTGCTCCCACCATCGAAATCAATACTCACACCTCCCATTCCTGAATTAAGAGCAGAAGAACTATGACAGCCTAATCCACCTGCTCCACAACTTCCTTGCCCGGGTGCACTAGCATTAAAAGCCGGTGGTTGACTACTAAAGGTATGTGCCTGTTCTCCAGTTTGTAGGATGAAGAAAATTAAATAAATGAAGGAGGCGCTAATAAGTAAAATTCCTTTTTTCATATTCCTTATTTTAATAACTCTGGAATAGTCTGAACACAGTTGAAATGTGTTTTTCGAAAGCCATATCAATTGAAGAAGAGCTTTTCCTTTCCAGAAAAAAGAATCTTTTCAATTTAATATACGGATATGTGGCAAAAATTACACCAAAAGCGTAGCGTTCAGGACATTAGATATTGTCATACAATTTTAATTTTAATATATCGTACATTTATGAGAACGTGAACCACTATCAAATTAAGCCCAATACACAAGTCATCCCGCGAAAAATAGGGAGGTGTCTATATTTCGACTTCATTGCATTGCGCTCAATATGACACGAAAATTTGTACGTTTTTTAATTTTTAAATTTGTATCATAAAGGATTAGTGCAATTTATAACATAAATTATATAAGCTAAGTTGCGATAAATCCCAACTGTCAACAGTACAATAGTCCACTGTCCACAAAAAAACATTATAATCGTAAAGATTAGGTGTAATGGGCAATCAACTTATGGACATTTTATTGTTGGTCAGGAGATCAACAAAGGTCTGTACCTCAGTTGGTCTCCTGACCAACTGAATTTCTTTAAAGTATCCACAAGTTTGTTGCCCATTACAATCAGGGTTTTGTGGTCTGTGGTCTGTTAAACAGTTGTCTATGTACAAAAATGTCATTATACATCGCAACTCGAATTATATAATCAGTATTCTGCACCTTTCTGGTTGTTCTTAACGAAATATAAGAACTTATTAAGTATCCATGATTCTTCAGCTTTGATAACACTATTGATAATAGTATTTGTATGGTTGCTTATCAAAGCAAATTCTTTTACTGTTTCATGAAACTCTTTATCTTCTTCAGAAGTGATTTCTAATTGCTCAACTATTTGGTTAAGGGTATGCAGAGCAGGATCCAGCTCTTGTTTTTTACGTTCTTCGGCAATACGCTTACAAATGGTAACAGCATTTTTTTCTGCAAAGAAAAATTCCTTTCTTTCACCTGATTTATGTTGTTTCATTACCAGTCGCCATTCCATAAGTTTACGTAAATTCATATTCACATTACCACGCGAAACATTCAGCGACTGCATAATCATTTCTGTACATTGTGGTTCACTCGAGCAAAGTAGAAAAGCATGAATTTGTGCCATTGTTCGATTAATTCCCCATTTAGAACCTAAAGTCCCCCAGGTTTGTATAAATTCCTGTTTTGCCGCTTCTAACTTCATGTACTAAGGGTCAATTGAATTATTATTGTAAGTTTACAGTTGCATGAACAAGACAGCCCTGCATCTTAAATTATAATTCTATTTGTTTTTGAGCTCTTGTGCAAGAATAATTGGAATAAATTTTCCTTTGTTTAAATAAAGAAAAATAATACTCTACAAAATCAAATAAGCCTATGGCACTTTCCGAAAATTTAAAGAAAAAAATTATATATCCGATCAACGAACAACTGAGTAAATACTTAAAACATTACGATCGATATCTGAATATTCCGGTTACTTATGCCGATCTTAAACACTATATTTCTTCTATTCCTTTGCTAGACAAAAATGGTAATGATACCCTTTGGGAATCGGTGCAATATTCGCCTACCGATATGAATGAATTGTTTCCAGCACTCACCCAAATATATGCTTTGCTCAAAACAAAGGGAGATATGAGTGTAATGGAACATTTAAGAGTTGATAGAGTTGATTATTGTACATTCGGAAACACCAATCCCTTTCGTGTTAGAATTATTAATAACTACAATGATAACTATGATTACTACTATGTTAAAGTTGCCGATGCTTCCAGGGTTTTTGGTCTTGAGCTTGAGCATATTTTATCTCCTAACAGAATTAATTATTTTGTGCATGAAAAAACACTCATAGAAGAACATATTGCAGGCATTCCCGGCGATGTATTCATAAAGCAACATTTGAATGCTCCTAATGTAAACGAAATCAGGATTGCCAAAGAGTTTATTAAGTTCAATGAAAGATGTTTGGTGCGATTGCTAGGCGATATGCGTGCATACAATTTTGTAATGGATATTACACCCGATTTTGACGATGTACAATATCGTATAAGAGCCATTGACTTCGATCAGCAATCTTATGAAGGTAAATTGAATTTATACCAGCCACATTACTTTAAAGATAATCGAGCTTATGTCGAATTAGGTATGCGGCATTTGAATCATAAAACGTTGCTTCAATATCAGGAAGAGGAGCGCACTTTAATAGCAATGCGTGTAAAAGCATCACGTTATCAGTTGAGCGATCTGATCGATTGTATGAATAACAGTATTGTTTCTACAAAAGAAAAAATTGAACAGCTTAAAAAGGAGTTGGCTAAGTACTACAAAAACAAAGATTTTCTGAATTGTAAGAATATGGGCAGTATTGTGCAGACTTGTTTAGATATAATCAAAAAGGATTAGACAAAAAATAAGAATGCCTGACCAAATCGGTCAGGCAATTCCCATTGATAAACCACCCTTGAAAATAAGATGCCAAAACATCTTTTAATTAAAAACGATATCACAAATATATAATATCAACTTCTTATAACTACAATAAAAGAGAGGTTTTTTTTAAAAAAGGTTGCAATTCCAATAAAAAAAAATCAAAAAAAAAGCCAAAAACTGCAAATAACGCTGTTTCTGGCTTTCTTAAGATTGTTATTTATTCTTTTTAGAATTGAGCAGTTACACCAATTCCAAAGAAATTACGGTGTTGTAAATCTGCTTTTTCAGCAAAATCATAACGTAAAGTATAATCGGCAGTTAATGAAATGTACTTATTGAAAGCGAAACTTAAAATAGTATTCCAGTTTAATGTTGAACGATCTTTAAATAATCCTGCATCATCAAAAATCTCAACTCCATTTGCATCAAAAGTTCCAGTACTTTCAGTTAATCCTCTTGAAAGGTAACTGAAATAGTAATCTAAGTTAGAAGCAACATTCAGGTTTTTGAAGAACTGATCGCGGTATCCTACATGAACTGAACTACCGATAGTGTGGAATGCAGTTTCTCCGAAATCAACACCGAAACGTTTAGTTGGAATTTCTGGGTTGTTTGCAGGAATCGTATATTCTGTACCATCATATTCTTTAGCCTCACGTACAATTGTTACTTTATAGCTTAAAGGATGGTATAAAATGTTGAACTTACTATTTGGAATGTATTTGATACCCGTACCGATAGTAATGTATGCTGGTGCTGCAAAAGCAGATGAGATAAATCCTTGATTTCCTTCAGCAATAGTATCGTTCTTTCCTACAGCAAACTGAGATAAGAAAGTGAAACCTGCGTTATAGCTCAATTTATCATTCAATAAATAATCTACATTTGAACCTAAGTTGATCTCATCAATACTTTTTACGAAAGGAGATTCATCATCATCACCTGAACGTGTACGTAAATATCCTAATTTAAAACCACCTCTGTTACTCCATAGTAAACGATCTCTTTTGAAATCTGCATAAAGGTTTACGTTTCCGTTAATACCTATCTGGTTTTCTTTTGCAGCAGCAGCAGAGAACCAGTTGTTAAGGTTTGTGAAACTTACATTCAATAGACCATCACCACCATAAGTCCAGCCTTCTTTCATTAGACCTTCGATAGCCTCAGCCTGCTTTAATAAATCAGCATTTTGAGTTTCGTTCTTTTTAATCTTGTCTTTTAAAAACTGAAGTTGTTCTTTTAAGTCCTCCAATTTTTGTGTGGTATCTTGTGCCTGTACAGAAGTACTTAAGAACCCACACACAAATAATGATAAAGCAAATACTAATAACCGCTTCATAAATTAAGTTTTGATTCTAAAAAATTGTTTATGATTAAATATTAATTTAAAAGTTTAATTCACTTTTGCGAAAAATTTTCCAGAGTTAGCGCAGCTCAGGAAAATCATTTTTCAAAATGAGAGACATTTGCACTTATAGACGCACAATACTATTGAAGTCACTGTAAATGAAATCATTATTTTTTGATATTTATCAATAGTGTGTTCTTATATTATAAAAAAAACAATTGTTTATGAGCGACAATATTTTAGCAAAGTTTAAGCCAATTTCTACCCTTATTTTTGATGTCGATGGGGTTTTGGCTTCTAACTATTTATTAGTAATGACGAATGGTGAGCTACTTCGACAAATGAATTCTAAAGATGGCATGGCGATCAGAAAAGCAATCGATGCAGGATATCAGATCATAGTAATTACTGGTGGAAAAAATTTAGGTGTTGTAAAAAGGCTGAAAGGTTTAGGAATAGAAGAAGTATATTACGGCGTAACCGATAAAAAGACTACTTATCTAGAATTGTTCGACGCCTATAATTGGAAAACAGAGCAAGTACTTTACATGGGCGATGATGTTAATGATTTTGAAGTAATGCAAGAAGTGGGTTTAGCCTGCGCTCCTAAAAATGCGGTTCCTGAAATATTGAATATTGCACAGTATATATCACCAATTGAGGGAGGAGAAGGTTGTGTGCGTGATGTTATCGAAAAGGTAATGAAACTAAATGGGCATTGGTTTGATGCAGATTAAACCATTTGTTGAGTTACATGGTCAGAGCTTTTTTAGCTTGTGGCGAAAAGCAAATTTATTCTTAATAAAAATAACTAAACTATCTTTGTCGCCTATTTTAACAAAACTTTAAAAATAAAAGCTATGGATTTTAATTTAAAAAGCTGGATACGAGTGCTTGCCTTAGTTTTACTAGTAGGCTTTGCAGCTTGTACAGATGATGAACCATGTGATAATCTGGATTGCGGACCTAATTCGGTAGGATGCGAAGAAGGTGTTTGTATTTGTGAAACAGGATGGTTTGGTGCAAATTGTGAGCAATTCGACTGTTCAATTTATGGAGATGAAGGTTGTGTGAATGGTACTTGTAATGAAATTACAGGTGAGTGTGAGTGTGATGAAGGATGGTACGGTGCAGACTGTAGCTCATCAAATCCGGTTGATGGAACAGACACTTGTGAAGATATTGATTGTGGTCCTAACGCTGTAGATTGTGTAGATGGCGTTTGTATTTGTGCAGATGGTTTCTTTGGTGCTGATTGTAGCTCTACGGACCCATGTACTGATGTTGTTTGTGGCGATAACGAAGTAGCGGTTGCATTAGATGATGTAACATGTGATTGTGAATGTGCTCCTGGTTTTGGAGGTGAAAATTGCGATGAATTATTAGATGCTCCTTTCATTGGGAATTATTCTGTTGCTTCAACATGTGATCCAACTTCATTTACTTCAATGATCGTTGAACAAACAGAAAATGGCAATGTAGTACCTGGTAAAGTGAAAATTACGAATTTCTCTAACCTATTCGATCCGGACGGAGGTAATTCTTTCGATGTAGTTGCTGATATTTTAGATGGACAAACATTAGATATCTTATTCAGTTCTGGAAATCCTGGTTATACCATTATCGGAACAGGTTCTTTTACTGATAACACTTATACCACTTTGGTAGTAAGCTTTACGGTTACTGATAACGCTACTTTGGCATCTCAGGATTGTACAGATACTTATACACGTCAGTAATAGCTGAATAGATTGAAAAACTTTTGATTATACCCCTGACAGGGTTCAGTTTTAAAAGAAAAATTAAAAACGATCAAAGTTTACAAAGGCTTTCTCAAATGAGGAAGCCTTTTTTATTTTCTGTGTTTCCATTTAGAATATAATAAGAAACCACCCGAAATTCCACTTGCCCAAAGTGCATAGCGCACTAAAGCAGAATCGCCATTTCTGTAAAAGATATAACTGAAACTAAGTGCTGTGATCAAAAGTATCAGGTAAATCATTTGTTGTCCCAGAATGTATAGTAATCGAGTGCGTTGTTCACTTTCTTCAAGTTTTATACTTAATTCACCTTTCTGAGCTTGTTTCAGTGTTTTGTGTAATTCGCTGGGTAATGCAATTATACTGCTAATATTGCCTTTGACTAGATTGCTAATAAATTGAACAAAATTTCCCTGTTCACCAAGTATGAATTTTTTCAAATAAGGCTGCATTTCGTTTATGGGATTCATTTGCGAATCGAGTGTATTGCAGATTCCAAGTAATAAGGTGAGCATTCTATTTAATAATACAAATTCTTTAGGAACCTGAACCGTTTGGGCAATGCCACTGAGTCCGACTTCTTTTAGTAAATTATAAATACTTGTTTCAAAAGGATTCACCTTAATGTCTTTAAAGTTCAAACCATCGAACTGAACTTCATTAGCTAAAAAACGTCTAAAAGCATCAATGATCTTCTCTGCTGTTTTTTCAGCATCTTTATGATCGGTAAGAAAATTCATGGATTGTAATGCTTCAATTATTTTGTCATTATCGTTCTTAACTGCAGCATTTATCAGTGCCAGAAAACCTTCGCGCATAGCAGGTTGTAAATGAGCAACCGCACCAAAATCTAAGAATACGATCGTACCATCGTATTGTACTAATATATTTCCCGGATGTGGATCGGCGTGATAAAAGCCATCTTCAAAAACCATCTGGCAATAAGCATGAACTAAGTGGTTTGCTAATTTCGTTTTATCTATTCCCCATTCATCTAATTGTTCAGTATCACTGATTTTTACACCTTCACAAAACTCTGTGGTTAATACCCGTTCGCTCGAATACTCTGGATAAGTATGGGCAATTTTCAATTTTTGTTCGTCTTTAAGATTGGCTGCTATTTGCTGCATTGAATTTGCTTCCATTCTGAAATCGAGCTCTTCCTCCATCATTTTCTTTACCTGTGTATAAGCATGCTCAATTCCTTTTATATTGAAGAAAAAAGAAAGCATATTCACGATCCGTTGCATAACTTTCAAATCCACTTTGGCAATTTCCTTAATGTGTGGATGTTGCACTTTTACAACTACTTTTTCTCCGGTTTTTAACTGTGCTTTGTGTACCTGACCAATAGATGCAGATGCCAGTGCCTGACGATCAAAAGTCTCAAATAGTTCTTCCGGACTTTTACCTAGTTCTTTGGTGATCTGTTGTTCAACATCGGCGTAATTGCTCGCTGGAAGCTGGTTTTGTAAAGCCGCCAATGGCTCATTAAAAGTAGGAGGTAAGAAGTTAGAAAGGATAGAAAGTAATTGTCCTACTTTTATGAACAAGCCCTGCAAATGCAGAATACTATTTTTAACGCGCTCGGCATTTTTAAGGTGTAAAGTTTGAATATTGCGTTCGTAATATTGTTGTCCCAAAAACTTCGACTTTGCAAATAGCCACACATAAGACCAAATAACAACAAAAGTGGTTGAATAAGCTTTGCGAATTCTGTATCGTGGATTAAATATCTTTTGCTGTGCCATAGACAAACCCTGATTGGTCATTTAACATAGCTAACGTAAGAAAGATTCCTTTCATTGGAAATACAACTAAGTTTTCGGAATTTATATACTAAGAAATGGTAAATAACAGGAATTGCTGAGGTTTTCAATATAGCTTCCAGCTTAACTCTATTGTGAAATTGTAAATCTCTTTGCTCATTAATCAAATAGAGTAAAATTGAGCCAATGTGAGCAATAATTAGGAAGTGAGAGCCAATTTTATTCTTTTATTTGATAGCATACGGTCTTGTATATACGACATGTCGACCGAATGGGGCACATGAACATCATACACATTGTTGTGTGTTCGGCTTTTTATTCAGACTATGTTTTTCAATTCTCTTTTTTCAAGTAAATCAATCAGCTCGTTTAAATCGTTACAAACCTTTGTTATATTTTCAAATTCAGGTTCTTTTCCGTGAACTATATCTCCATATTTTTCTTTTTCCAAACTAATGGCTAAAAATTGATATTCATCTTTTACAGACATAATAATTGGAATATGGTGATTCCAAAATTCAGTAATAACTTTTATTTCTTCAGTATCATCTTCGCTCCATTCCAAACTCAATAATTCAAATTCGTTCCATTTAAATTCATTTTCAGAATTTCCATTAAATTCTTTAGCCAAGTTAAACCAAGCTGTATCTTTTTCGTTCGTTATTTCTTCAAAGTTTTTCAGAAAGGTGAGATAATCAATTGGTAAATTTTTATAACGATTTAATAAACTCTTCGGTATTTCTAATTCCATTGAGCTATATTTAATCTTAAATCCAGCATTTATTAACTTTTCTTGATTCATTTTATTCAATTCAGCACGATTTTTTTAAATGACACACAACCAGTGTACAAACACACTACAAACAAATCATCTACTCCTTTTCAGGCACCTTACTCATTGCCCTTTCTGAAATAGCCGTAATAGATAAAGAAGGATTAACACCCGGATTCGCAGAGATCATAGAACCATCACAAACCAACATGTTTTCATAACCAAAAACTTTGTTGTCTTTATCGATAACACCGTCTTCTTTATTCGCTCCCATTCTCGCACCACCTAAAATATGCGCAGTACTTGGAATACCTAATATGGTTTCAGTAAAACCTACAAAAGCTTTCCCGTTCACTATTTTGGAGAATTTATCGGCAAGTGTTTTTGCTTCGGGAATAAAGGCACTAGGTTTTGCTCCTTCTTCTACTTCAGTATTATAACCATACAATAAGCCACCTTTTTTAATGCGTATGGTGCTGTTGAGGGTTTGCATGAACAACAAAACTGTTGAACGAGCGGCGTATTTGCGGGTAAATAGAATTTTTAAATTGGCGATCGGTGATTTCAATATGCCCCAGAAAGCCTTGGCTAAACGAATTATGGCATTGCTGCCAAATGCCATCGGAACCATCATTACCCGGAAAAAACCAGAATTTTCACCATAACGGCAAGGCTCTAAATGCGTATTTTCGTCGGTATGTAAAATAGAACCAATGGCAATACCTTTGGTGAAATCTTTGTCATCATCCAAGCTAACCACATTAATTAATGCTTCATTATTGGTGCTGACGCTACAGCCTAATTTATCTGATAAATTGGGTAGGGAAGTTTCTTTCAGATTTAAAAGTAAAGGCATCGTTCCTAAAACTCCGCCCGAAAAAACAACACCTTTGGTTCTTACTTTTTTTGCTGTTCCTTTTTCGGGAGCAAAGGTGATCTCATAACCTGTTTTACCGCTTAAGCCATCGAGTGGAATGACATCGCTTACTTCGTGTTCTGCAATTATTTCACAGCCGAGTTGCTGAGCTAAATAAAGATAATTTTTATCTAAGGTGTTTTTTGAGTCGTGGCGACAGCCGGTCATACATTCACCGCAATGAGTACAACCGGTACGAGCAGGACCCTTTCCATCGAAATAGGGATCAGCAACAGTTTCTCCAGGTTTGCCAAAATAAACAGCAACCTTCGTTTTATCATATTTGTCGGCTTTCCCTAAATCCTCTGCTAAAGTTTTAATGGCTTTGTCGGCAGGCCCTGATGATGGATTTTTAGCAGCGCCCAACATTCTGTAAGCTGTATCGTAAAAAGGGGCTAACTCCGTTTCCCAATCGGCAAGGTTTTTCCAGCTTCCTGAAGTGAAAAAGGCTTGCTTGGGAACAGGTAGCGTATTGGCATAAGTGAGTGAGCCACCTCCAACACCAACACCAGAAAGTACGGTAATATGTTTCAGAAAAGTAATTTTCATGATACCACGCATACCCAAGCGTGGTTCCCATAACCACTTTTTTACTTGCCAGTTGTTTTCAGGGAAATCTTCAGCATTCCACCACTTTCCTTTTTCAATTACGAGTACTTTGTATCCTTTTTCAGAAAGCCGTAATGCACTAACAGAACCACCGAAACCACTACCAATAATGACATAATCATATTCCAGATCTGCTACTTTTTCCTGCATACGAATTATTTGAATATCTACTAACCTAAGTTGCGATAAATCTCAACTGTCAACAGTACAATAGTCCACTGTCCACAAAAAAACCATTATAATCGTGAAAAGTAAGGTTTTGTGGTCTGTGGTCTGTTAAACAGTCGTCTATGTACAAAAATGTCATCATACATCGCAACTTGAATTACTAGTTTAAAGTTAAAGAAAAATTGTAAGGGAAGGTTTAGTAAATACTATCTTTCTGTTTTTATTTAGAATAGAATTTGATCATTCTTTCCATTCAAAGGTGTCGATCATTTGCTGAATATCGGTTTTAATGAAATCGACAACCGGACGAATTGAGTCGTAATTGGGTTTAGATTGAAAGTATAAAGCACCTCTTAAAAAATGTGTTGTACTATCGGTAAGGAAAAACTGAACTGCCGAAGCAGCATCACCACCCACATCATAAATCAAACCATGAACATCATCTTTATGAAAGATACGGTCATCAATGAATTCCGCTTTACGAATGTGCTTTGCAGTTAGCTTATAAGCATCTTCGATCAATTTCGGTAATTTGTTTTGATTGCCTATTTCTTTATAACTAATATGAATTTTACCATTCATGCCTTTAAAAGAAATATCCATCCAGCAAGGATCGCTCGGTGGTTGATTAAAGAAAAGCGTATCTTTTGTTATTGACGCATATTGAGGAATATCGAATTCAAAAGGGCAATCGGGTATTTGTGCTTTTTGATATTGTTTTTCAGGCAGCATTAAACGATGATATGCCTTTGGTTTAGGAATGTAATTTTCTTCACCACAAGCGCTAATGATCACCAAAGAAAATATTGCTAATAAGATTCGGATATTCATAAGAATTACAAATTAAACTAATTAACGTAAGAAAATTAGAAATTGTATGATTTGAATCTGTATATTCTCTGTTACCTTTTAACTACAATATTACCAGTTTGTAATTGTCTATCATTTTTAACGAGTTCATAAACATAAATGCCTTCAGCTAAACTATTTAATAAAATCGGACTTATAATATCTTCTTGTTGAAACACAAGTTTTCCTTTTGAATTATAAATATTGACGTTGATATCAGACTTTTCCAAGCTAGTCTTAAAGTTCAAGATATTTGATGTTGGATTGGGATATACCAACACATCATAAACTGGAATATTATTCAGAGGAATAAAAGCGTTACTGGTGTAAGGTTCTGGATCGAGTTCGATTTGATTACCCTGAGCATCAAATTTAATAAAATAAGTGTCAGATTCGTAAAGTTCATTTTCTCCAGGTTCAAAACGAGCTAGGAACATAATGGCAGATGAGTCGGGAAGGGCAACAATTTCCAGAGGAATATAATTTGCTTCGCCTCCAATATACTTTATATAGTTTATTTCTCCTTCTGAATCAATATTATAAAAATTAAGGTATTCAACACAAGATTCAGATGAAAAATAGTATCCACAAAAGTTATTATTTATACAGAAATAAATGTTGTCTTCATTGTGTAAGTCTAAAGAATGAAGTCCGTTAATTCCTTGAGTTGATTCTAAGGAAACAGAATCAATAAATACATATTCTAAAGTTAAATCTTGATTTACGCGGACTAAAGCATCACTAAACCCTAAAGGAACTGGTAAACCAATATTAGTCAATGTATCGTGTCTGAATATACCAGCTGAATAAATATAATCCTTGTTTTGGGGACGAACGATTTTAAGTATTTTACTATACATTTGCGGTGGGTCATTCTTTAATACAATGGTATCCCATTCAAAATCTTGATTATATATTGGAAATCCACTACCACTATTAGCTTTGATTAATCGCTTATTAGGGAATTGTAAAGTATTTCCCCAACTAGTCGTTTTTACTTTATTTACTACTCCAGTTTGAGCATCAACTTCGTAAAACTTATCTATGTCAGAAACAATATAATTATCACTAAATAAATCTTTTTTGATTGTTATTCCCCATCCAAAACCATCATCGGAAATAATATCGGTATCTATAAATACTTTTCGTTTTACATTAAAATCATAATCGGTAAACAAAAGATATTTACTTACCACATTTTCTGTTATATAACCAACTAAGACAACAAACTCCTGACTTATATAATTTTCAATGGCATCTAAACCTACTTGTAAGGTATCTTTTGTAGATTGAAAAGTATAGATCTTTAAAGTATTCAGATTTTCATCGGTTTTTATAAGAGTCGAAAGTGAATAGCTTGTGTCGATAGCCATTGTTTGGATATTATTAAAAATATCATTATAATTAGCAAAGGAACCTGTTTCATTAGGGAATTGACTATGCGCCTTTAGCAATAATATTTTATTATATTCAACGAGTGTAGCACTTAAGCAAAATTCATCAGCATCCGTCGTATAATACGGTTGTAATTCTTGAGAAATACCAGAATGACTGATAAGCCATCCCAGTATTAATAATATGAGTTGTTTAAATTTAATCTGCATAATAAGGTTGTTCTAAACCTACCATTAGGTTGTTCATTATTAGTTTGTGTAAACCCTCAGAACCTGCATAAAGTTCTTGTCTTATCAAAGCATTACTAAAATGTTTTGTATTTAATGTAATACCTGTATTCACTTTATGATACAATTAAAAAAATATTTATACGAAAAATTATATTTCAAATTGTATGAGATATTGAACCTATTCCCAATCATCAATCATAAAAACAACCAAAGTGCTGCTGCGCACAAAATAGCCGCTGGCAATGCCATTAGAAAAACACGCATTAATAATTTCAGTATAGCAGGAATGCCATATTGACGATTGTGTTGAGCCCAACGTGCTACCAGTAAAAAGTAGGGGATAAGCAAATAGGCGCCTTCAATATATAGTGTTTTAGCTACCGAGCTGATAAGAAAATATACACCTGCCCCTTCCTGAAATCCGGCTCCGGCTGTCCAGGCTGTTCCATTAAAACAATCCCGATCGTACAGGAAACGATCAATGCCTGTTCCATCCCAACCATAAATAAGTACAAAAAAGAGCAAGAAATAACCTAACATCCAGTTAAGGGTGGCAAATTTGGTTAAGTTGCTTTTCATAAGGAAACGCGTAGTGAAATACCCAAGTATGCCCTGAGTAATATTCGTTAAACCAAAACCAACGATCAACCAGGGAGGAATATCGCTGATCGAATCATATACTTGCATTGTTTCCCAGGATGGGTGCTGAGCTAGAAGATACATACCTGTCGGTGCCCAAAAAACGGATAGGAAGATCATTGTCCAGGCAAAGTAATGATTGCCTACAGAATCGTGTTGATTGAGCATCTTATCACCTCCTGCTTCAGCCAAACTTCCTCCTAAAGCATACGCCCAAAAAACATCAACCTGAACCATTATTTCCTTTTTTAATAAAGGTAATAGAATTTATAATATAAATATGTTAAACTGGGTTTAGGGGTATTCAAATCCAAATCTAAATTGAATCAGATAACCATTTTCAAAGGTGTAGTTTGCGTAGTAAATGGGCATCTTGTATTTATCTAAAAATACTGGGCTTTCTCGATCTGTAATTCGATAGTAATAAGTACTATTGTCTATACTATCGGGTTCTCCCTTAACGGCTTTTAAAGTACCTTCGGTAATACCTAATTTAATACCGCTTTCTGTTGAAAAGTTAATATCATTTACTGAGTATTCAGATCGTGTTCTCGTAGAAGTATAACTGACCCTGAATTCTGCAAAGGTGTTTGTTGAACTTCCGGGATGAAAGAAAAAATCGAGTCTTTGCTTTTTGTCTTTACTCAATACATAAGAACTTGGAATCACTTCATTATTAAGTCGATCCATCACTTTCTCTCCAAGATATGATTGGATGTTAGTATCGCTGAGTAAAGCTATTCGACTAATAGTAGTATCCGGTTGAAAGCTAATTGTCTCAGCTTTATAATTATCTTGAACATACTTTTCAGGGTGTGCTAAAAGCTCACGATTTTGGTTGTTTTTATTATTATTAGAACAACTAATAAATAAGGAAAAGATGATTGAAATATATAGGGTTATTTTCATAAGGAGAGGTCTTATTGTTCAGTTATTTAATTTTCAATAAATCTTCAAGAACAAACTTTAATTTACTGTTTTCACTACTAAGGTAATCCTCCCAGTTTTGTGGAACTTCAAAGTCTGGCATAATTCCCCTACCTTTTATTGCTGGATCAACATTCATTCTAAAATTAACAACAGGTATAGAAACACGGATCTTAGTATTTGGTAATTTGATGTTTTCAGCATAGCCACTTACATTTCCTTCAAAAGTTCCTCCGGTTTCTTCGCCAATAAAAATACCTCTGTTATTCATTTTAACCATACTACAAAATTCAGCACCACCAGAAAAAGTAGCACCACTGATCAAAACATATAGTTTGCCATCATAAACATGGGCTTTGTCAGGTTTCTGATAGCTGTGTGTGGAGTAATAACTGCTTGATAAAGTGAAGTCGCCTCTTTCAGCATATTGTCCTTTATGCTCCCACTTATCAAATTTGATACTGTTTTCATTTTTTCTGTCATTATATATGATTGGAGTCATGGAAACCGATTTGTATTTTGGAAAAATATCCCATTGAAGGTAACTATATAGGAGATTTTCGTTTCCTTCCGACCCTCCGCCATTGTCTTGTAAGTCAATTATTAAGTGTTTGATATCTTTTTCAGTAACTTTTTCAAAGCAGTCGCCATAGAAAGAACTGTAAGAGGCAGCTTCGCTATCAAAACTAGGAACAGACATGTAAGCTACTGAATCATTTAGGATTTGAAACTTGAATTGTTTGAATTCAAACTTTTTAAATGGATATTTAGCATGTTTTACTTTGAACTTTGTAAACCTTACCGCAGGAAGTTCAACAGTGAACGGTTTTCTTTTTTCAAATTCTTCTACTTCTAAAATAAATTTCTTTTCAGCACCATAAACAAGGCGATACAATAGGGAAAAAATTACATTCGCAGACCATTCATATTTCGACGTTTCATTAAAGCCATCGCTGGGTATATAAGGGAAAATATCCTGAACTATTTCGTCAACATCTTTTCCATTTATTGAAAGAATACGCAAACCTTGCTTTAACTTGGATTCCGATTCACCAAAATATTGATCGATGATGAGTTGTTTATCACAATACCGAATACTCAATGGAAGGAATGACCTTGAAATTCCTGCCTTGACCATAGCACCTTTTGGTAAATCTGCATAGGTGTGCCCCTCGTTGGTAAGTGCAATTAATGCTCTCACTTTGGTGTAAAATTCTATTTTACTGTGTGGTTTAGATAGCGTGGCATAAAGACTGTCAATTTTCCCATCAATAACAGCATGAGTTTCATATTGGTATAAGCCCTGATGTTTCAGTCTCAATTCTTCAACAAGAAAATTAAAGTCATTTTGAAGCTTTTCTGGTTTTATTTTTTGAGAAAATAAAGTTGTTAGGTTAATGAAAAAGATAGAAAGAACAAAAAGGTATTTCATGCAAAATAATATTGATCAGATTGCATAAACAATATTATTATTCATGAATAAAGTTCCGAAAAAAATCAAAATCGAAATACTTATACTGAGAATTTCAGAATCGAATGAAACAAAATCTGATATTGTTCTTTAGCATAATTGTATGCTTTTTCATCAATGGTTTCCTCCAATTCAGTTAGTTTTTCATAAGCCCATTTTGAAATATATACTAAAGAAGCCTTTGTCTTACTTTGTTGTATGATCTCATTACAAAAATCAACAGCTTTTTCTGAATTATTCATTGTATAAATCTGAAATAAATTCTCACATTGAGGAATACTATATAAATTGATCGGATTAAAGAAGCGATGTTTGGTAAGTTCTAAAGCTTTATCTAAATCATTCTGGAATAGTGCATGTTTTATTTTTATCATGAGAAAATTTCTCATTTCTTCTTTATAAGCTAGCTTTTCGATAACAATTTCAATTTCATTCATTTTATCGGTGGCTATTGCTTCATTGTTTGATTCGAGTAATTGATGAATATCGCACAGATCGATCAGTATTTTTATGTGCTGGTTGTCAATATCAGGATAAGCTACTTTTAAAACTTGTAATTTTCTGTTAATATCATCGCTGTTGCCTGCTTTTGAGTAGTTCTGATAAAAATGTGTGATCCAGATAATCAAACTAAAAAAGTATTCATAATAAATATACTGTGTTTGGGAATCTACATCAGCACTGAAAGCAGGGTGTAGCTCTAATAGTTTTTCATACTTTACAACAGCTGATCTGTAGAAATGATTTGCTTTTTCGGTATGACCAATATAATTAAATATATGCCCAAAATTACTTAAGCAAAATGCTTGTTGATTTAAAACATTTTCACTTAATGCTTTATTATAGGCCTCAAGTATATAAGAAAAGGAAATGGTTAGTTCCCGGTCGTGAAAGTAAAGCCCTCCCAAAAAATTTAACAGGCGAATAGAGTTAATTTCTTTTACTCCTTTTGCATGTTCTTCTATTGCTTTTTCGACATATTCCTTAGCATAAAATAGTTGCCCTTTTCTGAAATATATTTCAGCAATTCTTATAATTAATTTTGTTGTTATCGATGCATTATGCTCATAAGCAATGTTTACTGCTTCTTTTAATAATTTTAATGTTTCACCAGGATAATTCGCCTCAATTTGCATAGAAATCTCATAGGCAAGATCAAGCCTTTTGGGTACATAAGTCTCCTCAAAATAAACCATTAGTTTATCTTTTAAGTCAGGTTTGTTTTCAAGCTCACTCCACATATTCTCTACTGTTATACACTATAAAAATAATATATTTGTTTAACTATTTGGTATATAAAGTTAAACAAAAAATAATTAAGATGAAATCCAATTCATTAATTTTTAACGATACAATACAATTTGATGCCAAAGTGAATTGGCTATGATTTTAATAGGTAATTGTTGAGCAAAAAGGTATCGAATTGAAACAGAAGAAGTTGGCGTTTAGAGAATAAAGTTTTTCAATCTAATTAAGAGTATGTTTAAAAATTATTTTAAATTGAAAATCAATAGTTTGTGGTTCTGAATAAGAAAAATTGTATGCGTTTAGCGAGCTAAATAAATGCGATTTTTCAACATCAGGTTCATAAAATATTGGTTTTCAGTTGATAGAAATTTAAACATACTCTAAATCAAGCCTCAGACAATAGTTTTGAGGCTTGATTTAATACACTCTTAATGGGTAATAAAAAACAATTCACTTACTTTACTGTCGTTTGAGTACAGTTCCAGAATGTAAGCCCCTGCTCTTAGATCCGAACAGTTAATACTTGTTTTTTGGTTGAAGGCTGAAAAATCTTGTTGTTTAACAAGTCTTCCTGTTGTTTCATAAATATTAATTGAAAAAGGATCTTGCAGATCGTGTTCTAAGGTTAGTAAGCCATTACTTGGATTAGGATATAATTTCCAGTCTATGTTATTTAGGTCATTTTCATTTGAAGTAATGATCGGTACAGTCAAAGGAGCTAGGAAATCTGCCGCCATTTGTATGATATCATCACGCATGCTTGCATTGAAAGACCAAGGTGTGTGGTCGGCATTTTCATAAACAATTAATTCATTTCTGATGCCAAGCTCATCCAATATAGGATGTATAACGCTACTGCCACAAATATCCGTCATATCCAGAACGCCAATAATCGGGTCAGCCCAATAAACATCGTTACAGTCGAACGGAACAACACTGTCTATATCACCGTGAGCAGAAAAAGTTTCAGGAGAATTACCATCAACTAGTGATAAAACATTCAAACCACCTGCAAGATTAATAACACCAATTACATCTGAAGGATAACCCGGATTGCCACGTTCTCCTTCAAAACCACCATTAGCTTCATAAACCTCATTTAATTTTTCAGGTAGAATATCATTTTCATCTAAATAAGCCATGTGCATCGATAAAATACCACCTGCTGAATTTCCACCAATAAATACACGATCAGGATCGGTTCTGTAAGTTTTATTCGTTACAGCATCTTTATTGAAATAGCGAATTGCAGCTTTTGCATCTCCCATTGCTTTCACAACAACATCGAACATCGCCAACGAATCGACTAAAAGTGCTGGATAATCAGCCAATTTATATTGAATAGAAGCAGTTACATAACCACGTTGAGCAAATTGAGTGCAAAAATCTACAGAAGTACTTGTTCTGGGGCTTCCATCTATGAATGCTCCACCATGTGCAAAAATCAACAATGGACGTTGTGCCATGGTGTCGCCTGCGGGTTCATATATATCCATATAATAACCAGTAGAATCAGAATAAATAACATCGGAATGTACGGTTACTTCTTCAAAAACTTTATCTACATATCGTTCCTGAGCCTGTAAATTCAAAATGCCTAAAATTGGGAAGAGGTATAGTAAATGTTTAAACATGATTTAAGATTATTAGGTGCATTAATAATTCAGCTTAATTCAAAGAAGTAAATTCTTTCTGAGTGATCGAAAATGAATTCCATTTTAAAGAATTACTTAATACACAACAAGTGTAAACGTATAAAGTTATGACTTTAATTTTTTTCGTACCAATAAATAAAGCTTAAAAGATGAGAAATGGAACTTTAAGAACTTAAAATCGAATAATTTTGCGTTTAATAAGGACAATTATTGTACGCCTTACTTTCATCGATTTTTAAATGAAAATATCAAAAATGCGTTTTATATTTTTTGCTATTCTTTTAATTTATTTGCCTTTTATGGTTGGGGCTCAAGCTGTTTTTCTTGAAACAGAAACAGAGAAATCTTTAACAAGAGATGGAAATGATGCCTTTAGAAATGAGCAATATGGAGATGCCGAATTAGCGTATCGTGCTGCTATGAATAAAAACGATCAGGGAGATTTGGCTGAAACAGTTTTTAATCTTGGAAATGCTTTGTTTACTCAGGAACGATATGAAGAGTCTGTTCCTTTGTTTGAAAGGGTAATTAATGAGAGTAAAAATGATAAAGCACTTCAGGCTCTGGCTTATCATAATTTAGGAAATGCCTATTTACTTTCTGAAAAATTAGATGAAAGCATTGAAGCTTATAAGAAAGCACTCCGATTGAATCCGAAAGATATGGATACCAAGTACAATCTTTCGTTAGCAATGGATATGAAAAAAGAGCAGGAACAGCAGCAACAAGAGCAAGAACAAAACAAGCAGTGCGATAATCCACAGGAAAATCAGGACGGCGAAAAACAAGAACAGGAACAGCAAGAGCAAAAAGAAAACGAGAATCAGGAACAACAAGAACAAAATCAAGAAGAGCAAGAGCAATCTGAAGAAGAACAGAAAAAAGAACAAGAGGAACAGGAAGCCGAAGAGAAAAAGGAACAAGAACAAAAGGAAGGAGAAAAAGGTGAAGAACAGGAAGAACAACCAAAACCTGAAGAGCAACAGGATCCTACAGCAGCTAAAGATTCAACAGCTGCCGGAATTCCTGAAGAAAGAGAATTAAGTAGAGAAGAAATGTTACGCTTGTTAGAAGCCCTTAAGAACGAAGAATTAAAAGTACAGGAAAAATTAAGAACCCAACAAGGACAAACCATTAAGAGTGATAAAGATTGGTAAATTAGGGAACAGGAGTGCCTGAAACCTCAAACCTCAAACCTGAAACCTCAAATCTCAAAACATGATAGTAATAGACGATAAAATAATCAGCGACGATATTATTCAAAGAGAATTTGTGTGTAACCTGAGTGCATGCAAAGGAGCTTGTTGCGTAGAAGGAGAAGGTGGGGCGCCACTTGAAGAACACGAGCTGTCGATTTTGGATGACATTTATGAAGATGTGAAACCATTTTTGACAGAAGAAGGCATAAAGGTCATAGAAGAACAAGGTAAGTATGTACCTTTTGAAGCAGAATACAATGACATGAGTAATCAAACAGGATTTGAAACACCTTTGGTTGAAGGTGGAAAATGTGCTTACTTGAATTTCGATGAAAAAGGAATCGCCAAATGTCAGATAGAAAGAGCATGGGAAGAAGGCATCGTGAACTTCCAAAAGCCGATTTCCTGTCATTTATATCCGATCCGTATAAAAAAATATCAAAATTATGATGCTGTAAATTACTTCAAGTGGGATATTTGCAGCCCTGCTTGCACCTTGGGTAAAGAATTACAGGTTCCGGTATATAAATTTCTGAAAGATCCGATCGTCAGAAAATACGGGGAAGATTTCTATAAACAACTGTGTGAAATAGCAGAGACCAGAAAAAACGAAGCTGAAAATTCCAAAGACTAAAACCTGATTTCTGAAATCCGAAACCTAAAATTAATGTTCGATAATCCAAAAACAACCATTTTTCAAATACTTACTGCTGTTTTCTGTTTACTAGTGCCTTTTACACCTTTTGCAACTTTGGTAGACTTAGCCAATTTCAATAGTGCCAATACTTATGCACTTATATTGGCAGTGGCAGCTATTGTTCTTGCACTTGATGCACTTGTTGTAATCTTCTTCGGACTTGATAAAAATAAAAAAGCGTTAGCAAAGCTCAAACGCCAATTGACGTTCAATAAAATTACTAGTTATGGGATTTTTACACTCCTATTGGCTTTTGGAGCAATCGTATATTTGAATAACTTATTTGAAAACCCTAATATTGAGTGGGCATTCCCACCATTAGCATTAATTTCTAACCTAATAGCCGGTAACAGTATCAATAGTGATATCAGAATGTTGAAATCTGAAGATCGCTTGAGATAAATCAAGACTTTTCGATAATATTTTCAGTAGCCGATAAAAATACATTCGGCGAAAGTGCCTAAAGTTAATATAGGCTTAACCTTAATCATTTTTTACACCTAAAAAATCATCATATTTTTGTGTTGTCAAATTGAGAAATATGATGACACTATTCCCTGTTTATTCAAATTCCTCTTTGGTAATTTTTATTACCTTTACAATTTGTTGCCCTTTTTTAATAAAATCAATAACTGATAGCCCACTTACCCTACATAAGTGGGCTTTTTTATTTTCAAGAAAAATTTTCCTCAACAATAAATTTTAAAATCTTAATTATGAAAAAACTTTTTCTCTCTTTTCTAATGGCATTGTGCTTACCATTTTTGGTGCAGGCACAAACTATTAATGAAATTGACCCAGATCAGGCTGGTACTGATATGGCAGAATTTGTAGAACTACTAGGTACTCCGGGTGCACCAGCAGATGGGTTAGTATTGGTCTTGTTTAATGGGTCAGACGATGCTTCTTACGATGCGATAGATCTTGATGGTTTATTCTTTGATGCGAATGGGTTGTTAGTAATCAACTTTCCTTCAAATGGGATTCAAAATGGAGCAGATGCAATAGCCTTATATAATGGGGATGCAACTGATTTTCCAACAGATACTCCTGTAACAACCACAAACTTACTAGATGCAATTGTTTATGGAACAAATGATGCAGACGATACTGGTTTATTAACAGGATTAGGCGAAACAATACAGTATAATGATGATGCAGATACATCATTACAAGATGATGGAAGTGGGGCTTTCCTTTCCGGTGTACCAACTCAAGGTATGGCAAATGATACAACTCCACCAACTTTCGATTGTCCAACCGAAATGGTCAACTTTGGTGATGCGTGTGACGATGGGGATGTGAATACAGAAAATGATGTAATCCAGAGCGATTGTACTTGTGCTGGAACAGCAATTGTTTTTGATTGTCCAACCGAAATGGTCAACTTCGGTGATGCCTGTGATGATTTAGATGCTAATACAACAAATGATGTAATTCAATCCGATTGTAGTTGTTCAGGAACAGTGCCAAGTGGTAGTTGTCCAGTAGCATTTATCAACGAGTTCCATTACGATAATGCCAGTACAGATATGAATGAATTTATCGAGATCGCCGTAGCAACAGGTGGAGATGCTTCAAGCTTAGTAATAGACCTTTACAACGATGCAGGATCATCTTACAGTTCTTATACCCTAACAGCAACAGATTTAATAGGTAGTGATGCGAACTATGATTATTATGTATGGTATCCAAGTTCAATTCAGAATGGTGCTGCTGATGGAATTTCATTAAGTTGTTCAGCAGATGGTTCATTAATACAATTGATTTCTTACGAGGGTACATTAACAGCAGTTGACGGACCTGCAAGTGGGACAGTTTCAACTGATGTTGGAGTAGCAGAAGACTCAAGTACAACAGCAACACAGTCAATACAGTTTGATGGAACGACATGGGGTGTTAACTGTACGGCAACAGCTGGAGGAACCAACGATCTTTCCACATGTGGAGCGGCACCAACTTTCGATTGTCCAACCGAAATGGTCAACTTTGGTGATGCGTGTGACGATGGGGATGTGAATACAGAAAATGATGTAATCCAGAGCGATTGTACTTGTGCTGGAACAGCAATTGTTTTTGATTGTCCAACCGAAATGGTCAACTTCGGTGATGCCTGTGATGATTTAGATGCTAATACAACAAATGATGTAATTCAATCCGATTGTAGTTGTTCAGGAACAGTGCCAAGTGGTAGTTGTCCAGTAGCATTTATCAACGAGTTCCATTACGATAATGCCAGTACAGATATGAATGAATTTATCGAGATCGCCGTAGCAACAGGTGGAGATGCTTCAAGCTTAGTAATAGACCTTTACAACGATGCAGGATCATCTTACAGTTCTTATACCCTAACAGCAACAGATTTAATAGGTAGTGATGCGAACTATGATTATTATGTATGGTATCCAAGTTCAATTCAGAATGGTGCTGCTGATGGAATTTCATTAAGTTGTTCAGCAGATGGTTCATTAATACAATTGATTTCTTACGAGGGTACATTAACAGCAGTTGACGGACCTGCAAGTGGGACAGTTTCAACTGATGTTGGAGTAGCAGAAGACTCAAGTACAACAGCAACACAGTCAATACAGTTTGATGGAACGACATGGGGTGTTAACTGTACGGCAACAGCTGGAGGAACCAACGATCTTTCCACATGTGGAGCGGCACCAACTTTCGATTGTCCAACCGAAATGGTCAACTTTGGTGATGCGTGTGACGATGGGGATGTGAATACAGAAAATGATGTAATCCAGAGCGATTGTACTTGTGCTGGAACAGCAATTGTTTTTGATTGTCCAACCGAAATGGTCAACTTCGGTGATGCCTGTGATGATTTAGATGCTAATACAACAAATGATGTAATTCAATCCGATTGTAGTTGTTCAGGAACAGTGCCAAGTGGTAGTTGTCCAGTAGCATTTATCAACGAGTTCCATTACGATAATGCCAGTACAGATATGAATGAATTTATCGAGATCGCCGTAGCAACAGGTGGAGATGCTTCAAGCTTAGTAATAGACCTTTACAACGATGCAGGATCATCTTACAGTTCTTATACCCTAACAGCAACAGATTTAATAGGTAGTGATGCGAACTATGATTATTATGTATGGTATCCAAGTTCAATTCAGAATGGTGCTGCTGATGGAATTTCATTAAGTTGTTCAGCAGATGGTTCATTAATACAATTGATTTCTTACGAGGGTACATTAACAGCAGTTGACGGACCTGCAAGTGGGACAGTTTCAACTGATGTTGGAGTAGCAGAAGACTCAAGTACAACAGCAACACAGTCAATACAGTTTGATGGAACGACATGGGGTGTTAACTGTACGGCAACAGCTGGAGGAACCAACGATCTTTCCACATGTGGAGCGGCACCAACTTTCGATTGTCCAACCGAAATGGTCAACTTTGGTGATGCGTGTGACGATGGGGATGTGAATACAGAAAATGATGTAATCCAGAGCGATTGTACTTGTGCTGGAACGCCAGTTAATCCAAACTGTAACTCAAACTCAGGAAACTTCCCTTATCAAGGAGGTAATTAATAAAACCAATTTAATGAAATGTCATACTGAGTAAGTATAACACACCGAAGTACGACATTTCGTTATTTCCCTTTTAAAAACCTTTTAAAAAAATATAATGAAAAATATAAATATTTTAATATGTTCTTTTCTTTTAGCATTTGGTTTGCAAAATGTAAATGCTCAGTGTACAAATACTTGTAGAGTTGACTTTCAAAATGACGGAATAACAAATGATGGAGAAGGATTTTTTTCTGATGCGTCATATACCGATGTTAATTTAACAGAATCTGGTACTCAAATCGCAGATGGAAATACTCCAACAGCTTCATACAGTTTCGATATTTTCGATTCCGCATCGGGAGATTGTACATTGGGTACAGATGGATCAGATGATTTATCAATTACATTAACTGTTGAACCAGTTTATGATGTTTACGGTGGTGGCGTCGGTAGTCCAGGAACTGGAGGAGCAGGTAGAAGTTTCTTTATTGATGGTGTAGGAATTAAAACCATTACTGATTTTACTAGTGGTGAGTTTGTTTCAACTACCGGCGATGTATATTGTTATACCTACGAAGTTACTTTTGGTAATCCCTTACAAGCACAGGATGCAGTAGCAAGAGTTACCAGTATTAATACAGCTGGACAAATATTTGAATCAGCATCTGTTGTTTTTCTTGATGGTGCAGGAGTTCCTTATGGATCAGCAACATATAATGGATTTTGGAATGGTGCACCAGGTGGAAGTAATGGAGGTACAAATGGTTGTAGTGGCACTAACTCAATTAACATTGAAGCAGATATTTATACAACTACAGGAACGGGTGTTGTTTTTGCAGCAGACCCAGGATCTATCACAACATCAGCTGCACCAAATACTGGAACTTATTGTTTTCCTGAAAATGGTACAAGTGGTTCCAATAATAACTATACTGTAGATGCTACCACTGATGCTGGACTTATGGCAACTGATATTGTTAGCGGATTTGTTTATACTGTTTGTTTAGAAGATGTAGCCACTACTTGTGGTGGAGATGACTTGCCAACAAATGGAACTACAGGAAATGGGCAATCAACAAGTGATTGTAATGATCCAGATGGAACAGCTGCCACTAATACTGCATTTACAAATACACTAAGTTATGTAGAGGTGTGTAATGATGCACCTTGTGGTTACACCGCAGATGTAGCATTCACAGAAGTTTGTGGTCAATTTACAATAGATGTAACCAATATTATTGCATCTGGAACTACAGATGATGCAGTAGATGGAAATGTAGAATACTCAATAGATGGCGGCACAAATTGGATTGCATATACAGCGGGAACTCAACTACCAGCGGATGGTTCAGCATTATTGGTTCAATTAGTGGATCCCTCAGATATAAGTTGTACTTCTGAGGTGTTTAATGGTAATGCCCCAATTGGCACAACGCCAAACACGCCTGTATTCGTACCTAATGGCACAACGACAACTGCTCCTTAATCATTGCTAAGATTAAAGGAAAAATTTATTAACCAAAATCTTAGTTTAAAAATGATAAGAAATTTAAAATATATAATCTGTGTCTGTTTATCAATATTTTTGATAAATAGTAACGCCTTTTCACAATGTGCCGATTTTGCAGATGTGGAAATAATTATGAATACAAGTTGTAATTTCACCGGGTGTCATACGGGTGCATTACGACCACTAACGTATGCCAACATTCTAACAATGAGTTGTGCACCTGATGGAACAAGTGGATTCGACTATTTTTTAGATAAAATAGAAGGGACCTCAGGTTGCGGTGGAGCTATGCCTCAAGGTTCTACAGGGCTAGATGCAACAAATCCAGCAGATTTTGCTTGCATTCAAGAATGGATAAATAACGGAGCAAGAGAATTTAGTAATGTAGAATGTTCAAACGAAGCAACAAACCCAGGAGTTGCAATTGTAGAAATTTTACCAGACCCCAATTCTGCTTCGAGTAATGTAGATGTAAACTGTGATGGTATTGCAGATGCAGGAGATGATTATGTGAAAATTTGTAATAACTCGAGTGCCGATATTGATATTTCAGGATTTCAAATTTATGATAATGCTGCTGTTTTTACATTCCCAGCAGGCACAATATTGGCAGCAGGAGATTGTGCAATAGTTGTTGATGAATGGCCAGCTTCTTCTGGTCCTATACCTACAAACTATTTTAGTGGGGGAGTTCCATTAAATAATGGTGGAGATCAAGCAATTTTATATGATCCGAATGCTAATACATATCAAAGTGTTGTTTATAATGGCTTTGCTTTGGATACCAACGTCTTACCATTAGGAGCAGTGTCTGCTTGTGATGAAAATTGGGGTAGCGATACTGATGGACAAGCATTGACAAATAATGGTGCTATTACACCAGTTTTACCAGCAGCATGCCCTTCTTGCCCAGATTTAACAACAATTTTAGCGGGCGATTTAGTAGTTGGTGTAACAGAAAGTACCTGTGAAGCAGATAATACAACACTTTCTGGTGGAGTAATAGCAGCTCCTACAACCGCTTGCCCAACAGGTTCAACTTTAGAATACTCAATAGATGGAGGAACTGCTTGGTCAACAACTTTACCAACTTATAACCAAACAACAGCAGTAACAGTAACTACTCGTTGTTTATGTGATATAGACGGCACAACAGCAAGTGCAACAAGTGAAGTAACAACAGTGCCAGGTACGTGTCCAGTTGGACCAACTTGCGACCCAATTGTAGTAGATGCAACAAGTTCTTGTAATGCCGATGGAACATATAATATTGACATAATTTCAATTACTGGTGGTATTGCCACAACAGCCGATTTTAATGTAACAGCAAACGGAACAACCATTTCATACCCTGCAGTTACATCAATTGCTAATCAAACTTATGTTGGAGGAACAAGCGGAGAGCAACTTGCAATTATGCTAACTATTGAAGATGCAGATGATGTAACTTGTGCCACAACATTTAATGTTTTTGAATTGAATTGTTTAGAGCAAGAAGTTTGCGATTGTACAAGTGCAACGCCTTATACTATTAACGTTCAAGCTACAGGAAACGCCGATGGCTATCAAATGGTTTACGCATTGGTTAATGCCGATGGAACGCTTAATGCAATTAACCAAACAGGAACATTTACTGCTTTACCAGATGATGGAGCAATGTACAATGTTTATGCCTTTAATGTGATTGATACAGAGGTTACAGGTTTTATTACAGATGCAACGACAGATATTACAACAGCAATTTCTGCTAATAATGCTTTGGTAATGTCTTCAGATGGAATAACACCTTATTGTTACGAAGTTGCACCAGCAGTAGCATTTACTGAAAGTTGTGTTTGTTGTGATCCGGCAATAGCAGTGGCAACAGCGCCTGCGGTAGTTGTCACTTCAGAGAGTACTTGTGAAGCTGATAATGTAACACTTTCAGGAGGTGTTATTTCAGCACCAGCAACAGCTTGTCCAACAGGTTCAACTTTAGAATATTCTATTGATGGAGGAACAGTTTGGTCAACAACTTTACCAGTTTATGACCAAACAACAGCTATAACTGTAACAACACGTTGTTTATGCGATGTTGATGCAACAATAGCAAGTGCAACAAGTATGGTTACAACAGTACCAGATGTTTGTATTTTACCTGTAGAAATTGCAATTACCGATCCTTGTAATTGTATTGACGGAATTGATTTAGACGGAGATTTTCAAAATGATATTTTATTGGAAACAATTACTATTACTGCAACAGCAGGACAAACAATAACATTAACAACAGCAGGCGGATTAGTTACAGCTGATGGAACTACACCAGCTTCAGGAACAGCAACAGATAATGGAAATGGAACATATACATTTACGGCTTATATTACCGCTTCAACGCCTTATACTGCAGAGTTTACAATAACAGGTGGTGGAGCAAACGATGGTGCAATGCCAAGTGTAATAGGCGGAAATTGTACACCTTGTCCAGCACAAGTTGCAAACGATTGTAATTGTGGGAATGATCCAACGCCATTTACAATAAATACAGTAGCTAATGCTTCTCCTTCAGATAAGGCATTAATTTATACATTAACTGGAAATGGAGATCCATTAGAAACAGCAACTCCAGCAGCAGGAAGTCCGGCAAGTTTCACAGGTTTAGCAGATAATACTGCTTTTGAAGTTTGTGCTTTCGATGTTGATGCAGATGATTTAGTAGCGTTTAACGCTGCAATGATTAGTGAGGCTGCCGTAGCCGACGCACAAGCAGGAACGGGAGCTTTTGCTGGTTTATGTTATGAGTATGTTTGTACTACTTATAATGAAGATTGTGCCTGTGCGGTTTGTCCAGATTTAACAGGTATTGCAGTAGGTGATTTGAACGTAACATTTACTAACAGCGCGTGTAATACCGTAGGTGGTAACACAGGTCAAGATGTAGCAGGAACAACAACAGCACCAACAACGACTTGCCCAGTTGGCTCGACATTACAATACTCAACTGATGGCGGATTAAATTGGGTAACAACGCTACCTATATATGACGATGCCAATGCTATTACAATAGATACACGTTGTTTATGTGATTTAGATATGACAACAGCAAGTGCTGTAAGTACGGTAACAACAAATCCAGGTGAATGTCCATTAGGTACACCTTCAATAATGATTGTAAAAGATGATGCTGATAACGCTGACGATACACAAAATGTAATGTCAGGAGCAGATGCTACATTTACAATTACAGTAACCAACAATGGAAGTGCAGATTTAACAAATGTTGTAATTACCGATGCAATAACTGTTTCTTGTGCAATGGATGCTACAATGACAGCGACAGCAATATCAGCAGTAGGTAATTTAGATGCGGTATTTAATGTAGGCGAATCATTTACTTATAATTGTTCAACAACAGGAGGTGTAACAATGGGTTTTGTTAATGAAGCAACTGTAACAGCTAATGATGTGAATGATCCCAATACGCAAGTTACAGATACTGACGATACAGAAGTATTAGTAATTCAAAATAATGTTTGTGATTGTAGTGCCGCTCCACAATCTTACACTATTAATACTGTTGCAAGTAACCAGAATCAAGATGGTTATACTTTGGTTTATGTATTAGTAGATGCAAGTGGTGCTATTGTGGCAACCCCACAAACGCCAGCAGCGCAACAACCAGCAAGTTTTACTGGTTTAGCAGATAATGCAGCATACACAGTTTATGCTTTCAACGTTTTAGATTCTGAAGTTGCAGGGTTTGAGGGTGATGTACTTTTAGATATTAACGAAGCTATTGCAGGAAACTTAGATGATGTAAACGGAAATGTTTACTGCTACACTTTTGAAATGATAATGTTCCCAGCAGAAGATTGCCAATGTTGCCCAGATGATATAGTTGCCACAATAACAGGTGATAATTCGGTTTGCGCAGATGCAACGACATCAAATCTAACAATTACAATTACAGGAGGCGGAACAGGACCATACTCAATTACTTACACAGACGGAGCAGCAAATATCCCATTGTTCGGTGTAAATAGTGGTGATGTAGTTACCGTTTCACCAACTACAACTACAAGCTATTCATTGTTATCGGTAGTTGATGAAAGTGGAACAGGTTTGTGTACGGGTACAGTAAATGGAACAGCAACAATAACAGTTATCACACCTCCAAATGCAGGGATGAACGGAACAGCTACTGCTTGTTCAAATAGTGCAGATGGAAATACGATCGCCGATTTATCAGCAGCATTAATGGGAGCACCGGATGCAGGTGGTTCATGGGCTGAAACAACTACTTCAGGTGTTGACCTTACTGATCCGACAATGGTTGACTTTGATGGTGTAGCAGTAGGTGCTTATACTTTTGAATATACAGTAACAGCAACAAGCCCTTGTGTAGATGCAGTGGCAACTGTAACAGTTACTGTAAATGATTGTAATACTTGTCCTAATGACATTGCAGCTACACTTGCTGGTGATGCATCTGTTTGTGCAGATGATACAGCTTCAGATTTAACCGTAACAATTGCAGGAAGTGGAGTTGGTCCATATACAATTGTTTACAATGATGGAACAACTGATATCACAGTAACTAATTATAATAGTGGCGATGCTATAGCAGTAGCTCCGGCAGACGATACTACTTATACTATGGTTTCAGTTACAGATGCCAATGGATGTACAGGAACAGTTTCAGGTACTGCAACAATAACTGTGAATGACTTACCAACATTTACACTAATGGATCAAACGATTTGTTTAGGTGAATCGGTAACGCTAATGGGACCTGATGGTTTGGCAGTTTATGCATGGAGTACATCAGAAACGACACAAGATATAACCGTTTCTCCGGCAGTTACAACAACTTATACTTTAGATGTGGTTGATGGAAATGGATGTGAAGGTACAGATGATGTTACAGTAACAGTCATCACACCTCCAAATGCAGGTAACGATGGCTTACTAAATGTATGTAATGCAACAGCCGATGGTTCTATTGCTGATTTAGCTGCTGTTTTAGGTGGAGTTGAAGATGCAGGAGGTGCATGGGCTGAAACAAGTGCGTCAGGGGTAGATATTTCTAACCCGATGATGGTTGATTTCGATGGTATTGCTGAAGGTACTTATACCTTTACTTATACCGCAGCCGGAACTTCACCTTGTGTAGATGATGTAGCAACGGTAACAGTAGTCGTTGCTGATTGTACGGTTGAAGTATTTGATCTTGCACTAACGAAAGATTTATTAACGGCTGGTCCTTATACGGTAGGACAGGAAATTACCTTCGTTATTACCGTATATAATCAGGGTAATGTTGAGGCTACTTTAATCGATGTTACCGATTATGTTCCGGCAGGATTGAACTTTGATCCGGCTAATACTACAGCTTATACTTGGTCAGGAATGGCTGGTGATGTGGTAACAACAACACAAATTGCTTCGATTCCGGCAGGTGGTTCTGCTCAGGTAGAGATCGACTTGGTAATAGACGCTTCTGCAGTAGGTGCAGGACAGATCATTAACAATGCGGAAATTACAGATGCACGCGATGAAAATGGAGATGTAGCAGTTGATGAAGATTCAACTCCAGGTGATAATTCCAATACTGATCCTGAAATTGGTTCAGATAATGATATCAATGATGATAGCACAGGTGGTTCAGATAACCCAGCAGATTCAGATGATTATGATCCGGCATTCTTTACTTTAGAAGAAGAAATTCCTTTAGTAGATACTGTTTGTAATTGTGATGGTTCAAATGCAACTTTAAGCGCAGCTGCTCAACCTGGTTCATTCAATGAAATGAATACTCAGGTTTATGTATTAGTTGATAATGCAACAGGCTTGGTTGTTCAGGTTTCTAACGATGGAATTTATACCGATGTTCCAACTGGTACTTATAGTATGTATGCGCTGAACTACGATCAAAACGATGCAAACGTTCAAACAGTTCTGGATAACTTGGTACTTGGAGCAACATTCAATTTAGTTGTGGGAACAAGCGATGACCCTTGTTACGATCTACAGGTAACTCAAGGTTTCGTAAACCAATGTATCCCTGATTTAGCAGATATTACAAATCCTGCACTTTGTGCTGATGCAACAACTATTGATTTAGCAACTTATACGCCTGCTGAATTAAATGGTGTGAGTGGTTCAGGAGAATGGACAGATATTATGGGTGAGCCTTTGATTACAACAAATGTAACAGTAGGAGATGGAGCAACATTTACTTACACTTTCACTTCAGATGAAGGTTGTGTTGAAGACATAACAATTGTATTTACAGTTAATCCTTTACCTCAGATAACAGCATCTGCAACAGATGCAACTTGTACTCAGGGAGGAAGTATTACGATTACGATCGATACAGGTGTAAGCTATACCTACTCAGTGGGTGGAGGCGCTCCGGTAGCTATTACAGCTAGCCCTGTTGAAGACCTGAATGCAGGAACTTATACTATTACTGCTACTGATGATAACACAGGATGTTCAGATTCAGATACGGTTACTATTGGAACTTCTGACGATATTCCAACTATAGATGTAATTGTGAGCAATGAGACTTGTGATGGACCTGGGTCAATTTCGATCAATAATCCACAGGCAGGTATTACTTACACGATCAATGGTGTAACAACCAATTTAGCCGATTTAGCTGCTGGTACTTACGAAGTGGTAGCTGCAAATCCGGTTACTGGTTGTGAAGCTATGCAAAATATTACAATTGGAAGTGATGTGGTAACAGTAGCAGTTAGTGCACAAGCAACAGATGCAACTTGTACAGAAGGTGGTACTATCACTATTGATAATCCTCAAACAGGAGTTACTTATACGATCAATGGTGTAGCAGGAACTTCATTATCGAATGTTCCGGCTGGTACTTATACGATTACGGCTACTGATGATGCAACTAATTGTTCAGGAACGAATACAGTAACAGTTGGTGCTAATGCTGAAATTCCTACAATAGATTATTCTGTATTACAACCAACTTGTGATGATCTGGCAGGTGGTGAAATTACTGTTACACCTGAAACAGATGTTACTTATACAATTACAGGTGGTTCGTTCACAGGCTTAATGGCTGGTAACTATGTAATAACTGCAACGAACGATGTAACAGGATGTGCTAATACTACTTTGGTGGCAATTATAGAACCAAGTGATTGTGGAGAGCAGGTAATTTCTGTATTGGATGTTTGTCCTTGTAATGGCGATGAAGCAACTATAATCGCAGTGGCAGAAGATGGCACATTCGCAAGCACCGATGATGCAGGTAATACTTATTCTCAAACTTATATTTTAGTTCAGGGTGGAACGATCATCGCAATTGCAACAGACGGTACATTCCCGAACCTAGCAGATGGCTCTTATGAAGTGTATGCACTGAATTATCAGGATAGTGATGCACCAGCCTTTGCTGAAGGTGATGCAATTGATGGTTTAGTAAACGGAACTGTTACTGGTTGTTATGATCTTTCAGCTCCGGCTATGGGTTCTGTAAATGGTGTAGCATGTGGTTGCGGAGTTGATTGTTCAACTTTTGTCGATCCTTCAGTTGATAATATAACCGTTTGTGAAGGTGGAGACACAGAAATATTCCCAACTGATAATAATGGTGGAGGAACTTCTGGTACACCGTTTACAGTAACATGGGATTTTGAAGGAGAGCTTGTAGGTGGCGTTTCAGATAATGTTGACGTAATGGGTAGTGATGCTACTTTAGGTGCTGGTTTGAATGCGGCTGGTTTCCCTGCTGGAAACGGAGGTGGAGATGCACTTTCTTCAAGCGATTGGGAAGATAATGAAGCAACTGATTACTTCGAGTTCTGTGTAAGTTCGTCGCAATCATTGGTAATTAATACATTATCGTTCTTCGATGATGCTTCAGGTTCAGGACCTGATACGTATGAAGTATATACTTCAGCAGATGGTTATACAAATGCTGTTGCTTCTGGTTCAACAAACCTATCGTTTGTTAGTACAGCAAATGAAGCAATCAATCTGAATTTTGGCGTTGCTGCAGGTGCTACTGCTTGCTTTAGAATTTATGGAGTTGGTGCTTCTAGTTCTGGTGGAACGTGGAGAGTTGACGACGTAATTGTTTCAGGGGAAGTTGGTGCAACCGCTTCACCAGTTACATTTGAATACTATGATGCTGCTACGGGTGGTAACTTGTTAGGAACAGGAAACTCTTTCGATCCAAGTCCTGCTGCAGGTATTACTTCAACAATTTATGTTGTAGCTACTGATGGATTCTGTACAAGTGCAGCTATTCCGGTAACAGTTACCGTTGATGCACAACCTTTTGCAGGTGCCGATAGTTTTGCTTCAGTTTGTAGCAATAGTGCTGAAGGAAATACAGTAATTGATATTGCTACATTATTGGATGCAACTGCAGATGATAATGGTACTTGGTTAGATTTTGTTGATATGCCTTTAAGTACAACAGAAATTAATCTGGATGGCACTTTTACAGGAGCATATAATTATCAATATATTGTTCCGGCAAACGGAGCATGTGAAGGCGATACTGCAGTATTTACGATAACCGTTCAGGATTGCAACTTCTGTGCTGGTTTTGAAGCACCAGACGCAATTGACCCAATTGCTGCATGTTCAAGCGATGAAATTATTATTTCTCCTACTGGTGGAGGAATCAATGGTAATGGAAATACAGCATTTATTTCAGAAATTCATTATGACGATGCAGGTAGTGATGAAGGTGAAGCTATTGAGATTTCCGGTCCTGTAGGATCACTTGATTGTTACGCACTTTATTTGTACAATGGTAGTAATGGTGCTGAATATAATGAAGTATTCTTAGGTGGAAATACTATAGCAGACCAAAGTAATGGATATGGAGCAATTTCATTCCCAATCAGTGGTATCCAAAATGGACCAGATGGTATTGCTTTAGTTGACACTTGTTCTTCAACGATCATTGAATTCATTAGCTATGGTGGTGTATTACAAGCAGTAGATGGTCCTGCTGCTGGTTTACAAACTACTGATATATTAGTCGCTCAGGATGGAGAACCAGAAGGTTCATCATTAGAGTTAACGAATGATGGGTGGATTTCTAATGATACGAACTCATTTGGAATCATTAATGCAGGATTACAAATTACAGGTGATGTTCCGGTTTCAGGTTACACATTTACCGATCCAAGTGGAAACGTAACAGAGAATGTAAGTGAATTAACTGTAACAGAAGCAGGAACTTATACAATTATCGCAACTGGAAGTGGTTGTGTGAGTGAGCCTATAACTGTAGATGTTTCTATAAACGAAGGACCTGTATTTACTTTGTCTGCACCATGTGATGCATCAGGTACAATTAATGGACCTGAAGGTGATTATACTTACGAATGGGTAGATGCTGAAGGAAATTTAGTAGCGAATACAGCAGATTATATGCCTGGAGTTGCAGGAATTTTTACGTTAACAGTTACAGATAATGGAAATGGTTGTTCTGCGAGTCAAATGGTTGAGGTAACAGATACACCGGATATTTCAATCGAATCGCAAGTAGCTTGTGTTGGTGAAACGATTACATTAACGGCACCGGATGGTTATTCTTATGAATGGAGTAATGGTGAAACAACAAGTTCTATTACTGTAACGAATGATGATGTTGCAAATGGATTTGGAAGTTTCACAGTAACATTAACAAATGCAGCTGATTGTGAATATACTGCAACAGCATTTGCAGTATTCAATTCTGTACCAAGTGTAGATGCAGGAGAAGACATCTTTGCTTGTGGTGGAGATGCAATTACTTTAACAGCTAGTTCAGATGATCCTAATGCTACATTTGAATGGAGTACAGGAGAAACTACTGCTTCAATTTCGGTAACACCAAATGGTACTGCTACTTATACAGTTACCGTATTTGGAATAACAACGATTTCAGGTACTGACTATATCTGTTCAGCATCTGATGATGTAACTGTAAGTGTAGGTGATGCACCAACAGCAGGTGCAGATGTTGCAGCAACAGTTTGTAATAACGCAGAAGAAGGAAACTCAATAGCAAACCTGACTGAACTATTAGAAGGTGCAGATACAGGTGGTATATTTACTGATGCTGACGGAAATGCAGCTGCTTCTTTATTCGATGCAAATGGATTCGCAACAGGAACTTATACTTTCACTTATACAGTTGGTGGTACTGATGCTTGTCCGGAAGATGCAGCAGAAATTACCATTACGGTTGAAGATTGTTTAGTAACTGGTGCACCTGCTATTCTAATCGTGAAAGATGATGCTGACAATCAGAATGACTTCCAGACGATCTATAGCGGAGGTACTGCAACATTCACTATTACAGTTACCAATATTGGTACTGAACCATTATCGAATATTGTAGTAAGCGATCCATTATCACCTAATTGTGATGCTGTTTACCAGTTTGATCCATTAATGCCTGGAGATTTATTCAGTTATGAATGTACGATTGATAATGTAACAGAAGACTTTATCAACGTTGCAACAGTAACAGCTACAGGAACTGATTCTGGAGAAGAAGTTACGGATGATGATGATACTTATGTAAATGTAGTATTGGAGCCATGTCCTGAAATTATGATCGCCGGAGCTGGTATAGGAGAATTGACTGCTTGTGCAGGCGAAATGCTTGATCTGGAAGTAATAGTAGATAATGCTGATGAAGATGACATTATCTGGTCAACCGGAGAAATGGGTGTTACAATGATCTCAATTGAAGCTATGGAGAATACTTCATGTGATATTATGACTATGGAAGTTTCTGCTACTATTCCTGCTGGAGCTGAATATTGTACAGAAGCAACCTCGGTTACTTTTGAAATTAACGTTCTTCCTGATCCGAATAATGGAGTGGAGTTATTTACTGCTGAAGATGGATGTAGTGTGGGAATAACTGCATGTGAAGGTTCGACGATAACACATGTTGTTAACGGACAAATATTCACAGGAGATAGTTATACAGCTGATGCAGGAGAAAGTGGTGAAGTAATATTCTATGTGGAAAATGCTTGTGGTATTTCTGAAGGAATTATTGGTTCTGTAGATTGTGCTGATGATGTTTGCGATACGCCGATCAGTGCTGAAATCATTACAGAATGTAGTGAAGATGGAAGTACTTATTCGCTTGCTATTCTGATAAGTGGTGGAAGTGGAACATATAATGTTTCAGGAACGCTTAATGAAGAAGGTGTAAGTGCAGGTTTAACAGTTATTGGTTCATTCCCTGATCAAACGCCTTACAATTTTGTAATAGCCGATCCGGCAGGTGTTTGTCCTAGCTTAGCATTAAGCGGACAACCGGGAGAATGCTCGAAGAGTTGTGATGATATTGTACTTGAAATTGAGAACCCTTGTAATAGTGGAGGAACAGCCTACAATGTTATTGGTTCTATTATCGGTGGTGAAGCACCATATACTATTACTGTAAATGGAGAAACACAAACGGTAGAAGAAGGATTCTCATTTGGCCCTTATGATAATTTGACCAACTATACAGTTTTAATAGTTGATGCAAATGATTGTGAAGTTACTTATGGAGGACCAATTGTTGACTGTACTGTTACAGCAATAGAGTTGATTACTTTTGAAGGAGAAGTAGAGCGTGAAAGAAACAATGTTTTCTGGACAACAGCTACAGAAAATGAGAATGATTTCTTCACTTTAGAGCGTTCTTTCAATGGAATCGATTTTGAAGTAATTACTTATGTAAATGGTGCTGGCAACAGCAGTACACCTTCAGCTTATAATTTCATGGATATAGAAGCACAAACAGGTGAAAACTTCTACCGTTTGAAAGCAACAGATTTTGAAGGAAATACAGAAGTTGTATCAGAAGTGATCAAATTGGTAAGAGTTTCAGAAGAAACGATTATCAGTGTACGACCGGTACCAACAAGTGCTACGTTGTATATCGATTATCAGGCAACGGTTTCAAATACTGTATTCGTAACTGTATATGATGTAACCGGAAAGGTAGTTGAGTACATTGAAACAGATGTTGAAGGTGGTGAGAATACGTTAATACTGGATGTTCAGGATTATACGATCGGTACTTACTTCATTACTTTACAAGATGGAAACAGTGTAGTGAATACGAAGTTTATCAAGCACTAATAGAAAAATGCTATCAGAGAATAATTGCGTTCTCTGATAGCGTTTATAAGGATGACAAATTTTTTGGATAATAAATCCCTCTGTACAAAAAAGTATAGAGGGATTTTTTTATGACTGGAATGTGAAGTAAAAAGTTGTGCCTTTATCTGGTTCGCTTTCTAACCAGATTCCACCATTATGTAATTCGATGATCCGGTGGCAACTGGCTAAGCCTAAACCTGAGCCTTCGTAAGCACTTTTTTTGTTCAATCGGGTAAATACTTCAAATACTTTCCCGATGTTTTCTTCAGCAATACCAATACCATTATCTGAAACGTAATAACTGATCTTACCATCAATTATTTCTGCACCAATTTTAATATGAGGAGTTCTATCGTCGGGAATGAATTTTAGGGCATTGGAGATTAAATTCTGAAATAATAATTTAATCATTGCCGGAACACCTTTAACAGGAGGTACGGCTTTAACCTCTATTTTTGCATTTGTTCGTTGTATTTGATTACGTAAATCTGCCAATGTGCTTTCAATTAGCATATTAACATCTACATCTTTGAACACTAATTGTTTATTCCCTAGTTTTGAATACTCCAGTATGCTACTTATCAGCTTCTGCATTCTATCTGAGCCTTCAACTATATAATTCAAAAACTCCAATGACGATTCCTGTAAGTTATTTTTCTCTCCCTGTTCAAGTATTTGAGCAAAACTGTGCATGGTACGAAGTGGTTCTTTCAAATCGTGGGCAACCATACGGCTGAAGTGTTCAAGCTGTTGGTTCATTCTTTCCAGATCTTCCGACTTTTGTTCCAGAGCTTCTTTTTGATTCATGGTAAGATCGGTCAGCTTAAGAATTTCTTCTTTGTCGCGTTCTAATTGCTGACGATGGGCAATCTCTTTTTCCAGATCTTTCTGACTATCATCTACTTTATCTTGTAAACTATCCAGGTAGATTTCCTGACGTTTAAAATAAATGGAACGGGCATTCTGATATTCCTGATCCTGGAACTCAGTATATTTCTGTAAATATTCAAAAGCTTTCTCTTGCTCACCAAGACCGATATAAGCTTCTGTAATTAGTTTGAATATTTGTATGCGTTGTTGTAATTGTGGTATTTCAACTATAGATAAATAAGGCGATAAAATATCGAGAGCATTTTGATATTGTTTTTCTTTGACATGGTACATACTCCACACCTTATAGTATTCTATCAATATTTCATCTGTAGCTTTATAATCTTTTTCTTGAATAAGTATAGAGGCTTTATCCAATATAGACTTAGCTTCAGGATATAATTCTTCTGAGTGTAAACAATTAAGCGCTTGACCACAAATGATTGCAATAATGTTATTTATATTATTTTCTCTTACAGCCCAATAGATAGCTTTATTAAAATTATTATTAGCATCTATGTGCAAACCAAGTGATGATTGATTGTCTGCTAGGCAATAGTGTAGAACATTTTTTCCTTTAAATTCAGGTAAATCCTTCAATTTTTCAAATGCCTGTTTTAAAATATTTATTGCTTTATCAAATTGACGTTCATAATGATAAAGATTACTAAGGCTAACCGTAACATTAATAATAAATCGAGTATCATTTATTTCTTTAGCAATAGTTAACGCTTTGTTACTATATAAAATAGCCATATCCAAAGCTTGGACATTTCTGAAGTATGCACTTTTAATATTATAAAAACGCTGTAAAATTTGAGCGAAAATAGTTTCTCTATGAAAGCGGTATCTTATTTTATTGTAAAGATCATCAAAGTTATTTATATGCTTATTAGTTGATTTTAAATCATTTTGCGCGATATAATTGTAAACACAAGCTAATTCAACTGTGAGCATTCCTAAAGCATCATCTTTCTTAAAGGACAATTTTCTTAAATCTTCTATTTTAGCATCGCACTTTTTAAAATCTTTTCTACGAGTAAGGTTAAAAGCATCTTTCAAAAATGCAATATAGTCGATTTGACTCTTGTTGGTCTTGTATGTTTTTATTTCATTCGACAAAGCTGGTAATTACAATATAAGTCAATAAAAATACTACATTAATTATGTAGCTGTTTGTAACTTATAATATAAAAGTTGACAATCGAATAAGTTTTAGGTACTCAGAATACTAAATACACTTTTCTTTTGCTGAGATATAGACTTTTAGAAGTTGGTGTTTTAATATTTTCTTTTTTCTTTGATTACCAGATCATTATTATTATCGGCAAAAATTTCTCCGGTAAAGACCTCACATTTAAGTTCAGTTTTGATAGCATAAGCTATTTTTTCTTCACTTAACTTCTTTTGATTATTTGATTCAACTATTATTATTATTGGTTTCTTAAAGTCACCATTTTGCCAATTATGAGGTCTGCTTATATTCAGATAAATTTTCGAATTTCTATCACTTGATTCAATCCATTCCCAAACATTTTCGTAATCACGATATAAATTATTAACATTGAAAATTTTCTCAAATTTTGGCTTTAAATCAATCAAGTCTATCTCTAAGTAAATCCAAAATTTCATTTTGCGCATAAAACGAGATTAGTAATCAGCATCGATAATTGGTTCTGCCCCAAGTTTTGATCGATTGTTCGCCCAGGCATTATAATCCAGATTATTAATAATACCATTACCATCAGCATCATAAGGTTTGTAAACATTTACTTCACCACCAGAAGAAGACCATTCATTAAAGTCTTCGGAATTAATAACGCCATTATTATTATAATCACCAGAGTGCATGTAGGCATCACCATCTAAAACCTGAGCTTGGTTATCTCCTTCTATATTATTTTCATCGGTAAAATCAACAAAGGCATTCCCATCGATAAGTTGATCAGAAATAATACCCAAATGACCTTTATGATGTACACTGATATAATATTGTCCGGTAATAGGTAGATTTTCAAAAATCAATTCAGAACTACCATTAATATTGGTAACACTTGCATCTTGATGCATAATAGCCGCAATCCTATCCAAAGCATTACCAGCACCATCTCTGGCTACAACCAATATCCAGTCAACCATAGTATCAGGAACAGGGTTGATAGATTCGTTGCCATTATAATAAAATGGTTCAATGTTAAATGGTTGAGCATTAGGAATCAAATTAAGATCATTCAGATCTTTGTGCATCTTACAATCGAAACAATCAAGATAAATATGTTTATATCCTCTGACAGCTGTATTCATGCTAATACGATATGCCATTAAAGTTCCGGCACAATTACAGCTTCCGTCTTCTACATCATTTTCTGTGTTGGAGTTACCATCATCACAGGCTGTTCCAGGTAGGGGACAGCTTGAATTTAAAGTGTAGGTTAAGCTTGCTTCACAATTATCTTCATTGGTATAACTTGCAGTATATGTTCCAAATTGATTAGCATTTGAAATGGTAAAAGACAGTTCATTAAGTATAACTGAACTTCCTGCTGGATTTATCCACTCCCAGCTAGCATTAATACTTGGAACTAACCTAACGAGGTCTCCAATTTGACAGTCAACGCTTGTGCTATTAACCAAATTTCCATTATTGATAGAATGACTTCCAAAATAAGAGAAATTCTCACAGGGGTCGATAGTATTTATAGTAAAATAATCCAGATTCATTACACCTGCTTGAGGAGAAGTAGCGTTGTCAAAAACGACTCTTAACTCAGAAGAGGCGGAAGCCTGTAAGTTAATAGGTACACTATGATTGTCATAAGTTGTCCAACTTCCCGTAGCAGGTGAATTAATATCGGCAACCAAAACATTATCCTGATAAATCTTCAATGCTCCATCAGCACTTAATTTTGAATAGTGGTAATTAAAACTATATTCCTGACTTGCAGGAACACTAATATTATAACTTACCCAATTATTATGGTTGGTATATCCAACACTAGTCCCATTATTTACGATTTGTATGCCTACTTTATCACAATAAGTTTCAGCTTGTACAGCTGTTGTAGTTGGAATAGATATATCATCACAATCTAATTCCTGAATACTGATATAATCTAAAGAGAGAATACCATTTTCTGGAGCTTCAGGATACTCAAAATCCATTCGTAAAGAAGAAGATGAAGAAGCGGACAGTGTTATCTTTTGTGTATGTATATTAAAGTCATTCCAACTATTGGTAGGAGGAATATTTATGGTTGTAATAAAAGAACCATCTTGGTAAAGATTCATGCTACCACCAGAGCTGTTTTTAGCATATTTGTAAATAAAATTATAGGTTTTGGTTTGTGGAATATTAATTTGATAGGCATGCCAGTCGCCATGTTCAATATGAGCTGAAGCCCCATCTATTAACACTGTTCCAAAGCCATTACAATACATTGCCGATTCAATAAGTGCAGGGATTTGTGTAGGAGAACATGGTGTACCACTACAAACACAATTACCATCTTCTACATCGTTATTAGTAGCTATATTCCCATCATCACAGGCTGTACCTACTGGTTCGCAATTAGCATAAATTTGAAAAAAGTCTAAATTCAGAATTCCATTGGTTGGTGCAGTGGGATTAGTAAATGTAAATTTTAAGGTTGAAGAACCAGCAACCAATGGTATGGTTTGCTCTACTATTTGGTAGTTTTCCCAACTACCTGTGGGATTAAGAACAAAGCTCGCACCTGCTTGACCATCCTGAGTAATAGTCATACTTCCAGTCGGGCTATTCTTTGCATAAGAAAAACGTAAGGTATATATATTAGTAGCAGGAACATTTATATTATAAGATACCCAATCGTTGTGTTCTATATTGTGCAAATATTGTCCACCACTTGAAAAGGTATTAGTATCTATACCGACTTCGTCACAATAATCTTCAGCACCAATAAGAAATGGGATTGTCTGATAATCACAATTAGCAACTAATCCAAAGTGCAGAAGAAGAGAGAGTAAGCAACTTATATATGACTTGTACACGTAGTAGAGGTTTTAATTTAAGAGCGTTAACGCACAATTATACTGTAAAGTTGTATTATACGTCAAAAATGACTTTAAGATTTGAAATTACTGTTTTTTTTAATATAATGTATTAAAAATCAGTATGTTGGCTTTATTTTTTTTGTTTTGAAATAAGATTCTGTACTTATTTTTACCTAAAAAGCAGGAAATATTTATTGTATTCCTTAATTCTATTTTAGCTATTTATACTTTAAACGCAAACAAATATCTATTCAGAACGTACATAGTTTGGTATCTGATATGATAGAAATGTATTCAGTAGTTCTATCAGAAAATTGTATTGTAAAATGTTAAAAAATACTTATAAGTTAGAAGAATTAATTCACAGAATGACTGCTTCTGAAAAGCGTTTTTTTAAATTATATGCAAGTACTTTTAAGCGAAATAGTTCTGAAAACTCCTTACTGTCTTTATTCGATGAGATCAATGAATACTTACTAAAAGGGACTAATCTTACAAAAATTAATGAGTTGGTTAAAAGTACTTCTAATCGCAAACACCGACTCTTTAACAAGTTATTAGATGCATTAGTAATGTATCGGAAAAATAATGAAACTAGTATTCAATTTGCTAATGAGATAGCTAAAATTAAAATCCTTTATGAACATCGACTTTATACAGAATGCGAACAACGCCTATTAAAATTAGAGGAGAAAGCAGAAGAAGCTTGTGCTTATTCAGAGTTGTTGCAAATTCTGGACATGCGTGAAATACTTACAAATACCTTATATGATGCAGATATAGATCTGCACTTAAAATTAGAAGCGATCAGTAAAAAAATTTTAGCAATAGCTGAACGTATCAATATCAATGTAAAATATAGAGAGGCGGCATTTTTTGCGTCAAAAAATGCCAATTCCAATCCATATTTCAGGGAACTACCCAAATCAGAAGTTATTAAAAATATTCATCAGAATTATGGATACTTGCTAACGCAGGATATCGAAAGTCTTGATAAGCAGAACTTATATCTGCTGATTATGATCTATACAGAGTTTGCTTTGAATACGAATGCTTTCGATGTATATCATCAATTAATTAGGCCTATTGTTGATCGTGCTTTACAACAATTTGGAGAAGATAGTACAGATAAAAGACTATTTTCTGCTTTGATCAACTTTTTAACGATTTCATTCAGAACACAAAAGTTGAAAAATGCACAAGAGGCAATGCAGCTTATAGCACCATTTACAGAAAGAATTAAAACGTATAGTACGCGCCACTGGATCGCCTATTTAAAATCAGTGTTGATAGGTACATCAAATGTAAATATCTACCCGGAAATAGATTATAATCCAAGTAGTTTAGTAATGAACGAATTAAAGAATAGCTCGATGCTTGAAGAATATAATCGGCAGAAACTATTTTTTTTCTTAGTCCAATATAAATTGCGTACTGACAAATTTGAAGAGGCGTTTAACTTGTTGTCGAGTGATCTTGTAAACCATGATACGATTAAAATAAATACGAATTATTATTTTACCTATCGAGTTTATCAGATATTGAATTACTGGGAACGACAAGAGTATTCATTAGCAGAACGATCTATAAATGGTATTCGATATACTTTGAAGGCAAAGGCTTCTTATGTTGGTTTTGCAAAAGAAGTGGTTCAATATTTAGAGCGCGTAAATCGTTACTATACCAATGGAAAGGTGCATAAAAAAGCAATAAGGGCTTTACATAACTATTTAGTTGAAGAAGATGAAAAAGGAGAACTATTCTTGCTCACATCGGGTATTCTTAACTATTTATATTATTTTATTAAAAATGATTACAAAGCTGTTTCAATTACAAAAGCAGTGAATTGAAAAATGGTCAATTCACTGCTTCATTAATTTTAGCAATCAAAACAGTCAACAAGAATGCTCTTCTTCTTTGCGGCCCCTCCCACAGTTTGCTTTAACTTTTTAGGGTTTTCAATAGTATTTTTCTGAAATTTTTTAATTTTCAATTTTTTCATAATGTTAGAATTTTAAAGGTTAATTAAATAATGATAGGTATGAGTCCTTAGCAATCAAGGCAGTCAGCATGAATATGTCTTTTATTTCCTCCTACGGTTTGCTTTAACTGTTTTTTGTTTTCAATGGCATTTTTCTGAAATTTTTTAATTTTCAATTTTTTCATAATGTTAGAATTTTAAAGGTTAATTAATAATGATAGGTATGAGTCCTTAGCAATCAAGACAATCTACTAAAACATGCTTCTTCTTTGCCGCCCCTCCAACAGTTTGCTTTAACTGTTTTTTGTTTTCAATGGCGTTTTTCTGAAATTTTTTAATTTTCAATTTTTTCATAATGTTAGAATTTTAATGGTTAATTAATAATGATAGGTATGAATTAGCAATCAAGACAATCTAAAAGGATATCCTTCTTCTTTGCCGCCCCTCCCACAGTTTGCTTTAACTGTTTTTTGTTTTCAATGGCGTTTTTCTGAAATTTTTTAATTTTCAATTTTTTCATAATGTTAAAAATTTAATGGTTAATTAATAATGGTATCAAAACTTCTGTTAAATCAATATTGACTAAATGATTATAAGAAGTATTTCGATTTAATAAATATAACCAATAACTTCAATAAATAAAATATTTTAAGGAAATTTTAGACTCCTATTTTCAATTTTAACGAAATGAATGTTGAAAATACAGCACAGGAAAATATAAAAACCAATAAAAGAGGAAGCGAAATATTGGTAATTAAGAAAAGTACAATTCCAAATAGTATAGACAGGATCCATCCCATCCACCACGAAAAACACAAATAACAAAAGCCAAAAGCTTTCCAAACATTTTTCTTTTTCTTCTGCGCCCTTTCAATATCGAGGTTTAACTTATTGGTCAATCCACTAACTAAATCGTTGAAGTCTTCACACTCTTCTTCTAAAATTTTATCGTATCCGGCTTCTTTTAAATCGAGTGCCTCTTGTATTTCCATATTACTAACTTCAATTTTAGCCTCGTATTGGTTGAATTTTAATGCGAAAAAAGCACCGATACCACCCAATATTCTGCCTGGTTTAATAGTGGCATATCGTTTTTCGTATTCAAATGCACCATTTTCAGCTTCCAATTCTAAAGCAGAGCGTGCAATGCTTGGACTGCCCAATGAAAAATGAAGTATAAAAGTTACGATTGCATTCAGTGAAGCAATAAATATTGCTATTATCAATATTAGTATTAGTGTGAGTAGCTGGGTCATTAGGTTCGTATTAGCTGTCGAATATTTTTGTCTTAAAAAATAAACGATAAAGAATAACCATAAGCATACTTACTAAAAAGCTGGATAGAATGCGCATACCTAATTGTGGTAAATTAGAAAATCCCCATGCTTCAACCGAAAAGTAAAAAATATGATGTAGTAAAATACATATAAAGGCATAGCTTATGAACCATTGAAACCCTAATTTAGCAGAACCAGGATCTTCAATATCGTTGTATCCCAATCTGGGTTGCACTAGCTGCAGTACTGCTGGGCGTATAAAAGCAAGAAAAACACAAGCGGAAGCATGAATTCCTAATGTATTACTATAACCATCTATTAAAATTCCTACAAAAAAACTCAGGAGCATCAGCATCCAGGGCTTTAAAGTGCGAGGCATTAGTAGAATGATTAATGGATATATATATGGATTGATGAAGTTATGTAAATCAATTTCGTTCAGTATAAATAACTGAAAAAGCATTAAGCCAATAAATCGGGTAATATTTAATCCAAGCAATCTGTTCATTCGCCTAAACCTTTTATTGTTGAAGCCTCTAATTGTAAACGCTCTTCTAGGTCGGTGTATTCAATTATATATACATTGTATAAGGTATGAAAGTCGGTAAGTAATTTTATGTCCAGAACATAGAAACTATCACCTTTTGAAATACTTTTTTCCTTTACTATTCCAATAGGAATACCTTCGGGGAATATAGCAGAAAATCCACTGGTAACTAAGGTGTCATTCATTGGAATAGGAACATAAGATGGAATATCGTACAGTTGAGCCATTAGAGCACTCTTTCCATTCCATCGAAGCGAACCAAAATTCTTGGTTGTCGATAAAAGAGCGCTTATTTTAGATTCTTTATGAATGAGCGTCATCACTGTCGCATAGTTCGCAGAAACATTCTTAACTATACCCACTAAACCTTCATTGGAAATTACACCCATTTCAGCTTTGATGCCATCATTACTTCCTTTATTTATCGTTAAATAATTATGTTGTCGATTAACGGTTCGGTTAATAACCTTTGCTGAATGAAAAATATAAGGTGCGTTATTTTTTGGATCACAAAGTGTATCTGTTACTGCTTCTTTGCTATTTATGTCTGTAAAGTTGTCGGTTCGGTAAACTTCTGAAAGAAGTGTTTCATTATACGCCAATAATTGTTCATTACTCTCCCTTAACAGAAGAAATTCACCCCAACCACTGATTTTTTCATCAATATATCCATTAAAGGCATTAGCACCGTGCAGATAGCTAACTCTTTGATAGTGATGATGATTGATCATTAAGACCAAACAAACCAGTTCCAAAAAGATAAACAGGAATAACGGATAAGACCTACCTAGGAATTGCAGTAGTGTATGCATTTGAGTTGGTCTTGTTTATTATTATTTACTGATTAAGAAAGGGTATTTTCCAGGAGACTTCAAAGCTTCGCCTGTACCACGAACAACAGCACGAAGCGGATCGTCAGCAACATGAACCTCTAGTTTAGTTTTACGAGCCAAACGAATATTCAGTCCACGCAACAAAGCACCACCACCAGTTAAATGAATTCCTTTTTCATAAATGTCGGCAGCTAATTCCGGAGGAGTTGCTTCCAGAGCACGCAACACTGCTTCTTCAATTTTGGAAATAGAAACATTTAAACACTTGGTAATTTCCTGATAACCGATATGAATTTGTTTTGGAACACCGGTCATCAAGTCACGCCCATTTACAGCATAAGGTTCCGGAGCTATTTCGTCGGGAAGTTCATCCAGAGCAGAACCCACATGGATTTTAATTTTTTCAGCAGTACGTTCACCAATCAACATATTGTGTTGGCGGCGAATATAATCGACAATAGCAAGTGTGAATTCATCACCGGCAACTCTGATAGATTCGTCGCAGACAATACCCATTAGTGCAATAACGGCAATTTCTGTTGTTCCTCCTCCAATATCAATAACCATGTTTCCTTCCGGTTCTCCTACATCGATACCAATACCCAGGGCTGCTGCCATTGGTTCATGTACAAGATATGTTTCTCTTGAGCCTGATTTTTCTGCCGATTTAAAAACAGCTTCCTTCTCCACTTCTGTTATACCTGAAGGAATGCAAATAACCATTTTGTACTGAGGGGTAATCCAGCGTTTACGATCGTACAACATTTTTATCATCTGACGAAGCATTTCTTCAGCTGCTTCAAAGTCAGCAATCACACCATCTTTTAATGGACGAATTGTCTCAATATCTTTGTGTGTTTTACCGAACATCTGCATGGCACGGGTGCCGACTGCGATAACTTTTTTACTAGACCTGTCGCGTGCAACAATAGATGGTTCATCGACAACAACTTGTCCTTTATATATTATAAGCGTATTGGCTGTTCCTAAGTCAATCGCTATTTCATGCGTTAAAAAATCAAATAGCCCCATTCAGTTTGGAAACGGTTTAAAAAATGAAGAAAATTGTACGAAAAATCTATTATGCAAATATCACAATAAAGAATTGGTAAAATAAGGAAAATTTCTTATTATTTTCAATAAAAAAGGTTAAAAGTTGGTGCTTAGAAATTATATAGTAGTTTTAGCAGCAAAATATCTGCTTTTTGGGGTGTTTTCAAAACAAAAACCGTTGACATTTTATCCAAAACATCAACGGTTCAGTATTTAATAATTATTCATTTTTTAGTAATCTACATTCGCATACTTAGCGTGGGTTTCAATAAACTCACGGCGAGGTGGCACTTCATCGCCCATCAGCATTGAGAAAACACGATCGGCTTCAGCGGCACTTTCAATACTTACCTGACGCAATGTACGTACATCTGGATCCATTGTTGTTTCCCACAATTGTTCTGCATTCATTTCTCCTAAACCTTTGTAACGCTGTATTTTTACGGCATTATCGTTTTCAGATCTCGAAAAACGTTTTACAGCAGCTTCTCGTTGTTCTTCACTCCAACAATATTGCATCTCTTTTCCTCGCTTTATTAAGTATAACGGCGGTTGTGCAATGTAAATAAAGCCTTGCTCAATCAGGTCTTTCATTTTACGGAAGAAAAGCGTAAGTATAAGTGTAGCAATGTGGCTTCCATCCACATCGGCATCACACATGATGATAATTTTATGATAACGTAATTTTTCAATATTCAGTGTTTTATCTTCGTTATGAAACACCCCTAAACCCTGAAAAATAGTTTTAATTTCTTCGTTATCATAAATTTTATGTTCCATTGCTTTTTCAACATTCAAGATTTTTCCTCTAAGTGGTAGAATCGCTTGGAACTTTCTATCACGTCCTTGCTTGGCAGTACCCCCTGCCGAATCTCCCTCTACTAAGTAAATTTCCGAAATTTCAGGATCTTTACTCGAACAATCCGATAGTTTTCCTGGCAAACCAGAACCTGTTAAAGCGCTTTTACGCTGCACCATGTCTCGTGCCTTACGAGCCGCTTGACGTGCAGTGGCAGCCAAAATCACCTTGTCCATTATCAGCTTAGCTGTTTTAGGATTGGTTTCTAAGAAGTTATTTAAAGCTTCAGAACAAATGGTTTCAACGATACCTGTAACTTCAGAGTTACCCAATTTTGTTTTGGTTTGTCCTTCAAATTGTGGTTCAGGTACTTTTACTGAAATTAAGGCAGTCAATCCTTCACGGAAATCTTCACCGGTAATATTGAATTTGATCTTATTGAAATGACCATTCTTCTCACCATAACTTTTCATTACACGTGTTAATGAACGACGGAAACCGGAAACGTGTGTTCCCCCTTCAATGGTATTGATATTATTTACATAAGAATGAATATTCTCGTTATAAGAGGTATTGTACTGAAGTGAAAGTTCTACAGCTACATTATCACGATCTCCTTCAACATAAATAGGTTCTTCCATCATAGGAGTTCTGGTTGCATCAAGATATTTAACAAACTCGATCAACCCTCCTTCAGAGTGGAATTTATCAGATATATGGTTTCCATCTTCATCTTTTTCTCTAAGATCGGTAAGGTTCAAACGAATGCCTTTGTTCAGGAAAGCCAGCTCACGTAAACGGGCAGCAAGTGTATCGTAGTTATATTCTGAAACCGTAAAAATGGTAGTGTCTGGTTTGAAAGTAACACTTGTTCCTCTGTTTTCAGAAGTACCAATTTCCTTAACAGCATATTGCGGTACACCGATCTTATATTCCTGCTGGTACATTTTGCCATCACGTTCAACAATAACCTTCATGTCGGCAGAAAGTGCGTTCACACAAGAAACACCTACCCCGTGTAAACCACCGGATACTTTATAAGAATCTTTGTCGAATTTACCACCAGCGTGCAAAACGGTCATTACTACCTCAAGAGCAGAACGCTTTTCCTTTGGGTGCATCGCCACCGGAATACCACGACCATTATCTTTAACTGTAATAGAATTATCTTCATTAATAAAAACATCGATATCGGTACAATGTCCGGCTAATGCTTCATCAATTGAGTTATCTACAACTTCATATACCAAATGGTGTAAACCTTTTACACCAATATCACCAATGTACATGGCAGGACGCTTACGCACCGCTTCTAATCCTTCGAGCACCTGAATACTACCTGCTCCGTAATTTTGAGACATATCTTTTATCTTAGAATTTTATATAGATAGAACTGAGTACATGAGATTGTGAATGAAGTATTTCAGCTCTGTTTCTATTCAGAATAAGAACATACAAATTTACAAAAAAATAGCCAGAATTGTAGGCTTATTTTACACCTATTTTGAACGAATAGCAGATAAATAACAGTCAATTTATTAAATCATAGACACATACCGCAACTGAATCATTATTTTGCTAAATTCTTACACTGTTTTTTGAATGAAGCAACAATTAGCATCATATATTTGTACTCCAATAATTAAGAACAAATCATTCATAACCAATGCCTAAAGATTCAAGCATCCGTTCGGTTCTCATTGTTGGAAGTGGACCAATTATTATTGGCCAGGCCTGCGAGTTCGATTACTCAGGAACACAAGCATCACGATCATTAAGAGAAGAAGGAATTACGGTTTCATTAATTAATAGCAATCCGGCTACTATAATGACCGACCCTATGACCGCCGATCATGTTTACCTTAAACCGCTTACGGTTGAATCGCTTGATGAAATACTTACCGAGCGACCGGATATCGACTCAGTTTTACCAACAATGGGGGGGCAAACTGCTTTAAACCTTTGTATGGAAGCAGGAAAGGTTGGTTTATGGGAAAAACATAATATTAAGCTCATAGGTGTAGATCTGACGGCTATTGAACTTGCAGAAAACCGAGAGGCTTTTCGAAAGCTAATGATCGATATCGGTATTCCTGTGGCAACTTCTCAAATTGCCAATTCATATCTCGAAGGTAAAGATGCTGCACAGAAAATTGGCTTGCCTTTAGTAATTCGTCCGAGTTATACACTCGGAGGATACGGTGGTGGATTCGTTCATAATAAAGAAGATCTGAAAACTGCGCTTAAACGTGGTTTGAATGCTTCTCCAACACACGAAATTTTAGTTGAGCAAGCTGTTTTGGGCTGGAAAGAATATGAACTGGAATTGCTGCGCGACAAAAACGATAATCTGGTGATTATTTGCACGGTAGAAAATATGGACCCAATGGGTATTCATACCGGTGATTCTATTACCGTAGCTCCGGCAATGACTTTGAGCGATCGTTCTTATCAGGAAATGAGAAATATGTCGTTTAAGGTAATGCGTGCCTTAGGAAACTTTGCAGGAGGTTGTAATATACAGTTTTCTATCAATCCTAAAACTGAAGAAATTATTGTGATCGAGGTTAATCCGCGCGTATCACGTTCTTCGGCGCTAGCTTCAAAAGCCACAGGTTATCCAATAGCGAAAATTGCAGCCAAACTGGCAATAGGATACACTTTGGATGAATTGAAAAATCAAATTACCGGCACAACATCGGCGTATTTTGAACCTACCCTCGATTACGTTATCGTAAAAGTACCACGCTGGAATTTCAATAAATTTGAAGGATGCGACAGAAGCCTGGGATTACAAATGAAATCTGTTGGTGAAGTAATGGCAATCGGGCGTTCGTTTAATGAAGCATTACAAAAAGCCTGTCAGAGCTTGGAAACTAACCACAAAGGATTAGGGGCTGACGGAGCCGATGAACCTGTCTTAGAGCATTTGGAAGATAAATTCAGAGCAGCTAACTGGGATCGTATATTCAGAATCAAAGAAGCGCTGGCAATGGGCTTTCCTGTAAAGACCATTCACAAATATACCAAGATCGATAAATGGTATTTGCGACAGATGAAAGATCTGGTAAATCTTGAACGAAAATTAAAAGAAACCTCTTTTGAAGCACTTTCTTATGAGTTGATGTGGGAATTGAAGCAACAAGGTTATTCCGATGCTCAAATAGCCTATACTTTGCCGGAGGCTATTACTGAAGAAGAAGTATATCAAAAAAGAACAAAAGAAATGGGCATTCGTCGTGCCTACAAATTAGTAGATACTTGTGCGGCCGAATTCGAAGCACAAACACCATATTATTATTCTACGTTTGAAGAGGAAAACGAAAGTGTTAGTTCAGATAAGAAAAAGATCATTGTTTTAGGAGCTGGACCTAACAGAATAGGACAAGGGATAGAGTTCGACTACTGTTGTGTACATGGTGTGAAAGCGATTAAGCAGGCAGGATATGAAGCCATAATGATTAACTGTAATCCTGAAACGGTTTCAACAGATTTTGATATTTCAGATAAGCTTTATTTTGAACCTGTTTTCTGGGAGCATGTAAGAGAAATTATTGAACTTGAACAACCTGAAGGAGTTGTAGTACAACTTGGAGGACAAACAGCTCTAAAATTAGCAGAAACTTTCCATCAGCACGGTATTAAAATTATTGGTACTTCTTTTGAAAATATGGATCTGGCAGAAGACAGAGGTTTGTTTTCTGAAATGTTGGAAAGAGAGCAAATCCCATATCCGAAATTTGGTGTAGCTAAAAGCGCAGGAGAAGCCATAGATGTTGCCGATGAAGTAGGGTATCCTGCTTTAGTACGACCGAGTTATGTACTTGGTGGGCAACGCATGAAAATCGTACTGAACGATGAAGAGTTAGAGGCGCATATAATCAAGCTATTGAACGACCTTCCTGGGAATCGTGTATTGATCGATCATTTCCTTGATCGTGCAGCTGAAGCAGAAATTGATGCAATTTGTGATGGAGAGCAAGTACATATTATGGGCATAATGGAACATATAGAACCCGCAGGAATACATTCTGGCGATTCGCATTCGGTGTTACCTAGTTTCAGTTTTTCTGATAGTGTAATTCAGCAAATGAAGGATGCGACTGAAAAAATTGCCGTGGCACTACAAATAAAAGGGCTTGTGAATATTCAGTTTGCTGTAAAAGATGAAAAGGTTTACGTAATAGAAGCGAATCCGAGAGCATCGCGTACAACACCATTTATTTGTAAAGCATATCAAATTCCATATTTAAAAGTAGCAACAGAAGTAATGTTAGGTGCAAAACTGAGCGATTATACTTTTGAAAAGAAATTGGAAGGATATGCAATCAAAATACCTGTTTTCTCTTTCAATAAATTTCCTAATGTAAACAAAGAATTAGGACCGGAAATGAAATCAACAGGAGAAGAAATCCGATTTGTTAAAGATACCAATGATCCTTTCTTCCGTAAAGTGTTGAGCGAAAAGTCGATGTATTTGAGTCGTTGATAATTATTAAAGACGTAGCAATGCTATGTCTGAACAGATAGATTAAACCAGTAAATCAATGTTGCTTGCAGCTTTGATTTACTGGTTTTTTATATTATAAATTTTATCTATTTTTGTTAAAAAGCAAACCACATAGAACATAAAAAGTATGCCCAAAATATTTATTAGTTATAGAAGAGATGACTCAAGTTGGCCTTCTAATAAGTTGTATAAAGATTTAGTTGATCATTTTGGAAAGGATAATGTTTTTATTGATGTTTATGACATTCTTATTGGTTCTAACTTTGTTAAAGTAATGGAAGAAACGGTTAAGAATTCTGATATTATTTTAGTGATAATTGGTAAGCATTATACAACTATAGAAGAAAATGGAATAAAACGACTATTCATAGAAAATGACCACGTTGCTTATGAAGTTAGTTCTGCTTTGAAACAAGATAAATTAGTTATTCCAATACTGGTAGATAATGCCATAATGCCAAGTAAAACGGCTTTACCAAATGGAATGAAAGAGCTTTCACACATTAATGGTTTTTCACTTAGAGAAGATTATTGGGAGCAAAGCAAGGAAAGACTTATACAAGCATTAGAAAAAGTTGAAGTAGGTAATAAGCAGATAGAAGGTGAACGACCGGTAAACAAAACTAAGGGAGAAACAGATAGCAACAATACAAATAACCTAATAGAAAATAATTTGGTCTTAGCCCGAAAATTGTATGAAGAAAATGATGATAAGGGAAGCGCTGATATTTATAAAAATTATTTTGATTATGAAGGATTGACACCTTTAGATATGAAAAATATTGGAGAATTATATTCAGATCTGGTTTTTGAAGGATACACAAAAGATATACATGAAGCAGTAAGGTGGTATAGGAAAGCTGCGGAACAGGGAAATGCTATAGCACAACATAAGTTAGGGCATTGTTATGAAAATGGAATAGGTGTTACTCAGGATTGTGAAGCTGCTGTAAACTTGTATAAAGCATCTGCAGAACAAGGAAATGTAAATGCACAATACAATTTAGGAATATGTTATACAAATGGGATTGGAGTCGAAAAGGATTATTCAGCAGCCCTAAAATGGTTTAGAAAGTCTGCGGAACAAGGAAATGCCGCAGCTCAATGTAATTTAGCGTGGTATTATGACACTGGAACAGGGGTTCAACAAAATTATAAGGAAGCTATAAAATGGTATATGAATTCGGCAGAACAAGGTTATGCGAATGCTCAATATAATTTGGGACAAAGTTATTACCATGGAGAAGGTGTAAGCCAGGATTATTCAGCAGCCTTAGAATGGTATAGAAAAGCTGCTGAGCAAGGAAAAGCTTCAGCTCAATATAGCACAGGTGTTTGTTATTATAACGGAAAAGGCGTTAATAAAGATCATTCAGTAGCAGAAAAATGGTTTAGAAAATCTGCCAAACAAGGTTACCAACCCGCCATCGATGCTTTAAAACGCTTCAAGGCTTAAATCTTGATTATGAACATTCCTCAAATTAATATCGAAAAGGTATGCTATAGCAAAACTGAATAAATTTTATCTATTTTTGTTAGTAAGTAAACCACACAGAATACAAAAAATTATGCCCAAAATATTTATCTCCTACCGAAGAAATGACACCGAAGCAAGCGCAGGCAGATTATACGATAGTTTAGAAGCACAGTTGGGAAAAGAAGCGTTATTTAAAGATATAGATAACATCCCTTTTGGAGTAGATTTCAGAAAGGTAGTTAAAGATGCCATAGCCAATACAGATATCGTATTACTGATCATAGGTAGAGATTTTATATGTGATCGCCTTTTTCAGACGAACGATTTTGTACGTATGGAAATAACCGAGAGCCTATCTTGTGGTAAACAATTAATACCTGTTTTGGTAGATGGTGCAACAATGCCCTCTGAAGAACATTGGCCTGCGGGCTTGAAAGATATGGCATATCGAAATGCTTTTCCTTTAAACCACAAAACGTGGAAAAGAGATATAATAGCCTTTGTTAAAGTGTTAGCTCCCGATGGTGAAGGAGGATCACAAAAGGAAATAAAAGAAGTTCCCCAAAATGAAGACAAAATAAAGTCTTCTAGTGAATTATCTAATGTCATTGAAGGGGTAGAACTTAAATCAAAAGATGTAAAACAAAAAAATACTAAAAGGAAAAAATCAGATTTCATAAAAATTGAAAAAGATATTTCATTAGCAAGAAGCTTATACAATAAACGGGAATATGTAGAATCGGCAAAAATTTATAAAAAGTATTTTAATTATGATGGTTTGACACCTAGGAATATGTATTGTATAGGTACATTTTATAGTGACCTGAACAATGGATTTACCACCAATTATGCAAAAGCGCTAGAATGGTATCTAAAAGCAGCTGAATTGAGTAATCCAAATGCTCAATATAGAATAGGAGAATGTTATGAACAAGGATTAGGTGTAGATCAGAATTATAAGGAAGCTCATAAATGGTATAAAGAAGCTTCAAGTCAAGGTCATCTTAATGCTCAATTCAGTTTGGGTTTATTGTTAGAAAAAGGATTAGGTGTAGATCAGAATTATAAAGAAGCTCGAAAATGGTATAAAGAAGCCTCAAGTCAAGACCATCTTAATGCTCAATTCAGTTTAGGTTTATTGTTAGAACAAGGATTAGGAGGAAGAAAGAATTATAAAGAAGCAATAAGGATATATAATAAAGCTTCTGAACAAAATCATATTGATGCTCAGTTTCGTTTAGGGAGATTATATGAAAATGGCTCAGGAGTTAAAAAAGATTATACAACAGCAGCGAACTGGTATAGAAAGGCAGCAGAGCAGGGGCATGTGAAAGCTCAATATCATTTAGGATTTTATTATGAAAACGGTTTAGGGGTTGAAAAGAATTATGAGGAAGCACTAAAATGGTATCATAAAGCTTCTAAAGAAAAAAATGCTGATGCAAATTATAGAATAGGTATTCTACATAGAAATGGTTTAGGCGTAGTGCAAAATAATAAAATAGCTTTAGTCTGGTTTATAAGAGCTGCAGAAGGTGGTCATTTATCAGCTCAAGTTGACTTAGCATATTTATATGAAAATGGTTTGGGTACTGAGAAGAACTATAATAAAGCAATTCTTTGGTATGGTAAGGCTGCCGAACAAGGCGATGCTGAAGCGCAAACTAGTTTAGAACTTTGTTATGCAAAAAGCAAGGGAGTAGTACGAGATAATTCAGCAAATTTAAAGCAGCATAGAAGGTTTGCCGAACAAGGAAATGCTAACGCTCAATATCATTTAGGAGTGTGTTATGAGGAAGGTAAAGGAGTTGAGCGAAATTACAAAGAAGCAGTAAAATGGTATAAAAAAGCAGCCGAACAAGGAAACGCTAGTGCCCAGTATAATTTAGGATTGTGTTATGCGCATGGAAAAGGAGTAACAAAGAATTATGCGGTAGCCGTAAATTGGTATCGAAAATCAGCTGAACAAGGAAATACTTCAGCTCAAAATAACTTAGCAGACTGTTATGAGAATAGTAAAGGGGTTACAAAAAATTATGCAGAAGCTGTGTATTGGTATCGAAAAGCGGTTGAAAAAGGAAATGCTGCTGCTCAGTATGGTTTGGGATACTTTTATGAAAATGGGCATGGAGTTCAAAAAGATTCCACCTATGCTATTAAATTGTATAAAAGATCTGCCAAACAAGGTTACCAACCCGCCATCAATGTTTTAAAACGCTTCAATGCTTAAATCTTGATTATGAACATTCCTCAAATTAATATCGAAAAGGTATGCTATAGCAAAACTGAATAAATTTTATCTATTTTTGTTAGTAAGTAAACCACACAGAATACAAAAAATTATGCCCAAAATATTTATCTCCTACCGAAGAAACGACACCGAAGCAAGTGCAGGTAGATTGTATGATAGTTTAGAAGCACAGTTGGGAAAAGAAGCGTTATTTAAAGATATAGATAATATCCCTTTTGGAGTAGATTTCAGAAAGGTGGTTAAAGATGCCATAGCTAATACCGATGTTGTACTACTAATTATTGGTAAAAACTTTGCTTGTGATCGCCTTTTCCAAAGCAACGATTTTGTACGCATGGAAATAACCGAAAGTCTGGCTTGTGGTAAACAATTAATACCTGTTTTGGTAGATGGTGCAACCATGCCTTCTGAAGAACATTGGCCTGAGGGCTTGAAAGATATAGCATATCGCAATGCTTTTCCTCTAAACCATAAAACGTGGAAAAGAGATATAATAGCCTTTATTAAAGTGTTAGTGCCCGATGGTGTAGGAGGATCACAAAAGGAAATAAAAGAAGAGCCAGATAGCAATAAAATAAGTGAACAAATAGAAAAGGATTTAGCATTAGCCAGAAAATTTTATGAAGAAGATGAGAATAATGCAAGTGCCAATATTTATCAACGATATTTTGAATATGAGGGATTGACACCTTTAGATATGAAGAATATAGGAGTGCTATATTCGGATTTAGTAGTTGATGGTTTTGGCGAAAATATGTTCGAATCTGTAAAATGGTATAAAAAGGCAGCCAAACAAGGAAATGCAGCAGCCCAACATAATTTAGGATGGTGTTATCAATATGGAAGAGGAGTTGTCCAAAATTATTCAGAAGCAGTAAAATGGTATATAAAGGCAGCCGAACAAGGATATGCTTCAGCTCAAAATAATTTAGGTTTATGTTATGAGAATGGAGAAGGCGTAACCCAAAATAATTCAGAAGCAGTAAAATGGTATAAAAAGGCAGTCGAACAAGGGTATGTGCCAGCCCAAAATAATTTAGGAGTGTGTTATTCTAAAGGAGAAGGCGTAGTCCAAAATAATTCAGAAGCAGTAAAATGGTATATAAAGGCAGCTGAACAAGGATATGCAGTAGCCCAAAATAATCTAGGTAGGTGTTATGCAATTGGAGAAGGAATAGTCCAAAATCATTATGAAGCGTTTAAATGGTATAGAAAAGCGGCCGAACAAGGAGATGCCATGGCACAATATAATTTAGGATGCTGCTATGCAAATGGACAAGGAGTTGAGCCAAATTCTTCAGAAGCTGTAAAATGGTTTAGAAAGGCTGCGGAACAAGGAGATGCCATGGCACAATATAATTTAGGAGTGTGTTATGCGGATGGAGAAGGCATTGCCCAAAATAATTCAGAAGCAGTAAAATGGTATATAAAGGCAGCTGGACAGGGATATGATAGAGCTCAATATAATTTAGGAGTGTGTTATGCGGATGGAAAAGGCATTGCCCAAAATAATTCAGAAGCAGTAAAATGGTATATAAAGGCAGCTGAACAAGGATATGCTATGGCTCAAAATAACTTAGGTTTTTGTTACGATAAAGGACTGGGGGTTGAACAAAATTCTTCTGAAGCAGTCAAGTGGTATATAAAGTCTGCTGAACAAGGAGATTCAGGTGGACAATACAATTTAGGTTTGTCTTATTACAAAGGAATAAAAGTGGCAAAAAGCCACAGCGAAGCTATGAAATGGTTTAGAAAAGCCGCCGAACAAGGTTACCAACCTGCCATTAGTATCTTAAAAGATCTCAACATTTATAATTAAAGCAACACATCTCGTTTTGCCATCCAAAGTGTATGCTCCCTTGAAAAAGCATTTTCAGAATCGGTAATAAATCCGGCAAAATCTTCTTCATTAATAAAACTAGCTCTGTTAATAATACTTTTGATCTCATTGGCGGTTACAGCATAAGATTTTGAGAGCTCCTGATGGCGTTTTACCTGCATCCACGATAGAAAGGCAACCGCAAAAGTGGCTATGAACGAAACTATATTCAGACTTTCAGGATTCGATATCAAATAAATAGAATAAATAAAAGCAATGGCTTGCAAGGCAATTACGATCCTGAAGATCTGGGTAGCCATTTTTTCATTATAAGCTGTTTTACGTTTATACCACTCAAACTGATTTCTTACCCGATCTTCCATATAAAGTTCTTTTCTTTCCTCAAAACTCAAATTACGCAAGGCTTTCATTTTTTCTGTTATCTGTAAGCCATCATCATCGGCAAAAACTACCTGAAGAAAGTCTTTGTTTTCTTTGAATATCCCATCAATACTAGCATTGAATTGTTCATAAACTTGCACGTCATCAGAACTTTTAAATGGTATGCCTCTTGTAACAAATCGCCATGTAAGTGATTTAGCCGACTCCGCCAAAGCCCTGCTTACATACCAATCATCTTCCAAATTGGCTTTTTTGATAAAGTAAGTTATGATTATGCCTAAGGCAAAGGCAGCAGCCGATACTGTAGCTACGGTTGAACCATAAGTTGGGTTAGTAATCGAGAAAATAGAAATAAAAGAAGCAAAAACCATTAAGCCTAATTCTATCTTTATCCAATTCAAATACTTCTGTTGACTTTCAATAGAATGCCTGTCAGCAGTTTTGAATAAACTAGGAAAGTCCTGATGTTCTAATTGGTGATTATTGGGTGCAGCCATAATTACTGAATTTCAATACACTAACTGGTAAAAATAATTTAGCCTAAAAGTATCGCTAAAAGAGCATAAAACCCAATCTCTGCAGAGTTCAAATCAAAGAAAATACCTGTTATTTATTCACGAAAAAATATTCCCATAAAATAAATGTATGCCAACGCTTATTGCGAATAAGACTGAAGAAGTTAACATGCCGCGAATAAAAATGGTATAAGAAAGGCGTAAGTTATCGAACTTATCTCCTAAAGCTTTACCACTGAAAAACAAATCTTTGGTAATGGATTTTTGCATCCAGTCGTTGCGTTTTATCACTTTTTCTATCCCTTCTTCGTATTCATCATATTCCATGTTACAGAAATTACCGAAAAAGAATAAATCCGACTCTCCATTTTCTATCGACTTGTCGCTCGTTTTTCCGTGTAATTTTATCGGTCTTGTTGCATCGGTAGCATAATACATCGAAGCGATACAAGTAATCAGTAAGCAAATCATTGGAAGTACCAATAATTTATTGCTTTCAACGTAAGAGATCATTAATGGAAGTGCCACTGTAATAATTAAAGCGTTTACACTTAACATCGTATTCGCTTTATTATCAGCAAGGCTACTCAGATCAATATGGTTTCTGATAGCAGTTTTAAACATCATCAATGCCATTTTACTATCCTCTATAATTTCGATCTCTTTCGGTTTTTTTTCTTTGGCTTCTTTCTTTTTGGGAGGCATAAATGTTTTGTTAGCCGAGAATACTTCCATTGGATTCTGGCTTTCTGAATTTGTAAATTGAGTTTGTTCTTGTTCCCTTTTAGTTGTTTCTACAGAATCCACTACTTAATTTATTATACTTACTGAATTGAGTTATAAACCCAATTTTCTGCAAAAATGAACTAATATAGATAATATACTTGAAATTGTAATTGTTACAACAAATAAATAATAAGGTATCTTATTGATTTAACGTCAAAATGGATATAAGTTAAGCACTTTTTGATCAATCTTCTTCCCAATCATCCCAAATAGAATCTTTGAGCTTTTCGATTTCCCTTCTATCTTTTTTAGTCGGTCTTCCATCCCCTCTTTTACGATAAGCAACCGGTAAGTTGTAAAACGCGGTATCTTTTTTACTGAAAGTAGGTTTAGGGGGCGGTGGAGGAGAATGATCAACATAAGCTTCGGCTGCCAAAGTAGCCGAAACCCTTTTTTCGATCAGATCGACTACTTCATAAATAATAGTCAAAGGCCCTTTTTTTATATTTACTTTTTCACCTATTTTCAGATGTCGAGAAGCTTTAACGCTTGAGCCGTTTATTTTAACACGACCTGCGTTACAAGCATTTGTTGCCAGCGTACGGGTTTTAAAAACACGCACAGCCCAAAGCCACTTATCTATTCTTACTTTCATAGGAGTTTGTTAGAAGAAATAAGCACAAATATAGAGTAAGCATTTACTTGTCGAAAGTAAGAAATATATAAAATGCAGCTTTATGAAACTGAAATTCCGAAACTTCATTCTGACTTTTAGTCATAAATAAGAAATGAATAAACAACTACAAAGAATCATCGTTACGGTCATTGCATTTTTATGTTATGCAGGCTATCAATATATTACCACAGGAAATTTACCTTCCTTTAACTCACGAGATTATGGTAATCGAGCCAATACAACAGAATATTCCAGTGATGCTGCAATATTGGCTGGCTTACAATCAAAAAAAATAATTTATACTAAGCACGCAAAATGCCGAATGGATTGTAGAACAATTTCTGAAAAAGAAGTTAGAGCTGTATTGAACAATGGAAAAGTAAATCACCGTAAGAGTGAACAACAAAGTGGAAAGTGTCCGACCTATGCCATAGAAAGTTATACAAAAGATGGTCAGGAAGTCCGTATAGTCTTCGCAGATTGCGCCGATGTTACTAAAGTGGTAACTACGATCGATCTGGGAAAAAAATATAATTGTTATTGCGAGTAATTATACAATTCAAATTGTATTACTTCGCCGAACCTTCCTGAGGCTCGATTGGTTTAGGGTCTTCTTTCATACCTTGTTCAATATTTTCCTTAACAGTTGCCTTAGCTGCATTGAACTCGCGTATGCCTTGACCTAAACCACGCATTAATTCAGGAATTTTACGACCACCAAACAATAACAATATCGCAATAAGAATAATTATCCATTCAAAACCACCCGGTAAACCCATGACACTAAATTTTGATACTGCAAATTTAAGCTAGTATCACTTAGAGTATGTTTAAAAATTATTTTAAATTGAAAATCAATAGTTTGAGGTTCTGAATAAGAAAAATTAAATGCGTTTAACGAGCTAAATAAATGAGATTTTTCAACATCAGGTTCACAAAATATTGATTTTCAGTTGATAGAAATTTAAACATACTCTTAATGCCGTTCTTTAAAATAAGTTGAAAGGGAAATGATGTTGGTGTACTTCGACAAAATTCTGCTCAACTGCACCAAATCCACGGTTGAAGCGGGCAATACTTTCAATGCTAGAACCTTCAAAATCCAATAAATGATTGCTTGTTGAATATGTTTCTATTAATTCATTCATCATTAAGAACATAGCACTTTTATCACGACCTTCAGGGTGTAAGGCCGGTAACATACTAATTATTCTCCGATTCGATTGCCAGAAAAAATTAGCAGCGATCAGCGAGCCATTATTATTCTTTATTCCCCAAATAAATCCTTTCTGATGGTTAATTATTTTACTCAATAATTGTGGTAAAAGCTGAAAATCTTTCTTACTGTGGTATGTTTGTTTGGGTGCTTGAAATTTCATATATATAGAAAGTAGCAGATCAACATCGATGTCTTTAATGAGCTTCAATTCAAATTTGTGAGCTTTTTTAATATTGCGCTTAGTATTTTTAGAAAAACCGCCCCATAATTGTTCATAAGATTTTTCTAAAGGAAGAATTAAATTCGTTCTTGGAGTTTTTTGAAATGCCGTAGCTTGTTCAAAGCTGGTATTAGTATAATTTAATCTGAAATAAACTTTATGGAAATAAGAGGGCATGGCTTCAAAAAAAGTATTGAATTTATGCTGATCGAGTGGTTCGATTGAAAAAACACCTAGTTGCTGTAACCAGGGTGATTGACGAAGTAAATTGAATATCCATTTTTTCTCAGATAATAAAGGCATCACCGCTTCATAATCATTCATTACCAATGCCTGCCAATCAGGGTGTAATAAGTCTAAAACCCACGAATAAGCATAAGGAAGATCTTGTTGGGCATGTTCAATACATCGATCCCATTCGTTAATTACTATATCTTTCCTTTTTAATAAACGTATCAAGACTACAAATTAAAAACATTGGCATAAGAAATGAAGTAAACGCTTAAGAGTAAGTTTAAAAATTATTGTAGATTGAAAATCAATAGATTGTGGTTCTGAATAAGAAAAATAGTGTGCGTTTAGCGAGTAAAACAAATGTTATTTTTCAACATCAGGTTCTTAAAATATTGGTTTTCAGTTAATAGAAACTTAAACATACTCTAACTTCGTGTAAAAATTATGTTTTGTAAATGACCGTAATTTGGTTAACAATATTGCTGATAACTTTAGCTTTTTCTGCTTTTTTTTCAGGAATCGAGATTGCTTTCGTTTCTGCAAACAAATTGGAAACAGATTTAGCAGTAAAAGATAGAAGCTGGAAGAACGGAAAATTCTTTGCTTACTTATTTGAACACCCGCGCTATTTTTTATCTGTAACCCTGTTAGGAAATAATATATCTCTGGTTTTATTTGGAATCGCCTTTGCCAAATTATTTGATCCTATTTGGCAACCCTATCTACCGGAACAAGGTTTTGAAATGTGGTTATTGCTTAGCAATACGATTGTTTCAACCATTGTTATATTGTTTGCCGGTGAATACATTCCTAAAAGCCTTTTTCGTTTGAATCCTATGAAACCTCTGCGTTTCTTTTCCAGACCATTCAGGTGGATCTATAAGTTATTGTATTTACCAACAAAACTAACGGTTTGGATATCTGAAATTTTCTTCAAAGCTGTAACAGGTGAAAAACCTCAGGCAGATATGTCACTGTTGAGTCGCTTTGATCTGAAATCATATATACAAGATCGTTTGAGTGTTTCTAGAATTGAAGACGAAAAGGGAGAGACCGTTAATATCGATGCTGATATGCTAGGTAAAGTAGTAGAATTTGAATCTGCCAAAGCAAGAGAGTGTTTGATTCCCCGAAATGAGATATTCGATGTGAACATGGATGCTGAATTAGAAGAGGTAAGGCAAAAAATGGTTAATTCAGGGCATTCCCGCCTGATCGTTTATGAAGAAAATATAGATAATCCCAAAGGCTACTATTTTCATCAGGATGTATTGAGAGGTGAATTGATCATGTATCCTATCGAAGAATATCCTGAATCGAAATCTGCTTGGGAAATTCTCACACATTTTATTAAAGATAAGAAATCGCTTGCCATTATTCGTGATGAATATGGAGGAACTGCCGGCATGGTTACATTAGAAGATCTGATTGAAGAAATTTTTGGCGAAATCAAAGATGAGTTCGATACCAAAGACGAGGATGAGTATGAAGAAGTATTAGAAGAAGGAAAAAGATATATTTTTTCTGCACGACTCGAAATCGATTATCTGCGTGATACTTATGAGCTTAAACTACCACAGAGCGAAGAATATGAAACCTTAGGTGGTTTAATGGCACATACACTCGAATATATTCCAAAAGTTGGCGAAACGGCTTCTATTGGTCAGTATAGATTAAAAGTGAGTAAAGCCATTCCTTCCCGTATAGAAATGATCTATTTAGAAGTATTGTAATTGTCCTGAATTTTACATTTTTTTTGTTGAAAAAATGGCTTCATTTTTCAGGTTAAGCTTAGACGTATCGTTTAATTTTATACTGAACTAAACAAAACATTATGAATACTCAGGAAGTAGCAAATCGACTAGTAGAACTTTGCCGTGCAGGAAAACACGATCAGGTGCATCAGGAACTATTTACCGATCAGACATGGAGCATAGAAATGGAAGGTATGCCTATGCAAAAAGTTCAGGGTTGGGAGGCATTGAAACAAAAAGGAGATCATTTTAATCAATCTTTTGAAATAAGAGGCATTGAAGTATCCGATCCAATTGTTGCAGGAGATCATTTTTCATGTACTATGAAATTAGATGCTGTAAATCGCGAAAGTGGTCAGCAAGTGCCAATGGATGAAATATGTGTCTATAAGGTAAAAGATGGTAAAATCTTATCAGAGCAATTTTTCTATCCTATGGAAAGTGAAGAAGATTGCTAAATATCTTTCAAATTGTATAAAATGAAAAGACCATTAAAGCAAAAGCCTTAATGGTCTTTTTTTATAAAAAAACGCTGTCTGGATTTTAACCCTGACAGCGTAAATTTTTTTTGAAGAATAACTTCATGTCAAATTGAGTAAGCGAAGCGCACCGATTCTCATGTCAAACTGAGTAAGCGAAGCGCACCGAAGTTTGGCATATTATCGCTTATTAATCGCAACATAATCACGCTCGTTCGAACCAGTATAGATTTGACGAGGACGACCAATCGGCTGACCTGCTTCCATCATTTCGCGGTGCTGAGCTATCCATCCCGGTAAACGACCTAATGCAAACAATACAGTAAACATATCAGTTGGGAAGCCCATTGCTTTGTAAATGATACCAGAATAGAAATCTACATTCGGATAAAGATTACGCTTCACAAAGTATTCATCTTTAAGTGCAATCTCTTCTAATTTCTTAGCAATTTCCAATAATGGATCATCAATACCTAATTTATCAAGAACCTCATCGGCTTTTACCTTAATGATCTTAGCACGAGGATCGAAGTTTTTATAAACACGGTGTCCGAATCCCATTAAGCGGAAAGGATCACTCTTGTCTTTAGCACGATCAATGAATTTATCAATGTTCCCACCATCGTTGTGAATTGCCTGAAGCATTTCGATAACCGCCTGGTTAGCACCTCCATGACGAGGACCCCAAAGTGCAGAAATACCAGCTGCAATTGAAGCGTATAAAGGAGCATGTGCAGAACCAACTATTCTAACAGTAGAAGTCGAACAATTTTGTTCGTGGTCTCCGTGTAATATCAATAATGTGTCCATTGCATCAACCAATACATCATCGGTGAAATACTCATCGGTACGCTGTCCGAAGAACATACGAAGGAAATTAGCAACATAACCTAATTTATTATCAGGATATACAATCGGATGCCCAGTTGATTTCTTCTGGATCCAAGAAATTAAAGTAGGCATCTTTGCCAATAAACGCACAACTGTTAGATTTTTTTCTGCATCTGATCTATTAGGGTCTAACGAATCTGGATAGTAAGCAGAAAGTGAACAGATCAAAGAACACAACATGCCCATCGGGTGCGCATTCAAAGGATAAGCCGTAAAGAAATGTTTCAGATCTTCATGTACCAAAGTGTGTAATGAAATATCACTTTTGAATGTATCAAAATCATTCTGTGAAGGCAATTCGCCATTTATCAACAAATAAGCTACTTCAAGAAAATCAGCATCTTTTGCTAATTGTTCGATCGGATAGCCTCTATATCGAAGTATTCCTTTTTCACCATCTAAAAAAGTAATTGCACTGGTCGTAGATCCTGTATTTTTGTAGCCTACATCAATGGTTACTAAACCATTAGTTGAAGCACGCAATTTTGAAATGTCAATTGCCTTTTCGTTTTCCGTTCCAGTAATTACGGGTAAGTCTAGTGAGGTGTCGCCGTATTTAATATTAACCGTTTCTGACATTGGTTTTATGTAATATGTTTAGTTAAAATTTTATTCTATTTGAAGTTATAAAGTCAAGGAAATATCCTATTTTCTTTGTCTTGAGGGTTTTCAAATTTGTGCAAAAATAAGCAAAAATGACATCACTGGTTTTAATATTTAAAAAGCATTTCTAAAAAAGAAGCTACTACTTAAAAGGATTGGAAATATTAAGGATTTAACAGGTGTTTTTGTTCTGTAGAATCGCATATTTTAACAATTTGTAGCGTTAAAACAAAAAGAATGAATTAACAATTGTCTATCAGGCTATTACATTAAACTTTTACTAATGTCAGTAGTCATAGATGGGATACACTTTTAACAAAACCATAGCCTTATGCGAATTATACTTTCTTTACTCATACTCTTATATTTTTCACTACCAAGCTATGCTCAATGGGGAGAAAATATTGAACCACCAAGAACAAAATCAGAGTCGCCTTACTTTTTTATTGAAGGAGATGGCAAAACAGAACAACTTCCCTTATTACATACCGAAGCAGAGGTAAATATTTCCGGGGTAATGGCAGATGTATTGGTTGCTCAAGTATATAAAAATAATGGAGATACGCCTATTGAAGCCACATACTTGTTCCCTGCATCGACAAATGCGGCGGTATATGCCATGAAAATGACTATTGGCAATCGAACCATCGATGCGAAAATTGAGGAAAAGGCCAAAGCTAGAGCAGACTATGAACAAGCGAAAGAAGAAGGTAAGAGAGCCAGCTTATTAGAGCAACAAAGACCAAATGTATTTCAAATGAATGTGGCGAATATTATGCCCGGAGATACCATAAAAGTTCAAATGTCGTATGCCGAATTACTAGTGCCAAACGAAGGGGTTTATGAGTTTGTCTATCCTACGGTTGTAGGTCCGCGTTATGCATCTGACCCGAAAGCGAACGCAGATAATAACGATCAATGGGTAAGTAATCCTTATTTAAAAGAAGGCAAAAAAGCACCTTATACTTTCGATTTGAGTATCGGATTAAGAACAGCTATTCCAATTAACAGCGTAAAAGCTCAGGATCATAAGATTAATGTAAATTTCAATGGCGATCAGGAAGCAATAATAGAACTCGATGATTCTGAAAGTGATGGAGGAAACCGCGATTTTATATTGCAATATGCTTTGGAAGGAGAGCAAATTCAAGACGGGCTATTGCTGTATGAAGGTGAAGATGAGAATTTCTTTCTGATGATGATGGAGCCACCTGCAAGGGTAGAACAAACACAAATTGTACCCAGAGAATACATATTTATTGTTGATGTTTCGGGTTCAATGCGTGGCTATCCTTTAGATGTATCGAAGCAATTATTGCGTAATCTTATCGGAAACCTACAACCTTATGAGAAGTTCAATGTACTGTTTTTTGCTTCTGGAAGTTCTTTTCTTTCTGAACGCTCGATTCCGGCAACTCCTGCAAATATCGAAAAAGCAGTTAATGAAGTTGGATTTAAGCAAGGTAGTGGTGGTACCAATTTACTTTCGGCGTTACAAACAGCCTTAGCTGTTCCTAAAGATGAAGGGTATTCGCGTTCATTTATTATTGCAACAGATGGTTATGTTTCAGTTGAACATGAAGCTTTCGATCTGATAAGGGAGAATTTAGGAGAAGCTAATTTCTTTAGCTTCGGAATAGGCAAAAGTGTGAATCGACAATTGGTAGAAGGAATGGCAAGAGCCGGAATGGGAGAGCCTTTTATTGTTTATGAGCAGAAAAATGCCGATGAGGTTGCCGATAGATTGCGAAAGTACATACAAACACCTGTATTAACGAATATTGAATTAAGCTTTGAAGATATGGATGTTTATGATGTTGAACCGATTCGTGTTCCTGATTTGATGGCAGAACGACCGATAGTTGTATTTGGTAAATACAAAGAAGCTGGCAAATTTGGTTTGGTTAAAGTACAGGGTTTGGATGGAATGGGACGAAAATACCTTTCGCGATTAAGTATGGTAACTGCCGAAAAATCGGATAAAAACAAAGCGCTCCGTAATTTGTGGGCACGACACAAGATCAAAAGCCTGAGTGATTATAATTACTTGGGAGAAGATGAAGAAAAAGCGAATGAAGTAACGCAACTAGGATTGAATTATAATCTATTAACGAATTATACTTCCTTTGTAGCAATAGATAGTGAAGTAGTAAATGCAGAAGGAGATTCAGAATCGGTAAAACAACCATTGCCCTTACCAGATGGTGTGTCAAATTCGGCAGTTGGTGGGAGTGGGTATGCTGCCAAAACAACAGGAGTACTAAATATTTCTGCATCACCAATGATGTCGATATCAAGTACAAGTAAAAGAAAAAGTAACCGAAGCAGTGCCGATGAAAGTATAGAAGAAGTTGTTGATACTGACTTCTCTTCTGATGAAATATTTGTGGTAGTGGAGCAAATGCCGGAATTTCCGGGAGGGGAAGAAGCAATGTTAAAGTTCATTTACGATAATCTGAAATACCCTGAATCTTTGAAAGCTGAAATGGTTGAAGGAATGGTCATTGTTTCCTTTGAAGTTCATGAAAATGGAAAAATAAAGAATATAAAGGTGCTGCGTGGTGTTCACGAATTACTTGATAAAGAGGCAATCAGAATTATCGAATCTATGCCTGACTGGAAGCCGGGTAAGCAAAGAGGTGTTCTGGTAAAAGTACAATATAACCTACCTATTAAATTCTATATAAATCAATAAAGTTTAAAACGATTTTTGATAGAGACCAGACCACGAAACATTAAATATAATTTGAGTAGAGACGAGGCATTGCCTCGTCTCTACTCAAATTATACCAAATAAACAGTTTTTAAATGCCAGATGTATAGTGATGTGGAAAAAGACGTAGCATTGTTACGTTTGTTCATTATACAATTTGAAATTCCAAAAAACTATCGCTGACAAGGCGTTATCGATAGTTTTTATTAATATTGCAATATGAGATTCATTTTATATTGCTTTTTGACTTTTATCACCATTGCTGTTTATGCTCAACCTGAAACGAAGATTAAAACAGTATTTGGTCCGGAAGATATAGTGCTGGATAATATTTCTGGGAAGAATGATAGAATAATTATTTCTTGTGCAAAGTATAAAGGGCAATATCATGTTGATGGAACGATACAGTTCTATTATCCACACGAAGAAGCAACAGAAGCAACTACATTTAAGATGAAGAAAGATATAGCTGCCAATATACGCCCACACGGTATTGCTATAGCTGAAGTAAATGGTAAGGCAATGTTATATGTCATTTCTCACGAAAATAAAGGTGAAAACGAAAAAATACTTGTATTTAAAATACAAAAAAGCCGATTAGTAAAAGTCGATGAATTCAATCAGGAAGAAATTCCTGAAATAATCCATCCTAATGATTTATATGTAACTGATGAGGGAATGTTGTATTACAGTAATTATCCTAAAAGCATGACTAATTTTATATTGAAAAAGAAAAATGGTAACATCGGTTATATCAATACCAAAACAAGAGAATCGGGTGTTCTAATCGATAAATTACCTTTTCCAAATGGTGTTATTGTTGTAGAAAATGACTTGTATTACACCGATACTGCTTTAGGGAATTTATATAAAGCACCTTTAGTAAACGCCATAACGCCCAAAACACCAGAAATTTTTGGAAAAGTAAAAAGTGGAGATAATATAAGCTTATACAATAATAAGTTGATTGTAGCCAGCCATCCAAAACCGGCTAGATTCTTATTCTATATGTTGTTCAATATGCGATCACCAAGTCAGGTTACAAGCTTCGATATTGAAGGAAAAGAAGCACCGCACACACTTTATGATAAAAGCCAGAAAAGTATCAGTGGGTCTTCAACTGCCCTTATTTATAAGAATGATCTTTACATTTCACAAGTGAAGCAAAAATTTATTCTGAAAAGAAAATTAAAATAAATCACTAACCGAATATCACTTATCACTTATCACTTATCACTCATCATTCATCACTCATCAACTATAAATTAATGGTGATGATGACTATGAGCCTGAATCGGAAGTCCGGCAGCCTGCCAACCTTCTATACCAGAATCAAGGTCATAAACATCGAATCCGGCTTCTTTAAGCATATTCGTAGCTTTGGCACTTCTGCCACCCGAAGCGCAATAAACCATAATAGGTTGTTCTTTCTTAAAACGCCCCATCATTTGCTCAAATCTACCAGCATTGAAATCTAGGTTGATTGCACGTGCAATTGGTCCAATACTGTGAAGTTCAGCATGAGAACGAAGATCGATCAATAACTCATTGTCAAGTTCATCTATTTTAGCCTGGAATTGTTTGGGACTCAACAAACTTTTTCCACTTGCAGAAGAACCATCGGCAGCATTTCCTTCACCACCGGAATTACAGGCAACTAAACCACAGATCAAACAAAACAGAAGAGAAAGCAAAAGATTTTTCATAGTACTGATTTTAGCTAAGTACATGTTCATAAAATGTGTCGAATAATTTTGTTCAGGTACTTATGAGCAAAATAAATCGTGAAGTTAATTAAAAATGCGGAAATTTAAGATAGTGTGGCAATATGGTGATGTAGAAGTTATACACAACAAATGAGAATCCCCTTCTTCAGTTTAATAAAGAAGGGGACGTGAAATGATAATCCGAAAATTATAGGGTAGAGTATATTCGGTTCTAAGAACTTACAACCGGAACGACTTCCGCATCTTCTATATCGAAAGGGCGTTTACCGATCAGTACTTCTAAATCTGCTTTAAAAAGAATTTCTTTGTTCAGCAATTCTTTAGCGATAATTTCTAATTCCTGACGCTTTTCTGTCAACAAGGTTTTGGTACGTTCGTAAGCATTTTTTATCATGCCACGTACTTCTTCGTCGATTAATCTGGCTGTTTCGTCAGAATAAGGTTTGCTAATTCCATAAGGATCGCTTTGTTCATTAAAAGAAACATTACCAACCTTTTCATTCATACCATAAAGCGTAACCATAGCATAAGCCATTTGCGTGATACGTTCCAGATCGTTTTGTGCTCCGGTTGAGATTTTTCCGAAGATAATATCTTCTGCCACACGACCACCAAGGGTCATACACATTTGATCGATCAATTGTCCGGTTCTGTAAAGGAACTGTTCTTTCGGAATATATTGAGCATAACCCAATGCTGCTACACCACGCGGAACGATCGTAACCTTTAACAAAGGATGTGCATGTTCGAGGAACCAACCGCAAACAGCATGCCCGGCTTCATGATAAGCAATGATTTCTCGTTCTTCAGGAGAAATTATTCTACTCTTACGCTCAAGTCCACCGATATTTCTATCAATCGCATCCTGAAAGTCGCTCATGTCGATGGCAGTTTTACCTTTACGTGCAGCAATTAAGGCAGCTTCATTGCATACATTGGCAATATCAGCTCCTACAAAACCAGGTGTTTGTGCTGCTAATTTTTCAAGGTCTAGCGTTTCGCTTACTTTCAACGGTGCCGAATGCACTTCAAATATCATTTTACGACCTTTAGCGTCGGGCTTATCAATACCGATCTGGCGATCAAAACGCCCCGGACGCAATAGTGCTGAATCTAGTACATCCGGTCGGTTGGTTGCAGCAAGAAGAATAATTCCTTTATCGCCACCGAAACCGTCCATTTCAACAAGTAATTGATTCAGGGTGTTTTCCCTTTCATCATTTCCCTGCATTACGTTTCTTCCACGCGCACGACCAATAGCATCGATCTCATCGATGAAAATGATACATGGAGCTTTTTCACGTGCTTGTTTGAAAAGATCGCGAACACGAGAAGCTCCCACACCTACGAACATTTCAACAAAATCGGAACCCGAAATACTGAAGAAAGGAACTTGAGCTTCACCTGCCATTGCTTTGGCAATAAGCGTTTTACCTGTTCCCGGAGGGCCCACTAATAAAGCACCTTTTGGTATTTTTCCACCTAAGTTGGTGTATTTGCTAGGATTTTTCAGGAAGTCAACAATTTCCATTACTTCTTCCTTGGCTTCATCCAGACCTGCTACATCTTTAAAAGTTGTCGTAACCTTAGTATCTTTATCGAAAAGGGTAGCTTTCGATTTTCCTATATTGAAAATCTGACCGCCACCGCCACCCATGCCACCGCTCACACGACGCATGATAAATACCCAAATACCAATGATAAGTGCAAATGGCAAAAGGTAACTCAAGAAAGCACCCTGCCAGTTTGTACGTACATCATAAGTTGGATAAAGTGCTGCTTCTTTGTCTTTTTGGGCATCTTTCATTCGTTCTTCGAATACATCTACCGAACCAATAGTGAAAGTATATTGAGGACCGGAAACACCTAAGGCACCAATGCCTTTATTTTTTACCGCTTCTTTGTGCTCCTCTTTTTCCATTGCATTTTTGGTAAGATAAACTTCTACTTCTTCTTTATTGATTACTACAACTTTATCAATATCTTCGGAAGGTAAAAGCTCAGTAAAGAATTTTTCTTTACCGATTTCTTCAGCTGGTGAGTTGATCGGTAATAGCGGGAATAGCAAAATAGCTATGAGCAGAATACCATAAATCCAATAAATATTGAATTTCTTATTCTTATTTTCTTTTTGATTATTATTATTGGATGTATCCGACATCTTTCAATTCAATTTTATAAATAAACTATTAATCATTGAATAAGTTTATTCAACAATCTCTCCTTTTTCATCAAAGCGGGTTTGTTTAGCATCGCTCCACAAATCTTCTAATTGATAAAAAGCCCTCTTTTCATTTAAGAAAACATGTATAACCACATCGAAGTAATCTAATAACACCCATTCAGCTATACTAGTTCCTTCCACACTTGAAGCAAATTGATCCAATTCGTGCTTACAACGATATTGTACATTATCGGCAATTGCTTTTACCTGTGTTGGTGAACCACCTTCACAAATAAGGAAAAAATCACAAATGGCTTCATCTAATCCTCTCAGATCAAGTAAGGTTACTTCCTGAGCTTTTTTATCTAAAACAGCATCTACTAAAAAATGAGCAAATTCTTGCGTAGATGTTATATTTCTTTTTGTTTCTGTATTTGTACTCAAATGTCAGTATTTAGTAAACATACAAAGTTAGTTCAACAATACGTTTAACGAATCTATTTTGTTCCCAATTATTTTAGAACTTGATTCTTTTTATGATTTTTTAATTTTAAAGAATAGAATCGTAAACCTTAAGCACACCTTCAACCATGTTTTGTTTAGAAAAGTTCTGTGTTACATTTTTTTTTGCATTCGTGCTTATTTTTTCGGCATAGGCTTTATTGGTCATTAGTTTTAACAAATGCGCACTCAATAGCTCAACATCTTTTACATTGGTCAATAAACCTGTTTTTTCATGAATAACAGATTCTTTTAATCCACCGGCATTTGTAGAAACTACCGGTACTCCCGCAGCCATCGCATCTAAAACAGTAGTTCCTAAACCTTCTTCAACAGAAGTCATTAAAAAAATATCCAATTGTGGTAATACTATGTTTATATCATTCCTGAAACCAGTAAGGGTAATGTATTTTTTTAAATTCATGGAATGAATTTGATGTTCAATAGCCGATCGTTCTTTTCCTTCGCCCATAATAACAAAATGAACGGGAATATCTGTTTGTTTCAGCAGATGGTCGGCAACTTTAACAAACGTTATAAGGTCTTTGTGATCTGAAAGAGCTGAAGCATTGCCGATCAATATCGTATCGGACGTTAATTTTAAAGCTTTTTTGAAATTGTATGCTTCGATCGCCTCTTGCTTTGAAGGAAAGCGATGTATGTCAACACCACTGTGTACAGATGTAATTTTGTTTAATTCTTTTATATCATTTTTGATAATGTCCTTTATGGTTGAAGAAACACAAATTATCTTTTTGAGAGAAGAATGATTGTATTTAAAACGGGTGAACCAATTTTTTTTCAAAGGAAAATCGACCCTTCTAGTGAAAACGAGCGGGCGTTGTAAACCAAAAAGAGTATTGGCTAAAATACCCATGTTCAAAGCGTGAGCATCGTGGAGGTGTAGTAGGTCGATCTTATTTGAACGACAAATCTTTACTAATGTTCTTATAGAAAATGGATTGAAATGATGACTGTTTTTCAAAGCGATCGTATTCCATTTTTTAGCATTGCTTTTTTTTAATAATTCGCTGTTTTCAGGGGATACCAATACCTGATCGTGCGTTTTCTGAGCTTCAATTCCTTCAAACAACCAATAAACCTGTTGTTCGCCACCACGCCATGTATTTGGTGTTGAAAGATGTAATATATTCATAAAAATTGAAGCCTTAACAAATGTGTTGAAATTCTTTGTTTTTCAAAAGTAAAAGACTTGATGCATCTTTGTGAGTGATTGGTGGAAGTAATTGTTGAATTACAACGATCGATTGGCAATTGAATATACAATGAATTACATTTTCGCAGAAGGACTTTCAAAGATGTATGCTGAAAAGCAGCTTTTTGAAAATATTGACATTAGCATTAATAAAGGTCAAAAAGTAGCTTTGATCGCAAGGAACGGAACAGGTAAAACGACTTTGTTGCGTTGTATTGCAGGTATAGATGTACCTGATTCGGGCAGATTGGAAACTCACCCTAATATTACCATTGGTTATCTGGAGCAAATGACCGATCTGCCGGAGAATGCAACAGTACTGGAAGCCATTTTTCAGACCGATAATCCTATTCTTCAATTGATAAAAGCTTATGAAACTTGTTTGTTAGAACAAGAACTGAATCCGAGTGATGCGCTTACAGAAGAATTGCAAAAATTGATGCAGCAAATGGATCTTCAGGGTGCCTGGGATTATGAGGTAAAGATGAAGGAAATCCTATTCAAGCTGAAAATAAATAAACTTCAACAGCCGGTGAGTCAGTTGTCGGGTGGGCAAAAAAAGAGAATTTCATTAGCAGCAATTCTAGTTCAGCAGCCTGACTTAATGATTTTGGATGAGCCAACGAACCACCTCGATATTGGAATGATCGAGTGGTTGGAACAATATCTGGCGAAAACAAAGTCAGCAATTTTACTAGTGTCTCACGATCGTTATTTTATTGATAAAATTACCAATGAAATAATTGAAATAGAAAGAGGACAGTCTTTCAAATACAAAGGTAATTATGCTTATTATTTAGAGAAGAAGGCAGAACGTCATTTGAATATGCGTGCTAATCTGGACAATGCTCAAAAATTATACAAACGAGAATTGGAATGGATGCGCCGACAGCCGAAAGCCCGTACTACGAAAGCAAAGTCACGTATCGATTCGTTTTATGATGTAAAGAAAAAAGCGCATCAGAAAATAGGAGAAGAATCGGTTAGCCTGAATATCAAAACCGAGCGTATAGGTTCAAAGATCCTTGAATTTCATTATGTGAATAAATCGTATGGTGATTTTAAGATAATGGAAGATTTCTTTTATAAATTCCGAAGATTTGAACGGGTAGGAATTGTTGGAGAAAACGGAACCGGAAAAACAACTTTCCTGAAAATGATAATGGGTGAGGAGAAGCCTAGTTCAGGAAAGATCGTAATTGGAGAAACGGTTAAGATAGGCTATTACCGTCAGGAAGACATTGCATTGAATGATGCTAAACGAATTATTGAAACGGTTCGTGATGTTGCAGAATATATTCAATTGGAAAAAGGGCAGAAATTAACTGCGGCTGCTTTATTGGAGCGTTTTCTTTTTCCCAGATCGAGGCATTTTGATTATGTTTCGGTATTGAGTGGAGGTGAGAAACGACGTTTGCATTTATTGACCATTTTAATGCGCAACCCCAATTTTCTGATACTCGATGAGCCAACGAACGATCTGGATCTGATGACGCTGAATGTATTAGAAGATTTTTTATTGGATTTTAGTGGTTGTTTGCTGATCGTTACACACGACCGTTATTTCATGGATAAGTTGGTTGAGCATTTATTTATTTTTGAAGGAAATGGTAAAGTAAGGGATTTTCCTGGTAATTATACCGATTACCGATTAGCGATAGCGAAAGAGAAAAAGGCTGAGGCGGCGGCAGCAGAAGCTCAAAAAGCGGTTGCTGAAAAGAAAACGAATGATTGGCGTGATACTTCAGAAAAGCGTAAGCTTTCTTATAAAGAAAAGCGGGAGTTTGAAAGCTTAGAAACCGAGATAGAACAGTTAGAAGAACAGAAGGCTGAGTTAGAAACCAAATTGGGTAATGGTGGAGACACACAACAAATTATGGACTGGTCGAATGAGCTATCGACTGTTTTGGTGAATCTTGAAACGAAAACAGATCGTTGGTTAGAGTTGAGTGAGTATGTTTAGGTATTCAGTATTTTGTTGTAGAGTTCTTCATGCTGATCTACAACCTTGTTGATATCATATTGCTCAATTACTTTATTCCTGAGTTTTTTTCCGGCCGTTTGAGCAGCTTGATAGTTTTGTTTGACTTCTATCATTGTATCTGCAAACTCAGCAGGTTCCGCTAAGTAACCACATCCATCGGCAAGCATATCCGGAATGCTTCCAACCGGTGTTGCAATAACAGGTAATTCTGCCAATCCAGCTTCTAAAATTGAAATTGGAAACCCTTCCCAATGAGAAGGCATGACAAAACAATGTGCTTTGCCTGCAAAGGTCAATACATCTTTTTGGAAACCTTTCAGAATTATATGTTTTGTAAGCTTATTTTGTTGAATAGCTAATTTTAATGCTTGCTCTGTCTCTCCTTTTCCAACGATCCAGATCTCAAAGTCTTTTATTCCTTTTTCGATCAGTTTACTTGCACAGTTAACAAGGTGTATGTGATTTTTAACAGGGCGTAAACCAGCAATAGAAATGTAAGTAAAAATTTTATTTTTTTCCACCTTAGGCTTGTTCTCGATCTCTATTCCATTTGGAATGATTTCGATATGCTTAGTATAGAAATCTGCTTTCATTAGTTCAGAAAAGATAATGTCGGTATTTCTAAGGTCTTTAGATAGCCGAATAATAAGATTCCTGAATTTCGAACCTAGCATTACATTGTGAGAAGTGAAAGCCAATTTAATTTTAGGTATCAGCGCCTTTATAAACAAGCTTACCAGTCCGGCATGAAACATGTGTGCATGAATGATCTCAATATCATTTTTCTTTACAAAAGCTTTAATATTACGTATTGCATCAATAAATGAAAATGGATTTTTTTTATTGATCTTGAATACATTTGGAGTAATGCCAACAGATTCAAAATCTTTAATTCGATCGACTTCTCCTGACAATGATATAAGATAGTAGTTATATTTAGATTTATCTCCAAATCTTACAATATCGAATACAACCTGTTCAGCGCCACCATAATTCAACCCTGTAATAATCTGAAGAACCGACTTCTTTTTTGAGAATTGCATTCGTTATTATTTATAATATTCTTTATAAAGATCTTCGTGTTGTTTAACAATTTCTTTTATATCAAATTGTTGAATGACCTTGTTTTTTAGATTGAGTCCTCTTTTTATAGCTTTCTGATAATTCAATATAATGAATTTCATTTTTTCTGCGAAATTACTTGTCGTAGATAAATAACCACAATTATTATTCAGCATATCCGGAATACTTCCTACAGGTGTCGCTAAAACTGGTAATTCAGCCAATCCTGCTTCTAAGATAGAAATAGGAAAGCCTTCCCACAATGAAGGCATAACAAAGCAATGAGCCTGACTTGCCAATTCAACTACATTTTTTTTAAATCCTTTTAGAATTACATGACCTTCTAAGTTGTTTTCTTTTATGCTTTTTTTTAGAATAGTTTCAGTTGATCCTTTTCCAATGATCCATATTTCAAAGTCTTTTATTCCTTCTTCAAGTAAATAATTTGCACAGCTTATTAAGTGTATATGGTTTTTTACGGGACGTAAACCTGCAATAGAAATAAAAGTAAATATTGAATTTTTTTTTAGTTCGTTAATCTTTTTAATTTCAACACCATTAGGGATGATAACAGATTTTTTTTTGAGAAAGGGAGCCTTCATGTTTTTAGAAAATCGAATGTCCACAGTCCTCAAAGGACTACTCCATTTAAATAACTTATCACGCCATTTTGAGGTAAAAGTAATGCTATGAGCAGTGAATACAACTGTAATATCTGGTAAAATAAGTCTTAATAGCTGAGCGATTAACCCTCCGTGGAACATGTGAGCGTGAATAACTGAGATATTGTTTTGCTTGATATATTTCTTTAATGTAATCAGAAACGAAAACAACTTTAAGGTATTTGTTTTTCTTAACTTAGCAAGAATTGGCTCAATACCTATTGCCTGAAAATCGGGAAGTCGATCATTTTTATCAACTAAGCTTACTAAATGAAATTTAAAATTATTGTGATCTCCCCATTTGATCAAATCAAATACAACTCTTTCAGCACCACCATAACTTAAGCTGGTAATTACATGTAATACTCCAATTTTCTGATCTGTTGAACCGGTACTCAATAATGGCAGATTTAATCTTTAAAATTCCACAAAGTAAATAAATTTCGTCCTAAAAGCTCAGACAAATATTCAACATCAGTTTTTAATAATTGAATTTGTTGATCTGGTAATTGGGGTTTTTCAATATTCGTATCAATTGCTTTTTTATTTGTTTTGCGTAACCAATCTACAAATTTAATGCGCCATTTTAGTGGAACGAATTTATGGTAAGGAATTAATTGTTTCAGGTTTTGTTTAAAATTACTATTGGCAACCAAAAGGCGATTCAGCACAGGGTATCTGGCATTTCCACTCTTATTCTGATGTTTCCACTTCGGAATAAAATTGGTATCTACATCCAAAAAAGAAGATACTTTTTGTATTTGCTCTTCTTTTTGCTGCATTAGTTCTTCAAAAATTATAATATGTACTTGCTTTTTACCGAAAGTATCAATAAACAATTTTACTTGTTCAAAATATAGACTGTGCTGTAGATATGTAAAGTTTGCCAACGCTTCATGTGTTTTATTCTTTCCTGCTAACTCATCTGCAATAGCTTTTTCAAAAGATCGTGTTTCGGCGCCAAGTTCTGTAAAATAATGATAAGCCGAAATAGCTCTTTGTACAGGATGCCTTAATGATATGATGATTTTAGCATCAGGTGCGTATTTATATATCTTCTCTGCGGTTTCTTGAAAGAACAAGTAGTTCACAGCACCTTGCAGAATGATCGCCTCATTGTTACTTTGATTATAATATTCTGCCAGATTTTCTAAGGCTTTATTTTTAAAATTGGGATGTGAAAAGAAGTGTATATCTTTTGCATCGAGCGGAGCATAAATCTGGGGGTGTTGTGAAAGCCAGTCGTACAGAGATGTTGTTCCTGCTTTTTGAGCACCAACCAGAAAAGTATTAGGTATAATAAGATTTTTTGAACCCAATTTGACTTATTTAATTTCTAGCTCTTTCAAAATGTTTTTAACTTTCTCTACAGAAATACTCAAAACATCAGCAATATCCTGAATTGATAAATTTCTATTTCTAAGCTTAGAAATAGAACCTTCTAAATACTTTTCATATTTAGTATTTGCCATTTCAATTCCCTGCTCAACTCCTTTAAGGTAAAGCTCATCAGTTTCTATATCAATAGTAATAGGCATGGTTTCTAAAATTTTTAGGGTTTCTTTTTGTACTTTTCTCAATCGGGCTAAAAAACTAAGCTGAATTAAATACTTCCTTAAGTCGTTTTCTGAATTAGCCTTTGATTTTAAGTTCTTTAAAATTCTTTGTAAAATTAACTCAGTTTCCTCTTTTTTGTAATTTCCTAAAAGTGCAAGTAAAATGAGCTCTGGTATCTGAGAACTCAAAAATAAGTCCGGATCTAACTCATTCAAACTTATCAGGTCAAAACTAGAAAAGGCTTCAGTATTTTTGAGCTTGGATGACATATTAACCTTTTCTTTTCCCAAATACACAACCACATGTCTAATAGGTAGTTTATATTTTCGTAAAATCAGACCATGATACTCAGCCATTCTATAAACCATTTCTTTGTCACTATGGCTCTGAAATTCGATATGCAGAATTAATGATTCATTCTGATTCGTAATCAGTTTATACAGAAAATCGGTTTCTCGTTCAATAGTTTTAGTGAGTTTTTCGGTAATGGGTTGAGCTTGCTTAATGTCGAGCTTTAGTTGTTGTTGTATTAAAGGCATGAATATCTTTCCGGCATTTTCTCTGAAAATACGATCGTAAATATTTGTATGACCTTTTGGGGATGACTTATCCTTATTGTCAGGCATGGTGGTAAAATATTTGGTGAGTGTGGCTTGATGATGTTTCAATAAAATCAGCTTGCAAGAAAACAAAAGTGTATTTCCTGCAAGCTGAAAAAAGAAAATTCTTTATACATCCAACATCATACGAATCGGATCTTCTAATAAGTTTTTAACACGTACTAAGAATGAAACAGCTTCTTTACCATCAATAATTCTATGGTCATAAGAAAGTGCCAGATACATCATTGGGCGAACTTTAATTTCACCATTCACCACCATCGCGCGATCCTGAATACTGTGCATTCCTAATATTGCTGTTTGTGGAGCATTAATGATCGGCGTCGATAATAAAGAACCAAATACCCCACCATTGCTGATAGTGAATGTTCCACCTTCCATATCTTCGAGCTTAAGTTTTCCGTCTCTACCTAATAGGGCTAAACGACGTACCTCTTTTTCTATTCCCTGTAAACTTAACGATTCTGCATTTCTGATTACTGGTGTTACCAAACCTTTAGGTGTTGATACTGCAATAGAAACATCTACAAAATCATGGAAAAGAATATGGTCTTCATCTAATTGAGCATTTACCGCTGGAAAATCACTCATGGCCATGCTACAGGCTTTTGTAAAGAAAGACATAAAGCCTAATCCTATCTCATGCTTTTCTTTGAATTGTTCTTTATACTTCGATCTGATCGCCTTAACTGCCGTTAGATCTACTTCGTTGAAAGTAGTTAACATAGCAGTATTGTTCTTCGCATTCACCAAGTGCTTAGCAATCGTTCGGCGTAAACGGCTCATTTTTTCTTTGCGAACACCACGATCTCCACCGGATGACACTTCAACTGAAGCTACAGCTTCTTTTTTAGGTTCAGGAGCAGATTTTTTAGCATCTACTGCTTTCAGGACATCTTCTTTAAGAATTCGTCCATCTTTACCGGTTCCTGTAACTTGAGCAGCTGTTAAACCGTTTTCAGCCATTAGCTTGCTTGCTGCCGGGGAAGGATGCCCATTTGCATAACTATCTGAAGAAGTTGTTGCTGCTGGATTTTCTGTCACTGGTGCAGCTTCTTCTTTTTTGGGTTCTTCGGCAGGAGCAGCTGGTTCGCTTGTACCTACGCCACCACTTGCAGCGGTATCAAGGATACATACAACCGCACCAATTTCTAAATCATCACCTTCACTGGCAACAAAGGTGATCGTTCCTGATTTTTCTGCTGGTAATTCTAGCGTAGCTTTATCAGATTCCAATTCGGCGATCGGTTCGTCCATTTCTACATAATCACCTTCTTCAACCAACCACGATGAAAGGGTAACTTCTGTAATTGATTCGCCAATAGGTGGTACTTTAACTTCTATTTTCATTGAATAATTTTAAAACAGTCATTCATTGTGTGAAATACAAAAACAAATTTAGGCTTTTAGCACAAATATACTCCAAGTCCTTTTATCTTTTTATTCATTAACCACTTGTTCAGCAACAGTATTTGTTGTTATTGGTTCGGTTGATTCTTTCTCTTTTGTATGCTGAATAAAGGCTTCCGCATCTTTAAGACTTTGCAGATGGTTGTCGGTATGAGGCTTTGCTTTGGCAAATTTTACCAGATCGGCCATACTGAAAAGTGTTCTCATTCTTTCACGTAAGCCTTTAGGTATATCCGTTTCTTTTTTCAGGTCCTGAACTATTTCATCGGTAGTTGATTCAAGGGCAGGGAATTTATATCGCCTTTCGATATACTCTCTGATTATATCGGTTAATTGAGAATAAAATTCTTTTACTTGTGCTTCTTCCTGCCACATTTTTGTTTTTTTCAGCGCTTGTATTTTTTCTAAAGCTACATCGTGCGGAGAACGAGGCGGAGCAATGTACACTTCTTCTTCTTTCTTACGTGTGAAATACTTGTAAAGGGCGAAAAATATCAGAAATGCCACTAGTAACAGTGCCAGTATTCTAATAATATATGGAATGAGTTCTTTCCAGCTAAATGGAATGTCTAATATTGATTTATTGGGTTTCAGGCCTTCTTCTAAAGGTGTATCAAGATCATTCACATCAATACGAATAGATTGTGTTCTTGCTCTGCGAGTCGAGTTGCCTAGTTTATAACGAAATTCAAAGACCGGTAAGTTGTACTGCCCCGAATCCCAACAAGTAATTAATAATTTCTGTTGACTTTTAACAATTTCATTGCTAATGGATAAAGTGTCTATAAGACTAAAATCAACTATTTCGAAATTACCGATAGAATCGACTAAGAATGGATATTTTACTTCAGTACTTGCAGAATGTTCTGCTGATAAAAGCAATTCTATCTGATCACCGATTAACATGGCATTCGTATCTACTTTGGCACTTACAACTACCTTCGTATTTTGCGCATTAAGTGGAATGCAGACTATAAAGAATAGTAAAAGAATTAAATATCTTGAATATTTATTCATTGCTAACTAGCATATTGTCTGAATTGAAAAATTTAATTTACGATGTATTATGCAGGTTCAACTAAAAATAAGGGCTGATCGTACTCTACAGGAGACGAGTCATCTAACAATACCTTAACAATTCTTCCTGCCACTTCAGATTCTATTTCATTGAATAGTTTCATAGCTTCTACTATACACAGTACAGAACCCACATCAATCGTATCTCCCACTTTAACAAAAGTAGGTTTATCAGGTGAAGGACTTCGGTAAAATGTACCGATCATTGGAGATTTAATAGTAATAAGATTGTCTTCTTCGGCTGTCTCTGTTGTTTTTTCCGGCTGAGTTGCCTCAGAACTCGTACTTGGAGGTGCTGAAACCGCAACAGGTGTAGGAACAGGAGCCACCGGCATTTGTACCGGAGCTGCTGAAATTACCGGAGCAACGACTTCTTGCTTTTTGCTTTTAATGACTACCCGATAGTCTTCTTTTTCTATACAAACCTCTGTTAAATTAGTATTGTCTACTAATTTGATCAATTCTTTTATCTGCTTAAAATCCATAGCCCGAATTTATAAATTATTCTGAATATAACTTCAATGAAGTGTGCAAAAATAAAGGAATGATTTTACAGATTGTTATTGTAGGAACATAGTAATAACAGTTTTTAAGTTTTAATTGGGATAATGCCGTGAAATTATCAGAACTTTACCAAATAATAAATACAGATTTAAAATGAATAAACCAATTGCAATTGCTTCCGATCATGCAGGGTTCGATTATAAAAAAAGTATTAAAGATCATTTGCTTAATAAAGGTTTACAGGTTGTTGATTACGGAACATTCGATAAAGAATCGACCGATTATCCTGATCATGTACATCCTTTGGCTGAAGCAATTGAAAGAGCAGAACACGAACTGGGTATTTTGATCTGTGGAAGTTCAAATGGTGTGTGTATGACCGCCAATAAACATCAGGGAGTACGAGCTGCAATTTGTTGGAATACAGAATTAGCTGCACTAGCACGACAACACAATAATGCAAATGTGATTTGCTTTGCTGAACGTTTTATGTCTTTAGAGTTGGTTCTGGAAATGACAGATGTTTTTCTATCAACAGAATTTGAAGGTGGAAGACATGGGCGAAGGGTGGATAAGATGTCTTGTTGAGAATATTAGAAATTAAAAAAGCGGGTTTATCTTTTTCAGATAACCCGCTTTTTCTTTTGTTGAAAAACAATTAGTTCAGTGCATCTTCCAATGCTTTACCCGGCTTGAACTTGATTAAGTTCTTAGCAGCAATCGTCATCATTGTTCCTTTTTTCAATGGATTAGGACGAGTACTTTCCGGACGATGTTTAGTAGAAAAAGTTCCAAAGCCGATAAATGCAGCTTTTCCGTCTTCCTTTTTCAACGTTTCAGTAATTCCACCAAATACAGCATTTACTGCATCTGTAGCTTGCGCTTTAGTAATTCCTGCTTGTTCAGCAACGTGTGCGATTAAGTCTCCTTTGTTCATTTTTTATAAGTTTTTTGGGTTAGAGATAGTTAAGTAATTAATGATCGTTAATAAAAATACTGTGCCAAAGTAAACAACTTATTCTCGTATTCTGCAAATAATTACTCGAAAACCATGTTTTTCAGCACTAATTTCGCAGTAAAATATAGAAATATGCTTAAAAAAACCTGTGTAAATAGTATTCATAATCAGTTAGGTGCAAAAATGGCAGCCTTTGCCGGATATGAAATGCCTATTGTTTATTCTGGTATCAAAGAAGAACATTTAGCCGTTAGAAACTCAGTTGGAATATTCGATGTAACCCACATGGGGGAATTCATTATTGAAGGCGAAGAAGCAATAGATCTGGTTCAATATATAAGTTCTAATGATGCTGCAAAGTTGAAAACTGGTCAGGCACAATATGCTTGTTTACCGAATGATGAAGGAGGTATTGTTGATGATATGTTGGTTTATAAACTGACTGAAAATAAGTTTTTATTAGTGGTTAATGCAGCTAATATTGAAAAAGATTTTAATTGGATCGAGGGCAAGAACACCTTTAATGCTAAATTATCAGATATTTCGGAAACAAAAGGATTGTTTGCAATTCAGGGACCTAATGCCATTAAGGTTTTACAAAAGTTAACAGCTGTTGACCTTACAGAAATTAAATATTATCATTTTACTGAAGGCAAATTTGCAGGTTTGGATGATATATTAATATCGGCAACAGGTTATACTGGTGCAGGCGGTTTTGAAATATATTTTGATGAACAATATGGCGAAATGATCTGGAATGCAATTATGGAAGCTGGTAAAGAGTTTAACATTGTTCCTGCCGGATTAGCTGCCCGTGATACCCTTCGTTTGGAAATGGGATATTGTTTGTATGGTAATGATATAGATGATACAACTTCACCACTTTCGGCAGGTTTAGGTTGGATTACTAAATTAAAAGCTAAAGACTTCATAGGTAAAAATGTATTACTGAAACAAAAAGAAGAAGGGCTAACTGAAAAACTTGTTGGTTTTGTTCTTACTGAAAAAGGTATTCCAAGAAAAGATTACGATATATTGGATACTTCTGCCAATAAAATTGGACGGGTTACTTCAGGAACACAATCTCCTTCACATGATGTTGCCATAGGAATGGGGTATGTAAAAACAGCTTATGCCAAAATCGACACGGAAATTTTAATTCAGATCAGGAAAAAACAGGTAAAGGCTAAGGTGGTGAGGTTACCGTTGGGGTCAGAATAAAAGATATTTTTTTTGTTCTAACTTTTGTAAAAGTGCGTTCGCCTCATCGGCTTTCCATTGTTTGTTGGCAATTATGTTTTTCAAAAGTAGTTTTGCTTCGTTTGTTTTATTGGTTTGTTGCAAGCAAATTGCTTTATACCATTCGGCTGCTTCTTTGTAGCGTGAATTACCATTTTTGTCAAAATATAGAATAGCTTTTTCAAAATTTGCAGGAGTTTTACTCATGTATGATAGTCCAAGATAAAATTCAAATTCTTCTTCTTTTTCATTGGTAGAAATTGAAGGTGTCTTTAATAAACTGTTAAAACTTTTTATTGCTTCATCATATTTTTTTGCCTGAAAATTGGACATAGCTATTTTGTAAGCATTATCTCCATTATCATTCAAGGTAACTTTAGCGGGGTAGGGATTATTTAATGCTTCAGCAATTACATTTTTTATTGAAGCGTTTAAATAAATACTATAACCCAAATAAGGAACAAATAAAATGGCTAAAGTGGCAGCGATTTTTCTTAGTAAAACAGGCAAGCCTACAACTTTTGTAGTACGTTTCTTATCGGTTTCATATTGTTTAGGAGCTTCAGAAAGTTCTAAATTATTATCTGAAATCAGTTGTTTGTAATGTGCCCTTCTTTGTGCTCGGCTCTTAGCATTCAAATGAACTGCCATTTCAAATTCTTCAGCAAAATCTTTATCTGAATTCAGTTTTTGATGCAACTGCTTTTCCTCATCATCTGTAAGTAGATGATGTATGTATTTTTGTATAAGCTCTATGTTTTCATTTTCCTCCATAGTATCTATTTATCAGAAAGGAAGGTGTTTGCCCATTTTTGCAGTTGTTGGTAACAAGTTCTTCTTTTATCACGAATAACATTATTAGAACTATAGTCTAACATATCAACAAGATCGGTAAGTCGATAACCGTATATATAATAGTGTTCCAAAAGAGTTTTACATTTATCGCTCAATTTATTTAATGCCATTTGAAAGGCTTGATTTTTAGCCAGTAAAAGTGTTTTTTCAGCTTCTGTTGTTTCATTTTCAAATACTTTTTCTTCTACGTTTCCCTGTTTGTTCAATAATATAGTTAACGCTTCAAAATCTACTAAGAAATTATTATTATTCTGTTTTAGTTGCTTCAGATAATTATTCTTTGCAATTGTAACAATTAAGCCTCTTATATTGTCTTCTCTAATTGTTTCTCCTCGATTTCTTTTATAGATCATTGTTTCAAAGGCATCAATTACGCAGTTGCTTGCTATATCTTCATCGCAACCGAATTGCTGCATAAGCCATTGTGTGCAGTAAGCATAATGTTCTATAAATAATTGATCGAAGTTCAATAGTTTAATTATTTTTATAAGATAAAATTAAGAAGAATGTGAGTGCAATTAAAAAATATTTTAAAATACCACTCACATTATCTTAAAAGAAGATTATAGTTATAGCTGCAATAACTCAGCTATGACTATAATCAAAGAATAAATCTTACACCTATGAAAAGTTTATGTTTTTTTGTGCTATTAATAACTGGCTTGCTATCAATATCTAATGATTGTGAAGTTCCTTTCACTTGCGATGTAGATTTTATCAGTCCTGAAGAAAAATTGAATTATCGAGAGTCTTTTCAAAGCTATCCACATAGTAATTCTATTATTTTTTCTGTAGATCGAAATTCGCTTCCCAAACCACGACCTTTAAATTTGAAACAACGGCCGGGCTATCGTTATTTCTGGAATTTCGATGATGGTAATTTTTTATTAACCGAAAAGTACGACGCCTCTGTGTTGCATACTTTCCAGCAAGCAGGTAACTTTAATGTTTACGTAGAAGCTTCTGCAACCAAAACAGACGACGATGATGTGTACAGAAATATTATGCCTGTTTCAATTGATGCCACATTAACTTCCAGAAGAACCAATAGTTATTGGAAAGTGAAAGAAGATAAAGCAATAGAAATCCTTGATACCAGAAACCCGAAAGTGGGAAAACCAATAACCTATATTATTGGTTATGTGAATCGTTGCACTGACACACAAAGTGGTAAAGTTTATGTTGAATATGATACCAACAATTACGATCCTTCACAAAAATATGTTTATTATGATGATGTATTTAGCAATGACTCATTGAATGCCAATAAAAGAATACTAACTTTTGACTTTAACAATTTAAAACCCAATGAACAAAGAAATTTATTTGTAGAATTGATAGTGAAAGATGATACAGATGGAAACAAAGCACAGATTACCGCTAAAATTGAAGGGGCTTGCAGTAATGATGATGCGGTTATTTGTAAAACTGTGGGTGAACCCGATGATCCTAATGAAAAATACTGGGATTTTATGGGGAATGATCTATGTGAAGATAGTATCAATGTAGAAATTGGAATTAAATTCCAAAATCAAGGTAATGGACCAACAAATTATGTTCGGGTCGATGATATTTTTGGTGAAAAAATAGAAGTAAATTGGATTGAATGGGGTGGAAATAGGATTAAGCCTAATCCTAATGGTATTCCATTTATAGGTAATTCACTTAAAGGTGATAGAGGAAATGTAAAACTTTTTCCTAAAAATGCTGACTCAAGACATATTGCGGAATTCAATTTTAACAATATGCGCTTACGAGGCGAGAAAGAACCAGGTTATGGTACTCAATTTCAAGAGATAGACACCAAAGATTCTATACAGTTCACTGCAAACATCTCAGTCATTCGACCACCCGATTGTGGGTTTATAAAAAACAATATAGAAATATTTTTCGATACACAGCCACCAGTTAAGGATACTGTTTATCAATGCTATAATTGTAAAGATGATTGTGGTATTAATAAGCTGGTAAATGTGTCTTTATTTCCCGATAATGTTATTTGTATAGAAGAAGGAAGTACAATTGATTTGGAACCCGATTTGAGTAGTATTGGCTTTACTGCAGATACATTTTTCTGGAATAATGAACTACCCGAAACCCAAAATGTAAGCATTAGCCCAACAGAAACCACACTATACCATTTCTGCGCAATGGCATGTATTAATGATACTAATCATATTGCTTCTGATAAGGTAATTGTAAAGGTAGAAAAGTGCTCTTTGGATGATGCAGTTTTTGATTGTACGATTACAGATCCAAGTTGTGAAGCAGCAGCAGATGGCACTATTCAAATAACCGCCAACGATGCACTCAATTTTAAATGGGAAGGAACAACCGACAATACCAACGAACAAACGAACTTAGTTTCAGGTGAATATTTCGTAAGTATTTCAGACGAAAATGATTGCACCTTAGAAAAGTCTTTGCTATTATCTGAGCCAATTCCGATTTTTATTGATTATTATTTCGATGTAAATTGCGATGAAAATAATGAAGAAAATTGTAGTATCATTACTAGGGTTTCAGGTGGAACAGGCGACTATACTTACAATTGGTCAACGGGTGATACAACACCCAATATAGAAAACCCTCCCGCGGGGCAAATTGCTTTAGTTGTTACCGATAACAATAGTTGCGAGGAAAGGAAATTGTTCATACAAGTACTGTAAAATATTTGTTTTACCATTCAGTTTTTTTATCTTTAATAGGTAAATCAACCGAATGGTATTCAAAAAAATATCAATATTCCTGTTATTATGTATGTATTTTACCTTTTCTGTAAAAGCAGAAAAGAGTAAGAATAATATTGAGGATTATAAAGCGGCAATTATTGCTATTGTCGAAGAAATTCAGTCGGAAAACACAAATGATACTTTAATAGAATCAACTTTAGATACGCTTAAAAAATACAAAAGTAAAAAATACTTACTTAAGCAAATAAATGAATTAGTTGAATTTTCTAAGCAGCATTTAGACAATGTCGATATTGAAAAAATAGCCATTGATAATAGAAAACCAATAGCAGTTATTCATTTTTTTAATGCCACTCTATTTAGAGGAAATGGCTACCGCTTTTATGCACTTGAAAACCATGAAAAAGCAATTAATCTTGTCAATAAATACAATATTCCCGAAACAGAAAAACTACTTTCAGCTGCTTATGTTCAGGCAGGGATAATTTATTATGCCCATAAAGATTTTGAAAAATCATTTTCTTATTTCGACCAGGCTGAAAAAATTGCAGAAGCTATTAAAAATCCCCCAAAAATATACAATGCAAACATCGAAAAAATTAGAGCTTTAAAAAGAAGGGGGCACGAAGAAGATATAATAGAAATTGAATCTATTTATGCTAAAATGAATCAATTCATTCAAGGAAATTTCAAAAATGATAAAGGCAAAAAAATAGACTTAAATAAAACGGCACTTACTAAAATATTACGTAATAAAGGAAAGTACGATTTAGCACTTAATGAATATCTTAAAGCAGCCGATTATTACCAAAAAGAGGAGGAGTGGAACAATCTTTTTGGTGTTTATTACGACATTGCCGATGGTGTTTATTATGAACAAAAAATGTATGATAAGGCAAATATCTACCTGCAAAAAGCTATGGAAATTGCCGAAGCAAAGGAACTAAATCTCAAAAAGCACAGTCGAAATTTTGATGTAGAAAAACTGAAAGGTGATTTAGCTTTAAAAACCCAAAAATACGAAAAAGCACTAAACCATTATCAAACATTATTACAACTAGTAATGCTCGATTTTGTACCTAAAGAATTAAGTGAAAACCCTAAGCAAAAACAGCTTCTTGCCGATCCTTATGTTTTTAGAGCTTTAAGGAAAAAGGGATTGACTTACCTTACGATTTTTAAAGAGAATGCCGACACTTTACTGCTTAAAAACGCTTTAAATGCTTATGAAACCGCTTTTCAGGTAACCGAGAAAATACGACGAGAACTAAGCTTTGAAGCTAGCAATTTGTATATGAGTGAATTTAGTTTCGCTGTATTTGAAGAAGCAATAGAAACTTGTTTACTATTGGCGAAACATACTAACACCCCCGAACAATATTATAAAAAAGCACTCGAAATAAGCGAAAAAGGAAGATTGAATACTTTTAGAAAAATGCTGAATAGTAAATCAGCGAGTCAAAGTTTACCCGACAGTCTTAAAGAAGAAGAAAAGGTATTAAAATCATCGCTTCGTAAATGCAATGCTTTAGCTAAACAAGATGTGCTTTACAAAGATTCGGTGTTTTATTACCAAGAGAAAATAGAAAATTTAGTTGATTTCTTGGAAGAGAACCACTCACAATATCATAAAATAAAATACCGCCCCAATTCACTCGATATTGATAAAATTCAACACAAAGAATTTCAATCAGACCAAGCAATTATAGAGTATTTTTATGGCGAAGAAAATATCTATATTTTTTGTGTGAGCCATAATATTATCTCCGTTGAAAGTATTCCAAACTCCAAGGAGTTGCAACAAGATCTAAGCACTTTTTTACAATATTTACAAGACCCTAAAGCCCTGAAACCCCCAAATGGATATAGATTATACAAAACCATTTTAGGCAATATTGTTAATACTTTACCAAGCTCCATTAAATTGCTAAAAATCATTCCCGACGGGAAATTAAATTCCTTGCCTTACGAGGCTTTGCCCGTAAACGAAGCAGCCTCCACCCTGTTTATTGAAAAAAATGAGCATATTATAAGCTATGGTGCTTCCATCGAAATTTTATACGATAGAACCGAAAAAAATGCAACTAAAAGCGAGCAACTTATGGCATTTATGCCCAGTTATGAAAACGAAAAAGCCTTTCAAAACAACCAAGCACTGGTTGAAACCATTAACCAAAATTTCGACTGTACCATTTACGCTAAAGAAGCTGCTACGAGTAGTAATTTTCTACAAGCAAATAAAAACACTCAAATCATTCACTTTTTTGGTCACGGAAAAGCCGATGAAAACCAACCCAGCAACGCCAGATTGCTTTTTTCCGACAAATCTGTTTATGTTCACGAAATTTATGATTTAGATATAGATGCCGATTTAGTGGTTTTAGCTGCCTGTGAAACTGCAAAAGGAAAGCAACAAAAAGCCGAAGGGGTGCTAAGTTTAGCCAGAGCCTTTCAATATGCAAATGCCAGAAGTTTGATTGTAAACCTATGGAATGGATATGCCGATATTTTACCGGAAATATTACAGCTTTTTTATACTCAAATGGCGAGTGGTATTGCCACCGACCAAGCCCTACACAATGCAAAATTATCCTATTTGAAAAACGCTCCGCCCCAATTTAAACACCCACATTATTGGGCAGGATTTATTTATACAGGCGAAGCATTTATAACCAAAGGAGGTAAATACTCTTTGTGGAATTACCTGGTTTTTTCAATTTTAGGTTTAATAATATTTATATTTATAGGAAAAAAATATATTGATTTTAAGTAATTTAATCCTATTTCAAAATAAAGTTTCAATAAAACACTCACATTTTTAAATCGAAAGATTATAGAAGTAACAGCCTGAAAAAATGCTGTTGAATTTTTGATCTTTTAAAAATGTATATTATGCAAAGTCGATTATTATTGTTCGTTTTACTTTTAGCAAACTGTGTGGGTTTGCAGGCAAAGGTGGTGATTAATGAGGTGATGTTTTTTGAGGATGTGGGTTCGGCAGAGGTTTTTAAAACCTATCAATGGGTCGAACTGTACAACCCCGATACCAATAGCGTAAACCTAAATGATTGGGTAATTACCAATAGTGATGAAACCAAGACTATTCAATTACCCAACTGGAATTTAGAAGGGCAAAGTTATTTAGTTGTTCACTTTACGAATGGCACTAATGACAGTGATTTTAGTGACAATGCAGGTCATTATTATACAGGACCTAATACTTTTTTTTCTAATTCAGTTGATGATTGTGCTTTGTATAACGACACTCCCAATATTTCAAGTATAGTTGACTTTGTTTGTTGGCAAAACCAAACATCTTATTTTACCAGTCAAGTTCATGATTATGCAGTTCAAGCCAATATTTGGAGTAATGGGGATGTGTTCTTTGCCGATGGTTCAAATGCTCTTTTCTCTAAAAAAACGCCATCTGTTCAACCTGGAGAATCTATTGGTAGAGACATGAATTCTAAGGACTTGAATGTATCGACAGATTGGTTCAGCTCTGGAGGAAAAGATGCAATTGATATAACGATTGCTTATAGAAACTATTCGCCCCTAACAATCGGATTTTATTATGATCCTACTACAATGCCTAATAAAGAGTGGACAATAATGCTTTATGGTGTTGGAGATCAAGATGTAGATATGGAGCAATGGATATTTAGTGATTTAAATGAAATTGAACAATCTGGAGGAACAGATAATAATGTGAATTTTGTGCTTCAATACGATGGTTTAAATAAAGTAAGTTTCAATGACCAAAGCGGAGTTAATATTCCAAATAGTACAGGTCAAACTTGTAGGGGTTTTTTAAAAAGTGATACAACGAAGAATTTAGTTAAATTACATACTTTGGCTGGACAAAATCCACTATTAGGAGAAGTGAATATGGGAAATGCTTTTGCCCAAAATTCTTTAATTGATTTTGTAAATTGGTCTAAAGCTAATTTTCCAGCAAAAAATTATATGTTGATATTGGGTTCGCACGGAAGTGGTTGGAGAGGGATAGCCGAAGATACTACAAATACTGATGATGGTTTATTGATGGATGAATTTAAAGCTATGCACGGAGTTTTAAGTAAAGTTGATATTATAGGATTTGACGCTTGCTTAATGGGAATGGTAGAAGTCGCTAAACAAGTACAACCCCTTACCGATTATATGGTGGCTTCTGAAGAAGTAATTCCAGGAGATGGCTTTCCTTATTTACAATTTTGTAATTTTTTGAAAGGAACACCTACTACCTTGCCAGCGAATTTAAGTTCAAAATTAGTAGATTTATATACTGCAAAATACCCTCATGAGCCAAAACACACCTTAAGTGCAGTAGATTTAAGCCACCCTGATTTTAATGATTTAATAAACGATATTTCTGATTTTGGTGCTGACTTAATCAACCTATGTGATGATTACCTAACTAAAGCAGATTCAACAGATAATGGAAATTTATTATTAAAAAATACAATAGATGGAATTGTAAGACATTTTCATTTTTATAATTATAAAGACTTATATGACCTTTGCTTAAAAATAGAACAAAATTCTGCTATTCCTTTAACTTATAAATCAAAAATAAATAACATTAAAAATCACTTACTTAATGGAGGAAATATAATTATTAACGAAAAACATGGAAATTTTGGAACACCTCCATTTGGTTTATCAATTTATCTACCATTAAGTCAATCTACAATTATAAGTGATCCATTTGATAAGACTTATCCTTCCCATCACAATATAAGTTATAAATATTCATATGACCCCGACGACTGTAACCCTCAAGATTTAGAGCTAGCTGTAGATCCAAATGCAATTAATCACCCATTTCCACCTATGCCAGGTTTTGACTTTGTCACACAAACCCAATGGGATGAATTCTTGCACCGTTTTTACGAGCCATGTGCAGACGCTTCAACAAGTACTGGACGAACAATATTTGAAACTAATGAAATAATTGATTTAACTGGCGAGGGTTCTAGTGATATTGATGAAGGAACTGAAAGATTTTTTTGGGATAAAGATGATTTAATTGATTCTTTTACTGGATGTTGTGGAGCTGATAAAACAAACCCTGACGATAATACCGATAAAAACTGTTTGGAAGATTTAGACGACGAAAAAGATGCTGAAGGAGAACAAGTTCAAATTTCTTATCCAAATTCAGGAGTATATAATATTACCCTTACTGTTTGGGATAAGCATCATCTCTTAGATTCACTCAATTCTGAACATTCACATAAAGAACATTATGAAACTGACCAAGATAAATTAACTGTTTTTGTGGTAGACTGCCCTGAAGATGTACATATATGTGTACCTAATGGCTCAGAAGAACCTGTTTATGTGGATATTCCACCATTAATTGATCCGAATTTAGGCTTAATTATCAATAATGATTTTAACGGAACAGATGATGCTTCTGACCTATATCCTGTAGGAATTACACCTGTTTTTTATAGTATTTACAACCCTGCTACTGGAGAATATTTCTATTGTGATTTTATCGTAAATATCGATAATAATTGGCAAGAACCATTACCAATTGATGTTTCAATAATAAAGCAAGTTTCAAATCCAACACCCGAATTCGGAGATTTAATAAGCTATCAACTAATTGTACAAAATGAAGGACCAGGAATTGCGACTAACATACAAGTTCAAGAGATATTACCGCTAGGAGTCTTTTATATAGATCATTTTAGTAGTGCCAATGGAGTTTATGACCCAGCATCTAGTTTATGGATTATTAACCAACTAATGCCAGGTGAAACGGCAACATTAGATATTAATGTTCAAGTTGATATTACTGAAGGTGAAGTAGTTAATACTGCCGAAATTATAGCACATAACGAAATAGATATAGATTCTATTCCTGGAAATGGCAACGAAGATGAAGATGATTTTAGTTCTGTTGTTTTTCAAGTTGGATGTATTTTTATTGATCTTTTTATCCCCAATCTTCAATACTGTGTTAATGAATTACCAACCACTTTTGATGCACCCGATGGTTTTGTGAGCTACCAATGGTCAACAGGAGAAACAAGCCAAACTATTCAAATAAGTGCAGCAGGAACTTACAGCCTAACCGTTTACGATGAAAATGGCTGTTCTGCAACTACGAGTTTTACGGTTACTATCTTGGATAATTTAGTTTTACCAACACAACAAGTATTTACCTGTGAAGATGGTTTTCCTGTAGAAATATGTATGCAAAACCCCGAAACAATAATGACGGGAGTTTGGCAAGATGGTAGTGGTACAATTTGTATAAATGTAAATGCAGCAGGAACATACGCATATTCATATCTAAATCTTGATTTATGTGAGGTTAGTGGTGCTATTGAAGTAATCATCGAAGCTCCACAACTTGAATTGGATGATTTAACCTTATGTGAAGCAGAACTACCATTCGCTTTAACAGCAACCGATGGCTTTGTAAGTTACACTTGGTCAACAGGCACAACTTCTTCTACACTAAATATTACCCAAACCGGAAGTTATGCTTTAACTGCAACAGATGCCAATGGTTGTTCTGTTACTGCATCGTTTGTAGTAACAGTAGAGGATTGTACAGACCCTTGTGAAAATTCTCCAGTAGTTACCGTTAATGATGTAGAACTTTGTGCCGACGATTTGCCCGCTACGTTAACTGCTACTTCACCAGGAGGTACTTTTCAATGGTCAAATGGTTCAACTTCTCAGTCAATTACAGTTTCAACTGCAGGAACTTACACGGTAACAGTAATGGATGCTAATGGCTGTGATGCAATGGCTTCTGCAACAGTAACAATTAATCCAGAGCCTACAATTTCATTACAAGATGTAGAAATTTGTGCTGATAATGCACCTGCAATAATTAATGGCCCTGCTGGCTTTGTTTCTTACACTTGGTCAACGGGTGAAACTACACAAAATATTTCTGTAACAACTTCTGGAACTTACACAATAACGGTATTTGACGAGAATGGCTGTCATGTTTCAGCTTCTACAACAGTAATAATTAGTCCAGAGCCTTCAATCTCATTACAAGATATAGAAATTTGTGCTGACTTTGCACCTGCAACAATTAATGGCCCTGCTGGCTTTGTTTCTTACACTTGGTCAACGGGTGAAACTACACAAAATATTTCTGTAACAACTTCTGGAACTTACACAGTAACAGTAACAGATGCAAACGGCTGTAGTGCTTCTGCTTCTGCTGTTATAACCATTATTGATTGTCCCGATCCATGCGAAAATGCAGAAGATGTTTTTGAAATTGCTGAAATTTGTGAAGGGGAAAGCTATACTGCTTATACAGGAACAGTTTATACTCAGTCAGGCTCTGAAATCGTAGTAGATGAAAACGGATGTGCGTTTACCGTATTTGTTGAGTTGGTTATTTTAGATACCGAAAACTTTTGTGCTGAAAATACGGTAAGTATCGACTTACAAGGTCCGTTTTGTTACGATAGTTTAATGGTGGAAATAATAAGCATCTATACCTGCGGTGATGGAACGGCAAATCCATGCTTTTCTTTTGAATATATCGTTTCAGTAAATGATATAATTATAGGTATTGAAACACCTGAAAACGTTCAGGATTTGATAGGAAACTACGAAGGTAATGAGCTTTGTTTGCAGAGTATATCTTATGCCAATTCAGATGATTTAACACAGCTTTTAACTAGTTCGGTTGGAACGCCGGTTGTTGATTTGACAGCATTGTTGGAAGCAGAGTTTTCCGTTGCTATTGGTGATGTTATTTGCTTTGGAAATTACCTGTGTATTTTTGGCTGTACCGACCCTATGGCAATAAACTATAATCCTGAAGCAACCATCAACGATGGAAGTTGTGAGTACAAAGAAGATCCATGTCCTGAAGGTACATTAGAATATACGATTATTATTTATGCAAGTAATTCGACTTCACCAACAGAAATAAGTTGGTCTTTTGACGATGAAGAAGGAAATGTAATAGCGGATGCACCTTGTGGTTACTATGATGGTTCTAGTGATGATATTTATGCTATATGTTTATCCGATACAACAGCATATTACTTTTATGCTTACGATGATTATGGTAATGGTTGGAATGGAGCTTCCGTTCAAATATATCAGGAAGAAACTTTGATATTTGAAAGTTTTCCTGATAATGAAATAGAAGGCGATAATATAGCTGGATGTGGTGAAAGTGACTTGGAAAATAGCAATAGAATATTGGGAGATACGGTTGAAACTGCTGTTTGTGGTGATGGTGTTTGTGAACTAGGAGAAAACGCTGATAATTGCCCTGATTGCGTGGTACAATGCAACCTGTTTTTAGAAGATATAATAGAGTGTACAGGTGGTTTTTACCAAGTGATCGTTGCTTTTGTTGAAGGAGAAAGTTATCTGGTTACGAATAATATTTCAGGTGAGGTAACTAGTCTTGATACCAGTCCTTTTATGTCAGAATTTATGCTCAATGGCAGCGATTATTCCTATACCTTCACCTTAGTTGGACAAGAAGAATGTTCCGAAGCATTTAGTGCATCGAATGTATGCGATAACCCTACATCAGTGGAACTGATAAGTTTTGGAGGGGAAGCATTGGGCGATAAAAATCGACTTTACTGGTTGGTAGCTTCAGAGTATAATACCGATTATTATATAGTTGAGAAATCATTGAATGGTCAAAATTTTGAAGCTATAGGAAACGTTATGGCTGATAATAGAACAAGTACTGTTTCCAGTTATAATTTTATAGATGAAAATGTTCAACCTGAAAACTATTATAGGTTATTAGAAGTAGATGCCGATGGAAATAAAAGCATTGTTTCCGATGTAATTTTACTGAAAGCATTATTAGATGAAATGAGCGTTAAGGTCTTTCCTGTTCCAACCAGAGATCAATTGAATGTTGACTTTGAAATAACAAAAGCAAGTGCTGTTTTAATTGAAGTAGTGAATATTCATGGTCAGCAATTATTTGCTCAGAAGTTAGAAGCAGTTCAAGGAATCAATGCCTTGAGTATAGATGTTTCAGATTTCACTTCGGGTGTTTATTTCTTGAATATTTCAACAAATGAACAAGCAGTTAGCCAACGGTTTGTGAAAGAATAAGTAAATTTATAAATCCGCCCTGTCAGGGACTTTCTGTTAACGTTTCGAACCCTGACAGGGTGTTTACCCTAAAACAACTATTATGTATTTTAAGAAAACTACCCTATTTATTTTGAGTTTGCTCCTAATGCAATTCGTAAATGCACAAACCGATACCTTAGAAGTTTGCCAATACGAAACTTTTATTGATGCTTTCGATACTGGAATTTTAGAAAGCGGTGCAAACGGCGATGCTTTTCTGGAAGTAGAAATGACCGCAACAAATGGTATTGTTCTATTATTTGATACCGGCAATTCGTACTATGAAAGTGAATTTTATTATAATGCTAATGATGATTTTTATGGTTTAGATTCCATTTTTGTTAGCGAACACTATTGGCACACCGCCTTTGGCACAACACAATTACTCGAATACTACATTTATGTTAATGTTGAAGAATGTATAGATTGTGAAGGTGTTTCAGGAGGAAATACATTCGCCGATGACTGTGGTGTTTGTGTCGAATCAATTCTTGCCGAAAATTATAACCAAGATTGTATAGATTGTGCAGGGAATATTTTCGGAAATTCCGTAATTGATGATTGTGGAGATTGTGTTCTACCAGAAAATTTTAATGAAGCATGTACCGATTGTGCAGGTGTTTTAAACGGTGATGCTGTAATTGATGGTTGTGGCAATTGCTTATCGCCCACCGACCCCGATTTTGATAATTGCCCTTGTGCAAATTCACCTACAGGCTTTGTTGAAGATAACTGCGGCAATTGTGTTGCTCCCAACGATCCGTATTTTGATACTTGTAACTATAATAGTGCAAGTATTGGCGATACCATCGGTTTCTATCTGCAAGAATTTGATTTTTATACCGATTATGTAACAGAGTATATCGTTGAACTAAATGAATATTTATCAGCGTGTGCTGAAATATATGCTGAATATGGTTGTTTTGGAAACGCTTGGGGTAATGGATTGGATGAGATCAATATAACTGGTGGTGAAATTATCAATATTTTCGAGTATGCAACTTACTATAGAGTAGAATTCATTGTTGAAGACACACTTGTATTCCTCGATTATTCAACAGAAGTATATATAGGTCAATATTCGGGGTGTAGTGAATTGAGTTATTTTGAGTGTAATGGAAATTATATTCCTCCCGATGATTATTATTTCCTGATTGATTATCAATCTGCTGAAGATTCTTTAATCATCGATTTGAATTATTACGATTGCAATAGTGATTTGAATGGACCAGCAATTGTAGATTCATGTGGAGTTTGCCTTTTGCCCGAAGACCCTGAATTTAATGTGTGTTTAGATTGTGCTGGAACTGTAAACGGAGATTTCATCTTGGATGAATGTGGAGAATGTCTTTTGCCCGAAGACCCTGAATTTAATGCATGCATTGAAACCAATATCAACGAACTTAATGTGGTAGTTGATCTTAAAGTATATCCCAATCCGACAAATGAAATAGTTTTTATTGAAATGGACAATTTAGAAGAAGTGAAGGTATATGACCTTCAAGGGAAAATGGTGTTTAATACAAATGAGAGAAGCTTTGAAACCAATAGTTGGGCAGAGGGAATTTATTTATTGGAATTAATATCAATTAATGGTGAAAAAACAATTCAAAAATTAATGATAAAACATTAAAATTTACTTTAGACTTATTTTCATTAAAACAGGTTGGTGGTCTGAACTTTGAAAATCGAGGTTCACCCCTTTTACTTCTTCTACTTGAATATTAGGTGAAACTAAATAAAAGTCGATAACCGTTTGAAAAGTCGTTTTATGATCAAATGGTTTCGATGTTTTTCGATTGGTTGGAACAGTACCATCATAAGCCCATTCCCATCCTTCAGGCATAAAGTCGGAATTTATCGGAATCTGATCGATATAATCTTCACCTCTCTGGAAAGTGGTATTATCATAACCAGGAGGTGTTTGATTCCAATCGCCTCCCACAACAACATAATTACCTTTTCCATATTCTGCCAATAATACGTTTTTCAGGTAATCCATTTGCTTGCTTTTAAGCGTACCATCGTCGTAAGCAGAGTTGTGTGTATTGATAACAACAAGGTCTTTACCATTGGATAGATCATAGCGTTGTAATAAGAAACAACGATCTAGCATATACAAACGCTTAGGCCAGCCAAAGTTGCCTGGAAATTGATAACGTGTGTTTTCAGCTGAAATATATTTTGATAAACTTACCAAACCTCCTTCTACCTTTCCCATAGGTTCATAAAAAGGATAAGGAATCCAATTGACTTTATAGTTTAAAGCTGTTGTGTGGTTGTGATTCGTAAGGGCATTTTCAGTAATGGCATCGAGTTGATTTACAAAATTGCTACGATTAGAATTCAGGTCAACTTCTTGTAATAAATGGAAATCTATATCGGTGTAATAATTCAAAGAGTTAACTGTATGTGTTCGATATAAGTTAACATACTTTTCTGGTGTATTTACATTATTACCACCATCATAAAAGAAATCCATTTCTGCGCCTAATCCGCAATAGCCAATATTCCAGATCATAAAAGTGAAAGTAGAATCATTGACAATCGTATTTTTAGTTTTATTTACCGATTCAAGCGATAGCTTTTCTTCTGGCTGAAAATCGGTGAGCGTACCATATAAAAGTAAGCTTCCTATTGCCAATCCGAAAAGCAACAAGATGCTAACTAATATTTTAAATAATAAGATAATGATACGCATTTTACTTCTTCTCTTTAAATTTTCTTTTAGAAAAGTTGTTAAGAATTAAAACTTTGAGCAGGTCTTATACAAGGGTAAACAACCAATCAATGTATTAGTTGTGTGGTTTAAGCTGTATAAAGATACCAAGCTATAAATAGCTTTTTGTTAAATCTTGATGAATAAAGCTTTATTTTTCAAATATTCCTGTTAATTTCAATAAAAAATAGGACATTTATCATTCAAAAACCACCTTTTTCTATATACTACAAAAATCGTGCAAATGAGAGTAGCTTTAAATATATTCTTTTTACTACTATGTTTTTCCAATGTAGTAGAAGCACAGAGTTTCCAAATCTTAGACGTAAATCAGATATTCAGACCAAGTATTCGATTGGAATATGACCAGACTTTACCTCAAAAAATAACCGGCACCGATGATGGTTGGGTAACTACTTCCAGAGTAAGTACTTCTGCACTTATTCCGATAGCCGGCGATATAGGAATGAGCATTTCATTGGACATTGATAAGCCAAGAGATTTACTGAATCTGAAAAAACACATTAAGCCTAAAGGCTATCAGGTACTTTTAAGTACAAGCCTGCAATACATTCGTCCACAATTCAGTAAATACAACGATCAGGCAAATATTATTAACTCGAATATTGGGGCTTTGGCATTGCATTATAAGGGCTTGGGAGCTATGTTTTATATGGCGAATATTGGCTTTTCCGAAGATATAAGTTTCCCTAAGAAAACACAGGTTATTTATTCGGCAGGAATTGGATATATGAAATTAGTGAACCTTAGAAAGCAGGTGTTCTACGGTGCTTTTTTTGTTCCTATTAATAATATTCCCATTCCTATTCCATTTTTTGGTATGAATAAAAAAATCAATAAGAAATGGCGTTTTACTATGGTGCTTCCAGCACAAATAGGTGTGGCTTATAAACACAACAGAAAGTTGCGTCAGTATTTCGATGTTGGAATTAATGGCGTTCGTGGAGGTATGCCTAACTTAGATGATAATTTGCTGAGCTCAACTGCTATCAATAATCCGATAGATGGCAGAGTAAGCTGGACAAGAACACAGTTGCGTTTTCGTACGTGCCTGAAGTATAAGGTGAATAGAAACTTTATTGCCATGGCACATGCAGGTGTTAATTCCGGTTCGCTAATGAGTGTAAATAAGGGCGACCTTACCCGAACCGAATATTTAAGTCCTACTTTGTTTTTCAATGTTTCTGTAAATTACCTGTTCACCCGTTCTTTAACGTACAATTTACTTAAAGAACTGATTGAATGGTAAAATATATATTTTTTCACCATCATTAAACTTTTAATATGCTCGAAAATATTCAATTACACCGATTGCTATTTATTGATATAGAAACGGTTAGCCATTATAAAGCCTTTGATGAGGCACCAAGTGAATGGCAAGAACTCTGGAAGAGTAAAATGCGCTTTTCTGAAAAAGAAGATCATGCAGAGTTGTATAAGGACAGGGCTGCTTTGTATGCTGAATTCTCTAAGATCGTTTGTGTCGGATTAGGTTATTTTTCCAAAACAGATGATGAGATGGTGTTCAGACAAAAAGTAATTCATGCAGCAACAGAAAAGGAAATACTAGAGCAATTAAGTGAATTAATTAATCAGTATTTTGGCAATATGAATCTTAATAAATTGTGTGGGCACAATATTAAACAGTTCGATATTCCTTTTTTGTGTAAACGTTATATTGTTAATGGTTTAAAATTACCTTCACTGCTGAATATACATAATGTGCGTCCCTGGGAAATGCCTTTTCTGGATACATTACAATTATGGCAATTTGGTGATTATAAACAACGAACCTCATTAAATTTACTGGCTCAAACCTTAGGTATAGAAACACCAAAACCAAGTAATAAACCAATTGATATTCACGAAATATACTGGGAAGAAAACAACTTGGAACAATTAATAGAATTTGCTAAAAATGATGTGTTGGCTACTGCAAGAGTTGTTTTGAAGTTAATGGGAAAAGAAAATATTTCAGACGATAAAATAATATATGTAAGCTAAATAACCTAAGTTGCGATAAATCTCAACTGTCAACAGTACAATAGTCCACTGTCCACAAAAAAACATTATAATCGTGAAGAGTAAGGTTTTGTGGTCTGTTAAACAGTCGTCGATGTACAAAAATGTCATTATACATCGCAACTTGAATTAAATAAAAGAAGAGCCCTTAAAAATTTTCATAGTTGCTTAATAGGAATCGGTTTGATAATAAATTAAGATTGTTGATATATGTCAACCGAAAAATGCATCTAATTATTGATTTTTGTCAAAGATATTATTGGTGCTTTCTATGAAAGTGTTAAGAATTATCTATAGACGATTCGGTTCTCGCCTTGCAACAACCAACACAGAGAGCTTTCTTCCCATAAAGTGCAACTGACCGGATCATATAGTCGTAAAGAATTGGAACAGGCATGCTCCAATTCTTTATTTCTACTCATTCAAGGTTTCTGCTAATTCTTTTAATTGTGTTTTTATATTCTTGAAAGCCTTCTTCTTATCTAATTCAGTCGGGTCTTTTACTCTGCTTTCACAATCGGCGATCCCACACATTTCGCAGGTGGTATTTACGGTTCTTACCGGAATTGACGGGTCTGAAAGGAACTTGATCTTACTTTTGGTGTTAGCATCTACAACCCAACCAATTTCGACGCTTACATTAGTGTTGGGAGTCGGTAACATTGGACGCGCTAAACCAATACCAAAGTAGGTAAGGTTTGACTCGGCATAATGTGAGAATTGTGCTTCGATCAATGGCAGTTCAGAAGTATTTGCTTCGGGCTTTTCAAGTTGGCTTAAAAGTCTTGTACCCAACCATCTTCTGCAATAATGCAAGTAGTTTTCGTTTCCGTGTGGACTGTGTAAATGAGCTAAATGTAGTTCTCTTGTTAATTGGTATTTATTTTTCCCTTTAGATTGAAAACGTAAAAAGAATAGTTTCTTTATGCCAAAAAAACGAGGCATTAAATTAGTCATTCTTAATAATAACAATTCGGGAGAAACAGCATATTTATTCAATATTTTCCTGAAAAAAGACGTATCCCATTCTTCTAAAGAAAAAAGTGCTTCCAAATCGTGTATTAACTGTTGTTGTGGAATTAAAATAGCCATTCCAAAGTAAGATGCACGGTAATTATTAAGTACGATCTCGAAAGAAGGTGCTTTAAGCAAAAGAGGAAGATGTGGGCGCTCCTGCTCTCCGATCTTCAGTAACATAAAACCAAGCTCGCGTGTAAGAATGAATCGTTTTTGCCAGTTACTAGCTTTGCTATTGAGCATTAATTTAGCTTGCTTGTTTTTTCTATTTCCTGAAGTAATATAAAAGGAACGAACACTTGCTAAGTCTTTATGTTTTTCAATGTCGAAGGTATCTATCTTATAATTAAAGTCTTCTTCCAGTATTTCTCTGATTCTATGTTCATCAACACTTGCTATACTTTCTGAACTATATTCAGCTAGAAAAGATTGGGCTAGTGTTTCGAGTGCTTCAAAATAGTTTTCGTTGTTTTCCTGATAAGAACGAAGTATAGCAAAATAAAAATATTCTTTTTCTAAATTATAGTTTCGCGATATTTCAATAATTGTTTTAAAGAAAGCACCTACTTTAAGTGGCGCATTCGACATCCAATCAACAAGTTTGTTGAAATTGAAGCCCAGCATTTCAAGGGGAAGATCATTTAAAATACCGGTTCTGATCAAGTCGCCTAAAGGAGCAAGGTTTTTAGAAAGCTGTAAAGAAACCATTTCATCGTAAGGCACTTTGAAAGCTTGAGATAAGGCAGCTATTTTCTCAGCTTTAGGATATTTTTTCCCTTTTTCAATTTCATTTAGATAAGAAGCTGACAAGCCCGACTTTTTAGAGAGTTCTGCCAACGACCAGGAATGCTCGTTGCGTAATTGTCGTAATTTCAGACCAAAAATTATGCGTATATTTTCTTCTCTCATTAAAACAAGTGATAAAGGTCAGTTTGCAATATTAGCGAATATTCGCTAATAGCGTACGTTTTAATGAAATATTTGTTCCAAGCCTCTATAAAATATGGTGGAAAAAGGAAGTGTTATTTTTGAACAACTTAAATATTAAACCATAAATTGTCTAATATCTTTACATGAAAGTTTGAAAAACCGCTGAATTTGAAATACTATCCAATATTTATTTAACTTAAGTTGCGATAAATCTCAACTGTCAACAGTACAATAGTCCACTGTCCACAAAAAAACATTATAATCGTGAAGAGTAAGATTTTGTGGTCTGTGGTCTGTGGTCTGTGGTCTGTTAAACAGTCGTCTATGTACAAAAATGTCAATATACATCGCAACTTGAATTATTTATCTATTGATCAGATATAGTTTTATAAATAGTCATAATGTGAAGATCGTGGTATTGGTGGTTTAAATAAAGTTGCTCTTTCAGGCATCCTTCTTCTTTGAAGTTTAGTTTTTTCCAAAATTTATATGACTTGGTGTTGTATTCAGCAACTTCTATGCAGACCTTTCTAAGGTTGAATATATTAAAAGCATGTTCAAGTATCAAACTAACAGCTTCTGTACCTATACCTTTATGGTGTTCTTCTATTGCTCCAATAGTAATACCTAACCATGCTGTTCGGGCTATCCAGTCGATTTTACGTAGCATGATAATACCGATGAAATTATGAGTGGAAAGTGATTCTATAGCGAAGTAGAGTTGATCTTTATTTTGTGGGTTGAGTGCATTGGCATACCACTTGGCTTCCATTTCAGCACTTACCGGATATGGGTAGCCCATTACCCGTGCTCTTATTTCGGGATCATTCCTCCATTTAATGGAAATGTCTGCATCCTCCTTTTTTAAAGGACGAAGCAGACATTTTTCTCCTGTATAACTTATAAATTGCAATAGTTTATATTACTTGATTTGCATATTGTAGATCTGAGATAAACGCGGGTGTGTTTCTTTCGACTTTATCTCATCAATAATAGTGCTCAACATCGAAATTTTACCTACAAGAGCTTCTATTTTATTAGCATCAGCACCTTCTGTGCCTTCTAACTCAGATTTTTGCCCTTCAAAGTTTGAACGTAAACCATTCAATGCATTCATACCATTCATACGTACCCACCAGGTGTTGTCGTTCAATGCACGATCTTTTAAGGTATTTACAGCATTCTCAATAATGGTATTGTTATCTGAATTTCTTTCTAATAATTTACCATAATCCTGAAGTAAAGTATAACGGCTGAAATCACCAGCATCTTTTAATTTGTTCTCAAAGAAGTTGGCAGCATCAATTCCTCCATGCTCACCATAAGTGCTACTGATAGCGCGTAACATTGTTCCCGATTTTTCATTCTCGAAAGTCTTGGCAATAGCCATTCCTTTATCGGTGTTTTTTGCTGCCAAAGCACCTAAAGAAGTAGAGGCTACTAAATAAGAACGATCCTGCGTTCCTTTTTCAAATAAGCTTGCTAAGTTCGCATCATCTAACTCTCCTAACTTTTTCATTGCCTGATGACGTACATAAGAACGCTCATCTTTTTCTGCCATACTGATGAGCTTTGCTTTAACTGTTTCATCAATTTTAGATGGATCTAAAGAGCTGGCAGCTTTACCGCGAATATGATAGAAATCGTCATCTAAAGCTGCAACAACTGTAGCCATATTGTTGGCATCACTTAGTCTGCCCGATAATTTATCAACGGCTTCGTAACGATCTAAATAAAGCGGTGCTTTTTCATACTGAACAATATAATCTTCGATTGGACGACGTTCGTCTTTTTCCCAAAGCATTACTTTATCGGCATCAACATTTACCAATAAAGGTTTTTCAGTAAAATCAAAACTGAAGCTTGATTCACGCCCATCTATCACAAATTCTTTTCTTTCTACTTTATCAGCATAGTACACATCAATAGCTATTGGCAAACGATAAGGATCTTCGTCTTGTTTTTGTTTGAAGGAAATATCGTATTTTCCATTTTCTTCATCAATATCGTGCTTAATGCGTACAATGGGGTGTCCTGCTTTGAAGAACCACTGATTGAAGAACCAGTTCAGGTCTTCTCCTGTAACTTCCTCAAACGCCAAACGCAACTGATGAATTTCAACAGCAGTATATTCATGTCTTTTCAGGTATAAGCTCAAAGACTCAAAGAAAGCATCGTCGCCCATATAGTTACGTAACATGTGTAAAATACGACCTCCTTTGTGGTAACTGTGCGCATCGAACATATCTTCTTTGTCAGCATAATGATAACGGATCAGTTCAACTTTCTTTCCCTGTGATTCCTGAAGATATATATTCAGGTCATCCCTTCCTTTTTTATCTGCTGCGTCTTTACCATATTTATATTCTTCCCATAAATATTCACCATAAGTAGCAAAAGATTCATTTAATGGAAGGTTCGCCCACGATTCGCATGTAACAAGATCACCAAACCAGTGGTGAATCAATTCGTGAGCAACAATATCTTCGTGTGTTTGATCCAGTAATTCACGATCGGTACGTTGTAATTGATCGAAATGTATAGTCGCGGTGGTGTTTTCCATAGCACCTGAAACGAAATCACGCACAACAACCTGAGAGTATTTATCCCAAGGATATTCATAATCGAATAGATCAGAGTAGAAATCCATCATTTCCGGAGTATTTCCAAAAATTTGCATGGCATATTGTTCGTATTCTTTTTCTACGTAGTAAGAAACTTCTTTTCCTTTCCAGTCTTTATCGCGAACAACCGCCATATCACCCACAAACATCATAAAAAGGTAAGGTGTGTGTGGAATGTCCTGTCGCCAAATATCGGTACGTGTACCATTTCCATTTGGCGTAGAACTAATCATTCGACCATTTGAAAGCGTAACATACTCATCTTTCACAGTCATGTGAATTTCCTGTGTCGTTTTTTCATTAGGAGCATCTATGGTTGGAAACCAACAAGAAGAAGCTTCTGTTTCTCCTTGTGTCCAGATCTGTTTTGGCTTGTTTGGATCGCTGCCGTCTGCATTAATAAAGTATAGGCCTTTGTCAGACGTAATAGCATCGCTACCAGTAGCATCTAGTTCTTCAGGTTTAGCGATGTAATCGATGAAAATACGATATTGCTCACCGCGAACATATTTTTTATCGAGCTGAATATTGATGAATTGGTAATCATCGTAAGTATATTCCAATGGTTTTTTTGAACCATTTTTAACCAATGAAACTTCGTTAATCTGAAAACCTTTCGCGTCTAAAGCCAATTCATCGGTTGCATAGAAGAAAGGAGCAAGGTCTAATGTTGCCTTTCCATTCAGTTGTTGTTTTTCCCAGTTGAAATCAACTTCAAGCTTAGTGTGAATTAAATCGTTGATCCTCGTTTCAGAAGCATTGTAAGCAGGTTTTTCTTCTTCAGCAACCACTTCAATTTCAGGTGCCTGAATCGTTTCAATTTCAGGTTCCTGAACTTTTTCTGTGATCTTTTTCTGAGCTCCACAACCGGCCAATAACATTCCGGCAGCAGTTAGCATTAAAAAATGTTTTTTCATTAAATAGGAATTTTATTTTAGTAAGGATAAAATCATACTATATATCACTAAAGGCGAGTAGATTTAGAATTAAGTATTTAATTTTCCAAAGAATACAATTAAAGCATATCTAAGAAGGCGAAATAATTTGCAAAATTACGAAATTGTGTCGTTAATGAAGGTTAAATGTATTGTTACATCATTTTTGCTTCCACGACCTTGAAGGTCTTTAAGACCTTCAAGGTCGTGGAGAAAGGTTGGTAAATACGTGTAAGTTTCGTTACTTTGTAGAAAATTTTACAAATCAATTCTCGCTAGTTATGAAGAAAAATTGTTTACTAGTTCTACTTTCCTTTTTTGCAATTAATATGCTTAATGTACAAGGACAACACCGTTGGTGTGCTAGCTCTGAAGCACATCAGCAGCGTTTACAAAATGACGCTGAATACGCGCTTTTCATAGATGAAGCAAACAGCATGGAAAAAGTGCAGAATGCTTCAATTCCTTGTGATGGGACGAATACGGTAGTTGTTCCGTTGGCTTTTCACTTTGATAGTGCATTTACCTGTGCTGATGTTAGTTGTTTATTATCTAAAGTTCAGGCACAAATTGATGTGCTGAATATTGCTTATGGCGATCAGACGACACATCCACAGAATATCGCATTAGAGGCTGCATGTGCAGCAGGTTACCCACTTTCAGATGTTTCTGATGGTGCTTGTATTGAATTCAGATTAGGAGTTGCACCTGCTGGAGCAGGTTTAGACCCAAGCTGTGATCCGGCTATCACAGTTGGGCAATTTGAAGGTGGTACACAAACAGACCACAATGGAGCAGGAGCTGTATGGGCAGGTTATTTGAATGTCTTTGTAGCTGAAACAGTTGATGTTTCGATCTTTGGTATTCCAATTCCGGGAATCATAGGTATTTCAGACGGTTTACCAGGTTTAGCGAATGGTGATGGTGTAACCGTATTAGCTTCAGCGTTTGGAGGTCCGGGAGGAGTTGGCTGTAATTCAGGTGCAGCTTTAAATTCGGGGTTAGACTTAGGTAGTGGACAAATATCTTTTACAGAAGGAGGAACACTTGCTCACGAAGTTGGTCATTATTTAGGTTTATTCCATACTTGGGGAGATGACGATCTATTTGGAACACCACCATTCTGTGGAACACTGGATAATGGTAACTCTGGTCCATTTACAGTTGAAGATACACCAGATCAAGGAGCTGCTTCTGATCCTTCACAAGCATGTCCAACTCTTGTTGGTGCAACTTGTACGAGCTTACCTAATACTTGTGGTAGTAATGATTATTTCCATAATTATATGGACTATTCAAATGATATATGCCAGTCGATGTTTACCAACGATCAGGCACTTGTTACCAATTATTGGGCAAATCAATTATTCGGAGGAAGTACTATTCAAACGCTTGCTTCAGTGCCTGCAACTTTAACAACCGAATGTGCTCAATCTTGTCCGACAGCTGTATGTGAAATTACAGATATTCAGGCAACACAAAATTGTAATGCAGACGGTTCTTATTCAGTAGAAATTGTTGTAACGGGAGTTGATGCTTCAGTAAGTTTAGATGATGCAAATTCAACAGAGGGAAGTCAGGCAGCGAATGGAACAGTAACATTTACTTATGCAGCAGGAACAGATGCCAATATTACGGTAGTAGATACAGAGGGTTTATGTACATTTGGACCGTTTACCTATTTGGCTTCTGACTGTGTGGTATGTGAAGATGAAATAACATACGAGGTAACAGCAAGTACTTGTGATATGACAGGAGCGACTATTGAGCTTCAAGATGAAACAGGAAATACAGTTATGAGTATGGCATTAGGTAATGAAGGAGGTTCAGGAAGTTTTGGTGTTCAGGCTTGTGGAAATTATCAGATAGTGATCTTGAATGCGCCTGCTTGTTATACAGATACAAGTGGAGATATTGGACCACGACTATTTTCAGTTGATGGAACTGGAACTGAATTTTTAGCTTTTCAGTCATTTGTTGAAACAATACCTACTTTATCGGAATGGGGATTAATAACGTTAGCTTTAATGTTGATGACCTACGGAACTTTAGCTGTAGCAGGAGTTGGAGCTTTTGCAGGTACTTCTAATGTGAATACACCTATAGGTTTCCAACTTCCGGTAAATGCTGCTATTTTGAGAAAGGCATTTGTATTAACAACAGTTTTGGCAGCTATTGGTTATGGCTGTTCAATAGTTCTATTCGGTGCTATTTTCTTTAGTGATATCGTAGGTGTGGCAATTGCAGGTTCCGTATTTGCTTATTTGTTACACTTGTTAATTTTAGTAGAGAAAAATAAATAAGATTCTTTATACATAAATATGGTAAAGCCCACTTGCATGGATTGCAAGTGGGCTTTTTTATGAGTAAAGCTATTTTTTAATCGTTTGATTTTTAGTGCTTTATAGTAGGTTTTAAACTTTGGAAAGTTTAAAATGAAGAATAATTGGTAAAAAATATTGTACTTAACTCAATAAATTAGCATTCATAACAAAAATATAGATTATGAAAACTATTAAAAAAGTCAAGATTAAAAAGTTTGAGAAACAAGCTTTACAAGAAAAACAAACCAAGCAAACAGTAGGTGGGAGGTCTTATCAAGTTACAATAGATTGTTTGGAATGTTAACCTGAAAGAAATAATGATGAAAAAACTTACAAAAATCAGTATCAAGAAATTTAAGAAACAAGTTCTGAAAGAGAAACAAACCAAGCAAACAACAGGTGGGAATTTTAAGCATCAATTAATTGATTGTTTAGAGTGTTAATGTTTTAGGTAATAAACAAATCAAAAATTATGAAAAGAACAAAAAAAATCAAGATTAAAAAGTTTGAGAAACAAACTTTACAAGAAAAACAAACTAAGCAAACAGTAGGTGGGAAATTTAAACATCAATTAATAGATTGTTTAGAATGTTAAACAAATAGAGAATTATCTAAAGTACTTTAATCTATAAATTGAAGTACTTTAGTTTTTCACCCCTTCCAATTTCAGCCGCAAATAATCTTTCGCTACCTGATCTAGACTCATTTGGGTACGTTCAAAAAAATCTTTGTCAGAAATGATCTGGAATACGAACACTTCATCCATCTTAGTCATTAGTTCCGGTGAAATATTTTTGAAGAGCTTTAGTTCTATTCCTCTTTCGTAAAAGGCTTTCAAATCATCGAGCATTTCATTGATGAAGCCAGCTATTTCCTGCCATATATTGGGAAAGTCATTTTTAAGTTCATCCAACAAGTTATGAGAAATATTCGTAATGCCCATTCCAATGAATAAAATAAATTCTTCAAAGTTGGGAATCAGATCGTCGTTTTCTGTTTTCAGTATAGAACGATACGCGCTTAGTTTTTCGAGTTGTAACTGAACCATATAACTGAATACTTCTTCTTTGGTCTTAAAGTATTCGTAAACGGTCGATTTACTTCTACCGATAAGAGCAGCTATATCATCCATTGTTAACTGCTTTAAGCTTAGTTGTTGTAATTGAGGGAGAAGTGCATTTGCCCATTTCTCTGTCTTTGCCGATTTAGCTTTTCTTTCTCTCTTTATTGATTTTCTTCCCATAAAATTTGTGATTCTGACAAAATCGAACTAAATTTACTAAAAAAGTTCGATTTTTATGAAAGATTTAAAATACCTTTTTGCCTACACACCTTTCATTTTCGCATTTGCTGGTTTGTATTTGCAAGGCTATTGGACATATGCAACATTCGTTTTTGCATTTGGTTTTGTACCCATTTTAGACCAAGTTATGAACTCATCGACTTATAACTACACAAAGGAAGAAAAAAATGAACGATTAAAACAGCGTTTCTTCGATTGGTTAGTTTATTTAAACGTTCCTTTAGTACTATCGGTTGTAGTATCGTATTTATTTGTTATTTATACACAACCTTTGGCAGTTTACGAACAGGTCGGCTTATTTTTTTCTGTAGGAACGGTTATGGGGGCAAGTATAAATATTGCTCATGACTTGGGACATCGACAAGGAAAATTTGAGCAACTTTTATCCAAAATAACTTTGTTGCCTAATTTATATATGCACTTTTTTATCGAACATAACAGAGGGCATCATAAAAATGTAGCCACCGATTTAGACCCTGCAAGTTCTCGCAAAAATGAACTACTTTATACTTTTTGGTTTCGTTCTACAATTGGAGGATATTTGAGTGCCTGGGATTTAGAAAACAGCCGTTTACGTAGTGAAGGAAAATCGGTTTTCAGCCTGCAAAACGAAATGATTTGGTATCATGTGATTCAAATTGCTTATTTGGTAACCATATTTTTATTAACCAATGCCTTTACCACCTTAATGGCAGTTGGAATTGCCACTATGGGATTTTTAATTTTGGAGACAATTAATTATGTAGAACACTACGGTTTGCGAAGAAAAAAGAAAGCTAGTGGGCGTTATGAGCGAGTGCAACCACAACATTCGTGGAACTCTAACCATGAATTTGGGCGTATCATGTTGTACGAATTAACTCGTCATTCCGATCATCATTTTTTAGGAAGCAAAAAATATCAAGTACTAGATCATCACGCTAAAGCACCACAATTACCTTTGGGATATCCTGGTATGATGATATTGAGTATGATTCCACCGCTTTGGTTCTATGTAATGAACAAAGAATTAGAAAAGATCAATCCGGAAACTTCAGAAGTATTGCCTGAGTTCAGAATAGCTTAAAACATATTCAACATAAATTTATGGTCCACTGTACGCCGAATGGTGTACAGTGGATTTTTTATTGTAGATGTTTTAACTTTATTAATAGTATTACTAACTAAATATTACGCAAAGTTGATAGATTATAATATTCTTGAAGCAGAAATTAAGATATTAGACGATAGACTTTAGATAATAACCTCAGTTATTCATTTCAGTATCTAATATCTTTGACTGATTATAAAGAACTTGATATAATTAATATCATAATTGTGTGTAACATGATTTACTAAAAGATTAAAAGATGATCGCCGTCAAAGCCACACAGGCACACTTAAAAGAATTGTTGGGTGCACATACTTTTTTACCCATTAGAGGGCAGCTGTTGTATCGTGAAAATGGTCATATACTAATGACACAAATTAGAAGCGATAAAAATTACACTGTAGAAGATTATATGAAGCTTCCCGAAGGAGCACCTTATCAACTAATTAATGGAAAACTAATTCACATGCCATCACCATTTGTTATTCATCAGGAAATTTCTGCCAATTTATTATTTGAATTAATGTTATTTGTAAGAACAAATAAACTAGGAAAAGTATATGCAGCTCCTTTAGATGTTCATTTCGATGAAGATAATGTTTTTCAGCCCGATCTTTTGTTTATATCGAATGAAAGCAGCTACCTTATTGATAAGTGGGTTAATGGCGCTCCTGATCTGGTAGTGGAAATATTATCGAAGGGAACAGCCTCGAAAGACAGAGCAGAAAAATTTACCGTATATGCGAAATATGGAGTAAAGGAATACTGGATAATCGATGCTGATTTGAAGACTTTAGAATTGTATGTTCATGAGCATGAACAGTTAGTATTGAAGCATATTTTTAAACACAACGAAACCCTAAATAGTTATTTACTGGAAGGGCTTAAGGTAGAATTGAGTAATATATTCTCTTGAATTTTTAAACATACTCTCAGAATAGAATATCCAAATAATTATAAACCTTCATAAACAGTGGGTGATATTTGTTTTTTCTGACCATTTCTTCCTCTCGTTGCCAATAGTATAAGTTTTCAGCCATGGCTCCGTAACCATAATTATAAGCGGTAACATTTTTATGGTGTTCAAAGATCTTTGCCTCTGGATAGCGATTAAAATCAGCAATCATTTCATCCATTAAAGCTTGTGCTTTTTCTCTGTAGTCGGCTGCTTTTTGAAGGTTTCCCTCCTTATTGTTCAGCAAAGCTTTTCTAACATATAAAGCATGGTAAAAACGATGATAGCTAATATCTAAATAGGCTTTTAATTCCCTGTTTTTTATTCCATTTGTTGAAGGAATAGCATCAATAGCCTTTTCTAATTTCTCTATTTCAGTTAAAGTTTTTGATTCAGAATTTTTCAGTTCTCTTAATAAATTCCGCTCGTGAATTTTATGATTGGGAAATAATTCATCACCACCATTAGAAAATGTTACAATGGCAACGAGTTGTTCGTTGGTCATATATTCAAAATGAAAATCGAGATGTTCCTGCCAGATATCAGTATTTTCATCTAATAATTTTAAGGCAATTAAAGGATCGAATTTGTAATAAGAATTATTTAGAAGTGCGACGGTCCAATCGAATAGCCAGTAGCCTAATTCTTGTCCGGTTGTGAAGTTGATCTGTCCTGTTAGTTCATTATCATAGATCAACTGCATATCGGCAGCTCTGGCTCTTAAATATTCAAGATGTAAAAATGGAATATCAATGTCCAGACTGATATAATAACTGGTTTCAGGATAGAACCAAGTCATTCGTTTTTTATTTTCCTGAAGCATGAAGTCTTTCATGTCGGCAAAATTCTCATTGCCATACATAGGTGCTTTTTTATCTTCGAGCGCATAATAAAATACGGTATGAGGCATAACACCCACTTGCTTATCTGCGTGTTGTGGTAAGAAATTATAATTACCATATTCGGGATGTTCTTGATTACTTGAGATATGCACCTTCGTCATCATTTGAACATCATATTCGCTGGCAATATCACCCAGTTGATTGATCCAATTCAATGATCGTTCGTAATTTACAGCTGTAAACTCACTAGTTCCAGCTTCTGCCGAGAAAAAACTAAGTGGTAACGATTCTAATATAAATCGTAGATTCTTATCGATTTGCTTAGCACTTTTCTTGTCTGAAAAAGTACCTAGCAGCGATACCAATTTGGGATTATTTTGCTGCTGAAGCGCAACACCAAAGGAAACACCAGTGTATAAGCCCATATTCTGAGCATATTCGTAAATAGGCGTCAGGTATTCAAACAATTTCTTTTTATTCGTTCGTTGGAAGCTGAACTGAAAAATGTTCTGCTGATTGCGTGCTAACCAATGTATTGTTTCGTAAGCAATTTCCGATTCTCCCATCATAAAGCCATGTACCCATTCACTCGGATGCATGGTGTGTAAATGAAAACCACGATACTTTAAAGCAGGCTTCCAATAATAGCGTTTGCCACAGAATTTTTCACTGATACTTTCAGGTGAAATTTGTATGCGCGGATGGGGAAATAAAAAGCCTAATTGTTGAAGTGTATTATAAAATACAGAAGACCATTCTTCATCGCTGGCATATACTTCTATTAAAAATGAGTTGTCGTTACAGATAACTTCGGCGTAATTTTTTCTATTCTCTATCCATTCAAATTGAATATAATCTTTATCTAATTCAGCTTCTTCTAATATTCTTTCAAGATCATTTTGAATGAAATTTTGCTTAGCAGTAACCTTTTTTAATGAAAAGTTGCCTAAAAGAATATTATTTGATATTAAAAATAGGATAGTGGTTAAAAAGAACTGTTTCATTACTGTTTTTTCTTTTTAGGAGTAAAGTGCTTTAGTTGTCTTATTTCTGAGTCCTTTAAATGACGGAACTTGCCACGTGGTAAATTTAATTTGGTTAAACCAGCGTAAATAACTCTATCCAGTTTAATTACTTTGTAGCCAAGTGCTTCAAACATGCGTCTTACAACTCTGTTCCATCCAAAGTGAATTTTTACGCCAACATGATGTTTTGATTTATCCTTTACATAATCAGCTTCGTCAGCAATAGCAATACCTTCCTCTAATTTTACACCTCTACTTAGCTGAACTATATCTTTTTGAGAAACAGGCTTGTCGGTTTCTACTGCATAAAGTTTAGAGATCTCATAACTGGGGTGAGCTAACTTTTGAGCAAGATCGCCATCGTTGGTTAGAAGTAATAAGCCGGTTGTTTGTCTGTCTAAACGACCAACGGGATAAAGGAATTCACCAGATTTACCCAATACATCCATAACGGTTCTTCTGCCTTGGGGGTCGCTTGTAGTGGTAATCGTATTTTTAGGTTTATTGAGTAGAATGTAGGTCTTTTTTCGGGGAGAAATCTCTTTTTCCTGAAAACTAACTTTATCGGACTGATACACACGATGTCCCATTTCAAGTACTACTTCATCGTTGACTTTAACTTCTCCGGCTTCAATATGTGTTCGGGCATTTCTTCTTGAGCAAACACCAGATTGTGCCAGATAACGATTTAAACGCATAGGCCAGGTAGGTGTTATTGCCTGCTCGTTATGCTGCTCCTGATCGTCTGGCTTTTCTTGTTTTTGGGGAATAAAGTCTTGCTTTCGTTTATTGAATTTCTTTTTCACACAGCAAAGGTAAAGCATCGTTATTGGTAACGATTTTGAAAGAGTGAAATTTGTTGATTAATTCAAGTGCATTGGGGCTTCCATATAAAAAACCGGAATTTCCACATCGAAATGTGTATCGTCGCTGAGGCGGTGCATGGTATAGGTGCCAAACATTTTACCAAAAGGAGCATTCAGATGACAACCGGAAACGTAACTATGACTCTGTCCGGGCTCTAGTATGGGCTGTCGGCCTACCACACCTTCTCCTTCAACATTTCTGTGTAAACCGAAAGCATCAACAATATTCCAGTTCCTACGAAGTAATTGAATGGTTTTATCACCCAGATTTTCAATGATTATTTCATAAGCAAACACATATTCCCCCGAAACAGGGTGGGAATGTTGTGCCTGATAAATTACCCTTGCACTTACTTTTACACCTTTTGTTGTTGCAGAAAAAATCATTGTTTCGGTTTCAAAAAATTTAGAACTATTTCCAGTGCATCTGCTTTTGCAATATCCAGATCATCATTGATAACTGAAATATCGAATTTGTCTTCGTAAGTCATTTCTAACTTAACCCTTTCTAATCTTTTTCTCAGACTTTCTTCCGATTCCGTATTCCTGTCGATCAGTCGTTGTTCAAGAGTTTTATAAGAAGGAGGACTAACAAAAACCGCTAATGCCTGAGCGCCATAATATTTTTTTATGTTTGCGGCACCTTTAACATCCACATCAAAAATAACACTTTTGCCATTATCCCATATTCGCTCTACTTCGCTTTTCAAAGTTCCATAATAACTGCCTTTATACACTTCTTCATATTCTAAAAATGCACCGTGTTCTACTTTTGATTCAAAATCTTCCTGAGTTAAGAAATAGTAATCCTCACCGTGCTTTTCATAGAATCTTTTACTACGTGTTGTTGCAGAAACAGAAAACATGAGTTGTTCAGGCAGTGTTTCTAGCAAATAGCGAACAAGCGTTGTTTTACCTGCACCTGAAGGGGCTGTAAATATGACTACTTTATTTTTCAAAATAGCCCTTAAATTTAGCGTGTTTCACCGAGATTGTCATTTTATAGTTTGCAAGTTTAACGATAGATTACCGATTTTAAAAATGAATTGATATAAACTTCATACGCTTTCAACGAATGAATGTTTAAAGAAGTACCGATCTTTATTACTTTTGGTACAAAGTAATCAGATATGTTTCAATCTAAAATAATTTATCTTTTATTATTTTCACTTTTATATTTGAGTCTTAGTTGTGGTGATGATGATGATAATGGCACTGGTCAGGAAGAAGAGGAACAAGAGGTAATCGTACAAAAAGATACGGTGCGTTTTGCTAGTTTTAATGTTTCTATGTTTGGTAATTCAGAAGGAGATGTTGCTAATCAAACTGCGAATTTTGGCAATGTGAAATATGCGAGAGTAGCGCGTATTATTCAGGAAGTCCGACCAGATGTACTGGCGCTTATGGAGTTTGACTATGATCCAAGCGGACAAAGTATTCTTGATTTTAAAGAAAATTATCTGGAATATAAATTAGAAGATTCAGGAGATACGATCAGATATGAGTATGCTTACCAGATTCCATCGAATACTGGCTTGATTAGTGAAGTTGATATAGATGGGAATGGTAGTATTGCACTTCCGGGAGATGCTTACGGTTTTGGAAATTTTGAAGGTCAATATGCTTTTTGTATTTTATCGCGTTTCCCATTAGATTTAGAGCAAATTCGTTCTTATCAGGAATTTTTGTGGAAAGATATGCCCGATGCTTTGCTACCAGAAAATACTGATGGTTCCGATTATTATAGTGAAGAAGCATTGGAAGTATTTAGAATTTCTTCAAAAAATCATATTGATATTCCGGTGATCATGCCGAATGGAAAAAGTGTACATACCATTTTAGCTCATCCTACCCCACCTGTATTCGATGGCTCTGAAGACAGGAATGGAAAACGCAATTATGATGAAATTCGCTTATTGAATGATTACATTAATAATGCAGCATATTTGATCGATGATGATGGAGTGAGTGGTGGATTAACAGATGGAGAACATTTTGTAATTATGGGTGATCTGAATGCCGACCCAATCGATGGTGATAGTGTTGAAGGTGCAATTAATCAGCTGTTGAATAATGATAAAGTAAATCAAGCTGCAAGTATAGGAACACTTGTTCCATCTAGTAACGGAGGAACAGAACACAACCAACAAGCTAATAATGAAGGAGATCCTGCTTTTGATACTTCTTTTTTTGGATTAAGAATAGATTATGTATTGCCTTCAGCGAGTTTAGAGGTACTTGCCTCGGGTGTTTTCTGGCCTGCTTCAGATGAAACCTATTACTATCTTGTAGAAAACGAAGGTAGTTCAGACCATCTGTTAGTGTGGGTAGATATAGTTATTGAGTAAATGAGGTTTGAAATTGAAGCTGACAGTTCTATTTATTAAGCATACTTTTCTATGATGGCTTCGCAGGCTTTATCAAGCATTTGATATACCTTTTCAAAGCCATTATCATCCCAATAGGGATCGGGAACTGCACGGTTTTGATCTGCCCAGGCTTCATTCAGTATAAGTTTTATTTTATTCTGCTGTAATTCAGACTTTGCCAAACGCTTTATATCTATAAAATTAGAACTATCCATTGCGTAAATAATATCAAATTCATTCAGATCATCAACAACCAATTTTCGGGAACGTTGATCGGTAATGTCAATCCCATATTGGTGAGCAATATCTATTGATCGTGGGTCGGGTAGCTCGCCTGAATGCCAGCCACTAGTGCCACAGGAATCTACTTCCCAATCAAGTGCACGTTCAGTTATTTTGGTTTTCAGTATTCCTTCAGCTAAAGGAGAACGACAAATATTCCCCAAACAAACCATTAGTATCTTCATTGTCTTTATTTTAGCAAAGTTGAAATAAACAAAGATACATACACAACAAAGAGTGGTGTAATTGCATTTTAATTATAGTTAGTTTGGTAGTCATGAAAAAAGTAGGTATTACATTTATTTTTCTGTTGTTTAGTTTGGTAGCTTGTCGTGACGATCACGATTGCCCGTTAGATGAAGAACCGATAGGTGTTTCAGATGATCTGCAATGGATAATAGATAATACCACACCTTATGATTTCGGACAATTCCCACCAACCTTTCCTGCGATCCAGGAACCAGATAATAATCCAACTACTGTTGAGGGTGTTGCATTGGGCAGAAGATTGTTCTATGATCCGATGTTGTCGGGTGATAACAGTATAAGTTGCGCAACATGTCATAAACAAGCTGATGCTTTTTCAGATGCTCGTCGTTTCAGTATTGGAATTAATGGAGACATAGGCACACGACAGTCGATGGCATTGTTCAATATGGGTGTTGGAGATCAGGCTTTTACCTGGGATGGTTCGGCACAAACCTTAGAACAGCAAGTGGTAGAACCCGTACCTAATCCCATAGAAATGCACCAGTCCTGGGAAGAGGCGTTGGAAGAGTTGGAAGCTAGTGCAGATTATCCTGAGTTATATGCGAAAGCTTTTGGTGCAGATCGTATATCGGTGGATTTAACTGCTAAGGCTATTGCGCAATTTTTAAGAAGTATTGTTTCTGTAAGTTCGAAATATGATTTGGCGATTACACCGGGTAGTGGTGTATTCTTCAATGATCAGGAAGAACGTGGAAGAATACTATATGAAGGAGAAGAAGGGCAGTGTTTTCATTGTCATAACGGACCGAACTTTACTCATAACCGATTTGTGAATAATGGTTTGGATGCAGCAGCAACGATAGAAGATTTTAAAGATCCCGGTTTGGGTGGTTTTAATGGAGATACCAAAGATTATGGCAAATTCAAAACACCAAGTTTAAGGAATATCGAACTAACTGCTCCTTATATGCACGATGGTCGTTACCAAACCTTGGAACAAGTGATTAATTTTTATAGTGACAGTATCCGTACTTCACCCAATCGCGATCCGGTGCTGGTTTCAGAATTCCCAGATGGTATTTTTATGGATGAACAACAAAAGGCAGATCTATTGGCATATCTGAAAACATTTACCGATACCGTTTTAGTCAATAATGAAGCATTTTCCAATCCTTTTGACTGATTTTTTGTTAAAAATTCGATAACACATTTATTTTTTTGAATATCATTTTGAAATATTCAAGAAGACAAACTATGTTTATACCACCATTGTTACTGTAGTTGTAATTGATACCATCCTAATTTTTAAGAAAAGCTACATTAACTATTTTTTCTATAACCATTAATCACCATATTATGACTTTTATTGAGAAGTTAAACACCATTGAACGTATCGATCAATTAATTCGTTTGAAAGCGACTGGATCTCCAAAAGATCTGGCGAGTCGATTAGCGCTTTCGCGTAGCACACTTTACACGATTCTGGAGAGCATGCGACAGATGGGGGCTGAGATCGAATATTGTCGTACCGATCAGAGCTTTTATTATCGCATAGATAAGCCATTGGCAATTGGTTTTGTGGAGAAGAAATCGATAAGAGGAGGGAAAAATGAGCAATATTTTTCTCCGTCCGATTTTTTCGGACAAACGCCATTTACATTTGGTGCATAATCGCGATTAAAGGGATTATTCTCCGAACCCTTTAAAAGAGGAGACCACTAAAAAATTTATTAAAATGATTAAGTTTGAAGATTTCAAAAAATTAGAATTAAAATCTGAAGAAACAGCTAATGTTAAAGGAGGCTATATTATAGTTGGTTCAGAAGAAGGACCAGGTTATACCAAAGTAGATATTATTTGGGAAGAAGGAGGCAAACCAGACTGTGGTGTTGATGATGCGGAGATTGGACTTGGTGCCTTAAGCCAAAATACCACTCAATTAAGTTAATTATTAACTGTATAATCAATCATCTGAATTTTAAATTTAGGTGATTGATTTTTAATCATAAATCTATGAAGTTATTTTCCTTTTTTATAATATTATTTCTTTCTACTTATTGTATTGCACAACCTATCGATAGAAATGGAAGACTTGTAAAGAAAGTACATGCCTGTTTCAAAGAACATTTTGGTAATTTACATAATATTGATGTCTATAAGATGAGAGATGAATGTCTGCATAATTTTCAGTTTACAGATTTTTGTGTAGAAGACGTTGATTGTAACGAATATTGTTCCGATGATTTTGAAAGCTATTATTTACTTAATTATTGGTTTGAAACTTGTGAAAGATGTCTGGTAGAAAAACCTTTCCTTAAAAAGTTATCGGATAACTACCCCGAACTTCCTATTGTTTCATTGAGCAGAGACGAAAGTGAGGTATTCATGAAATATGGTTTAGAAGAATATGATTGGATTAAAGTCCCATTCTATTTCAGGGAAGATATAGATGAAAACCCTGCTGGTTATCCACTTACGCTTTTGTTGAACGCTGAAGGTGTTGTGGTACTTGCTGTTTCGGGTGGAATCGTGAAAGAAGAAAAGTATGAAAGAGTTGCTAAGTTTTTAGATAAAAATCTCAGAAGAAATAAATGATTCTCATCATTACCAGGCAATACGATGAGTCGAGCTGTAAAGTAATCAATTGGATAAAGCATTTTCGGAAAGATAATTTGTTCTATCGTTTGAATTGTGATGCAGTAGAAGAATTGTCTATTTACTTCAATATTGAGCGTAATAAGCTTTTTGTTAACGACATTGAAGTTCAAAAGATATGGTTTAGAAAACCAACACTTGCTTTAAAATCTGCAATTTATGATTTTGAAGACTTATTAGATCTTAATCATATAATTGATGCTTTTTTCTTTTCATCAAAAAATAAACGAAATTTTATAGGTTCACCAGCTATTTTCAGAAATAGCAACAGAGCGTATATCGAAAAAACGATTTGTGATGTTTTTCGTATTTCGTCCAATTCATTTATTACCAATCAAAGAAATGAATCATGGGAGAAAGATTATATCACCAAATCGGTAGGAGATTTTGTTAAGGTCTCAGAGCTTAACAAAAAAAGGTTTCAGAAAAAATTCAGTATGAATGATGATTTGTGTGAATTTAATTTATACCAACAGTTGATTCAAAATTCTTTTGAAGTTAGAAGTGTTTATATCAAAGGTGTATTTTATAGTATTCTTAAGATCAAAGCTCCTAATGGTATTATAGATGCAAGAACTGATATGTCTATCAGAGTTCAGAAATATAGACTTCCTGAAAAAGTACAAAAGCAAATCAAAGTTGTTTTGGATAAACTAAAATTGGATTTTGCCACTATGGATATTCTTATAGACACGGAAATGAATTTCAGAGTAATAGATATTAATCCCCAAGGAATTTTCGATAATGTTGACTTCGCTTACAATAATCAAATTTCAAAACTTATAGCCCAATTATTATGCGAGAAGATAAAAGTAAATCAGAACAAAAAAATGGTCGTACTATAAAAGTTTCGGCTTATTCTTCAGATAACCATCAAACAATTACTAAGAAATTATTAGTTCCTCAACGACCTGTTCTGAAAACCATCAATTTTAAAAAATTCTAATGAATTACCTTGTTTTAGCTAAGTCTGTGAAAGTTGTGTTTGGGTTTATGTATGCTATTATCATAGATTTTAAATCCCAATCTTATTATCGATTTTTGAAGGAAAATATAATACAATCTTACTCAGAAAAGCACCATTCTTTTAATTTGGATTTACTTAAAGAAGATATTAAATCTGAGTTACTGGATTTACAGGATTCAAGCAATATTGGATATTTCCATAGTGATTACAAAGGATATAATTTTCTTGATGTAGAAGCAGAAGTAGAAATGCCTTTTCATTTTATTGATGCAATTATTGATATTGCATCAATAGAGAGTTTTCATATTAACTTACTCAAAAGTATCTCAACTGCACATCTGATTATAAGGTTTGTTGAACCTTCAACTAAGGGAGAGATAGAAATAATATTATCATACTTAAAAGAGAACTTTCTGGAAAGTATTCAATTGGTTTTACCTTATACAGCTAACTATGAAAATATGATTGACCTTTTCAATCATGAAAAAAGAATCTGGAAAATTGAATTTTATAATGCTCCTTCAAATGAAGTTTATAATACAGATTTTCGTTGTATCATCTTTAACATTAACAATCTTGACCAAAGTCATTGTGGGATTATAGATGAAAATTATTTTACAATGAACGCAGCTCAATTTGATATGTCCCTTAAAAAGAATTCGTGCCTGTATAAGAAAGTGTTCATAGATGAGTTCGGAAACATTAAAAACTGTCCATCAATGCAGAAAGGCTTTAGAAATGTAAAAGATTACAAATTAAATGATCTTATCAGTAATAATGAATTTTTAGAGGTGGGAAATATTCATAAAGATCAAATAGATACTTGTAAAGATTGTGAGTTCAGATATATCTGTTCTGATTGTCGGGCATTTTTAGAAGAACCTGAAAATATCTATAGTAAACCATTAAAATGTGGTTATGATCCATATTCAGGGAAATGGGAAGATTGGACTGAAAGCACTTTTAAACAATCAGTTGCTGAGTTTTACGAAAATCAATCGTAATAAGTGAAGTTTATCTCGCTTTCACCCAAACGTTCGCAACCAACGAAACACAAATGATTATCATTGCCAATAAAGCTATCCAGCTTTGATACTCACCAAAAAATATGAATCCAGCTATAAGCGTGAATACAACTTCGGCATATTTAAAAGGAGAAATAATATTGGCTTCAGCTATCTGAAATGCTTTGGTCATGAAGTATTGAGCTATAAAACCAAATAGTCCCATACTTAACAACATGCCCCATTCGGTATAACCTTGTGGACGAATCCAGTTAAAATAGGAAAAAACAGCACCTATTAAAGTAGCAACCATTAAAAAGTAGTTAACGATTACAACTGGGTGTTCCGATTTCCCGATTTTCCGAATTACCACGTAAACCATTCCACTTACAATTGCCGATGCAAGAATGCACAAAAGCGCAGGAATAGATATACGGGTGTCGAAGCCTTTTAACATAACCACACCAATAAAGGCGGTAGCAAAGAAAAGCCATTGGATTTTTTTCATTTTTTCACCCAAGAAAATAATTGCGAGAATCGCTGCAAAAAAAGGAGACAAATAGCGCAATGAAACCGCTGAAGCCATTGGCATCATTTGAATAGCTTTATAAAACAATGCCATAGAAGTAACTCCAACAATACCCCTGAAAATGAGCAGCTTTTTATTATTCCCCCAAAGGGATATGCCTTGACTTTTAAGGAAAATAATACCTAAAATTACAGAGCCAATAGAACGAAAAAATACAAGTTCAAAGGTAGGCAAATGTTCAAATGCTCTGATGATGGAGTTAAGCAAAGAAAAGCTAATAGCTGAGAGTATCATGTATAATACAGCCGTTTTTATGTCTTCTTTAGTATCGTTTACTTGCATAATTCAATATGGATAAAACAAGTAATAAAAGTAAAATAAATTGAGGTATTATTGTTTGGGAGTGAAGGAATAACAGAACTTAAAAAGCCCGACAAAATTGTCAGGCTTTTTCGTATTTGTGGTCCCACTATGACTTGATTTAAGTGTTGATTGTCAATAGTTTATGTGTCTTTATTCTTGATGGGTAACGTATGGGGTAACGTTTTTGCTGTTTTTTTATACTTATTCTCCTAATAAAAAGGCTATTCTATAAAACGCTTGTACCATAGTCTCTAAATCTGGATTATTATTTTTAATCAATAAACTTTGAAAGTATTGAATATCATTTTCAGCGTCTATTATACTATCAAACTTTAAGATTTCATTTTGCTTGGCTCTTTGAAAGATAGCTTCAAAATATCTGGCTCGTGCTTTCTGTTTACCATCAATAGTTAGGCAGTTGTAAATTATGGCGTTCTCGTTATGTGCAAAGTATTCTTTTAAAATATTAACCACCGTTATAAGTATTCTTTCATCTGGTGGATATTGGCTAACTTCTGAAACCTTTACACTTATTGGCATAAAACCAAATTCAAAAAACTTACTAGATAGTTCGGGATAATCTACTTTTAAAAAATCTTGTATTTCACTTTCAAAATAAACAACATATTCTACATTACTATCGGTAATGAAGGTATAGGTGTCTTTAATTTTTAGTTGGTGTTGGTAAGGGGGCAACAAATTTTTTTCCATATTTTTCTGCTGTTTCATAAAAATCTGCACCTTCGGCTACTTCTTTTAAAAAGGCTTCGTTTTTGGCGATGTGTGCCTTATATGCTTTTTTTAGCTTTTCTCTATCTACTTTTTTTCTATTGAGTGTCATAGCTATAAAATTTCGTTGTTCAAAGATAGGCTATAATAGTTTTGTCATACAGCTCTTTAGCTGTTTCGGTATAACGTGGATTACTACTATCTATTAGATCAGCATAAACTAAAATAGGTGCGCTGTATTGGGTTGATTACCTGCTATTTCTCCAAAGGTTTCTATTAGGGTAATGTTTCCTTTTTTAGTCAGAAATAAGTTTTAGAGCTTGACAAATTTCGGTAAGGCTTAATCTTTTATTTTTTCTTCTAAATAAAAGCTTCTGGCATTGTCTTTTTCTACCTTTAATAGTAGCCTGTAATGTGTCCAACTCAATTCTGCACGCACTGTGTGCAATATTGGGAAACTCTGATAGAATGAACGCATATAGTATAAATTTCTAAGTCGGAAGCCTCCACCATAGTTTTCAGTAAGTTGTTTAGACAAGCCCTTTAAAATCTCTTTACCGTAGTCGGCTTGGTTGCCCTGTTGTTCGTCTTCAACTATAATTTTTCCAATGTGCCAATACGCCTCCACCATTGCTGAATTAATGGCTTTTGCTGTTTTGCTTTTGGCACTTTGTATTACTTCGGCTATTTGTTGGAATAGCTGTTGGTTATTTTCAGATACTTGCATTGTATTTACAAAGGTATGTATTCTTCGATTTGCCAATAGGTTTTGAGTAAAATAGTATTTACTTGTTAGTAGGCTTCGGCTCGGCTTTGCTCTATTAGTTGGCTTAGTTTATCGAATAGGGTATTGTATGTATTAGGGTTGAGTTGCATTGTTAGGTAAAGGTAGAGGATTTCTCCAACCAGTGTTGGGGATCTTAGTTGTTATAATATGTGTTTATCTCCGAATTAAAACAAGCGTTTGATAGTTTCTACTCGTTTATTACTCGGAACAGAAATGCCTATTACATCATCAAAATATTCATTCAGGTTGAAGCCACATTCGATAAAATCTTCAGAATAAAACAGTTTGAAATCATTAATTCTATCTAAAGCAATATTTACTGCTTCTATTAAATCATTTATATCGTAGTATCTTGTGCTATCTCTAAAACAGGTATCTAATACTTTGTACCGAACTAATACATTAAAATCCATAGAAAAAACTTGATTGTGCGAAATTACTGCACACCTCCGTTTTATGTTTGCATTGTCTTTTGAAATAAGGGACATATTTAAAATCAAAACTTGTTTAATCTTGATTAACCCAAAGAAACTGATAATTGATACAATTGTAGAAAAAGACACCATTATTGAAGGGCTCTCTAAATACAACAAAGGCCTAAAAATTAGGCTGTCTGAAAATTTCTCTGCTGATAATCCAAAACAGCTAATTGATGTGCCATTTGAAATTTTAGATACTGGCTCGAGTGAAAATGCGATTTACTTACATAACTTTAGTAATGGGAATAAATATTATGCACGAGAAATAATAAATCGAATAAAAGAAGATTACAATGCTGACCTTTCTTCAATCTTTCAATCAATTTACTTTTCCAAGGAAAAACTAAAAATTGATTGGAGCCACTATCAAACTAAAAGCATTAAAACAATTGAGAAAGAACTGCTTGAGATTTTAGAAAATGATGAAGAAACTCCTCCTCTGTTAGCTTTAGAAAATAGTTTGAATTATTATTTAAAAAGATTTAATAACGAAAATTCCTTCGATTTAAAATCTGCTTTTTTATTTGTTTGGTCAGTCGTTGCTTTGAATATTGAAACATTAAAGGATGGAAGTCAATTATCAGAAATAGATATATATAATCATCTCTCAGATGAACTCTTAAATAATTTAGATCTAATTGATGAAAGTTCTAATGAAATCGTACATCAAGCACATCTAAAAGAGTTAGATAGTGTATTGAGTGAGCTTAATGCTAAATACAAGATTACTTTTTTTAAATCTATATTTTCTAAGTATGATTATTCTAAATTATTTTTAGGTGATTACGCATCAGGATTCATAAATGAATTAAGTAATGAGCTTATTGAAGCGTATAAAACGAATTCAGAGCAAACACTTCAGTTTCTACAAGCATATTATTCCGAATCGTTAAATAAAATACTGTCAATCAAAAACGGATATATGAATAATCCACTCTTTGATTACATTATTACTGAACTTATTAATACTGAAAGAGAATACAAATCAATATATGACCCTACAATTGGAACTGCTGGAACTATTGTTTCGTGTTTTAATAAGCTAAACATACCAAATTTAGAGGTGTATGCTTCAGAAGTGAACCAAGACGCATATTGCTTGGCTGGAATTAATTTTATATTGAATGATATTGATATTAAGAATTTGCAAAATACAGATTCAGCTCTCACATCTTTGAGTGATAGTTTTATGGGAATGAATTATTTTGTTGAAGAGTATGATTTAATAATTTGTGAACCACCATTTGGAACTAATGACCCTAAACGTCTTTTTAAAGATATTTCTATAAATTTTTTAAATAAAGTATATAATTCGTTATCAAATGATGGTATTGGTTATGTAATAGTACCAACAGGAGTGCTTAATAGTCAACATAAAAACACCTTAGAATTAAGAAAAAAAATTATAGATAATAATGCTTTAGATGCAGTTATTAATTTACCACAGATTTATGATTATGCTAGTGTGAATACTTCTCTAATTGTTTTGAATAAAAATAGAGCAAACACAGATAAAATTCTATTTGCAGACCTTACCAGTTATAAATTGAAGTCAAAATATTATGACGAAAAATTAACAGGCTTTTTGATAGAATTAAAGAAAGTTATAGAAACCCATAAAACGGGTGATATAAGCTCTGAAAATTGTGTTTTCATTTCAACAGAAGAAGTGGTAAAAAACAAGTATCAACTTTTTAGTAAGCGGTATTTAATTACAAAAGAAATAGAAAATCCAGATATTGACCTCACAGCTTATATACCAATATCAGAACTAACAAAAACCCTAAAAATTGGCAAAAGACAAAGAGCCAGTAAAAACGCAAACTTCGTTCCTGCTAAACAAATTGATACTAAGTTTCTAAAATCACTCTCTACTAATTTTATTACAGGAATAGCTAATCAACAGCTTTATCCAGTTAGTGAGTCAGAAATTTTAAAAAACAATTCTATTGTAGTATCTCAGCTAAATATAACCAATTCTGCTGTCTTAAAAATTGATGACGAATCAAATTATAGTATCAAAGAATATTTGTTTGCTTTAGAAGTAGATACCGAAAAAATTATCCCAGAATATTTTGTTGTACAATTAAAAAAAGAACTTAGTCAGCAACAATTTAATGCCTTTGGTGGAGGTACTATTCAAAAAAGAATTCCTATATCTAAATTTAAAGAAATCAGAATACAAGTTCCAAGTATTGAAGAACAGCAGCAATGCTTGGTAAAAAATCAAAAAAAGGACTCAATTGAGATAGACAAAGAAAACACTGATATTAATATTAGTATTTCTAAGGCGTTACGGCATTATGTAAACAATCAATACATTCCTGCATCTACCAGCCTAAAACAATTGGAAGGTTTTGTTGATAGGAATATTTTATCGAACAATGAGCAGCTAAATTGGCAAAGTAAAACTGGTGTAAACACCCAACATTCTTTAAGACAGGATTTTGATATTGTAAATGGTTTTTTAGTAGATATAAGCAATATAGTTAGTAATATTCAAAACTTGTATAAGTTGGATAATGACTTAAAGCTAACAAAAAAAGGCTTAAATAAAGCATTGGTAGATACGGCATCTAAATACAAAGGAGAAGTGAAAACAAAAGTAGTTGGAGATGTGGTAATATTACCTATAAATGACTTTTGCCTTTCTACTATACTCGAAAACTTATATAGTAATTTTCATAAACACGGAAAACAAGGAATTGACAAACCAGAAGTTGAATTTGAGATTAAGAAAGAAGGCGATGAAGTAACTATTTTCTACAAGAATAATGGCAATCCATTTCCTAAAGATTTTAAATTTCAAGACTATATTTCGCTTGATAAAACGGCTGGAAAAAATGCAGGTACTGGCTTGGGTGGTGTTTTAATTACCAAAGCCATTCAAAAATTAGGAGGTGAAATATTTCCGATAGATTTACACGGGAATACTGATGACAAATGGAATGTAATTATTAAGTTCAACATACAAAGAAATATTATAGTATGAAGTTATTTATGATTGACAACAATAGAGAGTTGTGCAATAGTATGCAAACTGTATGCTTCGATGCTGAAATAGGTTTTGACTTTGCAACAGATCTACATACTGGAATTGGTGATCTAAGAGAAAAAATCAATGATTTCGACTTAATTATACTTGACGGTAAAGGTTTTTTAACACCTGAACATACAGACGAGAGAGCAGTACACGTTACAAGGGGATTTCAAAAAATAAGAAGATTATCTGATAAAATTAACATTGTCATTTACACTGCCTATATAGATGATGTAGAAGAACAATTGGAGGGAATAATTGATGAAAAGCCCATAATTATTGATAAAGGCGATTATGGCAATCTTGCCGATTTTATAAATAAACTAAGAGAAATAGTAGGTGAATCCGAACTTTATATATTGAAAAGAAAATACCCCGAATTATTCAAAATTTTTGATGATGGTTTTTTAGATGATGAATATATTGATAGATTTATTGCCCTATTAACTTGTGTAGAAAATAACTCGTTTAACGAAAAATCAGAAGCTGAACAACGTGGATTATTAACCGATGCCCGTACAATTCAAGAACATATTTATAACCAAATTAATGTTTACTTTGAATTATTAGAAGACTGTGTAAGATTCAATGACAAGAAAAAAGTATTAACTGGTAATAGAGATGGAAATTACGAACCAACTACAAAAGTTTACCAAAATCAAGCTATCGAATATTTTACACAAGCTGTAAACTGGAATCCTCCATTATACACACACGCAATAGAAAATCAAAGAATACCTTACACTCGCTTTGCTTTCAATGCCATTGCCTACGCTCTTTTTGAAGTAATGATGTGGTATAAACAAGGCATTGAGACTGGTTTGTTTGAAACGTAGAAAATATTTCTTTTCAATTAATAGAAATTTAAACAAACGCTAACACCAATAATCCCCCCGATTCCCTAAAACAAAAAAATATCCACTACTTTTGAATAAACTATTATACCACACCCAAAAAGAAAATAAATCTATGAGCCTCGATACACAAAGCCTACAACCCATTATCAACTTTATTTGGGCGGTTGCCGATGATATACTCATAAACAAATACCTCGAAAATCAATACCAGGATGTAATTTTACCGATGACCGTGCTGCGCAGATTAGATCTGGCATTAGAGAACACCAAACAACAGGTGCTCAATACCTACCACCAATTCAAAGATAAGATCGACGACCTTTCGGGCTTACTTACCAGTAAAGAACACGGCGCTGGTTTAGCTTTTTACAATACCTCGCAATACACCATGAAAAAATTACTCGATGACCCTAAGAACATCGACTCGAACCTCGAAGATTACCTCAATGGCTTTTCAGAGAATGTGCAGGATATTATCTCTAAATTCAAATTCAGAAACCAATTAGAAACCTTTGAAGAAACAGGCATTACCTTTTCTTTACTCGAAAAATTTTGCAGCCCTAAGGTAGAACTCAGACCCGAAAAAATTTCCCCGATGGCTATGGGTTATATGTTTGAAGACCTTATTCGTCGCTTCAATGAAAAAACAAATGCCGCAGCAGGAAGGCACTTCACGCCCAGAGAAATTATTGAACTCATGACTCACTTGGTATATTTGCCAGTGAAAGACAAAATTCAACAAGGCACGTTTTTGGTGTACGACCCCTGCGTGGGTTCGGGCGCTATGTTAACCCAATCGAAGAAGTTTGCTACCGACCCCGATGGAGAAATAAGATCGAATGCCACTTTTCATTTATACGGACAAGAAAATACAGGCGAAATGTACGCCACCTGCAAATCTGATATGCTGTTGAAAGGCGAAGATCCCGACAAAATAAAATTTGGCTCTACGCTTAGCAAATACGGTTTCGACCCTAACCTGAAATTCAACTTTATGCTTACCAACCCACCTTATGGAACAAGCTGGAAAGAAGACATAAAAGAACTGAATGTAGGCACAGCCAAAAAAGTAGAAATTACCGATACCCGTTTCAATTTAAAAATTAAAAACTTCAAAGGCGAATTAGAAGAAAAATGCCTTACCTCTCGTAGTAATGATGGACAATTGATGTTTATGCTACACATGTTGTCTAAAATGAAAAGCCCTGAAGATGGCGGAAGCAGAATTGCTTCGGTACACAATGGCTCGGCGCTTTTTACAGGCGATGCAGGCAGCAGCGAAAGCGGTATCAGACAATATATAATTGAAAACGATTTGCTCGAATGTATTATCCAGCTACCCAACGATATTTTTTACAATACAGGTATTGCAACCTATATCTGGATAATCAGCAATATCAAGGAAGAAAAACGCAAAGGAAAAGTACAGCTGATAAATGCTTCTTCTGAAAATTTTTATAGGAGAATGCGTAAAACTCTAGGAAGTAAAAGAAATGAACTTACAATTGATCACATTTCAAAAGTGCAAGAATTATACTTTGCTTTTGAAGAAAACGAGTACAGCAAAATTTTTGATAATGCCGATTTTGGTACTTATCAAATAACCGTGCAACAGCCCTTAAAAAATGAAGCAGGAAATATACTTACCGATAAAAAGGGGAATCCTAAACCCGATAAGGCACTAAAAGACAGCGAAAACGTGCCAATGAAAGAAAATATTGATGAATATTTTGAACGAGAAGTTATACCATTTGCGCCTCACGCATGGTACGAAAAAAACAAAATGAAAGTAGGTTACGAAATAGCCTTTAATAAATACTTTTACAAGTACGAAGCTTTAAGATCACTAAACGAAATTACTGCCGATATTCTGGCATTGGAAACCGAAACTGAAAACCTGCTTAAAGAAATTACTGAATAATGGCATTGACGAAGTATCCAAAATATAAAGAAAGTGGCATTGAATGGTTAGGCGAAATTCCTGATTCATGGGTAATTCGATCTTTTAAGAATATCCTTTCAGAGAGGAATGAAAAGAATAATCCTATTAAGAGTAAAGAAAGGCTTTCACTTTCAATAGATAAAGGAGTGACTTTATATTCGGAAAAAACAACAAACTTAGATCGTTTTAAAGATGATTTTACTAAATATAAGCTAGCTTATGAAGGTGATATTGTTTTTAATAGTATGAATATGATTGTTGGGGCTGTTGGAGTTTCGTCTTATTTTGGTTGTGTTAGTCCCGTCTATTATACATACTATGTTGGTCTCAACAAGTCAAATGTCAAGTTTTATGAATATCTATTTAGGAGTAAAATAGTTCAAGGAGTTTTGTTTAGCCTTGGAAGGGGATTAATAGCCATTGATAGGGGAGAAGGGAAATATAATACATTGAGATTGAAAGTTTCGAGAGATGATTTGCGTTCAATAAAACTACCTTTCCCACCCCTCTCAGAACAAACCCAAATAGCCAATTTCCTCGATTTTAAACTCGAAAAAATAAACCGTTTTATTAGCAAGAAAAAACAACTCATTGAACTACTCAACGAGAAAAAACAAGCCCTTATTAATAAAGCCGTTACCAAAGGCATTAAGCCTAATGCCAAAATGAAAAACTCAGGCATCGAATGGCTCGGCGATATTCCTCAACATTGGGAGGTTACCAAAATTAATAGTATGTGTAATCTTATAAGAGGAAATTCAAGTTTTAAAAAAGATGAATTGTTAAGAAACGGTGAATATGTTGCTTTGCAATATGGAAAAACTTATAAGGTTAATGTAATTAATGAAAAGTATAACTTTTATGTTAATAGTGAATTTTATAAAGATTCTCAAGTTGTGAATTATGGTGATGTTATTTTTATATCAACATCAGAAACAATAGAAGATTTAGGGCATTCGGTGTTTTATAATCGAAGTGATTTAGGCTTGTTAGGAGGTGAACAGATATTGTTAAAACCTAATATGAATATAGTTAATGAAAAATATTTACATCATTCATCGCAAGTGTTTGCAAAAGAATTGAGAAAGTATGCAACTGGTGTTAAAGTTTTTAGGTTTAAAGTACATCATCTAAAATCTATTTATACTTGCATCCCTCCACTTCCAGAACAACAAAAAATAGTAGATTTCATAACTAAGGAAACCCAAAAGATAGATAAAACCATTGGAACTATTTCCAAAGAAATAAGCTTAGTAGAAGAATACAAAACCGCCCTTATTGCCGAAGCAGTAACCGGTAAAATAGATGTGCGAGGGTGGCAGGGGGAATAGCGAACACAAAACCAAAACGGAATATTGAAAAGCCTAACGGAAATACAAGCGCAACTTGCACAATTAATAGAGCAAGGCTACGAAAATGAAATTGTAGAATTTAAAGAAGCCAAAAACCAATACGACTTCAATAAATTGGGTAAATACTTTTCGGCACTCAGCAACGAAGCCAACCTCAAAGGTTTAGATCAAGCATGGTTAGTATTCGGTATTCGTGATAAAGACAAAGCATTTGTCAATACTCAATTTCGTAGCAAACCAAGCCAATTAAACAGCCTGAAAAATGAAATAGCCCAGCTAACAACTAATCGTATCACCTTTAAAGAAATTTACGAGCTTACGAATGAAGAAGGTAAAAGAGTTATCCTCTTTGAAATTCCTCCAGCCCCAAAAGGCTTTCCTATTGCATGGAAAGGTCATTACTTTGGTAGAGATGGCGAATCATTACAAGCCCTGAATTTAGAAGAACTTGAACGCATAAGAAATCAAGTCGTTCAATTCGATTGGAGTATAAAAATTGTTGAGCAAGCCACTATTGCCGATCTATCAGAAGAAGCTATTGCCAAAGCAAAAAACTTGTTTAAGATCAAAAACCCACGAATTACCGATGAAATAGATACTTGGGATACCTCCACTTTTTTAAATAAAGCCAAAGTAACCATAAACGGTAAAATAACAAATACCGCCATATTATTGTTAGGTAAACCCGAATCGGAACATTTTTTAAATCCAGCCACTAGCCAAATCACCTGGATACTAAAAGATAAAGACAACTTAGAAAAAGACTATGAACATTTTACTTGTCCCATTATTCTAAGCACCGATAAACTATATGCAAAAATTAGAAATCTGAAGTACCGTTATATACTTCACGATACCTTATTTCCCGAAGAAGTAGAACAGTACGATCCGTTTATCATTCGTGAAGCCCTTAACAATTGCATTGCCCATCAAGATTATACTTTAGGCGGAAAAATTGTAGTAGTTGAAAACGAAGATAGCCGATTGACCTTTTTAAATTCAGGTAAATTTATTCCTAAAAATGTAGAGAAAGTGGTTATCGGCGATGCTCCTGAATCGGTATATCGTAATAGCTTTTTGGTACAGGCAATGGTTAACCTGAACATGATAGATACCATTGGAAGTGGTATTAAAAAAATGTTTGTTATCCAAAGAAATAAATACTTCCCTTTGCCAGACTATGAGCTAACAGATGATAAGGTAAAAGTAAGCTTTACAGGTAAAGTGGTTGATATAAATTATGCCCAAAAGTTGGCGACATTAAAAGATTTATCTCTTTTAGATATAATAGCCCTCGATAAAGTTGCTAAAAATAAAGATTTAACCAAATTAGAAATTAAGTCGTTAAGGAATAAAAAATTAATTACTGGTAGAAAACCAAATTTTCATATTGCAGCATCGGTTGCCAAAGCTACAGGCGAAGAAGTGAATTATATGAAACAGAAAGGTATTGATGATGAATATTGTAAAAAAATGATTATCGACTACCTCGAAGAATTTGGAGAAGCAAAACGTTCCGATTTTGAAGCCTTGCTTTTAGACAAACTTCCAGATGTTCTTTCTAATGAGCAAAAAAGTAATAAAATCAAAAACATATTACAAAACTTAAGAATAGAAAAGCTTATCATAACTAATGAAAAACGAGCTTGGATATTAAAGATTTAGACGAAGTTTAGACGAGATTTAGACGAAGTTTAGACGAGATTTAGACGAGATTTAGACGAAGTTTAGACGAGATTTAGACGAAGTTTAGACATTTATTTAGACATTCTACACAAAAATAACGAGCATTATGCCTACAAATACTAAAGAAAACGGTTTTGAAAAACACATCGCAGAATACCTTGTCAATAGTAATAATTATCTATTAAGAAACAATACTAGTTACGATAATATCAATTGTGTAGATACCGAATTATTATTTCAATTTCTGGAAGCTACACAAGCCAAAGCTTTAGAAAAGATCAAAAAATTCCATAAAGACCTTTACAAGCAAAAGATCATAAAACGTATAAACGATCAGATCAGGCAAAAAGGAATAATTGAAGTATTGAGAAAAGGCATTACCGAAGGTTTTACCAGCACCAAACTAAGCTTACTCTACGATAAACCTGTTTCACATTATAATTTAAAAGACAACAAGCACTACGAAGCCAATATTTTCTCGGTAATACGACAGGTCTATTTTTCACCCAATAACCGCAAATCCTTAGACCTTGTAGTTTTTGTTAATGGCATTCCCATTATAAGTTTTGAACTGAAAAACGAACTAACCAAACAGCATGTTCAGCACGCAATTAAGCAGTACAAAAAAGACAGAGATCCCAATGAAGCTATCTTTCTTTTTGGTAGATTATTGGTAAACTTTGCCGTTGATAGCGAAGAAGTGTGGATGTGTACCGAGCTTAAAAAAGAAGCATCCTATTTTTTGCCTTTCAATAAAGGACATAACAACGGCGCAGGCAATCCGCCAAAAGATGGTTTCCGTACAGATTATTTATGGAAAGAAATTCTGACAAAAGATAGTCTGGTCAATATCATTCAAAATTTCACACAGCTTATAAGCGAAGAAAAAGAATATTTAGATAAAAATGAACAAAAGAAAACGAAGAAAGTAAAAAAGCTCATTTTTCCGCGTTATCACCAATTAGATGTAGTAAGGAAACTATTAAGTCATGCACAAGAAAACGGCGCAGGACAAAAATACCTGATACAACATTCCGCAGGTTCTGGTAAAAGTAATTCGATTACCTGGTTAGCACATCAACTAGTAGGCTTACATAATAAACAAGGAACATCCACCGTATTCGATTCTGTAATTGTAATCACAGATCGTAGGGTTTTAGATAAACAGATCAGAGAGAACATAAAACAATACCAACAAGTAAAAGGCGTAGTAGAAGCCATTACAGAAGGTAGTAAACAATTAAAGACAGCCTTAGAAGAAGGTAAAAAAATAATTACGACAACCATACAGAAGTTTCCGCACATAGTAGGAGATATTGGCGAATTGTCGGCTAGTAATTTTGCCATTATCATAGATGAAGCCCATAGTGGATTGAGTGGTAAAATGGCACGTAAACTCAACGAAACTTTAGCTAAGGTCGATGATGAAGAAGTACTAAAGAAAACACTTGAAGACTATGATGAGTTTGAAAGTAACGAAGCTTCAGGAGAAGACTTTATAAGAAGTATAATCAAGTCGAGAAAACTGTTACCTAATGCCAGTTATTTTGCTTTTACGGCAACACCTAAAAACAAAACTTTAGAATTGTTCGGTGTGCCATATCAGGAAGCTGATAAAACGAAGTTCAGAGCCTTTCACTTATATTCTATGAAACAAGCCATAGAAGAAGGCTTTATAAAAGATGTGTTACAAAATTATACAACCTATCAGAGTTACTATGCCTTATTAAAGAAAATAGAAAATGATCCTGAGTACGATAAAAAGAAGGCGCAAAAGAAACTTAAACACTATGTGGAAAGTAGTGAGCATGCTATTGAAAAGAAAACAAAAATAATGATCGATCATTTTCTGGAAGAAGTGATCAAAGCACGTAAAATAAATGGAAAAGCAAAAGCAATGTTAGTTACCACTAGTAGAAAAAATGCTGTTGCTTATAAAAAAGCATTTGATAAATACTTAAAATCTATCAATAGTCCGTATAAAGCTGTTGTAGGTTTTTCGGGTGAAATTAATGGACAAACCGAAGCCAGTTTAAATGGCTTTTCGGGCGCAAATATTCCTGATGAATTTGAGAAAGCAGCCTATCGTTTTCTTATAGTTGCCAATAAATTTCAAACAGGTTTTGATCAACCTTTATTACATACCATGTTTGTAGATAAAAAGTTGGGAGGTGTAAATGCCGTGCAAACTTTATCTCGATTGAATAGAAGCCATCCTTCAAAAAAAGATACTTTCGTTTATGACTTTGCCAATACAGCCGATGAAATAGAGAAAGCTTTTAAACCTTATTTTGAAAGTACCATTTTAGGGGAAGCAACCGACCCTAATAAGCTATTTGACTTACAAGATGCTTTAGATGCGTTTCAGGTATATTCGAGCGAACAAGTTGAAGCTTTTTCAGATAAGATATTAGCAAATGTATCTGTCGATGAATTACACGCTTTATTAGATGAATCAAGTGATATTTTCAGAAATGATCTAAATGAAGAAGAACAAGTAGATTTCCGATTAAAAGTTAAAAGCTATGTTCGTTTGTATGTCTTTTTATCACAGATAGTTCACTTTGAAAATGCCTACTTAGAACGTTTGTATATCTTTCTTAATCATCTTCAGAATAAATTAGGTGGTAATACCTCTGAAGATTTAGCCAAAGGTATTCTGAATAATATTGATATGGATAGTTACAGACTTCAATTAGAAGCTCAAACAAATATTTTGTTGGAACAAGGTGAAGATTTAAAAGCCATTCCAACCGAAATGCGTGGAGGTGTTAATGATCCTGAAATAGATTTATTGTCGAATATTATTAAAACATTCAATGATCGCTTTGGAACTGAATTTGACGATTCAGATAAGGTTAGAAAGATAGCAGAAGATTTCTATGACATTGCGCAGGATATGGCTAATAATGAAGAAGTACTTAACTCTATAAAGTTTTCAGATGAACAAAATGCCAGAATTACCAGCGATAAAATTGCCCAGCAAGAATTACTAAAATACGTTACAACACGCTTCGATTTTTACAAGCTAATTACAGACAATAAAGAAGCTAAAGAAGATTTCAATGCTATGATGTTCGCTATGGTTAAAGATATACTTAGAGGGGGAACACAAGGGAAACTGTAAATTTTACTCCCACTTTAAAAGCAAATCTACTAGTATAAAATTTTAGAGAATTTTAAAAGCCTCAACTTTGAATAAATTCAAAACAATTACAGTCTAGATGAAATATAGTATAGTCATTCAAAACGAAATGAAGCTTAGTGTAGTTGAAGCGAAGCATCTGGAACTTAGGCTATATTGTTTATCATTAAATGTATTTTTGTTTATTGATTTTATAAACATTCTGTCTTATATTTATGATTGAATGATAGCGACTGTTATTAATGAAGCTAATTTATAAATCATCTGGAAAGCAAGTAGAGGCGACCATTCAAATAGTTTCAAGTGAAGATTTTGACAAAATAGCTATAGATGAAGGCTTCTCTTTTAATTGGCATACTGAACGAAATTATGAAGTATTCAAGGCTGTACTTATTTCCAAAGACGACCAGATACTTGGGATAGTTTCACTTATTGATATACCGAACGAATATAGAATTCACTTAAACCTTCTTGAAGTCCGAAAAGAACATCAGGGAAAAGAGAAGCAAATAGAAGGTATTGCAGGAACACTTATTGCTTTTGCGGCAGAAAATGCTTTCAAAAAAGGATATTATGGCTTTGTATCGCTAATGCCTAAGACCCAATTAATTGACTTGTACCAAGAGAAATACGGGTTTAGACAATATGGAAGATATTTAGCTATTGAAGGTATTTATGCTCAAAAATTAATTGATAAATTTTTAGATGATGAATAAAAAAAAGGAATCGACTTACGAAAAAGTAAAGAAAAGACTTTCTGATGAAGAAATTGTTGAAAGCTTTGTTTTTAGAAATGAATTATCTGTAAAAGAAAAAACGCAGGCTGATGAAGAATTTTTGAAATTACGTTTACAAAAATTAAAAGAAATGTCTGATCAGCAGGTACTTCACAGCGAATTATTGCGAATGAAATACTTAATGAAAGACTATTTTAACCAAAATGTATATGATGAAATTTTCTCATTTTCCAACCAATTGAAACAATATATCAATTTGATAAAAAAGACACATACCGATTTTGCTAAAGATATTGACATTCATAAAACTAAATTAAGCCGCTTATTAAATGATAGAGAAGCTCCTAATGTAGAGCTGATGTACAGATTAGAAATACATAGTGGGAAATTAATTCCTGCTAATTATTGGTATAAATTACATTCAAAAAAATTAGAGCAGGAAATAAAAGATAATAGAAAGAAACGAACTCAGGAATATAAACGTGTAAAAAACAAACTTCATTTTAAAAATCCTGTTTGAGGAACTAATCGCAAAATCAGCAAAAAATAAGGCGAAATAAAAGGTTTTGTAGGCAAATTGTGTGCAAATGAATTTTAAGAAGAAACTTTGGAGAATTAAAAAACCCTCACAAATTACTGATTTGCAAGGGTTTAAAGAAGTGGTCCCACTAGGACTCGAACCTAGGACCCCCTGATTATGAGTAACATCTATGTTGAATTAACAAAAGGAATTAAACTGCAAACCCTTATAATATAAGGGTTTATGTATTTTGTATAGTGCAATAAGTAGCATTTTAAAGCATCATAACTTATTTTTGTGGGCAAATAGTGGGCAAGTGAAACCCTTACACCACAGGGCTTACAGCCGATTATCTGCTTTTTTGTGGGCAAATATTAATCAAAACAAGTTAAAATGCCAACAATATCATTGTATTACGATATGAGAAGTGTACGTCAGGATGGCTCACACCCTATAAAATTACAGATATTCAATAACAAACCAAGAAAACGAAAGAGGCTAAATATAAACCTATATGCAAGCCCTGAGCTTTATGATAAAGCAAAGAACGCTAAGAAAGCTAATGCTGAAGTAAAAAGGCTTCGTTACAAAATGGAAGATATATTAGAGGGAGCTAGAGCAGTAGCAGATACGATCAAGCCTTTCAATTTTGATATTTTTGAACGTAGGTTTTTCAAACTTTCAGAAATTGATGTGTATGGTATGTTTGACGAAAAAATTGACGAGTTACAAAAGTCAGGTAAGTTTGGTTCGGTTGAAACATACACCTCCACAATGGAAGCTATTAAACGATTTCAAGCATACAGAAGAAAAGGGAATGACTATTTTGCTTTTGAAAGTATTACTACAAAATGGCTAAAAGATTTTGAACACTTTTACTTAAATGTGGAGGGAAAGGCTTTAGGGGGCTTTGGATTGAAAATGCGTAACCTTCGTCATATTTTCAAAAATGCCATTGAAGAAGATGTTGTTTCAAAAGATGTGTATCCGTTTGGTACAGGTAAGGGGAAATACTCTATTCCATCGTCTGGAAGAGCCAAACGAGCCTTAACACTTCAACAGTTGAAGGCTTTGTTTCTATTTGAAACAGATAACTATTATTTGCAACGTGCCAAAGATATTTTCTTGTTTTGTTATGCTACCTATGGAATGAATTTGGCAGATATGCTATTTCTTGAAAAGAATGACTACGATACCGAAAATGGTGTGATAGCTTATGTTCGTGAAAAAACAAAAGGCAAAAGACAAAATTCTACTCCAATAGTTGTATCGGTTAATGATTATGCTAAAAGTGTTATTGAGAAGTATCCGAGTGATACGAGATATTTGTTTCCATTTATAGATCCAACACTAAGCAACGAAAAACAGTTTGACCATAAAAAAGGATTCAATAAGCGAATAAATAAACAGCTAAAGAAAATTGCTACTGAAATTGGTTTACCAAATGATTTTTCGTTCTATTGGTGCAGACACACATTCGCCACGTTATCTATAACTAAACATGGAAAAAGTATGGTCTTTGTTTCTGAACGTTTAGGACACGCCAATTTAAAAACTACCGAAAATTATTTTGCTGGATTTACTACCGATACTATAAGTGATTTTAGTAATGATTTATTCAAATTTGATTAATTACAATAACCTTTTTATATGAGTTCTAAAATTGAAGAAGCACGACAACAGATTAACAGGATTAATAAACTATTCAAGCAAACAGAGAATACTACATCTTTTATAATACCAAAAGGTTTTGACAGTTTTTTAGGTCATTTATGTACCGATTTAGTAAATGCAGGCTATTCACAATTTCTTGGATTAAACTTCCCAATTTTTATCCCAAATAACACATTACTAAAAATTAAAGAATTAAGTGAGAAATACAGCGTAGATTCCTCAAAGATCAAAGAGTTGTATTTCTTAGCTGAAGTTTATTATCTCATTGCATCATTACATATTCAAGCAAATGAGATAAGAGAAGATGAAGATATTGATTACTTGTTTTTTCTTAATACATTTCTTGAAGAAGCAAATATCTCTGAAATTTCTATCACAATTACACAAAAGGTTAGAAAAGAAAATCCAGAAGAAGGTGAACCTAAGTTCGAGTATAAAAGTACTGAGAAAAGAATCACGCACCAATGGTACTTTGAAATATTGTCTGAATGTATTTGTTTTGATAAGTTTGGAAAAAAATTGATGCAAAGAAAAAAGAGGGTAGATGGTTTGGGCGTAAAAGTTCCAAGCCATTTAGGAGTTACTTTAGATAAATTGTTTGAAGAAGAAATTAAAGACTCTCAAACAAAAGAAGGTAAGTCTAATTTGAAAGCATCTAAATTGGGTAAATCAAGTGTTCCAGCGAAACATGAAAGTTTTAAAAAGTTCTATTTTTCAAGTGTTGCAGACATAATTTTTCATCACCTCCTACACATAGGAACAGAAAAGGATAACAGTTACTGGGTAACTTATGAAGTTTTACAACTAAATGGTTTTGATAATCCAATTAATAGCCCTGATAAGCTAAGAGCTATAAAAAACCGCTATCGGTTTACAAAATAATATGTGTGTAAATCATATCTGAAATCTCAAAAATCCTTTACACAGTAATTAATTGCACTTCACTTCAGCCTTGAACTTTCTTTGTTCTATTAATTTAAAAGTAAATCTGTAATAGAATGAAAGCAATAGTATTAGATGAAAACGAATTGAGGTTATTAGAAGATAAGCTCAACCTTATAAATTCAAAATTAGAACAAGTCCTCAACGCTAAACCTGAACGCATCTATACAGATGATGAGTTTTGCGAACTACTTAAAATAAGTAAACGCCAATCAGCACACTACCGAGAAAAACGAATGATTACTTATAGCCAAGAAGGTAGAAAGATATTTTACCTCCACACAGAGGTATTGGCTTTTATGGAACGCATTAAAATTGATGCAAAGAAGTAAAAACAGCCTAACCTTTGGGCTGTTTGAGTATAGACATAAAAAAGGGAGTAAACACCGTTCAAAATATTTCCTCCCTTCAGATAACTCGATGGCTCAAAGATAGCTGATTTTCAACTATCTTAAAGTAAAGCAAGTGGTAGATGGTATCTCCTTATCCATTCCTAATATGGATATTAAAACCTTACTTGAAAACAAAAACTTTAGTTGGATATTTTCAGGTAAAAATAACGATGGTGTCATACAAGGCTATAAGTGTATTATCAGACAACTAACTTTTAAGTTTAGCGAGAGTGAAAAAGGAATAACAACTCTTAGAATTAATGGTAGTCTTCAAAACTTCTATCAAGCAAATAATTTTGAAGATTTTTATTATTCTGAAGTAGTCAATGCCGTTAACTATTTATGTGCTTTATTAAATGTACACGCACATAAAGTCAGCATACATTCATTCGAGTTTAACCTAACCTCCCCATTGGAACACACTACCTGTGAAACCATAATTGAAGGTATAGAAAGAAAAGGTAAAAAAGTATTTTACAGATACGATAGTAACGATGATTTTGATGGCAAACATTTGAAACAGGATAATAATGATTTCAAAGTATATTCCAAATCTAAACAGAAAAAAATTGATGGCGAAATATTACGAATAGAGTATAAGGTAATAACAATGAAAGATCTCAATTCTAAAGAATTTGAAAAGTGTGGAGGTATCAATATTAAAACCCTTAAAGACTTTTTTCATCCACACAATTTCCATACTCTTAAAAATAGGTTAATTGGCTATTATAAAAACATTCTAAAATCAGAGCCTATTGATATAGACAAATTGAATGATAAAGAATTATCATTTTTCAAAGAAGCTACTCAACCAAAATACTTTGAAAAACTATATAAAAAAGTATCTAACAAACAAGTGGATAGAAAGACACCTAACAATCACATAAAGCGTCTGAAAGCCATATATGAACGATACAGCAAAGAGCAATTACATGATAGAGTAATAGCAAATGCAGAAGCTAAGTTTGAGCAGTTAATGGATGTAGATGAAGTTCCCATTTTACAGAACATAGAGGTAATAGAAACTTTAGAAAAGTTCCCCAATTTACACAACCTTCAAAATACCATTGAAAATAACGATTTCCTCATTTTACAAAGTAAGTGTATTAGGAAAATGGGGAATCAAGAAAATGACACCATAAATCTCTGTGCTACTGCCTATACGTTTTTAAGTGAAGCTATAATTGGAATAGATAACTGCTTCTACATTCAGAACAAACACCTTGATGATACCTATGTAAAATATTCAAGTAAAGAAGCATACTTGAACTACAAAGACAATATAGGAAATGTAAGGATAAAAGATATTCCAATACCACAAAAGCAGGCTAAGGTATATATGGATAATAAAACCAAAGACTTTGAGATATTTGAATAGATAAAGTATCGAAGTCAAGACAGACTTTTCATAAGAAAGAAGAATCTACTCCTGATATGCACCTTTAACAAAAAAGCGAAGCTTTAATATATAAAAGACCATTAGCAAAACCTTTAGCCGATTATTCAACAACTATTAAAAATTAAAAAATGAAAAAGCAAAAAAAGTTGTACGCTGTAATTATCAAAGCAAGCCTTAGAAGAGATCATTATGTAAAGTACAACACTTCTGATCTATTAGACTTTATGAATTTTTTAGATAGAGAATATCCAGAGTGGAAGTTTATGCAAGTCTATTGTAAGCAGAGTAGAAGACAATTAGGTTATTATACTTCTAAAGACAGACCTACAACAAAAACGATTTAAAAACAACCCCACCCTATCAACCCAAAGCAATGCCCAAAATAGAGCATTGCTTGTTGTTAGTGTTAATGGTTAAGGCTTTATAAAAGTATGGTATTCGTAATTAAATTAGTTTTATCAGATTTTCTGATAAAACAAAAACCTAACAATCAAGTACTTATAAGAAAATCACCCAAAAAAAGCCCTGAAATTATCAGATTTTCTGATAATCTCTACCAAAAAGGTAAAATTACCATTAGATAAAAACCAAAACAGATATAAAGAATTGATTATCAAGGAGCTTAGTACATTAAGAATTTTATTATTCGTAGTATTTACCCTATAAATAAACACCTCAAAAATTACTATACGAACAGGATTTGGAAGATATAAATACAATCCTCCGCCAAATAACTGTTTGAATAAATATGAAAACTTTTAAAATAGCCAATAAACTAAGTATATAGGTTATGACATTCAATGAGTAGCCATGAAAATAAAATTATCAACTTGGGATTACTTAAATTTGTGAGGCTTACTTGATCTTTTACATTTTATGTTAATAAACAAACTTACTTGAATAGTAGTGAAAATCAGGTCAATATGCTAATTCTGAATACTTATATGAACCACAATAATTATTTCTATCTCTCAAATACATCAATACCTAATCCCAAATGAAAAAAGAGCAATACTTACAAATACTAAATTATCTAAAGGCATTTACTGAACCTCGAAAAGTACAAATAGATATTGAGGATTCCTCTAATATCTACTCTAAAATATTTTGGTTTTCAGAAGTAAGTAAAGCAGGTGTATTTGAGAGTATCACACATAGTAATTTTAATTCTAATAATGATTATTGGTTAAAGTTGTGTAAGCCCATTAGCCCCAAGCAACCAAAAGAAAACCAATTAGTTTTACCTCAAGATATTACTGACTATTTAGTAATTGAAAAGCCAATAACAGAAGACACAATACCAACAATAAAGCCAAGTGATTCACTAGAAAAATTACCTGAGCTTAATGTAGAAATTAATGCGTTTATTGACAATAAGTGGCTCGATGTTTTAAATAATTATTTAGAAGAACATAAAATTTATCTGCAAAAGTTTGAGGTTTACGAAAAAGAGTTAGAAGACTATAATTTGCTAGATAAAAAGTATAGAGAACTATTTGACATTTACCACGAATTTGAAAATTATAACGAGAGTTTCGAGTTAATAGTTTGTAAAGGTTTACTAAGTTTTAAAGTAGGAGATTCAAGAGTTTTTAGACACTTATTTACCCAAAAGGTAAATATTGAATTTGACCTCAAAGCAGAGAGTTCTGAAATTACAGTTAGAGAAAACGAACAAGCAGATATAAATTTAGAAACAGGGTTTTTCAAAGATGAACTTATTCAACCAATCTTTCAATCAGACATAGTTAAACTTGCAAAAGATAATTCATTAGATAATATAAAAGAAAAGGAGATATTTACCTTATTTGATGAAGGTATGGATGATGTTATTCGTATTTTTAATGAGGCTCTTAGTCAAGTAAAACAATGTGAGTTTGTTGCAGATATTGAGAAGCCTGAAAGCAATCAAATCGTGGAGGATGCTAAAATATTTCTTGCACCAGCTTTAATTCTACGAAGGAAGGGAACAAAAAAATTTCAGACTACTTATGAAGCCATTATCAAAGAAGTATCAGAAAAGCCAGATGATGTAAATATTGAACAATTCAATGATATTGTTTCAGAGGAAAGAGAAATTGATAATGAGCCAATTAATACAGAAGTAATCGACCCATACTTCCCATTGCCTTATAATGACGAGCAATTTCAAATATTAAATGCAAGTAGATACAAAAATAAAATTGTAGTTCAAGGTCCACCAGGAACAGGAAAATCTCATACCATTGCCAACCTTATTAGTCATTTATTAGCTACAGGAAATAAGATACTCATAACATCAAAAAAACGACAAGCATTAGAAGTTTTGAAAGATAAATTACCAGAAGAAATAGGTAGCTTGGCAGTTAATTATTTAGGGGGCGATGGTAGTTCACTAAGTAGTTTAAAAGGCTGTATAAACGAGATTTTAGATAAATCTACTATTCCAGAAAATGAAAGGGAAAACAACATTAATGAGTTTGAAGAAGAATTAAATGATATTCGTTCTAACATTTCTACTAATAAAAATCAGCTATCTGCAAATAGAATAGAAGAAAGCGAACCCCAAGAAATAAATGCGAACTATTCAGGAACTTTAGCAGAAATAGTAGATAAGCTATACGAAGAAAAAGAACAGTTTAATTGGTTTGAAGATAACTACACCAATGTTGAAGATGAAAGCATTATAGAAGACATTAATGAATTTAGATCTTTAGCCCCAAAGTATTGTAATATTAAAGAAACCGATAATATCCACTTAGAACTTCCCGAAATTGATAAATTATTCACGATTGATACCTTTAGAACCTATGTAGAAAAATGCAAGGAACGTGAAACATTAAATGAAAAGAATATTCCCGACCACAATATTAATAATGTTAAAAAAGTAGGAGAATTATTAGTTAAAGCTGACGAATTATGTAGAAGATGGAATGAAAACCAACTAAGCAGAAATAGAGAGTTAATAGATAGAATTGAACAAGACCTACCTTTTTTACAACAAGACCTCAACAATAGCAATACTATTACTCAAAAGTTAGATAACCTAAATATTGAAGAATTTGAAAGTAGGGTAATCATTCAAAATAATACAAATAAAGAATTTTTAATACTGAAATCGGATATTGAAAATCTAATTGAATATTCCAATGCAAATAATTTCACTCAATTTGCTGGTTTTGTTTTCAATGCCAAGAGGCTATTACTACCAAAAGAAATAAAAGAAGTATTATATCTAACCGAGCAATTTAAAGTAAATGATAAAGTTTGTGATACAATCGAAAAATTAAAACAGGTTCAAAGGTTTATTGATATTCAGTTTGAATTTGAACAGTTAGATAATAAATGGGAAACACTTAATTCAATTGTAGAAACTAACTTTAGCAATAGGTTTAGAAGGTATAATCAATTCTTAAATAGTCTAAATGATTTACTAAAGATTAGAAGTAGAAAGGAAGAAATTAGCAATGAGTTAAATGAAACAGAAGATTTTAAGTTGATAAATAACTTTGATTGTACAAGTGTTGAATATCATAAAAACTTATTAAAAAAACACCAACTTAATACAAGTATTAATTCATTAAAAAAAGACTTAGCGAAAGGCTACAACTACTTAAAAAATGAAACCACGCATCCAATAAAACAACAAATTATTCATGTAATAACAAACAGAGATTACAGTGAATACCAAAATATGTTGAATAAAATTAAAAGACTAACAATAGAAAAAGAAGAATTTGAACAGTACAAAATTCTTAAAAACGACTTGAATAACAAACTTCCAACTTTTCTATCTAAACTTCAAAGCGGAGAACTTGAAGAAAGCAATTTACAAAAAATTAATGATGCCATAAAATTTAAACACGCTTACCAATATATTTTAGAAATAAGCAAAGAAAATAAGTGGCTTGAAAATTACGAAAATATTAAGTTGTTACAAGTCAAAGAACAAGACACCATTTCTAAATTGGCATCGGAAAAGGCTTGGTTAGCATTAAAACAAAATACTTTAAATAATCTAAACTTAACTAAAGACCTAACTCGTTGGCGTCAAGCAATAACCAATATTGGGAAAGGAACAGGAAAAAGAGCCATTGAAAATAGAGGAATAGCTAAAGAAATTATGCCTAAATGTATTGATGCTGTACCATGTTGGATTATGCCACTTGATCAGGTAGCAGATACTGTAAAGCCTACACATAATATGTTTGATTATGTAATTGTAGATGAAGCCAGCCAACTAGGACCAGAAGCATTATTTTTATTTTATTTGGCTAAGAAAATTATTATCGTTGGAGATGATAAGCAAACTGCACCTGAATATGTGGGCATAAAAAGAAATAATGTAACAACGCTAATTAAGGAACATTTGAAAGACATTCCAGATAAAGAGTTTTATGGAATAGATAATAGTTTTTTTGATCATGCAAGAGCATTAACTGACAAACATATCGTGCTTAGAGAACACTTCCGTTGTATGCCAGAAATAATTGCGTTCTCAAATCAATATTTTTATGCACCAGAAAACATATCACTTTATCCAGTACGACAATTTTCAGAAAACAGATTAGAACCTTTAAAAGCAATATTTTGTGAGAATGGTTTTTTAAAAGGTAGTACGAATAAAATAAATGAAATAGAAGCAGAAGCCATTGCCAGTAAAATTGAAGAACTAATTGCGTTACCCGAATACGAAGAAAAAGACATGGGAGTTATAGCTTTACAGGGCGATACACAAGCCAGTATTATTGAGAAACTTGTAATCGAAAAAATAGGAATTAAAAAATTCAAAGAACGAAATATAAAATGTGGCAAAGCAACTGAATTTCAAGGCGACGAAAGAGATATAATCTTTTTAAGTATGGTTGTTGATCCAAACAAAACATTTAATGCACAAACCCGAATGGAAACTGAACGAGCCTACAATGTTGCAGCAAGTAGAGCCAAAGACCAAATGTGGTTGTTTTATTCTGTTCACGAAAATAAATTAAAGCCCAATGATTTAAGATGCAAACTACTAAAACATATTTTAAAATATACTGAAAAAAGAGAATATTTAACAACTACCCCAATACCTCAAATAAAGCAAAAAGGTTCACAACCAAATCCTTTCGATAGTTGGTTTGAAGCAGAGGTAGCCAATGATATAATTGCCAAAGGCTACAAAGTTGTAGCACAATACAAAGCAGGAAGAAATAGGAGAATAGATTTAGTTGTTTTTCTTGAAAACGGAGAGAGTTTAGCTATTGAGTGTGATGGCGAACATTACCACAATGCTGAAACATTTGATGCTGATTTTAAAAGACAACAAGAGCTTGAAAGGTTAGGTTGGTCATTTGTTAGAATAAGCTACTTACGATATAAAGCTGATAAGTCAGAAGCCTTAAAAGAATTATGGAGTACGCTTGAACAACGTGCTACTATTTCCTCAGATACAAACAATGAAGTAGAAACTTCACAAGTAGAAAGTGAAAATAACCCAACTCAACAAATAGTAGAAATAGAAAATGATGAAGTGAAGGAAAAACCTAACACAATACAGCTACCATCAAATCAAGGTACATTGTTTAACTCAAATCAAACAACAATGTTTGACCCACCACCTCCACAACAAGCAGAAACACAACCAAATCGTTTATCTGAAATCAGATTGAAGCCAAGTATCAAAAAAGGAATTAGATATGACGATACACACAAGCTAATTTTCACAAATCAAGCACAAGTTTACAAATACTATAAAGATGTAAAAGGTAAACCTGATCTACTTTCTAAAATCAAATTTCGACCAAACGAAAAACATATCTATATTACAAGTACCAAAGATTATAGAGGCTTTATGTTATTCGCTTTTAAGAATGGTAAAATAGCTAAAGTTTCAATGAAAGCCTATGAAACAAAAAATAAATGTAAAAGTCTTATAAAAGCTTTCAATGTAAATAGTGAATTAATATACATTGCACACCACGCCAACGATTGTGATTTAAAGATCACTTTTATTGACGGTAATAGTATAAAATATACTGCTAATAAAGCTAAAGATAAAAGAGATATTCAAGGGAATAAAGCCTTTGAAGGTAAACCTCCTGTTCATTCGATAGAGAAAATCTAACAATTACCAATGCTCAACCTAAATAACAATAACCAACAACTATTTCAGCAAATAGCTGAAGTAATACAAAATGCTAAAAACAAAACAGCCAAAGCTATTAATTCAGCAATGGTGGAGGCGTATTGGCACATTGGAAAAATTATAGTTGAAGATGAACAACAGGGCAACCATAAAGCAGACTACGGTAAAGAAGTTTTGAAAAACTTATCTGAAAAACTAAATAGTCAATTTGGTGGAGGGTTTACAATGCGTAACCTTCGTTATATGCGTTCATTTTATATTGGTTTTCCAAAATGGAACGCAGTGCGTTCCGAATTGAGTTGGACACATTACAGGCTGCTGTTAAAGGTAGAAAAAACAACAGCAAGAAACTTCTATTTAGAAGAAGCGATAAAATCAAATTGGAGTACACGCCTACTGGAACGCCAAATCAATAGTTCATTTTATGAGCGTATATTGCTTAGTCAAGATAAGCAAGGAATGATTGAAAGCCAAGCCAATAAAGTAGATACAAACGACATACGAGCTTTTATAAAAGATCCTTACGTCTTAGAATTTTTAGAGATACCAAACCCAAGCCAATTTACAGAACGAGAACTGGAAACAGCATTGCTTGATAATTTACAATCTTTTCTATTAGAGTTAGGTCAAGGGTTTTCCTTTGTAGCACGCCAGCAAAGAATTTCAGCCGATAATGAAAATTTCTATATTGATTTAGTTTTTTATAATTATCTGCTAAAATGTTTTGTTCTAATTGATTTAAAAGTAGGAAAGCTAACCCATCAAGATATTGGACAAATGGATATGTATGTTCGTATGTACAACGACCTCCACAAAATAGAAGGAGACAACCCCACAATAGGTATTATTTTATGTAAACAGAAAAATGAGATAGTAGCTAAGTATTCAGTATTGAGTGAAAATGAACAAATATTTGCTTCAAAATATCAATTACATCTACCTACCGAAGCCGAATTAGCCGAAAAACTGGATTCTGCACTTAATAAGTTTAAGAAGGAATAGTACCTAAAAACAACAGCTAAAAACCGTTTTGTGGGCAAATAGTGGGCAAGTAGAAAATGACAGCTAACTTACTTCAAAAGAAAAACCCTCACAAATCATTGATTTGCAAGGGTTTAAAGAAGTGGTCCCACTAGGACTCGAACCTAGGACCCCCTGATTATGAGTCAGGTGCTACTAACCAACTGAGCTATAGGACCAACGCCATACGCAGAATGCAATTCAACAATCTGCATAGAACGCATTAATTGTTCAAACAGCTTGCAAATATAAATCGTTCCGTATTTCTATGAAAGGATTAAGCAAAAGTATTTTCTATTTAAATAGAAAACTAAAACTTTAAATAGGTATCTATCTATCAGGATCGATCAAATTAGCCTCCAACATTCGTTTTTCCCAGTATTTACCAGCAACACTTATGCTATCATTCAAATACTTCTCCATTACCAATCGGCAAATTGGAGCGCCATATCGCGAACCATAACCACCATTCTCTACAATTGTTGCAATGGCGATCTTAGGATTTTCCTTTGGAGCAAAAGCAATAAACACCGAATGATCCTCACCATGTGGATTCTGTGCTGTTCCCGTCTTGCCGCATACTTCTATGCCTTCTATTTTAGCATTCTTTCCGGTTCCGTCTTCTACCACTTTATACATGCCTTCTATGACCGGTTTAAAATGCCTTTGATCTACGGGCATCTCATGGGTTGTGGTATCTATATTCGGGGGAATGATAGAATTGTCTATGTTCCTTACAATATGAGGGGTTCTGTACGATCCTCTGGCTGCGATCATATTAACCATTTGTCCGATTTGAATTGGAGTTAAGGAGAATTCTCCCTGTCCAATACCCAACGAAATAATGGTTGGTGCTGACCATTTTCTTTCTCCATGCATTTCGTCATAGATATGCCTTTGAGGAATTGAACCGGTCTTCTCATTCGGGAGATCAATATTTAAAGGAACACCTAATCCCGCTTTTTCCAGATAGTCAGTAAACTGCATCAATGCATCTGCCTGAGAAGGATATTTTTCATTTTCTATGATTTTTCTGAAAACTGTCCAGTAGTATGGATTACATGATTCTTTGATTGCATCTTTTACATTTCGACAGGGCTCATGTCTGTGAGAACATCGTAAACGTCGTCGTGGAGTTAATTGATAATAACCTGGGCAAGAAAAGTAAAACCAGGGAGAAACAACTTCTTCTTCTAAAGCTATTAAGCTAATTAGTGGCTTCATAACTGAACCAGGAGGGTAGATTGCCTGAACAGCCTTATGATAAAGTGGTCTTAAAGTATCCCTTTCCAGTTTTGTATAGTTATCAGATCGCTGACGTCCGGTCAATAAGTTTGGATCATAGCTCGGGTTACTCGCCATTGCTAATATTTCTCCGTTATTCGGGTCAATAGCGATACAGCTACCTCGTTTATTCCGAAGCAGTGATTCTGCATATTGTTGTAATTCGATATCTATCGTTAATTGTATATTACTACCTGCTTTTGCAGGTACATCTTCTTCTCCATCCTTAAAAGATCCCTGAGCTCTGTTGAGTACATCTACAGTTACCATTTTACGTCCCTTCTCGCCACGCAACCATTCTTCATAATAGTGCTCTACACCACTACTACCTCTGAAGTCTCCGCCTATGTAGTAAGAATCTTCGTTTAGGTCACTAGCATTTACTTCACTCAAATAACCGACTAAATGGGCAGCATTCTGATAAGGATAAGAACGAATAGAACGAACAGCAGGAAAAAATCCCGGATATTGATACAGATATTCCTGTAATCGTGCATATTCATGTGCCGTAATCTGATTAAAGAAGGAAGAAGGTTTATGCTTAGAATACTTACGAGCCTCTTTTAGCCTTTTGTCAAAATCAGCTTTCGTAATATTCAGTAAATTACAAAACTTTAAAGTATCCATATTGGGGGAAACATCACGAGGAACCACCATTATATTATAAATCGGCTCATTCTTTACAAGCAGTTTTCCATTCCGGTCATAAATTAATCCGCGTGCGGGGTAGGTGATTTCTTCACGCACAACGGTATTGGCAGCGGCATTTTTATAGGTGTCGTCTAATACCTGAATTTGAAATAGCTTCAATAAAATAGCAAAACCAAAGGCAAGAAAAATGCCTATAATAACAAATGCTCTTTTATTGTAAATATCATTTTGCATCAATGAATATCAAATCAAATTATAATGTACAAACAGGGCAATAAAAAAACCCATCTTCACCATGAACGGCAAAGATGGGCTTTCATTTTATTGTTAGGAAAAATCCTCTGAAAAAATATTAATTTTTCAATAATTTAATAGATGTTTCAAAGTCTGCTCCTTTTATTTCTAAAAGATATACACCACTTGGAACATCTGCAGCTTCTAATGAAAAGTTATTATTACCAACAAATACGTTCTCATTAATGTTCTTCATCAAACGTCCTTTTACATCATATAACTGTATGTTAAGATCATCACTACTTTCAGTATTGATATCTAAATATATCACATCAGTAAAAGGGTTCGGGCTTACTTCTAAACCTTGAACAACAGAACCAGAAATATCAGCTGCAACACCATGTTCTCCATTTTCACATTCAATGGTTTCCTGAGCGTGGATCATATCCAAGCTTTCAATAATTTGCACATCAGCAACACCACCTTTATTAAAGTTAGTATGTCTGTTATGGAATCTCAAACCAGAATTTGCTCCCATTTCCTTAATGTCGAAACATACTGTTGCTACATCTACAGCATCTTTAGAAACAGTAGGACAACCATAACCAGGTATAGTCAGGGTCATTGTTGTATTTAGTAAACCTGGAACTAAAGCATCATAAGCATGCTCATCGTATAAAGAGATATTTTCATTTCCTAGTTCACAAGTCGATGTTTTATCAAAATTATGAGAAGTATAAGATGCAAAAGTTAGAGCATCTTTATTATACTGCATCAAAATCGATGAAGTTCCTACCTCATATTCTGTCTCATTAATAGCTTCGATCTTAACGGTAGCACAGTATTGATTATTAAGGCAATCAACATTCGTGTCGAAGAAAACTTTTGCTTGTTGTGCATTAAGCGCGAAAGTGCCGAAAAGCAGCGCAAAAAAGAGTGTGTACTTATTTAAATTCATTTGAAGGTTTTTTAAAATAACTAAAATCTTTTACGGTATAATTTCAAGAATGTTCCAAATTAATTACAAATTTAGTGTGCTAATTATAAGAGTTTTGTCAAATAGAGCGCATAAATTAGACAATTTTTTTGTAATTATTACATTTCTGAAGCATTTTAGCCGCATTATGTAAAAAGTATCAATTATTATACCAAAAAGCAGATTCTGATAATAACTTCATTATCTTTCTTGTTACATCAGAAATCTATTCGAAGTTACTATAAAAATCATCGATCTTTATTGATTCAGAACATTGTTTTATATGATTTATTTTCTATAATTACTTTTGCTATTATTATATAAAACAAGCAACTATGTTCAATGTAAAAAAGGATATATCAAAGTCTTATACCTTACCTGCTTCTTTTTATAGAAGCCCTGCTGTTTTTGAAGAGGTGAAAGAAAAAGTACTTGCTAGTTCATGGCTTTGGGTTGGCGATTCAAGCGACTTGGCAGAACAGGGTCAGCAACATCCATTTACATTATTAGAAGGAGTGCTTGATGAACCATTGTTATTCACAAAAGATAAGAAAGAGAATATTCATTGTTTATCGAATGTATGTACACACCGAGGTAAGATCATCGTAGAGGAAGCACGTAAAGGAAGAATGTTACAATGCGGCTATCATGGTCGTTGTTTTGGTTTAGATGGAAGTTTTAAAAGGCAGGTAGCTTTTGAAGGAGCAGAAAATTTCCCTTCACTGGAAGATAATCTGAGTAAGATTCCTTTTGTAGAATGGTTGAATATGTTATTTGTTTCCTGTAATCCTCAGGTGCCTTTCGAAGAAATGGTTGCACCGATCATGGAAAGGGTTGCGTATTTACCTCTGAATGAAATGGAATACGATCCCAACACATCAGTTGATTATTTTGTTGATGCCAATTGGGCACTATACTGCGATAATTACCTCGAAGGATTACATGTTCCTTTTGTACATCCAGAACTGAACGAGGCATTGGATTTTGGTGATTATGATTACGAAATATTTCCCTACTGTAATTTACAGTTAGGTATTGCCGATGAAAATGAAAATCGTTGTTTTACACCACCCAAAGGGCATCCCGATCATGGTAAGCGTATTTATGCCTGGTATTTTTGGTTATTCCCGAACCTGATGCTGAACTTTTATCCATTTGGTTTATCACTGAATGTCGTTATTCCACTCAGACATAATAAAACGAAAGTAAGTTTCAGAACTTATAAATTCAAAGGAACAGAGCTTTCGCCCAGCGACTATTGTATCGACGCTACCGAAATGCAGGACGAAGCAGTTGTAGAGAGCGTACAAAAAGGCATACAATCACGTTTTTATAGGCAAGGACGTTTTTCACCTACACATGAAAAAGCGGTTCACCATTTTCATTCTTTAATTCAGGAGTATATGGCTAAATAACTGCCTTCAGCTGACCAAAAGCAAACTGCAAAAACTTACCGGATCTTGTTTCTGTTATAAGTAAACCATTAGGCGCAACATCAATGATTTTCAGCGGAATAATTTCTTGTTCGTTTCCATCTTGAAGTTCAAAATCCTGCCACTCATTTTTCCAGAGTAGGTGGTTCAAATATTCCTGACGGATCACTTCCCGTTTATTTTGCATTAGCAACGTGTAGTAATGATCGATATGTTGACATATTGCTTCAGCAAGTAATTGCAGATCGTAAAATTTGCCGGTTATCTGATGAAGTGAAACTGGATTAGGAAGGGCTTTGTCAAATACCTGTTGATGAACATTTAAGCCAATACCAATAATTGTATTATTGATGAATTGCTTCTGAACAGCATTCTCTATAAGAATGCCCCCCAACTTCTTAAGCTTATAATAAATGTCGTTGGTCCATTTTAATTTTAGATCTGAACCTAAAGCTCCATTGAGTGCATTGTGAATACCTAAGGCAACACACATATTCATACTAAACTGATGCTTGATCGCCAATTTTTCAGGAAATAAAACGATTGACATGGTTAAGTTTTCGCTTGCTTCACTTTGCCAGGAATTACCTCTCTGACCACGCCCCATAGTTTGCTTTTCAGCTAAAATTACCCATCCATGTTCTATGCTTTCCGTCTGAATACGTCGCATAGCTTCGCTGTTCGTCGAATCTGTTTCTTTCAGCCATATATAAGAGCTACCGATCATTATTTTTTAAACATTCTGTATTTAAAAAAGTAAAATTCATATAAAATCATTAAAGGAAGGTAAGTTATTGAAACTTACAGACTATAATTTCATATTTCAATAAACAAAATATTTTTTTCAACGTAAACAAGGAATAATTTTATATTCGCAGCATGAAAAACACTTATGTAGCCATAATGGCAGGAGGCGTGGGTAGTCGTTTTTGGCCCATGAGCCGAGAAGTTCGTCCAAAACAATTTCTGGATATGTTGGACAATGGTGAATCGCTTTTGGAAATGACCTTCAAGCGTTTTGCCCAATTGGTTCCCGAAGAAAATATCTATATCGTCACGAACCAGTTATATGCTCAGCCGATTGCAGAAATGTTTCCGCAAATAAGTTCAGATCAAATTCTGGCTGAACCTTCTCGTAGAAATACAGCACCTTGTGTCGCTTATGTTTCTTATAAGGTGTTTCAGAAAAACCCTGAGGCAAATTTGATCGTTGCTCCTTCTGATCATTTGATTAAAGATGAAGTAAGTTTCGGTGCGATCATGCAAAAAGGAGTTGATTTTGTTTCAGAAAATAACAGCCTGCTTACGTTGGGTATCAGACCAGAGTGGGCAAATACCGGTTATGGGTATATTAATTTCTTGCAGGAAGAAGTTTCGCCTGGAATTCATAAGGTAAAGACCTTTACAGAAAAACCAGATAAAGAATTGGCAAAACATTTCCTTCAGAGTGGAGATTATTTATGGAATTCTGGAATGTTTTTATGGAGTGTAGAAGCAATCGTTTCAGCTTTCAGAACCTTAATGCCCGAAATGGCGGATCTATTCGATGATCGTTTAGATAAATTCAATTCGGCTGAAGAAGATAAAGCAATAGAAGTTATTTATTCGCAATGTCGTAATATTTCTATCGACTATGGAATTATGGAAAAAGCAGAAAATACTTTCGTCGTTCCTGCTAGTTTTGGCTGGTGCGATTTGGGAACCTGGTCTTCACTGTGGGATGAATCGGATAAAGATGATAAATCGAATGCAGTGTTAGGAGCCAATACCTCACTTTACGATGCTAAAGGAAATATGGTGGTTTCTTCTAGTAATAAATTGGTTATTCTTCAAGGGCTCGAAGATTATATCGTAATAGATACCGATGATGTTTTATTGGTTTGTAAAAAAGAAGAGGAACAACGTATTAAAGCCTTTAATGCCGATGCTCGTAAAGATTTGGGCGATAAGTTTGTTTGATTAGTAAACCTAAATTGCGATAAATCTCAACAGTCAACAGTCAACAGTCAACAGTACGATGGTCCACTGTCCACAAAAAACCATTATAATCGTGAAGAGTAAGGTTTTGTGGTCTGTGGTCTGTTAAACAGTCGTCTAAGTACAAAAATGTCATTATACATCGCAACTTGGATTAGTAAATTAAGTTGCTGATTTCGGTAACTTGGCTGGGATTCATTTCTTCTAATGTTATTTTTCCAATTCTTATCCTTATTAAACGAAGGGTAGGAAAATCAACGGCTGCGGTCATTTTTCGTATCTGGCGGAATTTTCCTTCCCTTAAAGTAATTGAGATCCAACTTGTAGGTCCATGTCGTTCATCTCTTTTTCTACCTGAATGTTGAGCTATTTCAGGTATTGTTACTAGTTTACGAACAGTACAAGGCAGAGTTTTGTACTTTGTCTTTCCCAAACGTATTTCCAATCCATTTGATAAATGCTCAATTGCTTCGTTTGTAATTAAGCCGTCGAGCATTACGTAGTATTCTTTTTCAACTTTTCGACTTCTGATTTCCTCACTCTTCTTACCATCGGTGGTCAATAACAATAAACCTTCCGATTTTTCATCCAAACGACCAATTGCCATTGTTCCCTCCGGAAAGTCATAAAGCGCCCCCAATAGTTTTTTATTCTTTCGCCGATTCTGATTGTAAACAAATTGCGATAAATAACCATAGGGTTTATAAAGTATGAAATGTCGATGTTGCAAAGAAATAATTTAAAAATACTCTAAGGTACGATAAATCGGAACTGTAAACAGTTCAACAGTTCACTGTCCACAAAAGAACCTCGCTTACTTGTAAAGAGTAAGGTTTTGTGGTCTGTTGGCAGTGGTCTATGTACAATAGACTTTAAAACGTTTTTGACTTTACATTGCTTGAGATTTGATTATGCTAAATTGAAAAGCCCTGAGCGGAGTCGAAGGGCATATTACAAATAGAAATAGTTTTGGAGCCAAATATCTAATACCTCTTTTCCTGCTAATAATACACAAAAAAGTAATATTTTTGAATTACAGCTTCTTCAGACTTTCATTTTGTAATGCTTCTTAATAATTGACAATGAAATCACAGTTTTTATATTTACTGATCGTACTTATTGGTCTTACAGGTCTAAATATTTACGCCCAAAATCCTGATATTAAATTATGCACTTTCGAACAATTTGTATCAGCTTATGATGTAAAAGATATTGAACAAATAGGTGATGTTATTTTTCTGGCAACAAGTGGAGGACTTGCAGAGTATAATACGAACACAGAAGTGTTTAAGATGTACACTACTAATGAAGGATTGCGCGATAACGATCTTAGAGCATTAGCTACAACCTCTGAGGGAGTTTTATGGATAGGAACAAACAGCGGTTTGTGTAAATTCGAGGAAGGTTGTTTCTTTTACGAAACGCAACCTTTAGATGGCAGCCCGTACAGAGTGTTGGCTAATGAACTGGTAGTTGATGCCAATGATCGTATTTGGATCAGCAACGGAATTTGGTCAGGCTGTCGCTTAATGTGGTTCGATGAAGCAAATGATGAATATGCAGTTATTCACGAATGCGACGGTTTGCTCGAAACAGAAGAAGTCATTCCACTTAGTCTGACTGCCGATGCTGATGGAAATATCTGGATGATCGCAGATTCTGTAAATATAGAAGGAACCGTTGATAGAAGACTCAGCTATTTCAATGCCAACACCCTTCAACAAACCTTAATTACGGATACATTAAATATTGAAGGATTTAACACCAATTTATATTCAGATAATTCAGGCAATATATGGTTGGCGATAAATGATCAGTTGTTAAAATACAATACAGCTAATAATACGATGGATTTTATTGGTGCATTGGGTTTTCAATGGATCAGTAATTTTGTGGTTATTGATGATGAAAACTTTTTATTCACCTTACCTTTTGATAACCGTGTGTTTCTTAATTCAACAGACAACCCTTTGGATCTAGGTTCGGCAAAAAGTCGTCAGGTGTTAAGTCATGGAAATGAAATACTGATTGTAACCAATGATGGCTTAAAAAAATATAATAATCAGAATTCTATAGAAAACTATATAAATATTCCCGGTAATATTAAGAATAATGATGTAAGGGCAATAAGCGCTGATGCAGATGGCAATATTTGGGTTGGATACCGAAACGTATTAGAATCACCACTAATGAAATATGATATTACAACCGGAGAAACAACTCATTTTCAATTTGAGAATGTACAAAATATCAATCACATTACAACGGATGGTAACCAAGTATATTTCCAAACAGGAAATGAGCTGTACAGTGGTAATGAAGCGCAGGGTTTTTCGCCTGTTGAACTGGTTTTCGAGGGTGGCTTCTTTTATTACGCAACCAATATGCTTGTTGTCGATGAAAAGATTTACTTAGGAGCTTATGTGTTTGAAAATGGAGTTGAAACCAATCAACTATTAGTTATAGAAGCAGAAAATGTACAATCATTGGGAACGATCGATGGAAGGATTACTGAGCTTGCTTTGAATAGTGAAGGTGAAATTTTTATTTCAGCCGATGATGGTTTGTATTTATACGGCGGAGGTGAGTTAAATAAAATCATTGATAATGTTAATATAAGAGACATGGCTTTCGATCTTTCACAAGAGATACTTTGGTTATTGCGTGGTGATGTCGAATGGTTTGAGAATTTTTTGTATCAATATACTGAAGCAGGTGGTTTACAGGAAGCCGCTTATAATACTTCTTTTGCTAATAAAATAGCTGTAAATAGTAGTGGGCATATCTGGATGGGCGGAAGTGTAATTGAAAGTACAGATGGCTCAGTAAATCTTGCCGGACCGTTTTCATCTCAAGATGGTTTACCAACTAATTTTATTAATACGATTTATGTAGATGAAGCAGGAAATGTTTTTATTGGAAGCAATGCTGGTTTGGCATTATTCAGGGATAAAGAATTTATTCAAGCTTCAAAAACGGACATTTGTCCGGGTGAAACAATCAGTTTTTCAACCTATCTGGAATCAGGTGTTTCGTGGGAAATAAAATTATTTAACGATATTATAGAGAGTACTGAACAGTCAGAATTTGATTTCACTTTCGATAATCCGGGTTTTTATGATGTAGTATTTAATACAACAATCGATGGTTGTGTGCAAACAGATATCCAAAGCATTACTGTGAATCCGTTAGCTGGTCAAGGAGGACCTTTGTCGCCTTTGCCTTTATGCAACGATACCGATTCGGTAAGATTAATTATCAATCCGGGAATGATGAGTTATGAATGGACATTTAATGGTGAAGTTATTAATACAACAAGTCAGTTTTATACCGATGTGCCGGGCGAATACACTGTTACGGTCGAAGATCATTGTGGAGGTTCAGCTACTTATACAACTGTTGTTCAGGATGAATTGGATTTTGATATTTTCTTCGACTGCCAGCTCTCTGAGAACGAAGCAATTTTATCAACACCAATATTCTGGAATTCCAATGCCAACTTTTTATGGTCAACAGGAGCAACAAGCCCATCGATCAATATAACCGAAGCCGGAACTTATTCTGTAACTGTAAACTTAAATGGCTGCGAACACACCGAAACGATCGACTTTGCTTTTCCATGTACATACATTACTTCTATAAGTGATTTAAGGGAAACGATTCATATAGGACCTAATCCTTCAAATGGAATATTTTACATAGAAACAGAACATTTTATAGAAGATATTCAGGTTTCAGATTTGAATGGAAAGTTGATTTCTGCACAAATTAATGAGCAGCAAATCAATCTGGAAAATGCTTCAAAAGGTATCTATTTTGTTACCTTCTTTGTTAACGGAGAACATGTAGTAAAAAGGTTGGTAAAGTATTAAGCCAATTCTTATACAATTTGAAATATATACGGTGAAATATTTTTTAAATTGTATTATTAAAAATGTAAAAGTATATGTCGTTCTTTACCGCTATTGGTATTACAAGTAAAAATAATTTGGAACGTCTATTTGGTCATTTCGACGAAGGAGAAATCTGGAATCTTTGATCAAGGATAAAGTACTTGTTTTCAAATTTTACTTTGTTATCTCCGTTGTGTCTCCAGACCAACGGATACTAAAAAAAGCGGAGATTTATTGTAATAAAAACTTTTACACGACTACTTAATAGTATTTGATTATAACATCATTATCAAGCATACTTTGTGCTTTTCTTTGTTGAGCTTTAAAATCTTTACCATAAGCACCCATAAAAAAGATCTTCTCAAGATTGGGTAATTTATTGAGTAAATCAAAATTGGGAGGAAGTTCGTCGTTATAGCTAATAATGATCTTTTCTAAAGCATTACAGTTCGATATTATTTCTATTATTTGTGTTCTATTACTAAAACCTGCCAGATTTATTTTTTTTAGTTTATTGAAGTCTTTTACAAATTCGGGTAATTCTCCATTGATGATATATAGGGTTAAACGTTCAAGCTGAGTAGCCGAACTCAGCGATAGAGGAACTTCTTTTATCTCATTCGCATCTAAAAATTTTAGATTGGAATAGTCCATTTCAGGTAATTCCAGTTCGCCATTTCCCCAAACACCCAATGTTTCTAAACTGGTCATTTTATGCATCGTTGAGGGAAAAGAATCGATAGGGGACATGAATAAATAAAGTTGTTTCAAATTATAGTCTGGTAGGTATTCCGGCAGGGTGTTAATATTACAAGTACCACAATAAAAATTTGTAAAATTGGGAAGACTTAGTAATGCTTCTGGTATAGTTCCCAAACTGATTTTATCGATCTGAAGCTTTTCAAGTGATTTTATTTCATATACAAAAACAGGAATTTCTTTAAGCCTGAGTACATCGAGATTAAGATATTTCAGATTAGGCATTTGAGTAAATGGTTTGCCAAAATCCATGTTTTTACTCAAATCCCAATTTCCGGTAAGATCTAATCCTTCAAGCTTGCTCATTCTTATAATATTCCCATCAATTTGTTCTAAGCCTGTGAACCGCATTTCTAAATAACGAAGTTTGTTTAATGCAATAATTTCAGGCGGAATGGTAATAAAGTCGCCCTGACTAATTATAAGATATTTCAGATTAGGTAGTTCTTTTAATCTGCTCAGTATATTTTTTCTAAAGGAAATAATTTTCGCCTCCATTTTATCTCCACTCAAAACTGTAGGAGGTGGAGCCATAGAACCACAATTTGAATTGCCTAGTTCTTCAACGATCGTTTGTTGGTTTCTGGCAAAATTGTCAAAGTCCAAATAAAGTCGCTCAACATCATGTGGTGTTTTTAACGCCTCTTTCAAACTTTCATATTTTTTTGCTTCGAATAAATCATCTTCGATAGAATGATTTTGTGCGAAAGAAAAGAAATGGCTAAACAGACATAGTGTAATTATTAATAGGTAATGGGCTATAGACATTTTGTATGTGATTTTTATGTGTTTTTCGAAGTTTAATATTAAAGAATGTCTGTAACACTTGCAAATTATTGTGATACATTGTGCTACACCAACTCCACAAAATACATTTTCATTTCGCCTTTGCCTTTTACTGCAAGACTTTCTCGTTCTATGAAGTTAAAATTAGAATTATCTTTTGCTGATTCGTAAGTTGTTTTGCTGATATTTACCTTATTGATAGCTCCATTACTTTCCATTCTTGCAGCAGTATTTACAGCATCTCCCCAAAGATCATACTGAAATTTATCTTCGCCTACAACGCCTGTTGTTACTTGTCCGGTGTTTACCCCTGCTCGCATTTCAAAGGCTAATTTTCCTTGCTGGTTTAGATTGTGTTTACGTTCAACCATGAATTGTTGCATTGCTAAAGCTGCTTTAATACTATTTTCAATGGCTGTTTGAGAATTTCCTTGTAAACCACCTGCCGCCATATAGGCATCACCTATGGTTTTAATTTTTTCAAGTTTATATTGTCTGATTATTTTATCAAAGGCGGTAAAACAAGTGTTCAGTTCATTTACTAATTCATTAGAAGTGAGTTTTTCTGAAAGCGCTGTAAAACCCTTGAAATCTGTAAAAATAATAGTAACATTCTCTATTTGTTGGGCTTCGACTTTTCCCGATTCTTTTAGCTCGTTGGCAATTTCTATAGGTAAAATATTGTGTAGTAAGTTGTTTGTTTTTTCTCTTTCAATATCTAATTTTTCTTCGGTTTGATAAACCGCGAAACCGAAATAACCACTAAACATTTGAACTAAGAATACACTAATTAAAATATTACTTATCGATAAAAAAGTAACTATCAGGTCTGGCAATTGGTAAACAGCTTGCTTTCCTACAATAAATTCATTAACAAATATTAAACAAAAAACAGGTATAAAACCTATCAAGATTTTAGTACACGTTTTGCCTTTCGGTAAAAACATTGGAAGTATTGCACCAACCATCAAAAACAAGTAAAAGCGTGTTTCTAAACCTGTTAAATATGTAGCATAAGTATTGTGCAACGATATTTCAACTGCTGGAAATAACAATCCTATAAAATAATGCTGCTTTAATACTAATAAAAAGCCGATTGCAAAAAATGAAATACTTAAAACATTAAAGCAAGCCATTTCTGGTACACCAATAAACCAAAACATAAAAAGCCAAAAGGTATGAACAAAAAAACCAATTGCCGACATTAATCTAAGGACAACATAATACCGTATTTTATTTATTGGCACCTCATTAGGTACTCTATTAATTATTTCTATGAGTTTGGTTATCAAGAGTTAAAACATTTATATTAACATAAAGGTAATCAAATAAATTTTTTAGAAGCATTTGGTGATTTAAGCATTTTTTAAACGATTTTCTACAAAGTACATTTTCATTTCGCCTTTGCCTTTTACCTCAATACTTTCTCTTTCTATGAAATTAAAATTGGAATTATCTTTTGCTAAATCATAAGTTGTCTTGCTAATATTTACCTTACTTACTGCTCCATTACTTTCCATTCTTGCAGCGGTATTTACAGCATCGCCCCAAAGATCGTACTGAAATTTATCTTCTCCTACAACGCCTGTGGTTACTTGCCCTGTATTTATGCCTGCTCGCATTTCAAAAGCTGGTTTTCCTTCTTGGTTTAGCTTTTGTTTACGTTCCATCATAAATTGCTGCATTTCTAAAGCTGCTTTAATGCTGTTTTCTATAGCTGTTTGTGGGTTTCCTTGTAAACCACCCGCCGCCATATAAGCATCACCTATGGTTTTTATTTTTTCAAGTTCATATTTTTTAATTATTCTATCAAAAGCCGTAAAACAGGTATTTAATTCTTGTACTAATTCATTAGAAGTAAGTTTTTCTGAAAGAGCTGTAAAGCCTTTAAAGTCAGTAAAAAGAATAGTGGCATTATCTATTTGTTGGGCTTCAACTTTTCCTGATTCTTTCAATTCGTTAGCTATTTCGACGGGTAAAATATTGTGAAGTAAATTATTCGTTTTTTTCCTTTCAACCGCCAATTTATCTTCGGTTTGAAGCACAATTATGCCAAAATATCCGCTAACAAATTGAACCAAGAACACACAAAGTATAATATTGCTGACCGATAAAACGGTGACTGCCAAGTCAGATAATTGGTAAATTGCTTGTTTTCCTTCAATAAATTCATTGATAAATAATAGGCAAAGGGTAGGAAAAATGATCAAAAATATTTTAACCCATCTGTTTCCCTTGGGTAAAAAAGCTGGAAGCATAGAGGCTAATATTAAGTGTAAGAAATAACGAGTTTCCAGTCCAGTTAAGTAAGTTATGTAAGTATGGTGTGTTACTATTTCAACACAAGGTAGTATAACCGCTAATGTATAGTTACGTTTTATCGCAGACATCACTGCTGCGATAAATAAAGCAACACTGAGAAAATTAAAATACATCATTTCTGGAATACCAAGATACCAGAACATAAAAATCCAAGAAAAATGGACAATTACTCCTAAGATATTCATTAAGCGAAATACGATGTAATACCTTGTTTCTATTAAAGGAATATCTTTGGGTACACGACTAATTAATTCTATGAGTTTGGTCATCAAGGGATTTAGTCATTTAGGGTTTGTAATAATATCATGAATTAAAAAGTCACTCACAAAGGCTTTGATTCAAAGAATATTTATTTAATTGTTAGAGGAAAGTAGAATTAAAATTACAGAATAATTTTTTGAGTATATAAAAATGAAGATTATTTCATCGATATATACTTTCATTCTTATACGTAACAAATACAACAAAAACCTTAAAAGATCTAATAAAAAAGTCATTAAGAAATAAAACTCCTTTAATTTGCAACCCCTTTGAAAATTTCTGTATCTACGAACAAAGCACTTTAAAGACTGTTATCCCAAAAGCATAATTTTTAATTGTATCAGTAATAATACAATTGTCTTAACCTTTCCAAAGCAATGAAAAATTTATATTCATTATTTCTTTCCACCTTTTTATGCACTTTTCTTATTTCCAATTTAATTGCTATTCCTGAAGCAAATGCCTGTCCGGATATTTGTGTCGATAAAGAAGTGTATATCGACTGTGAGAATAACCCGGTTCAGTTAGACGCAAGTTGTTCAGGTGGTGATATAAGTTCAATATCATGGACAACTAGTGATGGGAATATTGTTTCTGGTGCAAATACTTTAACGCCAACAGTTGATGCCGAAGGTACTTATACCCTTAGCTTGCAAAGTAGTAATGGTTGCACACTAACCGCAACAACGTTGGTTTCTAATAATCTGGAAGTACTAAACCTCGCAGCGGTATTACCTTATTCTCAATTTTTGAGTGATATATGGGGTTATACGGCACCAAATGGTGATGAATACGCCTTAGTCGGAACAGAAAATGGTGTTTCAATTGTTGATATCAGCACCCCATCAAATCCTAATGAAGTTGAATTTATTCAAATTCCGGGTCTTTCTTCTACCTGGTGGGATCTAAAAACCTGTGGTACCTATGCTTATTTTATTACTGAAGATGCGAATCCTCCTGGTTTGAATATTATTGACCTGAGTAACCTGCCCAATTCAGCACCTGTTACTACAACACAGTTAGGGATCGGTTATACAGATTCACACAATATTTATATCGACGAAAATTGTATTGGTTATTTATTCGGAGCTAGTACATCCGGATCGGGTTCTATTGGTAATGGAACAATTATTATCGATATTGCAGCAAACCCTACCAATCCAGTTGTTTTGGGTTTATACAATCAGCAATATGTTCACGATGGTTTTGTTCAGGATAATATTATGTACACGGCTGAAATATATGCCGGACAATTGGCGATTGTAGATGTTTCCAATCCTGGAAGCCCAATTGTTTTGGGTGCTATTAGTACGCCTACCAACTTTGCACATCAGGTTTGGGTAACACCAGATAATACTACGGCTTTTGTTTTAGATGAAGTAAATAATGCGGTTGTAGCCGTTTATGATGTTTCTGACCCAAGTGATATTAAATTGTTGGATACATGGAATGATGGAACAGGAGCTATAATGCACAACGCCTTTTATGTTGATGGTGGATTCCTTACTGTTTCACATTATACTTCTGGTACAACTGTTCTGGATGTTTCTGTGCCGAATGTAGTAATACCTGTTGGCACCTATGATACTTCACCATTTACTGGTGGAGGTTTTTATGGACAATGGGGTAATTATCCTTATTTTCCTTCAGGTGTTTTAGTTGCTACCGATTCAGAAGAAGGCTTGTTTATTTTTGAAACGAATTATATACCTGCTTCTCATATAGAGGGTTGCATTACCGATGCATGTACAGGAAACCCGATCAATAACGCACAAATAGATATTCTGGGAGTTTCTGGTGAAGAAGTTTCAACAGGCTTTGATGGCTGTTATATTACAGGAATTGCTGAATGTGGTACTTATACTGTTGCTATTTCTGCAAGTGGATATACAAGTCAAACCATAACTTTTTACTTAAACTCTGACGAAATAAGAAATTTATCGGTTGCTTTAACCGAAGTGGGTAGTTCTTGTTGTGATGCCGATGCCGGAGATTTAGTTGCTCCTTCCGGAGCAAGCCTTACTCTGTGCGAAGGAGATGACCTAGGAGCTTTCTCAAATGATTATACAAGTGTTTTTGAATCAAATCCGGGAAGTGGATACGAATATGCTTATATACTCACAAATGGTAACATGATTTTGGATTACAATACCAATGGTGATTTCGATTTTTCAACTTATAGTAATGGAACTTACAATGTTTATGGATTGTCTTATGCTACAGCTAATTCACCAAATAGTGTAAGTAGTTATTTATCATCTGAAACAATGATTACAGGAATTGAAGCAGATATCAATAATTCGGTGATTTGTGCTGATATTGATAATTTATACAGCGATAATTCTCCGGTAGTCATCACCATTACAACTTGTGTTGATCTCTCAAGCTGTACCAATATTAGCGATTACCATATTGAAGTAAGAGCTTTACTAGAAGGCTTATGGGATGGTACTAGTATGAACACCAACTTACTGAATCAGAATATTATGCCACAGAATCAACCATATACAGCCGGAGAGTGGAACCATAGCGGAACTGAAAACTTAACAGCGTTACCAGCCGATATGATCGACTGGGTAATGGTAACACTACGTGATAGTAATGGAAACTTAATTGATGAACAAGCAGCAATTATTAATGCCGATGGTTATGTTGAGAACTTAAGTGGTGGAGAATGTGTAGTTTTTCCTAATGTAAATCCTAATGGTTTCTACCATGTTTCTGTACATCACCGTGGACACTTAAGTGTAATGAGTAGTCAGTCACTATCAAGTGGTTCAGTATATGATTTTTCTACTGCTGAAACTCAGGCTGTGGGTATTCAACAACAGAAATTTGTAAACGGAGCCTGGGTATTATATGGTGGCGATTTCGATAATAACAGAGTGATTAATAACGAAGATTTCAACGAATGGGCACAAAATAGTGCGGCAGTCAATCAGTACCTCGATTTCGATGTTGATGGTAATGGTGTGGTAAATAATGCTGATTACAATATCTGGACAATTAACCGAAGTAAAGTCGGCGAACCAATATTCGATAATGACATGCAGTAATAGTTTTCTGTAAAAACTTTTGCTATTTTAAAAAGGATGGAATTCAAATGGAATTTCATCCTTTTTATTTTTTAGATTAACCCTTTATTGGGTCTTTTCAGAATCAAAAACAGACAGAATACAAGCTGTTAGTAATTAATTTATGAAAACCTTGTAGCAACTAATATTAATTGCTAAATTTGACTTTTTTTGGTCAAGTTCAAATTTGGTAAAGTGATAATTGGTAAGAAAATTAAGGAGTTGAGAGAAAACGCAGGAATGCTTCAAAGAGAACTTGCTGCTATATTAGATATTGGTGAGGGGTTTCTAAGTAAAGTAGAGAATAATCAAAAGTCTTTGAAAAGAGCAGACTTAGCAAAGATTAGTAAACTTTTTAGTGTTAAGTTGGAATATCTGGAAACACTTTGGTTAGGTCATAAAATATATGATCTTATAAAGAAAGAAGCACAAGGAATTGAAGCCTTAAAAGTAGCCGAAGATCAAGTAAAATACAAAGACAATGAATAATAATGAAATTAAAAGCCTAATTGAGAAAATAGGCTTTATAGTAGACTCCTTAAACGCTGATTTGTATTCTAAGAGATACAAGAAACACGGTAATTATAAACTTAACCTAAATTTTGTGACCAATAAAATTGACTATGGTAGTAAAATAACCTTAGGGGATAAGACAACTTCTAATTTTTACATGATGAAAATTTTGTTGTGCTTGAATGTGTTAATAGGCTTCTTGAAAAAGGTTATGAGCCACAACATTTAATACTTGAAAGAAAATGGCAAGTTGGGCATGGTGGCTCAGGTGGAAAGTCAGATATTAATGTTTTAGATAGAGAAGGTAATACTCTTATCATTATTGAGTGCAAAACATGGGGAAATGAATATGATAAGTTTAAAAAGAAAATGCAAAATGATGGTGCTCAACTTTTTTCCTACTTACAACAAGACAAAAACACTAAATTTTTATGCCTATATGCTTCAAAGGTTGAGAACAATGAAATAAGATATGAAAATGCTATTGTTCCAATCAAGGATAGAGAAGAAACGCTGAGATTGCTTGAAGAAGGAGAAGAAGTAAAAACTTATAAAGAAGCAAAAAAGAAAGAGGAATTATTTGAAGTTTGGAAAGAAAATTTTAGCTGTTATTTTGCTCCAAATGGAATTTTTGATGATGAAGTTCAAGCATATAAACCCCAACAAATTCCAATAAAAAGAAAAGACTTAAAACCATTTGGTAAAGATGAAGGTGGAAAGTTTTATAAGGATTTTCTTGAAATATTAAGGCATAATAATATTTCAGATAAAGGAAATGCTTTCAATAAAATCATGTCTTTAATTCTGTGCAAAATTGTAGATGAAAGAAAGGATGATGATGCTATTATGGAATTTCAAATTAAAGAGGGAGAAGATACACCTGAAAAAATTCAAGAGCGACTACAAAGTTTGTATGCTCGTGGGATGAAAGAGTTTTTGAAAGAGGAAATCGTTAATTATACTGAAAGCGATATAGACGCAATTGTTAAAAACTTTCCAAGACAGAAGGCTCAAAAAGAGATTAAGGAGATTCTTCGACAATTGAAATTTTACAGCAACAATGAGTTTGCATTTAAAGAAGTCCACAATGAAAAACTCTTTTTGGAAAATGCTAAAGTATTGAATGAAATAATTACACTTCTCCAATACAAAAAATTTAGATACACCTATAATGAACACGGTGACTCAAAATATCAAAAGCAATATTTAGGAAATTTCTTTGAGCTACTTTTGGATAGTGGTTATAAGCAAGACGAAGGACAATCTTTCACTCCAACTCCGCTGACTAAGTTTATAATTTGGTCACTTCCGATAAAAGAAATTATTGAGAAAAAATTAGAAAACAACAATCCTAAATTCCTTCCTTATGTCATTGATTATGCTTGTGGCTCTGGACATTTTTTGACAGAAATGATTGAAGAATTACAGCATCAATTAATTGACCTTGATTTAAACTATGATGATAATACCAATAAACAAATTAAACAATTAAGGAAAGGGACAGAGTGGGCAGAGGAATATATTTATGGTATCGAAAAAGATTACAGACTTTCGAGGACAAGTAAAGTTGCTTTATTCATGCATGGTGATGGAGACGCAAATATAATTTTTGGCGATGGCTTAGATGAGTACAAAGAGAAAGGAAGAAGTCTTGCACCAAGTTATGATTTAATTATTGCAAATCCTCCTTATTCTGTTCATGGCTTCAAACCACATATTAAGAAATTAGAGAAAAAATATACTTTATATCCATACTTAACAGATAACTCATCAGAAATAGAATCTTTGTTTGTTGAGAGGACAGCTCAATTACTGCATGAAGGCGGGTTGTGTGGGATTATTTTACCAAGTTCTATTCTTACAACTAATACAACAATTTATACCAAAACCAGAGAAATTATATTAGAAAATTTTGAAGTAAAAGTAATTGTTGAATGCGGAAGTGAAACCTTTTTAGCCACAGAAACTAATACGGTCATTTTATTCTTGCAACGAAGAAGTGACAGATGGAAAGAAGATTTCAAATACGTTGCAGAAGATTTTATTCTTCACAACAAAAAAAGAGAATTAGATTTTGCTGATACTGAAGGTATGTACCAATCATATGTAGAGTATTTAGAATTAGATTTTAACGACTATGAAACTTTTATTTCACGAAAAGCTAATGATAAAATAAAAAAATCAGCGTGGTACAAAGACTACTTTAATTGGTTTAATAAAGAATCAGATTTAAAAAAACTTAAAAAATCAAAAAAATATAAAGACGCTAATGTAAATGACAAAAAAAGCATGTCTGAAAAACTTTTCTATGATAAGGTATTAAGCATTGAATTTGAAAAATTTTATTTCTTTTTATTAGCCCTAAATCAAGATACACTAATAGTAAAAACAGGGAATGGTAAAGAAGAACAAAGAGCCTTTTTAGGGTATGAGAAAAAGAAAGGAAAAAGAGATTCTGGATTGAAGATGTATATAGAAGATGGAAAACATATAACAATGCTTTATGATGAAAATGATAAATATTCTGAAGAAAAAACTAATACTGTAATTAATTCAATCCTGAAAAATGAGAATATTGAAATCCCTGACTTATTAAAGCCTCATATCCGATTAGTACCACTAATTAGTTGTATAAATTGGTTTAAAATAGATTATGACTCCCAAATCCGATTGACCCCTATAATTAAATATCAACCTATTCCATCTAAGTACCCACAAAAGAGTCTTGAGGAATTATGTACAATTGTATCAGGTGGAACTCCATCAAGAAAAGATTTAACATTATGGAACGGTAATATTAAATGGCTAACAATTCAAGAATTTCAAGATTTCGACGAAGTATCAAACACAAAAGAATTTATAAGCGAAAAAGGATTAAAAAATAGTTCTGCAAAATTATTGCCATCAGATACAGTATTAGTCACAATATTTGCGACCATTGGAAGAGTTGGAATAACTAAATCTAAATTAACAACTAATCAAGCGATAGTTGGACTAATACCTGAGCGAGAAATTTTAGCAAAGTTTCTAATGTATATGGTCTATCTAAATAAATGGTATTTGGTCGGACAAGGGGCAGGGTCAGCACAAAACAATATAAATACGACAATTCTAAAAAGAATTAAAATACCTAGACCACCAATAAAAGAACAGGAAAAAATATTAAAAGCTATTGAAAAATTAGATAATGAAGAAAAGTCTCTAAAAAATGAATTAACCGAGTTGAATGATGAACTCTACAGTATCGTCAGTAAAATTTATGCCGATACAACCGAGATAGTAGAAATATCTAAAATATCAACAAATATTCAATATGGACTTTCTGAAAAAATGAACATAAAACAAAAAGGCTACAAAATTTTCAGAATGAATGAAATCATTAAAAGTAAAATGGTTGATAGTGGAAAGATGAAATATGCCAATATTGATGAGGAAGAATTCAAAAAATACCAATTAAAGAAGGGAGATATATTATTCAATAGAACAAATAGTTTTGAGTGGGTTGGTAAAACTGGAATTTTTGATTTGGATGGTGATGACTATTGTTTTGCTTCTTATTTGGTAAGAGTTGAAGTAGATAGAACAAAAGCTAATCCTTGGTTTGTAAACTTAATGATGAATTCAGAGAGTTTTCAAAGTGAAGCAAAATCAAAAGCAACAAAATCTATAAACCAATCAAATATTAATGCCCAAAAAATGGCAAGTATCAAAATTCCATTGCCTGATTTGAAAGAGCAAAATGAGGTTGTAAAGAAAGCAGAAAAAATTCAAAATCAGATAACAGAATTAGAATTAAAACTAAATGAAATTCCAAATCAAAAAGATACTATTTTAAAGAAATACTTAGAGTAAATCATAAGTAGTATCCATCTTTTTGTAAAATTAACTGAATAGTTAAGAGTAATTGCCAAACTCACAACCGCTTTGATCTGTAAAAACTATAAAATGATAAACCCAAAACTACCACAACATACAAAACTATATCAAGCGAAAGTATAAGCTCTTCACGATATCCTAAACCAACCTGAACCAGATTATATAAAAGCGAACAAAATAATAGGGCTGTAAGCACATTGATAATGCGTAATACTCTTGTCATTAAACGATACTGTTCCAAGGCATTTTCTTCAGTAATTTCTTTAGCATAATTAAAGGTATGCGGAAAAGAATTTATCAGTCGAAGAAAGCCATATAACAATAAACCAAGAATGGGGAAAGTCCATATAATTATTTTTGAACTATAAGCATCGGGCTGACCATTAAAGCCAAAATGCCTTGGAATTTCAGCAGGAAGGCTATCGTAATAACTGAAAGTGTAGAAGAACAGAAAGAAGATGGCTATTAGTCCTATAATTTCAAGCAACCAATCGATGGCTTGTAATGATACCTGTATTTGAGGTCCTTGTTTCATTAGGCTAATTTAAAACATGCACATATATTTTTATAATGTAAACAAATCCAACTAAGTTCCTATAAAATCAAAATTGCTTTTGATGAAGCTTTGAACTCGCTGTATCTTTACCGATTCAAAGTAAAAATAACATGCAGCAGGAAATCGCAATTGTCGGAGGTGGTTTGGTAGGATCATTACTTTCTATTTATCTCGCACAGGGAAATCATAAAGTTTCAGTATATGAACGTCGTCCGAATATGCGCGACAGAGCAGTTGACGGTGGTCGTTCGATAAATCTTGCACTTAGCCACAGAGGTTGGAAAGCACTCGAAGAAGTTGGCATTGCCGAGCGTATCCGCGAACTGGCAATTCCACTGGAAGGCAGAATGATCCATCAGGAAGATGGACAGGTTCAATTTCAGGCTTATGGACAAAAAGGGGAAGCCATTTACTCCGTTTCTCGTGGTATTCTTAATAACGAATTGGATAAGCTTTCAGATAGTTATGATAATGTAAGTTACCATTATGATACGAAATGTTCTGAATTGGATCTTGATTCGGGAATGTTATATTTCGATACCAAAGAAGGGATTCTGAGTGTAAAGCCCGATGTGATCTTAGGAGCTGATGGTGCTTTTTCCAAGGTTAGAAAAGCATTGCAATTTAAAAAAAGATTTAATTATAGTCAGGAGTTCTTACAACATGGTTATAAAGAATTAACTATTCCTGCAAACGAAGACGGAAGCTGGAAGCTGGAAAAGAATGCCCTGCATATATGGCCACGACGTAGTTTTATGCTCATTGCGCTGCCCAATCTCGACGGTAGTTTTACCTGTACCTTATTCCTTGCTTTTGAAGGAAAAGATGCCTTTGAGAACCTGAAAGATGAAAAATCATTATTACAATTCTTTAAATCTGAATTTCCAGATGCTGTTCCATTAATGCCAACTTTGGCTGAAGACTTTTTTGAAAATCCTACCGATACATTAGTAACCATACGATGTAATCCATGGAATAGAGATAATATTTGTTTGCTAGGCGATGCTTCACATGCTATAGTGCCATTTTATGGTCAGGGAATGAATTCGGGCTTTGAAGATTGCAGGGTGTTGAACAAGTTGATTAAAAAGCACGAACAGATGCCGGAAGGTCTTGACTGGAATCAGGTTTTAGAGGAATTCAGTACCTTGCGTGTACCCGATGCGGATGCCATTGCCGATCTGGCACTGAAGAATTTCATAGAAATGCGCGACGAGGTGGCAGACCAATCTTTCCTGTTGAGAAAAAAGATCGAAAAGTATTTACAGGCTGAATATCCGAATGAATTTACACCTGCTTATTCTCTGGTTACCTTCAGCCCCGATGTTCGGTATTCCGAAGCCCTTCGCAGAGGAAAAATCCAGGATCAACTTTTTGAACAGTTCTTTCAGCAAGAAAATATTAGCGAAAAATGGGAGAATAATGTGCTTGATGCTGAATTAACACAGTTTTTAGCCGATTATCAAAACGCAATTCAATAAAAAAATAAATTGGCTTTAAATTTGGTAAATACTAATTCTGAACATGCTCTGAAATGTTTTTTATTTTTTGGTCATTTCGACTCTGAGCTATAACCAAAAATGGGTGTCTGATTGTACTGGAACACCAGCGTAGTTGAAGACACACTATAAAAAATCGTTTTAAAATCTATCTAATAAAGAAGAATAAAAACTTGAAAAAATGAGTAACGATAAACAAAAATCATTATACGGCGATCCTAACGAGGACTTTTCAACTAAAATAAATTTATACACCATTATTGTTTATTCAGAAAACCTTCCAGGCTTATTACAGAGAGTCGTTACTACATTTACACGTCGTAAAAAGAATATTGAATCGCTGAATGTTTCTAAATCGGAAACTAAAGGCTTACACCGATATACTATTGTAATAAACAGTACTGAAAAAGAAGTTCAGACTATTGTAAAACAATTGGAAAGAATTATTGAAGTTGTAAGCGCAACCTATCATGTCGATTCCGAGATCGTTTATCAGGAAATAGCTTTGTATAAAGTGCCACTTCAGGCATTATTGGGCGGCAATTATATCGAACGTCTGGTTCGTCATCACAATGCGCGTATCATGGAAATCGAATCGGATTTTGTAGTAATCGAAAAAACAGGACAACAACACGAAACCCAAGCGCTTTTTGAAGACCTTGAAAGTTTTGGGCTTTTAGAGTTTGTTCGTTCGGGTAGAGTAGCGGTTTCTAAGATCAATACTAAACCTGCTGAACGTTCTACAAGCGAAGACCTTATGTTGTTAGAGGTTTAAATCTTATTTGTAATGGGGAACTAACTTGTGGATACTTTAAAGAAATTCAGTTGGTCAGGCGACCAACTGAGGTACAGACCTTTGTTGGTCGCCTGACCAACAATAAAATGTCCATAAGTTGATTGCCCATTACACCTATCGCTTAATATCTTTTTCTGAAAAATAGGTTAGAAAAAGATATTAACAAACTCTAAAATAAAAAATCACTCAATATGAAACACTACCAATTTTTCTTATAATACTTTATCAATTGTCGGATATAATGAAGAATGTACTGGTTTGCCCGCTGAATTGGGGTTTAGGACATGCTACCCGCTGTATGCCGATCATTGCTGAATTGGAAAGACAAGGGGCTAAAGTTCTCATTGCAAGTGATGGTAGAGCTTTAGAATTACTTAAAAAAGAATTTCCCAGCCATACCCGTTTCGAAATACCTTCTTATAATATTCATTATAAAAGCCGATTTGGTTTTATCTCGAATATGGTTCAGCAAGTGCCTAAGTTCTTTAAAGCAGTTGCCAAAGAAAATAAAGCGATTCAGCAAATTGTAAAAGAAAATGATATTGATATTGTTGTTTCAGATAATCGTTTTGGTTGTCTGAATGAGCAAACTCATAATGTTTTTGTAACACATCAGGTAAAAATATTATTGCCATGGCAATGGAAAATAGTCGATCCCTTGGTGTTTAGTATCAATACAAATTATATAAAGAAATTCGATGAATGTTGGGTTCCTGATGTAGGAACAAGTCCGAACTTAACAGCAGAACTTTCTCATAGTAGCTCAATAAGTAAAAATCCATTCTTTAAATATATTGGTCCTGTTTCTCGGTTGGAATCAGTTGATGTTGCGATTAAGTACGAAATATTCGCGCTTATATCTGGACCAGAACCAGAACGTTCAAATCTTGAAAAAATGTTGATCGGGCAAATGAAAGCATGTGGTGTGAAAGGCTTGATCGCACGTGGTGTTCCCGAAGGAAGTAATAAAATTAAGGCTTTAACCGAACAAATAGATATAGTTGATTTCTTAGATTCAAGTGGTGTGGCAGAAGCGATGTGTGCCAGCGAAATAGTGCTGAGCCGTTCGGGTTATACAACGGTTATGGATTTATATAAACTGAAGAAAAAAGCCATTTTTATACCTACACCCGGTCAGACTGAACAGGAAATGCTAGCAAATAATTTAATGGACGAGGGCTTGTTCTACACCCAAAACCAAAAGTATTTCGATTTAGGAAATGCCTTAGCAGCTTCCGAAGATTATAAAGGACCTGAAGGTATTGAATTAGGAGGAGATGAGTTGGAGAAAGTAATCACTGAGCTATTAATAAATTCAAGTTGTGATGCATAATATCAATGTTAAAGACTACGAATCATTACCTTTGAAAGCTAATTTTAGTGCTTTTGTTGACTGTTGACGGCTTGGGTTAATTAATAACAATAATCTAAACTTAGAAATTTAAACAAACTCTTAATTCACGATCACAAACTTCCCGGCGTATTTTTCCTGTCCCAGATCATCGGTGCTATAAATAAAGTAAACACCACTGGCTGCACGTCTGCCATTCAGTAAATAACCATTCCAGATCGCCTGACCACCCAATGCCTGTGTTTCATGAACCAAACTGCCGCTAATATCAGTAATCTTTACTATTGCATTTTCAACCAATCCTTTTATTGCTATATCGCCTTCATATCCCGGACGAACAGGATTCGGATAAACCAATACAGCATCTTCGTTTTGTGTAAAGCCACCTTCAATGGCTTCATTCTGATAAGAAACTATACCTTTTGCAGTTCCTATAAAAACCTCACCCGTTTCATGGTTCATTGTTAAAGAAAGAATATCATTATCGGGAAGTGGGCTGTTATCTGTCGTAAAATTATGAACAGCTTCACGTACATCAGCATCAAATACCCATAAGCCCGATGTCGTTCCGATCCACTTTCTATTAGCAGCATCTATGGCAATACAGCGTACAAAGTCGAACCAAAGCACATATCCTAATTCTCCGGTTTCCGGGTTTTCTATCGTAGGTCTTGAAGGAGGACAACCGCCATCGAAAGTGGCATAAGGACAATAAACCACGTACACACCTTCCTTTGTGCCGATCCAAATTTGCCCCTCACGATCGATTGCCATTGCATTGATCCGGTCATTCTCTAATTCTGTATTGTTTTTAGTGTACTGAACATATTGGTCATCACTAGTGCTTAACAAGTCTTCACCACTATTATAAACTACAATTCCATCGGTAATCGTTGCAAACCATTTATTTCCCTGAAGGTCGATAAGCACATCGTGTAGATCGTTAGTTGCCAAGTTGCCACCGAAAGAACGCCAAATACCATCGGACGTTTTTACTACAATTGGCTCAGGAGAAGTATGATTGCACATCCAAAGGTTCTGTTTGTTATCTAAAGCAATACCACGTACTCTTGAACTTTCAGGATCACCAAAAGCTGCCTGAAGTGAACTATTTTCTTTATCGAATTTCTGTATGAAATGCCCATCCGAAAATTCCAGTAAACCATTTCTATAAGAAGAAACCCAGGTGCTACCTGAAACTGGATCAGGAGCAATATCCAAAATGTCAATTATACCTTCTAATAAAGGTTCATTATACTGATCGTAGCTGTTCCATTTTCCAGTCTCGTACTTATACATTGCTGCTTGCCTGCCCAAATAAATATTTCCATTGGGTCCTACACCACCTGCAGCTACCCACAATGTATTATCCTGAAAGGTCATACCGTGTGCATTACTGCTTTTCGGACCATTGGGGCGTATCCATTCTTTAGCTTCTCTGTCAGAAATTTTCAGTAAGGCATTCCATTCATCTGCCAACCAATAGTTACCGGAAGCATCAGCCTTTAATTCTACCGGACGACGAATATCACCCGTATTTAAAATCTCCTGAAAATCTCCATCCATTGTTAGAAAGGCAATTTGTGCCTTGTCAATTGTTGCACCAGCTTCGTTTACTTCCTTTTCCACCAAAGCCAGTTCATTTCCGTTTGAAGCTATATAATCAATAATATAATTGTCTGAAGCCTGATAGATCAGATTCCAACCATAAACAGTGTAGGCATAAAGTTCATTTCCAAAAGCAGCATAGCAGCTATTATCAATACTGAACAGATGGTTACAACTTGTTTCAGGTGCACCAAAAGTGCTTGCTTCTGACCAATTTGCTACATTCGCAAGATTAGGATTGTTTGAGTCTGCAGTCAGTAAGCCATTATCGTGTGCTGCAAAGATCTTATCATCAAAAATTACACTGGCATTTATAGAAAGCGGCGAACTGTCTTCACCCAAAAAATAAGTATCTTTTACTTCTAATTTATCAAGGTCATAAACGACTATACCAAAGGCACAGGAAATGTACATCAGGTTTTCGCGAAAAGAAATGTGTTGAATGGTTTTACTTCCCTGAAAACTTGCTTGTCGTATGGAAGGTAAATAAACTTGCTCGTCTTCAAACCAAAGATCAATATCGGCATTTTGATAAGCAATTACCAATAACTGATAATCATTATTCCAGGCTAAGCGTTCAACTTCTGCCTGAGCCAGTCCGTCTTCTTTATAATAATTATCGATAGAACGATCTCGATTGTCAAATGAAAATAAATAAGACCGGCGTGTGCCACAGTAAACCGTTGCATCATCATCCACTGCTACCGACATAACAGAGTTGGCAGGAAGGTAATAGCGCCAGCTACCAAGCTGTTGTGCTTCAACGATAGCGCAAGCACATAAAAAACAAAAGATGAAAAGTAGCTTTTTCATATTGTCATTATAGGATTAAGAGTATGTTTAAAAATTATTTAAATTAAAAATCAATAGTTTGTGGTTCTGAATAAGAAAAATCAGGTTCATAAAATATTGGTTTTCATTTGATAGAAATTTAAACATACTCTAAGGACGATATACTAACTGATAACTTTGTATCGACATGGTATCTCCTGCATCTATATCATCGAGGAGTGGTTGAATATATACATCATAATTCATAAAGGTAGCGTTCGACTCCAATAGTGTATCTAAAATAACATCTTTATATTTTATCTGATAGAAAGTGTGTTTTAATTCAGAACGATCAGCACCTGTCATTACCACATCCAGATTGTCATCGAAAAAGGAATTATTTGTTGTTATATCGAAATAAATACTATCACTTACATAAGTTACATCACAATCACTAAGGTTTTGATTGAAGCTATCGTTAGCTGGTAAGTTAGACAATGATAAACTTGCATTATCGGCAGTATTAAAAACAATTTGATCTACAAAGTAAGATTTATCATCGAAATAAGCATCGTTATTGAATTCCAGATCATTTGAAGGTATTTCTGAATAAGTACCATTTTCTTCATCAAATACGTAAGTATTAATATCAGCATTGACAAATCCAACAAGTTCTAAAGTCAGCGGGAAGCTATTAATATCAACTATTTCTTCTGGATCGGGACTATTATCGTCTTTGCTACAGGCGCTTAACAGACACAGGCAACATACAAACAGTAGAAAATATTTATTCATAATTAAATTTCAGTATTTAACATTAAGAGTGTGTTTAACGGGGTCTTAAAACATACGTTTAACAAGTTCTTATTCATTTAACGTAATTCTACCTTTATTAATTACACCAAACACCTTTCCGCTTAGTTCTTTATTTAACAAAGGCGTATTTTTTGACTTCGATAGAATTGTTTCTTCAGTAAGTATGAATTTTTCTTTTGGTAGAAAAAGCGTAAAGTTGGCAGCTGCATTTTGTTCAATACATGGAATCGTAAGGCCTAGTATCTTTCTGGGATTCAGAGATAACCACTCAACTATATTTTTCATTTTGAAGCCCAACTCATTTAATATCGGGAAAACGGTTTGTAAACCAATAACACCAAAATCAGCTTTGTCAAATTCTAATTTCTTACAATCCTCATCCTGAGGTCGGTGCAGACTTGTTACAAAATCAATGGTTCCATCTTTAAGCCCTTCGATAAGTGCTAACCGATCTTTGTTGGTTCTTAAAGGTGGATTTATTTTCCAATTGGTATTAAAGTCTATCAGTTTTTCATCGGTATAAGCCAAATGCCATGGACTTACCGAGGCACTTACCTTTATTTTCTCAGCCTTGGCTTTTCTGATTGCTTCAACAGCTTCGGCAGTCGAAACCTGAATAAAGTGTAGTCGGGACTGTGTATATTTTACCAATTCAATATCACGCTGAACCATTAATAATTCCGCCAGGTTGGGTTTCCCTTTTGTGCCCATTTGAGTACTTGTAACACCCTCATTCATTTGAGCATTAAACACTACTTGCCTGTCGTCGGGTAAATTCATAATAATACCATCGAAAGGAAGTACATATTGGAGGCTGCGCAACATTGTTCCGGTTTGCTGAATTGGTTTGTAACCACCGGAAAAAGCAATTGCCCCGGCTCTGTTCATTTCATACATTTCAGATAGATGAACATTGTCGAGTTGTTGGGTATTAGCACCTATTGGATAAATATCACAAAGGCTGTTCTGAGCAAGTGCTTTATAATTCAGATAATCAATAATGGTTTTGTTATCGATCGTTTTAGGCGTATTCGGTAAAATTCCGACAGCAGTAAATCCACCTGCACAAGCCGCTTTCAAGCCACTTTCAATATCTTCTTTATATTCAGCACCAGGATCGCAAAAATCAACACTTGGGTCGAACCAGGCAGGCGAAATGTGCAAGCCTTTTTTTTCTATGATCTGAGCATTCCTTTTTTTAGGTAATACTTTGTCGATAGCTTTTATTTTGCCATCTACAATATGTAAATCAACTTTACGACCATTAAAAGGGGAGTTTGGATCAATAATCTTAACTGAGCGAAGAAGGATGTTCATATTAAGAGGTCAAAATTAGCTTTTTTTCTACTAAATATTACAAATTGTGCTTAGCAATATTTTAAAAAGTGGAGTCGTTTTATATCAATATTTTTAATTATTTGTTTTTAGTGTACACTTATTAAATATACCATAGCTTCTTTGTTGGAGTATTTTTTTTCTACATTTTTATTTGCTTAAGTTGTTGATTTTAAATGATTTAGGAGTGTAGTTTTAAATAAATTTCTTTAGGTTTTAATTTTTTGGCACGCTGGTTGATTGAAGCGTTTGTAGAGAGAAATTAATGCTAACTTAAAACGCTCAAGAGATGAAAAATCGAAATCCATATTACCTGAAAGCAGTAAACGGAGTTGTAGTAATGCTCGCAGTGTTATTGCTGTTTGCGCAAAGTGCCTTTGCGATCGATAATAATGCAGAAGTAGAGAATAGTTCTGGTTTTGCAACAGTCGATAGTTACGTAGATCGTTACAAGCATATTGCCATTGAAGAAATGCAGAATGTTGGTATTCCGGCAAGCATTAAACTGGCACAAGCTATTCTTGAATCGAGTTACGGAAATAGTGTTTTAGCAATTGAAGCCAACAATCATTTTGGGATTAAGTGTGGCTCAAGCTGGGCAGGTCTTACCGTTTATGCTGATGATGACGAAGCAAATGAATGTTTCCGTAAGTATAGAAATTCTTACGAGTCATATATCGATCATTCTCAGTTTTTAGAGAAACCCCGATATGCTGCACTATTCAATATTGCTATTACGGATTACAAATCTTGGGCAAAAGGATTACAGGAAGCAGGTTATGCTACGAATCCGAACTATGCTCGTATGCTTATTGAAATTATAGAACGACATGGTTTATATAAGCTCGATCAGGCCAATATGAACAGAGAAGTTGTTCTGGTAACGAATACAAATGGTGTTTCACCTGTAGAAAGTTCACGACAATTTAAAACAGAAGAAGTTTTACAGGCAGCAACTGCAGTAAACCGTGCTTCTGAATCTGTAAGGAAAGCATCGGGTAGATTGGTCGCTACAGAACCACTTTATTATAATGGAATTAAGACAATTATCTTAGAATCACCGGTAACGCCTAGACAAGTAGAAATGTTATACGGTATTAATTCAGATAAAGTATGCTTATATAATAATGTACAGCCAAATGAAGTAATTCCTTCTAACACAAAAATATACCTTCAGCCAATGCGTAATAAAAGTGCTAAAAATATGATTTCGCATACAGCTGCAAGTGGAGAAACAATGGAAGAAATCTCTCAGTATTATGGAATAAAACTGAGCAAGTTGTACAAGCGTAATAATATGAGAGAAGGAACAGAACCTAATCCTGGACAAGTTATTTATTTGAGAGGTAAGGCGGGAAGTATTCCAACGTTTAATGAAGATTATTTCTATGAAGAAGGGCAAATGGTGGCTTCACACACTGAAACAGATGTTCAGAAAGTGGTAATTACTGAAGAGCCTGTACGTGAAACGACTAAAACAGCGAATCCTTCTACTACTAGCAGAGATTATTATGCGAGTTCATCGTCAAATACGAAGACTGAAAATAGAAACTCGATCAATTATTTCAATGATGAAACAAAAAATGTTGCATCTGAAGAGGAAGGGTATAGTAGTTACACTCCTGTAAAAGAAAAAGTGAAAACAGTAGTGAATAATGTTAAGGAAATGGTTACCGGAAAGGATAAAGAATCTGAACCTGAAGTTACAACTACTTATACAAGAAATAATAATGGTAATGTTGGTGGAGGAAGTAATGTAGTGGTAAGTAAACCAAGTACAAGCTATTATAGTAGTGGAACAACAACAGCAGATTCTGGTAGTACAACTTATGTAGGTAATAGTAATAATTACACTTATAGTGGTTCAACAGAAGCTACTAGTAACTATTATACGGAGCCTGCTATAACAACAACCAGAAAAGTAATTACTACTACAAGTCCGGCAACTACAACTGCAGCTACTGCATCTTCAGGTACGACTTATTCTAACTACACAGCAACAAGTTATCCTGCAAGTCAAATGATAAAACACACGGTTGTAAAAGGAGATACTTTGTATAATATTTCGAAGCGAAACAATACAACAGTTGAAGAGATCAAACAGCTGAATGGTTTATACAATAATACCATAAAATTAGGACAGGTATTAAGTGTAAAAACCAATACTAAATTTTAAAAGAGAGCGTGTGAATATTCCGCATAAGGGCTTCGGTCATTTTTCGTGGAGGTTTTATGTCGGAGCCTGCGGATGTTCATTAAAATAAAAATCAATCCTATCTTTATCGCCTGTTATTTGAAATAAAAGAGAGCGTGTGAATATTCCGCATAAGGGCTTCGGTCATTTTCGTGGAGGTTTTATATCGAAGCCTGCGGATATTCCAACTTAAAAAACCAGAAAGAACTAAGCGATTTGCTTGGAATAAAATAAAAGAGAGCGTGTGAATATTCCGCATAAGGGCTTCGGTCATTTTCGTGGA
>JAHDFD010000001.1:0-81231 GCA_020628375.1 Chitinophagales bacterium | reverse complement strand
GGTTTTAGTCGAAGCCTGCGGATATTCAATTTAAAACGAGCATGTGAATATTAAACACAGGCTCCGAATAAAACCAAAGAGAGAAAGTGTTAATGATAATCCGAAGGATCCGACGTTAATTTGCGCCAAGCTGATCATTCTATTCCGAAAGGAGGTCGGACCTCGGATTTCATTTTTTATATAACAGTACGTTTTACGTCATTCACAATAAAAAAGTTGCGACATTACAGAATCGGCTAAAATTTTTGCCTCAGTGGTAATTCGTAAACTCCCGTCCTTCTTTTCCAAATGCCCTTTTTGTATTAACAAACGAGCTTCGGTTTGCAAATGAAGACGAAATTTTTCATCAAATTTGTTGCCAAGTTCTGCTAAGTCAATTCCCCACATCGTTCTTAGACCCGTCATTATAGCCTCGTTAAATCGGTCTGTTTCAGACAAAAACTCTTGTGTGTAAGGCACTTTGCCGCCCTCAATGGCTTTCACATATTTTACATTATTGGCAATATTCCACTGCCGAGAAAAATTATTAAAAGAATGGGCAGAAGGACCTAAACCTAGATAAATTCTATTTTTCCAGTAAGCTGTGTTGTGTTTTGCATACATACCCGGAAGCGCAAAATTCGAAATTTCATAATGTTCATAGCCATGTTGTAACATCGCTGCCGTTAATAGATTGAAATGTTTTTCTGTGTGGCTGTCTTCTAATTCAGGTATTTCATTATTAGAGATTTTATAAGCAAGCGCTGTATTTTCTTCAACAGTTAAGGCATAACAGGAAATATGTGGAATGTTCAACTCAAAGATCGTATTCAGATTTTCTTTCCAGACATTCGTACTCAAACCGGGTGTTCCGTAGATAAGGTCAATACTTATATTGTCAAAACCAATAGCTTTGGCATTTTGTAAGCAACTAAGTGCTTGTTTTGCACTATGACTCCGATTCATTAAACGTAGATCTGCTTCGGCAAATGATTGAATACCGATACTCAAACGATTAATACTTGTATCTTGTTTTAAAGTTTTGAGATATGCTTGATCCAGGTCATCAGGGTTGGCTTCCAGGGTGATTTCAGCATCGGTTTTTACTTTATGAAACCGTTTTATCTGCTGAATTATATCATTGATCTCATTTGTACTAAGTACACTTGGTGTTCCACCACCAAAATAGATACTGCTAACCGTAGCACCTTCTAAATAACCTTTTTGAAGTTCAATTTCTTTGGAAATAGATGCAAGGACTCTCTCCTTCGTTTTCATAGAAGTCGAAAAATGGAAATTACAGTAAGTACAGGCTTTTCTGCAAAAAGGAATGTGTAGGTAAATACCAGCCATAGGATAAAATATTAAACCAATAAACTTATTTCAAAATCATATTTGTAAATTCTTTAACCATTCAGAAACTTAAAAATTCACGCACACAAAATAAAGCCTGCAATTTAAACGATTTATCCACATTTTATTCCTAAAATATTAAGTCCTGCTCAACCTTTAGTGGTTTGTCGTAACTTGGCACAATCTCAACGAGGTAATGCAGTTAAAATATTGATCGATACGAATCGATTCTTTATAAAGAAGAAGTTTTTGGATTAATTTTGTTTATACCCGATCCCGAAACTTTCTACCCGAAATAAGAAGCTCAAAACTAGAAAAAATGAACATACGTCATATACTCCTTTGCTTATTTAGCTTTATTGCTTTTCAGCAAATTGTTGCCCAAACAGCCGAAGAATACTGGATAGACAGGCAACTGACGGAAATGACACTCGACGAAAAGATCGGACAGCTATTTATGGTGGCAGCCTACTCCAATAAAGATGCTGCTCATCAACAATCGATCGAACGATTGATCAAAGAACAACACATCGGAGGATTGATCTTCTTTAAGGGAACTCCATACAAACAGGCAAAACAAACCAATCGTTATCAATCTTTAGCGAAAGTACCTCTACTGATTTCTATAGATGGGGAGTGGGGCTTGGATATGCGTCTGGATAGTACAGTTCGTTTTCCAAGACAATTAATACTAGGCGCAATTCAGGATAATTCACTTGTTTATGAAATGGGAAGAGAAGTCGGGCGCCATTGTAAGCGTTTGGGCATACACATGAATCTTGCACCGGTTGTGGATGTAAACAACAATCCTAATAATCCGGTTATCAATGACCGTTCTTTCGGAGAAGATAAATTCAATGTTGCACAGAAAGCAATTGAGTATATGCGCGGTATGAAAACAGAAGGGGTTTTGGCTTGTGCGAAACACTTTCCCGGACATGGAGATACCGATAAAGATTCGCATTATACCTTACCGACTATTGCACACGACCAATACCGTTTACAAGATATAGAAATGTACCCGTTTCGGGAATTGGCAAATGCTGGAGTTGCTAGTATGATGTCGGCACATTTAGCAGTTCCTGCACTCGATAGCAGCCGAATAAGTCCTAAAAACCCAGAGTCGCCTGCAACACCGGCTTCTTTATCTAAACCTATGATAGAGAGTTGGTTACGTGGTCAGATGGGCTATCAGGGCTTGGTTATGACCGATGCTTTGAACATGAAAGGCGTAGCTGATTACTTCGCTCCCGGTGATGTAGATCTGAAAGCCTTAATGGCGGGTAATGATGTACTGTTATTTCCCGAAAATGTTCCGGTGGCTGTGAAAAAGATCAAGCAGGCAATTCAGAATGGAACACTTAGCGAGTACGAAGTTGAAAAGCGTGTAAGAAAAATACTGAAAGCAAAGTATGAAGCAGGTTTGTCAAATTATCAACCGATCGATCTGACGAATCTGACCAATGATCTGAACCCTAAAAGTGCGAAAGTATTGAATCGTAAGCTTTACGAAAATGCAATTACCTTGGCACGAAACGAAGACTTTCTTTTACCGGTATTGAATCTTACAGATGAGTTGGGAAACCCCAAAAGATTTGCCAGTATTTCTATTGGTGGAAAGCGTAGAACAAGCAATTACCAGCAGCAGTTAACGAAATATGCACGTGTGGTTAATTTCCATATAAATAAAGATGCAAGCGAAGCCGAACAAGACAGGATTTTACAACAATTAGCCGGATTCGATCATGTATTTGTGAGCGTACATGGAATGAGTCGTTACGCTAGTAAAAATTATTACCTGAACGATAAGGTAAGTAACTTCGTGGAAATGGTTCAAGAACTATCGCCTATGAGTCTGGTAGTTTTTGGAACACCTTACAGCCTTAAATATTTCAATGAAATAAAAACGACGGTTGTTGCTTATGAAGAAAATAGCACTACACAGGAATTAGCGGCTCAAATGGTTTTCGGAGCTTTAGCATTTAAAGGGAAGTTACCCGTTACCGCATCGGAAAATTTTAGATTCGGATTGGGAGAAAGCACGAATGAAATTGACCGACTTAAATATGGTGTTCCCGAAGAAGTTGGCATTGATTCAGAAATTTTAATTGCCGGCATACAACCAATAATCGATGAAGTTTTGAAAGATAAAATGGCACCTGGTGGACAGTTATTGATCGCTAAAAATGGAACGGTAATTCACGAACAAGCATTCGGCTATCATACCTTTAATAAAAAACGACAAGTAAGTAATAATGACCTTTACGATGTAGCATCAATAACGAAAGTAGCAGCTACTTTACCCGGAATGATGCAGTTGTACGATCGTGGGGTAATGAATCCGCAAACCAAGTTATCAGCGATTTACAATAAAGCCCAAAATACCAATAAAGCTCATTTGCAAATGGGAGATATTTTATCGCATCAGGCGCGTTTACAAAATTGGATCGCTTTTTATCAGGATGAAAAATACGATAATACCTATTCGACCGATTTAACAGCAAACCACTGTCTGGTTGCCGATGGGAAATGTATTAGTTTGCAGGGCAGCGAAATGATCATCGACGATATCCTGAAATCAGATTTACGTACTAAACCCGGTTATAAATACAGCGATCTGGGTTTTATAATAATGTGCGATCTACTTGAAGATTTTCACCAAACGCCTTACGATACCTATGTGCAGAAAGAGTTTTATCAACCCATAGGTATGAATAATACAACCTATAATCCGCTTAGTCGTTTCGATAAAAGTATGATCGTTCCTTCTGAAGATGACACTTATTTCAGAAACCAGACTTTACAGGGCTATGTACATGATATGGCTGCTGCTATGCGTGGTGGTGTTGCCGGGCATGCCGGAATATTCACTAATGCTAATGATCTGGCAAAATTGGCTGAAATGTTCCTGAACGATGGTACTTATGGTGGAAAGCGTTTTTTCAATTCCAATACGATCAGGGTTTTTGCTTCGCAATATAGCACGGGGAATCGCAGAGGTTTAGGCTTCGATAAACCAGCGATCGATCCTGGACCAAGCCCGTGTGGTGAAAAAACACCTAAATCAACTTTTGGGCATACTGGTTTTACAGGGACTTGTATGTGGGCAGATCCTGAAAATGATCTGATCTATATTTTCTTATCGAATAGAACCTATCCAACTATGGATAATTGGAAATTGGTGAAAAGCGATATTCGTACCCGCATACAAGATGTCATTTATGATGCGCTGGATACCTATCCGAATGTGATAGCTGCACCTTAATTCTTGGGCTGACGATTTTGGGTACTATAATGAGGTGAGGTTGTCAAAGGCTTTCACTTTAAGTCATTTTGGCGCATGCCGAAATCTCCCAACCCTAACACAGTTGTCTTATACCTAAAAGGAAAGCGACATACACTAATGTGCCAACGAACAATAGCAAGAACAGCCGATTTAAAGTGAGCGTAGTCGATTCGTAGTGAGCGTAGTCGATTTATAGTGAGCGTAGTCGATTTATAGTGAGCGTAGTCGATTTATAGTGAGCGTAGTCGAACTATGGGGGAGATGCTGAAACAAGTTCAGCATGACTGCCCGTTACTATAGTTATCATTCCGGGCTTGCGAACAACCGGGCTTGCGATCAAGAGAACATTATCTTCTCAACATTGCATAAACCTATCATACCACGTCATTTTGGCGCATGCCGAAATCTCCCAACCCTAACACAGTTGTCTTATACCTTAAAGGAAAGCGATATACACTAATGTACCATCGAACAATAGCAAGTGTAGCCGATTCACAGTGAGCGTAGTCGATTTACAGTGAGCGCAGCCGAACTATGGGGGAGATGCTGAAACAAGTTCAGCATGATTGCCCGAACCTTTAAAAATCTCTGTTGGTCTCTACCCAGTTAGTAATATAATCGGTAATGGTATCGGTGGGCGTGCCAGGTGGAAAAAGCGTGCCTACACCCATTTCATTCAAGACCTCAGCATCTTGTTCCGGAATAATGCCACCGCCGGTTAAAAGCACATCATCCATATTATTGTCTTTCATTAACTGAATTACCTTCGGGAAAACGGTCATGTGTGCCCCGGAAAGAATGCTGATACCAATAGCATCTACATCTTCCTGCAAAGCAGCATTAACCACCATTTGTGGCGTTTGTCGCAAGCCTGTATAAATAACCTCCATACCGGCATCACGCAATACCGATGCAATGATCTTTGCGCCACGGTCGTGCCCATCCAGTCCTACTTTGGCAACCAATACCCGAATCGGGCGACTCCTTTTATTACTCATCGTCTTCCTTATCTAACATTTGTTCTATACCATCGAAATTGGGTAATTCTGAATCGTCAATTTCAACTTCCTCTTCTTCCTCCAACTTTTCTTCCTCAAGGTCATCGCGGTCTCTCAGCTTTTTATCATCAACGTGTTTATTCAGGAATTTATTCATTTCATCGGGATCCATATTTGAAACGATCTGACCGAATTCATTGATCTTGAGCTCGAACCCTTCAAGCTCCTCATGAACTTTAGGTTTTCCATCTTTTTTATTCTTCTTAGGCATAATACTGCGCTGTTTGTTTTGTAATTTCAATTTCAAACAGTGGTAAAATTAAGACTTAGTTCGTTATTTTGTTGTTTTGTGCTGAATTTAGAATGACTAAGATGGAAACAATTCAATTCTTTTCTCCCGGCAGAGTTAATATAATTGGCGAACATATCGATTATAATGGTGGCTTGGTAATGCCCATTGCCATTGCTCAGGGAATAAAGGCTGAGGTACAATTCAGAACAGATAACATCATAGAAATAAGTTCAAAACAGATAGCAGGCACAGCCACTTTCAATTTGGCAAAAACGAAAGAAACCGCACAAAAAAATAATGAATGGACGGACTATGTTTTAGGAGTTATTCATTACCTGCAAAGAGAAAATAAAGCCATTGATGGTTGTAATATAGAAATATCATCTAATTTGCCTTTGGGTTCTGGCTTGTCAAGCTCAGCTGCATTGGAAGTATTGATCGCCTATTTACTGCAATACAAACAAAAAAATAATATTGACCTTACAGAACTTGCTTTGTTTTGCCAAAGAGTAGAAAATGAATTTGTTGGCGTAAACTGTGGAATAATGGATCAATTTGCGGTGGCGAATGGTCAAAAAGGTAAAGCGATGTGTCTCGATTGTGATACACTCGATTGTCAGCAGATTCCTTTTGAATTAGGCGAATATTGTTTGGTGTTGATGAATAGCAAACAGCCAAGGGAGTTGGCAGGTTCAGCTTATAATATTCGCAGAGCGCAATGTGAACAAGCACTGGCTATTATTCAAGAACAACAAGCTGTCGAAAATTTATGTGCTGCTCAAATAAGCGATCTTGAATTTTTGAAAGATGAGGTGATCTACAAACGAGCCAAACATGTAATAAGCGAACAACAACGTGTGCTGCAAAGTGTTGAGGCATTAAAGCAGGGTAATATTCCATTGCTTGGAAAATTATTGACCGCTTCTCATATTTCACTCGATAAAGATTATGAGGTATCAAGCGAAGGTCTAAACTTATTGGTGAATACTTCTATTGAACAGGATATTTGTTTAGGTGCTCGATTAACCGGAGCAGGCTTTGGAGGTTGTTGTATTGCATTGGTAAAAAAAGATGCTGTCAATTCATTTCAGGAAAAGATAGCTGAAGTCTATTTTGAACGTTATAGAATGTATCCCGATTTTTATATAACAAATGCTGAAGATGGTGTAAGAAGCCTATAAAACAGTAGGGTTGGGGCAAAAAAAGAACCCCTCAACTTACGCTGAGAGGCTCCGACCATGAAAAGACTCTACCCATTTAGTTAGAAGTAACAATATAATAAAGGTCACTCTATTTAAAAAACATTTTATTGTTTTTTTTATTTTGTACGGATGTCTGTGTTTTTTTAATATTGTATTTTGTTTTATTTGGTTGATATTCATTGCTTTATATATGTTTTTTGTTGTGTTTTAATTTGCTGGAATTTTTAGGAATTTTAATTAAAAAAATTAATTTTTTAGAAACTTACATCTGTAAATCTTGTTATAACGAACTTTGTAGCATTAATTAATTACTTCTGAATGAGCAATCTTTTCCGATTTTTAATATTTTCCGGTATTTTTTCACTAACGATCAGCACTTTTGCACAACCTAATGGTGGTCGGGGTGGAGGAAATTGGAGTGGTGATATGCCAAAAGCCAAATTTTTTGGGCAAATCGTCGATGCTGAAAGTAATGAACCATTAGAGTATGCAACTATTGCCTTGTATTCTATGAGAGATAGTTCTTTGGTAAGTGGCGGAATTACTGATCTTGATGGAAAGTTTATGATCGAAACAAGACCAGGGCGATTCTGGGCGAAAGTAGAATTTATTTCTTACCAAACCCAATTCCTGAAAGGTATTAGAATGGGCAGAGAAAGCATGAGCTACGACGCAGGAACGATTACGATGCAACCCGATTCAGAAATGTTGAATGAAGTAGAAGTAAGAGCAGAAAAAAGCAACGTAGTTTTTACACTTGATAAAAAAGTGTTTAACGTCGGAAAAGATTTAGCAAATAAAGGCGGAACTGCCGAAGATATTCTGAATAATGTTCCGTCTGTTACAGTCGATATTGAAGGGAATGTCGCTTTAAGAGGTAGTGAAAATGTGCGTATTCTGATCGATGGCCGCCCTTCGGGATTAACCGGAGGATTGCGACAAATTCCTGCTAATATGATCGAATCGATTGAAGTGGTTACGAATCCTTCAGCAAAATATGAAGCAGAAGGTATGGCAGGTATTCTGAATATTGTTTTGAAGAAAGATAAAAAGAAAGGCTTAAATGGTTCTTTTGATCTAACAGTAGGATATCCTACATTGGTAGGACTTGGAGTCAATATGAATTACCGTCAGAAGAAATTCAATTTCTTTGTAAATTATGGGATCAACTACGATACCAATCCCGGAAGAGGTTATGAATACAGAGAAACCTATGGAGAGCAAACTTCTATTTATGAATTGAACAGAGATATAGACCAAACCAGTATTTCAAACAGTATTCGATTTGGTGCAGATTACTTTTTGAATGATAGCAATACATTAACCGCAGCTTTTTTGTTCCGAAAAGCAGATGAAGAAAAGACAGGTATAAATATTTATGACGATTTTCTAAATACCTTCGATTCGGCTGGTTTTCTTCAAAGTGAAGAACGTATAGATGATGAATTGGAAGACGAACGGAATTTGGAATATTCATTATTATATAAGAAGCAATTTAAAAAGGAAAAACAGGTATTGACCGCCGATGTTCGTTACCAGAAACGTAGAGAAATTGAATCTTCTGATCTTTCGGAAGTTTATTACTCAGATATAGAAAGAGCAACTTTATTGCCCATTACGCCCTTATATCAGCGATCAGCAAACGATGAAGCTTACGGAACCTGGATCTTACAAACAGATTACGAACATCCGATCAAAAATGAAGGGAAGATCGAAGCAGGTTGGCGTTCTTCATTCAGAAACGTCAGTAATGATTATACCGTTGAACAGCAAATCGATAACGAGTGGGTAAATTATGTTCTAGTAGGCGATTCTGCATGGCAACTTTCAAACGTTTTCGATTATCAGGAAAACATACATGCAGCTTACGGAACTTACGGGCAAAAATTTGGTAATTTCTCTTATCAAATGGGGCTACGTGCCGAGCTTACCGATATCGCCACTGAACTAAGAGTTACCAATGAACGGAGAGATACGACATATTTGAATTTCTTCCCAAGTGCCTTTTTGAATTATGACCTTGGTGGGCAAAATTCAATTCAATTGAGTTATAGCAGAAGAATCCAGCGACCACGTTTCTGGAATCTGAACCCATTCTTTACTTTTAACGATGATAGAAGCTTCTTCTCAGGAAATCCGAATCTGAATCCTGAATATACACACTCTCTTGAGTTAGGACATATTAAACGTTGGAAAAAAGCCTCATTAAGTTCTTCAGTTTATTATCAATATAGTACCGATGTAATGAGCAGGCTGCGTATTCTCGATCAGACCAGTAATCTGGCAGTTACTACATCGTATAATTTCGATTGGCGGAAACGATTTGGTTTGGAATTCAATATTAATGCAAGTCCATTCGACTGGTGGCGATTAAATGCTGAATTCAATTTTTTCAATAATGAAATGTTAGGGACCAATGCTTATAATCCGGAAATTCCAAGAACAGAGGTGAGTGTTAAAAACAATGCCTGGACTGCCCGATTAATGTCTAAAAAAACTGTTTGGGGAGATGTTGACTTTCAAATAAGAGCAAATTTCCGTTCACCACAAAAAACAGTTCAGGGTTCGAGAGAAGCAATTTACTCTATAGACTTAGGGTTCAGTAAAGATCTTTTGAAGAAAAAAGCAACAATAACTTTGAGTGTACGTGATCTTTTAAACTCAAGAATACGTAATTACGAAGTAGATGAACCAGACTTTTTTAGTCGAGGAGAAATGCAGTGGCGTAGTCGTGTTACAACACTTACCTTTTCTTACCGTTTGAATCAGCAGAAACGCAGAGGTGGAAATCGTTCTGGTGGCTTCGATGGCGGTGGCGGTGATTTTTGATCTTTGCCTTTATAAGTCTGAACTTTGTAGCGTAAATTTAGGAGATGGGAGCATTGAAGTTATTCAGTAATAGATCCAATTATCAGATTGAAGACTTTTACAGGTTTCAAGAACAGATAAATACTGGAGGTTTAATGGTTGATGGAGAGCCTGTTAATCGACTGGAGTTTTATAACGGTGAAATCTGGTTTATGGCAGGAGGAACGATTTCCCATGCTAGATTGTGTCGAAATTTGATCTACAATTTTTCACAACAATTAGAAGGAACTGCCTGTGAACCTTTTGGAAGTGATGCGCACCTCGCCGTTGATGAAATAAATACCATACTTCATCCCGATATGTTTGTTACTTGCGGTGAAGTAATCATGAGTGAATTTGATAAAAATGGTATTACAAACGCAGTTGTTATAATTGAAGTGTTGTCAGATTCAACCACGAGTTATGATAGGGTTGGGAAATTCAGAAAGTATAAAAAAATTCCAACGTTCAAAGAATATGTACTTGTCAATCAGAAACAAGCTTTAATCGAAACTTTTGTGAAACATGAAAACGATCTTTGGATAGTCAATCATTTTGATGGTTTGGATACAATACTTAAGATACAATCCCTTAATATTGAAATTCCTTTAGTAAAAATATACAAAGACTTATTTGATGAGAATACGAATATCAATGTTCAGCCTAATTAAAGAAAGCAGAAGGTCTTTTAATTAATTTTTTTATGAGTTTCAATTATAAAATAAACGCCAGAACCTGGGAAGGCTTAGCGCAGGAAGATGCCTTGTGGTCAATTCTTACCGATGATGAAAAAGCTGGAGGAAACTGGGATATAGAAGCTTTTTTTAATGCTGGTGCGAAAGAGATCAATACCATTTTTGCCTATCTTGAAAAGCATCATTATCTGCCTAAGCAATTTGATCAGGCATTGGATTTTGGTTGTGGTGTCGGAAGACTTTCACGATTCATTGCTCAAAGATTCGAGCATACGATAGGGGTTGATGTTGCTGCTACAATGGTTCAGCAAGCAAGCAAGTTGAACGCTGACCTAAAAGATAAATTGAGCTTTCAACACAATCTTGAACCGAACCTGGATTTTGTAGCAGATGATTCGATTTCTTTTATTTATTCGAGTATTGTACTACAACATATTCCACCACAACAAGGTATGTTGTTCATAGAGGGCTTTTTTAAGAAATTAGAAAAAGGAGGGCTCGCTGTATTTCAAGTACCAACCAAAGATATTCGTCAGATCGGAATGGTGAAAAAACTAAGAGAAAAGCTGAAAATTCGCCAAAAGCTAGCGGTAATGGGTTTGGTAAAAGGTTTTCAAATGGAAATGAATGTATATAAAGTAGCTGAAATAAATCAGCTTGCAGTAAAAAATAATTGTTCAATACTAGCAGCACCTTATACAAATCATACTTTACCCGCTTTTAATGGTAATCTGCAGTTTCTGAATAAAGCAGCGTGTGAAGATTATGAAAGCCAGCTATTTATTGTTAAAAAATAAGATTCAACCATACTACCATACATTTACTTACCTCCGTTGTGTCTCCAGACCAACGGATACCTGAAAAGTGGAGATTTTTTTTCTAAAGAAACAAAAAAATGTATGTATAGTAGTGTGAGATTCAACCTCAGTCCAGTTATCAAACAGCTAGTAAATGAAAATAAAGATGATTGAGAGGAAAGGTACCATCCTTCCTATTATTAAAGATTGTACATCATCTGAACACATTTTTAATTTTATTCCAAATCCTTTTGTACCTTGGAACAATCACCACCTGACCAATCCACATTGGAGACACATCTAAGGTTAATTTAACTTCCTTGTTAATAATTGTTGAAAGTTCTATTTCGTAAATATTATTGGTCTCAAGACTGACTGTTTTTAATTTAATGGTATCGGAAACTGAGATTGGTATTTCTTGAAAATATCTACCCTCACTATCAGTTCTTACTTCAATTCCAGTATCTCCAATTTGAAGAGTTGCACCAGCTATAGGATGATTATCATCATTGACTATTATCCCTTTAATTAAATGGTAATCAAGGTCGTTTTGATTTATGTTGTCATCAATTAGTGTTAGTGCTAAAACTTTGTCTTCTCGAACCGGATTAACCGTTTGATAGTTCGTTTTACATGAACCTAAGGTCAATATAGAAGCAAGTGCAAGGGATTTTATTTTTGGATTAATTTCAATAAAACGCTCTCTACTAAGCATTCTATTCACATCGTCGAACTGGGAATCAACCAGTTTGCCACATGTTTTTAAGTTGTGGCGATTACTTAGATATTGAATTATCTCATTTGTAGAATATGTTGTAAAATCAACAACATTGAGATTGCACGTTTTACAATGATAACCAATAGGTGAATGTTCCAGCTCGCGCCAGTATTTCTCACATGTAAACTTCTTTTTAATATATTCGGTTTCTTTTTTCATTATGATCAATAACTCCCAAACTCTAAAATTTAAAGGTCTTTTCTGTTTTGCCCTTGAGGAATAAAGAACTTTGTTTGTCCCCATTAGCATATACATGAACTAAATTGGTTTGTTGGGGTAATACATCCATTAAACTCTTGTTTTTTACCTTGATCGACTTCACTTTTTTTACGCCTTCTACTTCTAAAAAACTCCAGCAAGCCTCAATGTCAGCCTCCTTGCCAAGGAAAGTCCATTCAACGGTTTTACCATTGACTTCTATTTCAAAATTATCAAGAAAATAGGCAGCAATCACTTCATCACTGATTGGGTTCTCATTCTTTTCTCCTAAAAATAAACTTTCACTTTCTCCTCTTTCTAACAAGGCTTTTTCAAAATCGTCTGTAAAAAGTTTAACAGAAATTTCTAAAGTCTTGGCTGAGTTGTTATAATGGATTTCAGTTACACCTACATAATAATCATGTAGTGCTGCCATTAATGAAGTCGAAATGGTAAAAGATAGTACAAATAGTAAATGCTTGATCAATGACATTTCTTAAATTACGTTTTTTAGAATATATTAGAGGAAGTATTTATTAGATAACTTTCATTATTGAAAGCTTAAATGAATAAATACATTCTTACTAAATACTCCATTATGAACTGTAAAATTATACCGATTTTCTTCCTGTTGATGTTATTTTCATTTTTAATGAGGGCTCAAGCCAGCTCACCTGCTCTTTATTTTAATAATTTAGATGGAAATAATGTAGATGCACTTGTGAGTAGTGCTGAATGTATGTTTTGGGATTTAGGAAATCGTAAATATGAAGTACCTGCTGGTTCTGGTAAGCATGCCATTTACGCATCATCAATTTGGATGGGAGGCATAGATGATAATGGGTATTTAAAATTAGCAGCTACAACTTATCGTCAATCTGGTAAAGACTTTTTTACTGGATATTTAAAGAATGATAATTCGGATTACCCTTATAGAGTTTGTGGCTTGGATAAGGTTTTTAAAGTTTCAAAATCAGAAATTGAGGATTTTAAAGCTAATGACTATAATAATCCTTCTGGAAATATTGTGAATTGGCCCGCACGAAACAATCCTGCGTTGATCGATCTGGGAATAGAAATGGATCATGATCTGGCACCCTTTTTCGATGCTAATAATGATGGTAATTATAATCCGTATGACGGTGATTATCCATTGGTGAAGGGAGATAATAATGTTTGGCGTGTATTTAACGATTGGGTAGATCATACTGCATCAGGTGGTGGTAGAATAGGCATGGAAATACAATCTTTGGGCTATAACTATACAAGTGATGATTACTTGAATAATACAACCTTTTGGGATTTTGAATTAAACTATAAAGGTAGTGAAACGCTTCATGATTTTTACTTTGGCTTTTGGGTTGATGTTGATCTTGGGTATTATGCAGATGACGTTGTTGGGTGTTATCCTGAGAAGAATACAGGCTTTGTTTATAATGGTGATGATTTTGATGATGGAGGAGTATATGGATATGGTGAAGACGTACCTGCTTTAAGTTTAACATTCGTAGAAGGCTTAAAAAATGAAAATAATGAAGAAATGGGGCTATCATCATTTTTATATTATTTTGGAGAGTATGGTATAAGGGGAACTCCTAATTATGCTGAGGACTATTATGCTTACCTGAAAGGGGAATGGAAAGATGGAACACCTGTTTGTGAGGGCGGATACGATTATGGGGCGCCTTCAGGGTTTATGTTTCCCGATTCTCCAAATGAACCCGATGCCTGGTCAGAATGTGGACTAGGTCTTACGCCTCACGATCGAAGATTTCTTATGGCGAATGGCCCAATTACACTCGAACCTGGTTCTAAACATAAAATAACAGTGGGTATTGTATGGGGGGAATCGGACAATTTTGAATATCCATGTCCCGATATGCATGCCTGGATCGATACTTACCACGATGATATGTTGGATCATATCACCAATGTAGAAAACGAATTAGAAGTAATTGCTTCCAATTCAAATATTGAAAAAACAGAATTGCATATTATACCGAATCCAGCAAGCGATTTTATTACTGTAGAAACAAGCCTTTTAACCAATAATAATTTTATAGGAATTTATGATGTACAAGGTGGGGAAGTATTTTTTGCAAAACATACACAAACAAACAGTATGATCGATATTCAAAAGCTATCAAATGGAATTTACTTTCTGAAACTTTACAATGAAGATCGAAAATTATTGGCTGATAAAAAGATTGTTGTGCTTCACTAAAGAATTATTGACAATAACATGTCTTTTCTTTTTAATAAGAATATAAGAAATGACAAACTTTGGTTTTACGACAGTGTAAGCTAAAATACAAAAGCTGATTGATTGATATATGTCAGTTGATTATGTGTTAAAAGAATTGTAATTTTAGATTCTATTTAATAATTAGCTTTTTTATTTTAATTTTATTTTCTTTGCTGGTTGTTTATTTAGAATCAATTTAATTAAAATTTAAATATTCCATTATGATTAAAAAGTTTACATTCATTTATGTATTTGCTCTGTTATCTTCAGTCTTTTTTGCTAATGCACAAGATTGTCCTGAAGCAAATAATTTTGACTTATTAAGAGGAAACAATGTCAGAGCCATTACTAGCAGTTCAGGTACTATGTTCTGGGATTTATCCGATGCTACCTATGAAGTTCCGGCAGGTTCTGGTATAAACGCCATTTTCGCATCTTCTGTATGGATGGGAGGAATAGACGATCAGGGACAACTTAAACTAGCTGCCAATACTTACAGACAAACAGGAACAGATTTCTTTCCGGGTAATATTTCAGACGAAACAGGTGAAGCTATTTGTCAATTCGATAAAGTATATATAGTTACTAAAGAAGAAGTTCAGGAATTCATTGATAATGGATTCACAAATCCTTCAGAAAATATATTGAATTGGCCGGCTCGTAATAATCCTAATCTGATAGAACAAGGCTTGGATATGAATCACGATTTAGCTCCTTTCTTTGATGCTGATAAAGATGGAGATTACAATCCGGAAAATGGTGATTATCCTTTGGCTAAAGGAGACAATAATGTTTGGCGTGTGTTTAATGATGCAGGTAATGAGCATACAGAAACAGGAGGAGAGATCATTGGTATGGAAATTCAATCTATGGGTTATAATTTTGAAACCGACGACTATTTGAATAATTCCACTTTTTGGGATTTTAAGCTTAAGTATAAAGGAACCAGTCAGCTTACTGATTTTTACTTTGCTTTCTGGGTAGATGCAGATTTAGGTGAATTTCAAGACGATTTCGTCGGATGTAACCCTGAATTAAACACTGCTTATGTTTATAATGGCGATGAATTAGATGGTGGTACAGCTGGTTATGGAGCAGAAATTCCAGCTTTGGCGATAACCTTTATTAATGGCTTAAAAGATGGAGCTGGGAATGATTTAGGTATGTCGAGTTTCCGTTCGTACAATAATGACTTTGCTCAAACCGGCAACCCACAAAGTGCAGAAGATATTTATAATTATTTAGCTGGATTTTGGCTCGATGGTACACCAATCACCGAAGGAGGTGATGGTTATGGAGGGGACACACCCACTAATTTTATGTTTTCAGGCTCTCCAAATGATCCGAATACTTGGTCAGAATGTAGTGAAGGAAATCAACCCGCTGATCGAAGATTTTTGATGGTAACTGGTCCAATTACTTTAGAACCGGGAGCAATAAATGATGTTACCTTAGGGATTGTATGGGGTGAAGCCGAAAACTTTGAATATCCATGTCCTGATGTCCATACTTGGGTCGATACATACCATAGTAATATGTTAACCCATATTGAAAATACGGAAAGTGAATTAGAAGCAGTTGTATCCAATTCAGTAGTTAATTTGAATCAATTTTCAATTACGCCAAACCCTGCTTCAGAATTTATTTCATTAGAATCAATGCAACCATTAAATACCCAATATGCGTCTCTATTTAATGTTGATGGTAAATTAGTTAAAAATATAGTCTTGGATAATGGTAATAAGCATACCATTAATATTGAATCACTCAATGACGGTATTTACTTTTTAAAGATTTACGATCAATATAGAAATTTATTAGGAATAGAGAAAATAATGGTTGTTGATTGATTTTCCTAAAAGGAAAATACCCATTATGCAAAATCTTTTGGCGAGGATTAGGAGAAGGGAAATGCTTAGGCGTTTCCCTTTCTTCTTTTTTGTACGATTAATAATACAACTTACCTTTGCCCCAAAAAGATGAATGCCACAATTCAGCATAAACAAATAAATTATACTATTGATTTTTCTAAGCCTATCGATATCTCACTTCCTCTAAAAGATGGCTTTTTTCAGAACCCCAATTGCTTTTATGCCCCACCGGTAGAGATTTTTCCGGTTAAAACAGAAACATTTATTGGAGATACAAAACAAGGCGGTTTATTGAACTTCAAAAATGTAAAACTAAACCCTCATGGCAATGGCACACATACCGAATGCGTTGGACATATCAGTAAAGAAACATACATTTTAGACCATTGCTTGAAGCAATACATGTTCAAAGCCTTACTAATTTCAGTTTATCCTGAAAAACAGGAAAACGGAGATTTGATCATACAACGCCGACATCTTGAAATGCTCATTGATGATCCTATCAATGTACAAGCATTAATAATCCGAACATTACCAAACGACGATTATAAAAGAACAGCACAATACTCAGGAACAAATCCTTGTTATTTTCATCACGAAGCTATTGAGTGGATGGTGGAAAGAAATATAGAACACTTACTCACTGATTTACCTTCCGTCGATAGGGAAGAAGACCAAGGAAAGTTATTAGCACATCATGCCTTTTGGCAATATCCCGAAAATATCAGAGAGCATTGTACAATTTCTGAAATGATTTTTATTCCGAATGAAATCAAAGACGGCAACTTTTTTTTACAATTCCAGATAACAAGTTTACAAATGGATGCAAGCCCAAGTAAGCCTATTATATATGAAATTTTTTAAAATGAAGTGAATTTTTCAATTTTTTATTGAATAAGCGCTTGTTTTACTAATGAATTTTGAATTCTATTTAAAATATCAAGAAAGTTTCTTTAATAAATCCTTAGTTTAGCTTTCAGTTTATGTATCATTTTCTGTTATGCATTTCCATATCTTATAGAAACGCACAATTTTATAATGCTTACTGAACAATGATGAAGTAATTTCAATTACTTGCAACTTTCTCAGAAGATATCAACTCTGTTTAGTAGGTAAGTACTTTTAATAAAGAATATTCTTAATAAAATATATAAACTAAACTCAAATTTATGATGAAAAAATTATTTAATTTACTCTTTGTTTTTTGCTGTTTTATGCAGCTGAATGCACAGAATGATTTGACAGACATTAAACCCTTTTATGGGACGAATGAAGATGGCATAGTTCGTTGTGCAAGTGATGAGATTCATGCTAATCGAATGTTAAATGACGCACAATACGCAATTGAATACAATAAAACTCAACAGGTTGTTTCAGAGTATATGGAAAATTTAACAGTTGAACAAATGAAAGCTCCTTGTGCAAGTCCTACAGTAATTCCTGTTGCTGTTCATTATGAAACAGGAGCTGGAACATTGAATGCTGGCAGTACACAGTGTATGGTTGATGCTGCTTTGTCTCAAATTGCTCAGTTAAATCTAGATTTTAGCTCTTGCAATAATAATATCAGTAATTTTTGTGATTGGACAGAATCGTGTGAAAATCAATTAAATGGAAATGTTACAGGTAGTCCGATGCCAGAGGATGGTGCTTGTATTGTATTTTGCTTGGGAGACACAAATCTTCCAGCAGGTGAAGATAACATAGGAGGATATGCAATTACTTTTGGTGATTATAGTGATAACGCACAAAGCACAGGAGGAACATGGGCTGGTTATTTGAATATTTTTGTTGGTGATGCGGGTGGTTTTCTTGGCTTTGCTCCTTTGAGTGGTGGAGCTAATCCAAATGGTTTTGACGGAGTTACAATTCTGGATTCTGCATTTGGTTCTGTAACAGCCGGTGTAGGTTTTACAGGATGTCAAGGTATCGGAACAGGTGCACCGTATAATGGTGGAGCAACAACTACACATGAAATAGGACATTACTTTGGATTAGAACACACCTTTGAAAACCCAGCTGAAAATGATATTCCTAATCAGAATAATCCAAACTATGGAACGGTTACTTATAATACTGGAACTTGTACAGCAACTGGGTGCCAAGGGGGATGTGATGGATACCAAGGGAACTTTATGGATTATGTAGATGATAATTCAATGTTCATGTTTACAGAGCAACAGGTAAACAATATGTTAGCGACTATAGCAGGAGCTAATTATACAGCTAGTTCATGCTCAAATGCTACGGCAGTAGCTGATGCTTATGAAGCATGTTATGTACCTCAAGCAGATGGAACAGGTTGTGAAGAAAAAGCAGTTTGTAATCATACAATTAATGTAACAACTGCATGTGATGGAGCTTCTTATACAGCTACGGTTACAATTACAGCAGGAACAGGTCCTTTTACCGTTACTTCTTCAGCAGGTGGAACCGTTGCTGGAGCTGGTACTTCATTTACCGTAAGTGGACTTACAGCCGATTCTACTATTTCTGTTGAGGACACTGGAGAAGCAAACTGTATCCAAACAGCAAGTGTTACAAGCCCATGTTGTGCTGCTATCGGATTTACTGCTCCTGCAAATGTTTGTTCAGGAGATCTATTAACGGTAACTGCTCCAGCTACCTGTGGTTTCACTGGTACTGCTGGTACTTCGCCTTTAGACGCAGGTGCAACAGGTACTTATCCTATTATTTTGATAGATCAAACGACAACAGCAACACCTAACTTAACTACTATTGACTTTTCAGCTTTAGATGTGAATGGTTTTTTAACAAATAATGCAACTTCTGATGGTGCCTTGGTTTTCGCTGAACCATGTGGGAATTTTGAATTTACACCAAATAATACTTCATGTGATCCGGTGTATTTACATTTTATTGTTACAGAATTTACTGGTGAAGTAGCTACTGGTGCGTTCACAACTGGTTGCCAATCAGCTGTTGTTACTGTTGAAGTATTACCACAACCAGATGCTCCGGCTTTAACAATTAATAATTGTCAGGTAACTTTAACCGCAAATTGTCCTGATGATGTTATTTCTGTTACAGGTGGAAATGGGTCAGGAACTTCTGGTGCAACTGCTACTTATAATTACGATACAGCTCAGGCAATAGATATTGATGTTACCAACACAAGTTGTGCAACTGCATTTACTTATACAACACCGGCAGTGCCGACTCCAACTTTAACTTGTCCAGGAACTGCTTCATGCAGTACAGATGCAGCCTTGTCAGCAGATTTGTTACCAGGAGAATTAGCCTTGGGAACAGTAACGATAAGTATTACCCCGGATTTCTTTACTTCTGAAATGGGAATAGATGTAACTGATGCAACAGGAACCTTAATTTTCCAAATAGCTCCTGGAGATTTTGCAGATGGTGATTTCGCTCCTTACGGACCAACAGCAGTTCCATTTGCCATTACTGTACCAGATGTTATTCTTTCTTCAAGTTTACAGCCAGTAGGTACATATACTATTGGTGGAACTGCAGATCCAATAACTGTAACTTTTACAGATACTTTTGGCGATGGTTGGGATGATACAGGGGCAGGAGGATCTGTTGTGGGATCATATTCAATTAATGATTACACAGGTGCTACTTTAGTTGGGAATACTGGTTTTACAACTGCTTCACAAACAGAAACAGTAAATGCTACAATTGAACAGGTAATATCTACTACAGGTGTTTGGTCAGGTACTGGCATTACAGATAATAATGATGGAACAGCTACATTCAACTCTGCAAGTAATGGAACTTTTACTGCAACTTATACTTACACCGATGATTTAGGATGTCAGGGGATTGCTACTTGTGATATAACTGTAAGTGATTGTACTGCTTTAGAACATTGTGCTGATATCTGCTTTGCCGAATACGATGCTGCACCAACAGGAGGCTCTGTACCAAATGCAACATTATGTGTAACACCATTAGGATGTGCTGATAATCCAGATGCTACCTGTTTACAAACAACAGCTTGTAATGATAATGATTCATGTACAAATGGTGAACAAGAAACAACAGTAATAGCAACAGGAGAAGTATGTACAACTTGTGGAGGTGGAGCACCGGTAACACCAGCGTGTGGTGATGCCACTGCAACAAATTACGATGCCGCAGCAACTTGTATAGATAACACACTTTGTATATTTGAATACTGTGCAGATGTTTGCTACGTAGAGTATAATGCAAATCCAGGTGCTAATGACATAGCCAATGCAGCATTATGTGTTACACCATTAGGCTGTGCTGATAATCCAGATGCTACCTGTTTACAAACAACAGCATGTAATGATAATGATTCATGTACAAATGGTGAACAAGAAACAACAGTAATACTAACAGGAGAAGTATGTACAACTTGTGGAGGTGGAACAGCAGTAACACCAGCTTGTGGAGACGCAACAGCAACAAATTATGATGCAACAGCAACTTGTATCGATAATAGTTTATGTACCTATGGCGAATATTGTGATAATATCTGTTATGCAGAATATACAGCAACGCCAGGGGCTAATGATACACCAAATGCAACATTATGTATAACACCATTAGGCTGTGCTGATAATCCAGATGCATCATGTACATCGCTTCAAGCTTGTGACGACGGTGATGATTGTACAACAGGAGAACAAGCGACGGTAATCACAGCTTCGGGTGAAGTGTGTAATGATTGCGGTTTGAATGCTACGGCTGTAAGTCCAGCTTGTGGAGATGCAACAGCAACAAATTATGATGCAACAGCAACTTGTATCGATAATAGTTTATGTACCTATGGCGAATATTGTGATAATATCTGTTATGCAGAATATACAGCAACGCCAGGGGCTAATGATACACCAAATGCAACATTATGTATAACACCATTAGGCTGTGCTGATAATCCAGATGCTACCTGTTTACAAACAACAGCATGTAATGATAATGATTCATGTACAAATGGTGAACAAGAAACAACAGTAATACTAACAGGAGAAGTATGTACAACTTGTGGTGGCGGAGCACCAGTGCCACCAGCATGTGGCGATCCAGCAGCAAATAATTTTGATGCAGCGGCAACTTGTATAGATAATACACTTTGTACTTACGATAACCCAACATTGAATCCAAATTTACAGGATAGTGATCCATGTTCATGCGGTGATCCATTGAATAATGATACAGATGAAGATGAAAACGGAATATTAGTAGATACGAATGCTGATGGAGTAACAGGTTTATTCCACGAAGTAGTAACAATTCAGGCAAATAGCTTTAATAGTATTACTGGTGTTACTTTGGTAAGTGAAACAGGTATGTTGGATTTCTTAGGTAATCCTGTACCGGCTTTACCAGCAATCAATACAGCAGGAACGAATGGAGTAGTTGTAACTGTAACAGGTGCTGCTCCAACATTTACAATTACTATAGAGTTTTACCACACAGCTTCAGTGGGTTATTCAAATACTCAATTTGCAATAGCTGGGACAGATACAGCCGATGGAGCAATTACTTTGAATTCATCAGTATTTGAAAATACTTGTGAGCCATGTCCGTTCAGTGCCGATATTCCAACATTATCGGAATGGGGACTAATCACTTTAGCTCTAATGTTAATGACTTACGGAAGTATCGCAATGGCAGGTTTAGGCTCATTAGCAGGAACAAACAATGTGAGTACACCAATCGGTTTACAATTACCTGTAAATGCAGCAATTTTACGCAAAGCGTTTGTATTAACAGCAGTATTGGCTTTATTAGGATACACAATGTCAATAGTATTCTTCGGAGCCATATTCTTCAGTGATATTATTGGTGTAGCGATAGCAGGTTCTGTGTTCGCCTACTTGATCCATATCTTATACTTAATAGAGCAGAACAAGTAATATACTTGATAAATATAAAGAACTGAACTTAAGACAGTTCACAATAAATCCCGATCAGTTGAAAAACTGATCGGGATTTTTATTACTATTCCTGATAGTGATTTTAAAAACGGAATGTTTATGTACAAGTTTTTACTTTTTTAACAGAAAAAAAGGTTTTTTTAATGATTTGATAAATACATCAACTTAAATGTAAGAATTAAGTGATACTTTAACCCTCATTTTCTTCCAATTTGCACATTCTTTAGAAATATTTTACATCTAAAATAAACTTTAATTCTAAACAAAATGAAGAAATTATCCTTATTAATGACTTTTTTGTTGGTCTGTTGTTGCAGCTTGGATGCGCAATTACTTTCAAAACAAATGATTCAGGAGAATCAGGAAAACGTCGAGCGTTGCGGTACTATGAGTGCACTCGAAAACCGACTTGCTGATGATCCCGAATATTTGAAGTATTATGATGCGGCTCATGCTATTCCTAGTATTGAAAGCAAATCGGCAATTGCTTGTGATGGGTCAAATACCATAGTGGTTCCTGTTGCCTTTCACTTTGCAAACAATGCTGTTACCAACAACTGTGCTAATGCAACTTGTTTGCTAACTGAGGTGCAAGATCAATTGGACGCTTTAAACATTGCATTTGGTGATAACACTGGTACGGCTCAGGAGGCTTTATGTCCTGCAGCTTATACCGATGCGAATGGAAATAGTGTTGCCTCAACAGGTACTTGTATTCAATTCTGTTTAGCTACTCCCCCTGCTGGAGGGGCTGCTGATCTTGATCCTGATTGTGATCCACCAATCACGATAGGTACTTTTAACGGAGGTACTGCTGTTGGAAGTGGGGCACCGGGTTGGAATAATATTTTGAATATTTTTATCACAAATAACAATTGTTTAGGGATAGCTGATGGTATCCCTGGTGCTGGTAATGGTGATGGTGTTACCGTTTGTTCAGAGGCATTTGGTGGCTTCGGTGGTGCTGCAGGGTGTAATTTGGATGATGGCGCTCCTTTTAACTTAGGGGCTACATTAGTGCACGAAATCGGACATTACCTTGGTTTATACCATACCTTTCAAGGTGGTTGTGGTACGCAGGAAACAAATCCTCCCGGACCTTTCGATGTCTTAGATACACCTGCTCAGGCTAATCCTACGAGTGGTCAACCAGGAGGATGTACCAATAGTGGTTGTGGTGGTGGAACCTTTGCACCAACTGCAAACTTCATGGATTATACCAACGATGCTGGTATGAGTATGTTTACTGAAGATCAGGCACAGGTAATGAATTATTGGGCAAACCAATTATTCGGTGCAGGTGCGGTAGCGACAGATTGTGTTACACCAGTGGCTAGTTATGAATTTAAAAGTCAGTGTTTGAACGAAACTTGTGCATTAATTTGTGCAACAAGTGTTGTTACCCCTATAAACTTAACACAAGATTATTGTGGTGATAGTGGTGCATTTACTGCTTTCCCGAATCCTGAAGCAAGTGGAGTTGTAGTTGATGATAACTCTGATGTGGTCTATTCATGGTCAACAGGTGGATATTTAAGTGCTGGTGGTGTTGGTGTAACATCACCTTCAACAACAACTTCAACTAACTGCCAGGTAGCTACCGAAACTTATTATCTTAATGTAGATTGTGGAACAACTCCATTAACACCTACACTTAATGGAGGAACAATAGTCGTAACAGTTTATCCGGCTCCTCCTGCAGATATTTCAACTCTAGTAACTGTAGCAAATGAGGGAACATGTAATGAACCAACAGTTACTCCAATTGCTGGATGTGAAAGTTATATTTCTGTGGTTGCAGATGGAGCCAATCCTAACTTCCCCGTTAATGGAGGAGATAGTGGTACTGCTAATTATACGGTAAGCTTTGTTTCTAATCCTGCTGGTCCTAATTGTTGTACGACAGGTTCACCTGCGGATGAAGGAGAACAAATAACAAATGGAGATTTTGAAGCAGGTACAGCAAACTGGACTGAACTAGAAGAAGTTCCGGCTGGAACACCAAATCCCAACCCATTCGGTATTATTGGTGTTTCAGGAGGAGCATTGAATGGTTCGAATGATGCTTGGTTAGGAGGTTGGCAGCAATCTTCATTCCTGTCTATTACTCAAAATATAACAATCAGCCCTAATTGTGGGGATATGGATTTAACTTTTGATTACGGTGGTAATTGTAACGGTGCAGCACTAGATTTAGAAATTTTGATAGGAGGTGTATCAGTAGGTACGGTAGCTTGTCAGGATGGAACAGGAACAATAGGACCAACTAATTTTACAATTGCAGGTTTACCAACAGGGGCAACAACAATAACATTTCAAGCATTGGAAACAGGTACAGCCGGTCCAAGCGTATTTTTGGATAATATAAGCTTAGTAACTAATAATTGTGTTGCTCCATCAAATTGCGATGCAATTGTAACTGGTGATTACAACTGTAATGCAACAGGGGTTGGCTATTGTAATGATGTTTGTTTTACAGAGTTTGTTGCTGCTCCAGGACCAGATGATTTTGTTGACTTAACACTTTGTGTAACTCCAGTTGATTGTACTGGTGATGCATCTTGTTCAACAATGCAAGGTTGTGATGACGGCGATCCATGTACGATAAATGATATGGAAACAATAGCAGCTGATGGAAGTGTATGCGTACCATGTGCAGGAACAGTAGATGCTACAAGTTGTGATCCTGCATGTACTACTATGCAGGGTTGTGATGATGGCGACCCATGTACTATAAATGATATGGAAACAGTGAGTGCAGATGGAAGTATTTGCATACCGTGCGCTGGTGTAGTAGACCCAACAAGCTGTGCAGCAGGCTGTACAACTGTTCAGGCATGTGATGATGGCGATCCATGTACGATAAATGATATGGAAACGGTAAGTGCTGATGGTGGGGTATGTGTACCATGTGCCGGAACAGTAGATCCAACAAGTTGTGATGCAGGTTGTACAACTATGCAGGTATGTGATGATGGCGACCCATGTACGATAAATGATATGGAAACGGTAAGTGCTGATGGTGGGGTATGTGTACCATGTGCCGGAACAGTAGATCCAACAAGTTGTGATGCAGGTTGTACAACTATGCAGGTATGTGATGATGGCGACCCATGTACGATAAATGATATGGAAACGGTAAGTGCTGATGGTGGGGTATGTGTACCATGTGCCGGAGTAGTAGATCCAACAAGTTGTGATGCTGGATGTACAACAATGCAGGCATGTGATGATGGCGACCCTTGTACAACAGGAGAAATGGAAACTTTAGCAGCCGATGGCAGTATTTGTGTAGTATGTGGTGGTGGAACTCCTGTTACACCTGCATGTGGCGATCCAAATGCTACGAATTATGATATGAATGCGACATGTATCGATAATAGTTTATGTACTTATGGCGAATATTGCGATCTGATCTGTTTTGCAGAATACACAGATAGTCCTAATCCGGGTGATATAGCTAATTCAACACTATGTGTAACACCTGTTGATTGTGGTGGGGACGCATCATGTTTAGTAACACAAGCTTGTGATGACGGTAACCCGTGTACTATAAATGATGAAGAAACAGTAGCTCCTGATGGCAGTGTGTGTGTGCCATGTGCAGGTATTGTAGATGCTACGAGTTGTGATGCAGCTTGTGTAACTACTCAGGCATGTGATGATGGTGATCCTTGTACAACAGGAGAAACAGAAGGTATTTCAGCCGATGGCAGTATTTGTGTAGCATGTGGTGGCGGAGCACCAGTGCCACCAGCATGTGGCGATCCAGCAGCAAATAATTTTGATGCAGCGGCAACTTGTATAGATAATACACTTTGTACTTACGATAACCCAACATTGAATCCAAATTTACAGGATAGTGATCCATGTTCATGCGGTGATCCATTGAATAATGATACAGATGAAGATGAAAACGGAATATTAGTAGATACGAATGCTGATGGAGTAACAGGTTTATTCCACGAAGTAGTAACAATTCAGGCAAATAGCTTTAATAGCATTACTGGTGTTACTTTGGTAAGTGAAACAGGTATGTTGGATTTCTTAGGAAATGGGGTAGCAAGTTTGCCAGCGATCAATACAGCAGGAACGAATGGAGTAGTTGTAACTGTAACAGGTGCAGCACCAACATTCACGATTACTATAGATTTCTACCATGCTGCATCAGTGGGTTACTCAGCTACTCAATTTGCAATTACTGGTACAGATACAGCCGATGGAGCAATTACTTTGAATTCATCAGTATTTGATAATACTTGCGAACCATGTCCATTCAGTGCAGATATACCAACTTTATCAGAATGGGGACTAATCACTTTAGCCTTAATGTTGATGACTTATGGAAGTATCGCAATGGCAGGTTTAGGCTCATTAGCAGGAACAAACAATGTGAGTACACCAATCGGTTTACAATTACCTGTAAATGCAGCAATTTTACGCAAAGCGTTTGTATTAACAGCAGTATTGGCTTTATTAGGATACACAATGTCAATAGTATTCTTCGGAGCGATATTCTTTAGTGATATTGTAGGTGTAGCGATAGCAGGACCAGTATTCGCATATTTGATCCATATCTTATACTTAATAGAGCAGAACAAGTAATATACTTGATAAATAATAGGAACTGAAGATCAAGACAGTTCGCAATGAATCCCGATTAGTTGAAAAACTAATCGGGATTTTTTATGAATTATGAATAATATTTTAATAGAATGTTAACAATTCTATATATAATAATGAATTTAAGTAGTACTTTAACGCCTTGAAATCCCACACTTGGCATTATTATTTATAAATCTTCAATTAATTAACTAAATAAATACTAATTACAAAATGAAAAATTGTTCATTTTTTCTAATTGTATTGTTGGTCTGTTGTTGCTTAAACGCCCAAAATGATCAGCAAATTACTCAAGAAAAAAAAGGTACGGAGATCTTCTTAGCCAATGGTAAAGAAGTGCAACGTTGTGGTATCGATGAGGTCTTTCAATATTTGAAAGAAAATGATCCGAATTTTGAAGAAGAGTTAGCAAAGAATAAAGCGACTCGACCCAACTTGAATGATGCTAAAAAAATACCATGTGATGGATCGAATACTATTGATGTACCTGTAGCATTTCACTTCGATAATTCATTCAGTTGTGCTAATTCAGCATGTATATTATCTGAAATCAATGACGCATTAACTACATTAAATGCAGACTTTGGTAATAATACCGGATCGCCTAATGCCGCTAATTGCCCCGCTGCATATCCTGATATTTCAACAGGTACATGTATTACCTTTTATTTAGCAGCACCACCGGCTTGTTCAGGTTTAGATGTAGCTTGTGAAGGTTCAATAACCATTGGTCAGTTTGCAGGTGGATATAATGCAAATGGCTCCGGTGCAGGAAATTGTTGGGATGATTATTTGAATATTTTTGTTCAAAGTGCCCAATCTGGAAACCTGGGAGTTTCTGATCAGATACCAGGTTATTTGAATGCTTCAGGACCTGGAGAAGGGGTTTCTTTAGGAGGTCCTTATTTTGGTGGAGAAGGTGGACCTTGTGCACCATTTGATACTGACGGAACATATAATCTAGGAAAAACATTAGCACACGAAATTGGACACTATTTAGGCTTACCACATATTTGGGGTGATGTGAATGGTGGTGGCTGTGGAGGTGATGATGGATTTGCAGATACACCAAATCAAGCAAGTCAATATTTTGGTTGCCCTAATGGTTGTGTAAATTCCGGTTGTGGAGGATCACAACAAACTGCCAACTTCATGAATTACACCGATGATGCTTGTATGGATCTATTTACAGAAGATCAGGCAGCAACAATGAATTTTTATGCAAATCAATTTTTTGGAGGTTTAAACATTCCTGCTGCATCGCCAACAGAATTATACTCATGTACTGGTAATCCATGTGTGGTAAATTGTCCAACGCAGGTTAATGTACCTTATTCAAATACAGAGAATTTTTGTTCAGCTAGTGGAAGTTATGATTTGGGAGCAATTGACCTTTCTGGTGTTACATCTGATGAGCCGGGAACTTTCGTTTGGTCAACAGGTGGATATTTAAGCGCAGGAGGAACCGCTATAAGTGGGACAACTTACACACCAACAGCTGTAACATCATGTGCCCCTCAGGATCAATTGATATATCTTAATTTAACTTGTGATTCAGATGCTAATGTTGAAATTGATGCCGGAATCTTAACTTTAGTTGTTTATGCAGATCCGGGAATTTTTACTGTTACTGACTTGGTTAATTTCACTGATGGAGCTTGTAATGGTCCAACATTCACTATAACACCAGGCTGTGAAGCTTATGTTACAGTAGCACAAAATGGAGGGCCAACATTTCCGGTAACTTCCGGCTCAGGAGCTGTTAATTATGATGTTACGCTTAATTTTCCAACTGAATGTTGTGAACAAGCTGGAGGTCCTTTAACAATTGTAGGAACAACAGGGAATGTAACCTTGAATGATGCCAGTGCTACTCAAAATTGTGTAAATGGAACACAACCTGCTATTTGGGAAATACAGTTTACAATTCCAACAGGACAAAACGCAACAACTGTTGCAGGTTCAGGAATAGGAAGTATTACCGAAGTTTGTATTGATTTAACTGTCAATAATTCTGATGTCTTAAATATTACATTAGATAGCCCGGATTGTAATGGCTACGAATGGGAAGAACTTTGGCTAGGTACTGCATTTAACGGAGGTTCTAATACTGGTTCAACTAATATTTGTTTCACACCTGGAACAGCAAACGGTCAATTCGATGGAACCTTCGATGGAGATGATGGTACAAATGGTTCATTTTTAGGATGTGGAATTAATTCAAACACATGGATAATTTATATTGCAGATTATAACTGCTATTTGAACGGTGCTACTGGGGGGACTTTAAATGGTGCAACAATTACATTCGATGATGGAACCGAAGCTGCAGTTGCAGGTGCATGTGATTATACCGCAACAGCGAATTATAACTGTACAACAGTTGAACATTGTGATAATATATGCTATTCAGAATATAATGCTAATCCAGCGAACGGTTCGGTAGCAAATGCCACTTTATGTGTAACACCTTTAGGTTGTGCTGATGGCCCGGATGCTTCTTGTTTAACAACTCAAGCATGTAATGATAATGATGTATGTACAATAAATGATGAAGAAACAATTGTAACTCTAACAAACGAAGTATGTGTAACTTGTGCTGGAACAGTAGATCAAACAAGTTGTAATCCAGCATGTACAACAATGCAGGCTTGTAATGATGGTAATCCATGTACAACAAACGATATGGAAACGGTAAGCGCCGATGGTAGTATTTGTATTCCATGTGCTGGAACCATAGATCCAACAAGCTGTGATGCCGCTTGTGTAACGGTTCAGGCATGTGATGATGGTAACCCATGTACAATAAATGATGAAGAAACAGTAAGTGCTGATGGAGGCGTTTGTGTACCATGTGCCGGAGTAGTAGATCCAACGAGTTGTGATGCCGCTTGTGTAACGGTTCAGGCATGTGATGATGGTAATCCATGTACAATAAATGATGAAGAAACAGTAAGTGCTGATGGAGGCGTTTGTGTACCATGTGCCGGTATAGTAGATCCAACAAGTTGTGATGCCGCTTGTGTAACAGTTCAGGCATGTGATGATGGTAACCCATGTACAATAAATGATGAAGAAACAGTAAGTGCTGATGGAGGCGTGTGTGTGCCATGTGCCGGTATAGTAGATCCAACAAGTTGTGATGCAGCCTGTGTAACGGTTCAGGCATGTGATGATGGTAACCCATGTACAATAAATGATGAAGAAACAGTAAGTGCTGATGGAGGCGTGTGTGTGCCATGTGCCGGTATAGTAGATCCAACAAGTTGTGATGCAGCCTGTGTAACGGTTCAGGCATGTGATGATGGTAATCCATGCACGATCAATGATGAAGAAACAGTAAGTGCCGATGGAGGTGTATGTGTACCATGTGCAGGTATAGTAGATCCAACAAGCTGCGATGCCGCTTGTGTAACGGTTCAGGCATGTGATGATGGTAATCCATGTACAATAAATGATGAAGAAACAGTAAGTGCTGATGGAGGCGTATGTGTACCATGTGCCGGTATAGTAGATCCAACAAGCTGCGATGCCGCTTGTGTAACGGTTCAGGCATGTGATGATGGTAACCCATGTACAATAAATGATGAAGAGACTGTAAGTGTAAACGGAGGAATATGCGTGCCATGCGCAGGTATAGTAGATCCAACAAGTTGTGATGCTGGATGTACAACAATGCAGGCATGTGATGATGGTGATCCATGTACTTCAGGAGAAATGGAAACCTTAGCTGCTAATGGAGATATTTGTGTGCCTTGTGGAGGTGGAGTACCTGTAACGCCAGCATGTGGTGATCCTAATGCGACAAACTATGATATGAATGCAACTTGTATTGATAACAACTTATGTACTTATGGCGAATACTGTGATCAGGTATGTTTTGCAGAATATACTGCAAATCCTGGACCAGGAGATATAGCAAATCCAACTTTATGTGTTACACCAGTTTCTTGTACAGGAGATGCTTCATGTTTTACAACCACAGGTTGTGATGATGGCAATCCTTGTACAATAAATGATGAAGAAACAACAGCGCCTGATGGTAGTATATGTGTACCTTGTGCAGGTGTAGTTGACCCAACAAGCTGTGATGCAAATTGTACTACTATGCAGGGTTGTGATGATGGCGACCCGTGTACAATTAATGATATGGAAACTGTGAGTGCTGATGGTGGAATTTGTATACCATGCGCCGGAGTAGTTGATAGTACAAGTTGTGATGCTGCTTGTTCAACGATTCAGGGTTGTGATGATGGTAACCCATGTACAATTAATGATGAAGAAACAGTAGCTGCTGATGGTAGTATTTGTGTACCATGTGCAGGTGTGGTTGACCCAACAAGTTGTGATGGTGCTTGTACGACAGTTCAAGCCTGTGATGATGGCAACCCATGTACGATCAATGATATGGAAACGGTAAGTGCCGATGGCGGAATCTGTGTGCCATGTGCTGGTATAGTTGATGCAACAAGTTGTGATGCTGGATGTACAACAATGCAGGCATGTGATGATGGTGATCCATGTACTTCAGGAGAAATGGAAACCTTAGCTGCTAATGGAGATATTTGTGTGCCTTGTGGAGGTGGAGTACCTGTAACGCCAGCATGTGGTGATCCTAATGCGACAAACTATGATATGAATGCAACTTGTATTGATAACAACTTATGTACTTATGGCGAATACTGTGATTTGATCTGTTTTGCAGAATACACGGATAGCCCTAATCCAGGTGATATAGCTAATTCAACTTTATGTGTAACACCAGTAAGCTGTAATGGGGATGCTTCGTGTTTAGTAACACAAGCATGTGATGATGGTAATCCATGTACAATAAACGACGAGGAAACAGTAGCTCCTGATGGAAGCGTATGTGTCCCATGTGCCGGTATTGTAGATGCTACGAGTTGTGATGCAGCTTGTGTAACAACACAAGCATGTGATGACGGTGATCCTTGTACAACAGGGGAAACAGAAAGTATTTCAGCTGATGGTAGTATTTGTGTAGCATGTGGAGGTGGAGCACCAGTAACGCCAGCATGTGGCGATCCGAATGCAACAAACTATGATATGAATGCAACTTGCATTGATAACAACTTATGTACTTACGGAGAATACTGCGATTTGATCTGTTTTGCAGAATATACAGCTAATCCTGCTCCTGGAGATATAGCTAATTCAACATTATGTGTAACACCAGTAAGCTGTAATGGTGATGCTTCGTGTTTAGTAACACAAGCATGTGATGATGGTAATCCATGTACAATAAACGATGAAGAAACAGTAGCTCCTGATGGAAGCGTATGTGTCCCATGTGCAGGTATAGTAGATGCAACAAGTTGTGATGCAGCTTGTGTAACAACACAGGCATGTGATGATGGTGATCCTTGTACAATAGGTGAAACGGAAGGTATTTCAGCCGATGGCAGTATTTGTGTAGCATGTGGAGGCGGAGCACCAGTGCCACCAGCATGTGGTGATCCTGCAGCAAATAATTTTGATGCAGCGGCAACTTGTATAGATAATGCACTTTGTACTTATGACAACCCAACATTGAATCCAAACTTACAAGATGGTGATCCATGTTCATGCGGTGATCCATTGAATAATGATACGGATGAAGATGAAAATGGAGTATTAGTAGATACGAATGCTGATGGAGTAACAGGTTTATTCCACGAAGTGGTAACAATTCAGGCAAATAGCTTTAACAGTATTACTGGTGTTACTTTGGTAAGTGAAACAGGTATGTTGGATTTCTTAGGTAATCCTGTACCGGCTTTACCAGCAATCAATACAGCAGGAACGAATGGAGTAGTTGTAACTGTAACAGGTGCTGCTCCAACATTTACAATTACTATAGAGTTTTACCACACAGCTTCAGTGGGTTATTCAAATACTCAGTTTGCAATAGCTGGAACGGATACAGCCGATGGAGCAATTACTTTGAATTCATCAGTATTTGAAAATACTTGCGAACCATGTCCATTCAGTGCAGATATACCAACTTTATCAGAATGGGGACTAATCACTTTAGCCTTAATGTTGATGACTTATGGAAGTATCGCAATGGCAGGTTTAGGCTCATTAGCAGGAACAAACAATGTGAGTACACCAATCGGTTTACAATTACCTGTAAATGCAGCAATTTTACGCAAAGCGTTTGTATTAACAGCAGTATTGGCTTTATTAGGATACACAATGTCAATAGTATTCTTCGGAGCCATATTCTTCAGTGATATTATTGGTGTAGCGATAGCAGGTTCTGTGTTCGCCTACTTGATCCATATCTTATACTTAATAGAGCAGAACAAGTAATATACTTGATAAATACAAAGAACTGAACTTAAGACAGTTCACAATGAATCCCGATTAGTGAAGCTGATCGGGATTTTTTATGGATGAATGTGTCGTTAGTTGTCATATCAACTAATACGCTTTGTCGTAATTTGTCTTTTAGAATGATGCGTTATAATTTACAAGCTCAATTCTATTTACTTCCACTGAACTAATACAATTTGAAATATATAGCTTAATATATATGAATTTAAAGAACCTTGTGTGTTTAGAAGATCTTATAATAATGAATCATTTAATAGATACTTTTTGACATATTTGACAAATTTTCAAATCCATAGAAACTATGATCTTATTTCTATGTTGTAATCTGGATTCTACCTCCGTTGATTGCTAATCATATATTAAAAAGATTATTTGATCACTCCCCTTCAAATAAATACCCTTATGGCTTTTATCAATTTTTGTAATTTAATAATTTAATAAATAAATCTTTATGATGAAGAATTTTACCCTACTCACAATCATTTTATTCTGCTTTTCTAATCAACTTTTTGCGCAGAAAACTTCTTCTTTTATTGGAGATAAAGTTGTGTTAAATGATGAAAAAACAATTCAGTTGAACGAAAAATTCAAGAAATATGATGTTTATAAAATTAGCTCAGAAAACATGAATATATTTCTTGAAATAAGTGATCTTCAGAGTGAAATACAATTACAACTTGGAGACAAGTACAATTGGAATTTAGAACTAATGGCGTATGATATTTTTTCAGAAGATAATCTGAGACAAATATATACGGAAGATGGAATTGAAAAACTTGATAAGGTAGAGGTAAAAACCTATAAAGGAAAGTTAGAGGGAATAGAAGAAGTAAGATTAACCATTCAGGATGGCTTGATAACTGGAATGATAGAAGATTTTGGGGTTCAATACTTCATAGAACCAGTTAATAAGTATGATCTGAATGCTAATGATAATGAGTATGTCGTTTACAAAACTTCAGATGTACTGAATCAGCAAAGTCATACTTGTGGCTTTAATGAAGTAAGAGAAAAGGGAGACTCTTTTAATGAAAACCCTTACGATGTTTATAGGTTAGATACACAGTCAGGCGGTTCTCCATGTAGAAAGGTAGAGGTGGCACAGGCTTACGATAATGGTATTATTAATCGTTATGGAAGTAATGCCAATGTTTCTACTTGGAATGCAGCTATCTGGAATGTAGTAAATGGTTTTTATGTGAGTACAATTTCCTATACTATAGAATTTGAAATCATTGCTGAATCTTTCAATCCTCCATTTGCTACAAGTACCGATATAAATACCTATTTGGTAAACTTTAGAGATTGGGGAAACGGTGGTGGTTTTGGAACTACCGATTATGATTTGGGTAACTTATGGACTACCATAGATGTGCAAAGTGGTGGTAATACTTCAGTAATAGGATCAGTAATGGATATCGGAGGTGTTTGTACAAATAATAGATATCAAATATTTGAAGATTTTATAGGGCCTACAACGGTTCCACCAACAGGAGGAGCCTTAAATATTCTGGCTGTATTAATTGCCCACGAAGCAGGACACAATTTGGGTATGTGGCATAATGATCCGGCAGGAGCTAATATCATGGAGCCAGGATTGAATCAGAATGCTTCTACCTTCAGTGAAACCTCTAAACATTATTTGAGAAGTAGATTAGAACAGTTGACTTGTTTAAGTACATGCTATTGTGTCGAAGTTGTTCAGGCAGTACCTGTTAACTGTAGTGCCGATGGAAGTACTTTTGATATGCAATTAACAGTTGAACATGATAACACGGCTGGAACTTTTACAGCTTCGGCTGGTGGAATAACTGCTTCACAAGCTTATGGTGCAAATCCTCAGACGGTCATACTTTCTGGTGTACCTAGTGGAACAACAAGTATAACTGTTACTGATGATGGTGATGGCTCATGTAGCCATACCTCAATAATGCAATTACCGGATAATCAGGGAGTATCAGCGATAAATAAATTGACTTATTGCGAGTCAGATGTGGCTGTAGCACCAACACAGAATCTAACAGCTAACTATGAAGAAAATTATGGAAGTATTACAGTAACAGTCAACAGCGATGGTGATCCAACCAATGGATTATATGGCGCTTTTGAGCAATCACTACAAATAATAGATGTGAATGGAAATGTTGTTGGAGATATACCGATTCAAAGTGGGTCATTCAATACTAATCCTACTGTGTTAACTGTTACAGATTTGAACCTGAATGCTGAGTTTGCACCATATACAGTTATTATAGGCGATCAATATGGAGATGGTTTAGTTGCTGCTGATTGTTTTGGAGGTACAATTTTTAATGGAGGATATATAATTGCAGATGGACAAGGAAATACGATATTCAATGGAACTTTACAGGATGATGGAAATTGTGGAGATGGAAATAATGCTGTTTCTGCATCAACAACTTTTACACCTGCCATAGATTACACAACTGCAGGTAATTTCTCAGGACCTGGAATAACAGATGCGACAGCAGACGATGGAGCAGCAGTATTTGATCCATCTGGTTTAGCTGTTGGACAACACTTAATTAATTATGAAATGGATACCTATGAAGGGTGTATTGCAGAACAACAGGTAGTGAATGTTTATGCTGAACCAGTTATTACTCTAAATAATACAGCTTGTAATGGTTCTACAAGTTATAATGCTGTAGTGAATGTTGATCTGGGAACATGGAATAGTATATTGAGTGGAGATGATACTAATTATACGGTAAGTACTACAGCAGGAACTCTGGCTTCAGCTACTATAAATGCAAATGGAACGTTTACAATAAATAATATTCCGGCAGGAACAAATATAACTGTAACAATAGGAAATGGAACAACTGAAAATGGAACTTGTAATAATACATTTATGGTAATGGCCCCATCATGTGCAGCTGAATACTGTAATAATATTTGCTATGTAGAATACAATGCAAACCCAGGTGTTGGGGATACACCAAATGCGACCTTGTGTGTAACACCATTAGGGTGCGCAGATAGCCCGGATGCTTCTTGCTTAACAACTCAAGCATGTAATGATAATAATATATGTACTAATTCAGATGAAGAAACAATAGTTACTTTAACAAATGAGGTTTGTATAGCATGTGCCGGAACGGTTGATCCAACGAGTTGTGATGCCGCTTGTGTAACAGTTCAGGCATGTGATGATGGTAACCCATGTACAATAAATGATGAAGAAACAGTAAGTGCTGATGGAGGCGTGTGTGTGCCATGTGCCGGTATAGTAGATCCAACAAGTTGTGATGCAGCCTGTGTAACGGTTCAGGCATGTGATGATGGTAATCCATGCACGATCAATGATGAAGAAACAGTAAGTGCCGATGGTGGAATTTGTGTTGCATGTGCTGGTATAGTAGATCCAACGAGTTGTGATGCAGCATGTGTAACGGTTCAGGCCTGTGATGATGGCAACCCGTGTACAATAAATGATGAAGAAACGATAAGTGCCGATGGCGGAATATGCGTTGCATGTGCTGGAGTAGTAGACCCAACGAGTTGTGATGCAGCATGTGTAACGGTTCAGGCCTGTGATGATGGCAACCCATGTACAATAAATGATGAAGAAACGGTAAGTGCCGATGGCGGAATATGTGTTGCATGTGCCGGAGTGGTAGATCCAACGAGTTGTGATGCAGCATGTGTAACGGTTCAGGCATGTGATGATGGTAACCCATGTACAATAAATGATGAAGAAACAGTAAGTGCCGATGGTGGAATTTGTGTTGCATGTGCCGGAGTAGTAGATCCAACGAGTTGTGATGCGGCATGTGTAACGGTTCAGGCCTGTGATGATGGTAACCCGTGTACAATAAATGATGAAGAAACGGTAAGTGCCGACGGTGGAATTTGCGTGGCATGTGCCGGAGTAGTAGGTCCAACGAGTTGTGATGCAGCATGTGTAACGGTTCAGGCCTGTGATGATGGCGACCCATGTACAAGTGGAGAAATGGAAACTTTAGCCGCTGATGGTGGAATTTGTGTGCCTTGTGGAGGAGGAGTGCCGGTAACGCCAGCATGTGGAGATCCGAATGCAACGAATTATGATATGAATGCAATTTGTATTGACAATAGCCTGTGTACTTATGGTGAATATTGTGATTTGATCTGTTTTGCAGAATATACAGCAAATCCGAATCCTGGTGATATTGCTAATTCAACTCTGTGTATAACACCAGTAAGCTGCAACGGCGATGCTTCATGTTTAGTAACACAAGGTTGTGATGATGGTAACCCATGTACAATAGGTGATGAAGAAACAGTAGCACCTGATGGAAGTATATGTGTAGCATGTGCCGGAACAGTTGATCTAACAAGTTGTGATGCAGCTTGTGTAACGGTTCAGCCATGTGATGATGGCAATCCATGTACAATAAATGATGAAGAAACGGTAAGTGCCGATGGCGGAATTTGCGTGCCATGCGCAGGTATAGTAGATCCAACAAGTTGTGATGCAGCTTGTGTAACGGTTCAGCCATGTGATGATGGCAATCCATGTACAATAAATGATGAAGAAACGGTAAGTGCCGATGGCGGAATATGTGTGGCATGTGCCGGTATAGTAGATTCAACGAGTTGTGATGCAGCTTGTGTAACGGTTCAGGCCTGTGATGATGGCAATCCATGTACAATAAATGATGAAGAAACGGTAAGTGCCGATGGCGGAATATGTGTGGCATGTGCCGGAGTAGTAGATCCAACAAGCTGCGATGCAGGATGTACAACAATGCAGGCCTGTGATGATGGTGATCCTTGTACTTCAGGAGAAATGGAAACTTTAGCCGCTGATGGTGGAATTTGTGTGCCTTGTGGAGGAGGAGTGCCGGTAACGCCAGCATGTGGTGATCCGAATGCGACCAACTATGATATGAATGCTACTTGTATAGATAATAGCCTGTGTACTTATGGTGAATATTGTGATTTGATCTGCTTTGCAGAATATACAGCTAATCCGAATCCGGGAGATATAGCTAATTCAACTTTATGTATAACGCCTGTAAGTTGTAATGGTGATGCTTCGTGTTTAGTAACACAAGCTTGCGATGATGGTGATCCGTGTACAATAAATGATGAAGAGACAGTAGCTCCTGACGGCAGCGTATGTGTGCCATGTACAGGTATTGTAGATGCAACAAGTTGTGATGCTGCTTGTGTAACAACGCAGGCGTGTGACGATGGTGATCCTTGTACAACAGGAGAAACAGAAGGTCTTTCAGCCGATGGAGATATTTGTGTGCCTTGTGGAGGAGGAGTGCCGGTAACGCCTGCTTGTGGTGATCCGAACGCGACGAATTATGATATGAATGCCACTTGTATAGATAATAGCCTGTGTACTTATGGTGAATATTGTGATTTGATCTGCTTTGCAGAATATACAGCTAATCCGAATCCGGGAGATATAGCTAATTCAACTTTATGTATAACGCCTGTAAGTTGTAATGGTGATGCTTCGTGTTTAGTAACACAAGCTTGCGATGATGGTGATCCGTGTACAATAAATGATGAAGAGACAGTAGCTCCTGACGGCAGCGTATGTGTGCCATGTACAGGTATTGTAGATGCAACAAGTTGTGATGCTGCTTGTGTAACAACTCAGGCATGTGATGATGGTGATCCTTGTACAACAGGCGAAACAGAAGGTCTTTCAGCCGATGGAAATATTTGTGTTCCATGTGGTGGTGGAACGTTAGTAGCAGCTGCTTGCGGCGATCCGAATGCAACGAATTATGATATGAATGCTACTTGTATCGATAACAGTTTGTGTACTTATGATGTTCCAACAATTGCTACCGATATTCAGGGAACAGATCCTTGTTTCTGTGGAAATCCTTTGAATAATGATACAGATCTGGATGAGAATGACCAATTCGTTGATGGAAATATAGATGGAATTACTGGCCTATTCCACGAGACGATTAGTTTAGATGTAACAGGATTTGCAACTATTACTTCAGTAGAAATTACAAGTGGTTCAGGTGTTCTTGGATTTGATGGAACGGATTACAGCACTTCGCTTCCATTTACAGTGCCAACAGTAGTAACAAATGGAGTTGTTGCAACTATTACCGGAAGTACAGATATCGATATAGAATTCTATCACCTGACAGATGATCCGGCAAATGGTATTACCAATGGTTTTATGAATGTAGTAATAACTGTTACTGGAACCGATGCAGCCGGAAATATCGTATCAGAAACGAGTGAGGCATTTACTGGAAGTTGCTCTCCTTGTCCATTCAATGCAGATATTCCAACGCTATCAGAATGGGGCTTAATAACTTTAACCTTAATGTTGATGACTTACGGAAGTTTAGCAATGGCAGGACTTGGCTCATTAGCTGGTACAAATAATGTAAATACACCAATAGGTTTGCAATTACCAATTAATGTTGCGATCTTACGAAAAGCGTTTGTGTTAACAGCAGTCTTAGCATTATTAGGATATACTATGTCAATAGTATTCTTTGGAGCCATATTCTTCAGTGATATTGTAGGTGTAGCGATAGCAGGACCTGTATTTGCTTACTTGATCCATGTCTTATACTTAATTGAAAAGAATAAGTAGCTTAACGAATAATACAATTTATGGTTTAATTTGTTGTATAAAGATTTATTTGAAAAAAGATTATTTTTCGAGGCGAAAAAGCAGCTGGGCTTGCATACAAGCATAGCCATAGCTACGGCGAGTATTTTCAACGAAGAAAATGAAGCTTTTAGCCTAAATATTCGCGACATAATAGAACATAAATTGTATTATTTTTGCAGCTCTTTTCAAACCCAAATTTATTGTTTAAACTCTAATTTAATGGCAATCATAGATACTCCAATCGATACAAATGGATTCAATTTAGAACAAACCGAAGAACAAACTTTTATTCGTCAGGCTGCGCGCGATTTTGCCGACCAGCACATCCGTCCACATGTAATGGAATGGGATGAATCGCAAGAATTTCCAGTTGCCTTGTTCAAAAAAATGGGAGAACTCGGTTTTATGGGAGTGCTTGTTCCAGAAGAATATGGAGGGTCAGGTTTAGGATATTTTGAATACGTAGATGTAATTGTAGAAATTGCGAAAGTATGTGGTTCTATTGGCTTATCAGTAGCAGCACATAATTCGTTATGTACCAATCATATTTTAAGTTTTGGAAATGAAACACAAAAACAAAAGTATTTGCCAAAGCTGGCAAGTGGTGAGTTTATTGGTGCCTGGGCTTTAACAGAACCCAATACTGGTTCCGATGCAATGCGCATGAAATGTGTGGCAAAAAAAGATGGAAATGATTGGGTATTGAATGGTACTAAATGTTGGATCACACATGGTAAGTCTTCTGATTGTGTGGTAGTTATTGCTCGTACCGGCGACCTGTTGGATTCGAGAGGAATGACAGCATTTGTTGTTGATAGAGATAACCCTGGCTTAAAAGCAGGAAAGAAAGAAAATAAATTGGGTATGCGTGCAAGTGAAACTGCAGAAGTGATCTTTGAAGATTGTCGCGTTTCTGAAGATGCTATTCTAGGAGAAGTAGGACACGGTTTCATTCAGGCCATGAAAATACTGGATGGTGGTCGTATTTCTATTGCTGCTTTAGGATTAGGAATTGGTGAAGGAGCTTATGAAGCTTCAGTAAAGTATGCGAAAGAAAGAGAGCAATTTGGAAAACCAATTGCACGTTTTCAGGCAATAGCTTTCAAATTGGCAGATATGGCTACCAAGATTACAGCAGGAAGATTATTGACAATGCAGGCAGCTGATCTTAAAAATAAAGGTGAGAAAGTTACGCGTGAATCAGCAATCGCTAAATATTATACTTCAGAAGCAGCAGTGGAAATTTCTACCGATGCTGTTCAGATATTTGGTGGATATGGATATACTAAAGAATTTCCGGTAGAAAAACATTATCGCGATTCAAAATTATGTACTATTGGTGAAGGAACTTCTGAAATTCAGAAATTAGTAATTTCACGTGAAGTATTGAGATAAATATTTAATTTGTTATTATCTTAAAACCTCATTGAGTTTCTTTACTCAATGAGGTTTTTTAATTGGGCAGTGATTCAAATATAAGGCTGTGTAGGTTTTGGTCAGGAGACTGTGCGTCCCAAACCAAAACAGGTTTTTTCCTCTGCTGCGTCTCCCGACCAGCAGATATTTAGCTGAAATTTTCTGATTTTAATCAAAATAACTTTCAGCCTTACTTCTGCATCACCACCTTTAATTGATGAAATATGAAAAAGAAAATACTTTTCTTATTCTGTATGCTGCAAAGCATTTTAGTTGGTGCTCAGGTTTGGGAAACAGAAACGATGGCACCGATGCCGGAAGCAAGAGCGAATAGTGCAATAGCAGGTGCAATAGTCAATGGAACACCTTGCATATATTCTTTTGCAGGTATAGATAGCACTAAAATATGGTCAGGAATTTCAAACAGATCTTTTCGCTATATAACAGGTTTCGATGTTTGGTATGAAATACCTGCACTGCCAATGGAAATAGAAGTAATTGCTGCAGGAGCTAGTACCGTTAAGAATAAGATCTACATCATGGGCGGTTATACAGTAAAACAAAATGGAAGCGAAGTGTCTTCTGATCAGAACTTTGAATTTGACCCTGTAAATATTGAATATGTTGAGAAAGCAAAAATTCCCCGTGCCATCGACGATCAGGTTCAATGCGTTTGGCGCGATAGTTTGATCTATGTAATAAGTGGTTGGAGCAATACTACGAATGTAAATGATGTTCAAATTTATAATCCATCAAATGATACTTGGTTAGATGGCACTCCCGTTCCTGATAATAGTGCTTACAAGGTTTTTGGCGCTTCGGGAGAAATAATCGGCGATACCATTTATTATGCAGGTGGCACAGGCATACTCGGTTTTAATTTTGAATTAGTACCATATTTAAGAAAAGGGGTGATCAATCCTGATAATCCAGCTGAAATAGAATGGATATTAGAAGAAAATGACTTAGCCTTGGGTTATAGAATGGGTGCAACTACTTATAAAGATCAGGTTTTGTGGATCGGTGGTTCTTTGGTTTCCTATAATTATGATGGAATTGCCTATAATGGTTCGGGTGGTGTTTCTGCAACAGAACGTATATTGACTTATTCACCACAAACTGGTTCTTTGATAGAATCAAATAATGTAATTCCACCAACTATGGATTTAAGAGGAATTGGTAAAGTCAGCGATCAGGAATATTATATTATTGGTGGAATGGAAAACGATCAGAAAGTTACAAACCGATGCTATTTATTGAAGGATGTGGAGATGCCTTCATCTACAAAAACAATTAAGAAACAAAGACTTGAAATACAGCCTAATATTATCTCAGATTATTTTGAAATTATTTATCCATCAGGAATTAATAAAAAAGGTTTTTTAACGGTGCACGACTTGCAAGGGAGTTTAATTCTTCAGCAAGAAATTGATAGAAATATACAACTATTAACAGAAGACTGGAAAAAAGGTATGTATTTAATATCGCTTGAAATTGAAGGAAATTTATGGCAATCAAATGTTGTAAAACCATAAAAAAATAAAAGAAAAATCAATCAGCACTTATCTTCGCGTTGAATTTTATAAGTATGAGAATCATTCTTGTTATAATCTTAGTGTTTTCTTCTCTGATTACTGTTGCACAAAACAATTCTGAAACATCAGCGATAAGCCCAGAATTATTATTCCAACAAGCCAATCAGGCATATCAGGAAGGTGATTTTGCGCAGGCTTTAACGCAATATAAAACGATTTTAAACGCAGGAAAAACTTCTTGTGAATTGCATTATAATATAGCAAATACCTATTTCCGTCTCGATAGTTTGGGGAAGGCTATTCTACACTATGAAAAGGCGATCAAGATAAATCCATCACATCAGAAAGCAATAGAGAATTTAGATTTTTCCAACGATTTTATTACACAGAAAGCAGGAATCTGGCCCGATCTGTTCTATAATAAATGGCTGAGGAGTATAGTCGGTTTACTGAGTGCCTGGATGTGGTTTTTATTCGCGGTAATATTTGTTTGGTTGGCATTATTCTTCGGAAAGAAATATGTAGAGGCAGCAGCTGAAAAACAACAGAAACTAGGATTTTATTCAGCAATAAGCTGTTTGGTACTTTCTGTATTATTCATCATTTTCGGCTTTTCGCGCTATATATGGCAAGCCGATGATAGTTATGCTATTGTTACCACCGAACTTTTACAGGTTAAAAACGGTCCAGCCGATAATAGTAAAGATATGTTCAAGATTTCCGAAGGAAATAAACTACAAATAGTTGAAGTTACACCAGAAGGATGGTGTAAGATCCAATTACCTGACGGACAGCAAGGATGGATGCACCAACGCGATTTGGAGCGGATTTAATAATGTGCTTGTAAATATATGGAATGCCTGAAGGTGCTATAAAATTCTTATTGTTATACTCGTTTTGCGTATTATTGTCAGCTTGTTCAAGTACAAAATATTTTACTTCAAAAGATCAATATGTTCCTGAGATAATCGAATCGTATTTAGAAAAAGGAATAATAGAAAATGACGATTTTTTGGCAAAAGGTATTCAGGCAGATACTATAAATTATTGCCCTGTTCCAAGCGAACCCTATTGGGTTATTCCATCAGAAGGCTTGGCGGAAAATCTGAATATTCAGGATTCAAATAATAACGTATCCATCGAATTTTTTAATGGTAAACTATATCTCGCATTTCGAACAGGACCAACGCATTTTGCCTCTTCCAAAACAGGAGTTTATGTTATATCAAGTAGAGATGGTATAAGTTGGGAAGAAGAATTATCCTTGTTTTTGGGTCGCGATGTAAGAGAGCCATTTCTTATTGAAATAGAAAATGAATTACACTTTTATTGTTTTACAGCAGGAACACAATTGACCAGCTTCCAACCAAATAAGATCAATCATTATAAATTAGATAAAAACGGAAAATGGGAAGGACCTGAAGAAATTCTGACCGAAGGTGAGGTGCACTGGAGTCTGAAAGAGCGTTTTGGGAAAATTTATATGACCAGCTACAAGGGCTCACATTACCAACTTGAAGGAGCATCGGAGGTAGATCTATATTTTAAATATACTGAAAATGGTAAAGATTTTGAACCCGATAAGCAAAAGTCGATCGTTTACAAAGGAGGTGTTTCTGAGTGCGCTTTTGAATTCGATTATGAAGGAAATCTTTGGGCAGTTACACGTTTAGAAGATGGAGATGAATCTGGTTTTGGATCACATGTGATTTTTGCAGATAAACAAGATATTTACGACTGGGAGTTTCCAGAAATAGCAGACGATAGAAGTTTTATGTCGCCAAAGTTATTCAATCATAATAACGAAATATATTTAATCGCCAGAAGACAGTTGGGTAGAAAGCCTTTCGGTCGTGTAGCTCGTAACAGATCGATGAAGTGGCAGCGTCTTGGGAATTGGATTCCATATTCCCTTTCCGCTAAAACGACAGCCCTTTTCAAGATCAATAAAGAACAGAGAAAAGTCGAATGGCTTATGGATTTACCCGGAGCTGGAGATACTGCTTTTCCTTCAATACAGCAATTAGATCAACATCGTTTTTTGATCGCGAACTATTCTTCACCCACACAAAGAAGAAAAAAAAGAACCTGGCTGAGCGGGCAACTCGGCAAAACAGGAATTTATTTACAAATTATCGACTTTCAACCTTGTGACTGATAAATTGATTCTAAAATGAGAACTACTAATTTGAAATAGTAATCCCAATTTGCATTTCATTTCTTAATTGAACCTCTTCTGCAAATTCTTTATCATAGAATAATTCAACTATATAACGCATAGAAAATAACTTACCAAAACGATAAGTCATATTTGTTCTGAAATCAACATCTACCTGATCAGGAGTTGCGAATAAATACAAATCGATATTTATATTGAATTTTTCACCTTTATAGTAAGTAATATTTCCTCTTAAAGAAAGACCTAATTCTCTTCTGATCTTCTTGCCTTTTTTTACACCAAAAACTTCAGATCTATTACCATAAACATTATTATTCAGAACATAAGTGTTCTTTAACTCGATTAAACCTACATCAAGCATATAGCTTTCTCCATAAAAAACCCAACCTAATGAAGTTTGCAAATAAGCAGGAGCAAATAAAGAGGATGTTAAGATCTTATCACCTTGAAAATCTCTGAAAACACCATTCAGATACTGACTTCTGAAACCCATGAAAATAAAGGGAGCCATATCATCCCGAAAATTATAATCCATTTGAGATTTGAACTCAAATCTGTCTATACTTTTAAAGAAATAATCGCCTACATCATGTTGAAAGCCTAAGGAGGAATTAAAGCCGGTTAAAAACTTTAAAGGACCTTTTAAATAGGATTTTCTCAGATCGAGTCTTCCGTTAATAGTATAATTGAATTGGTTGGTCCCATCCCATGAGTTCCCCGCGTAATAACCTGCGGAAAGAAAAGCGAGTATGCGTGTTTGGTTTTGTGTGCGAATAGGTAAGGCTTCAGGAATAAGTACCAATGTTTGTTCGGGAATATAGGCAAAGAGCATATTATTCAGTTCCATGATCTCTGCTTCATCACGATTTAGTTGCTTGGCTATTTTGTGGGTATAAGTCGCCTCTTCTGCTAAATAATATGAATAAGGAGCTTGATTCTTCTTACTAGCAGGAGAAAGAGGAATCAGTAGTTCTTTTAAGTGTCCGATTTTTCCATCGAAGAGATCATTTTCAGTTTTTATTGCTAAAATATCTGTTTTATAAATTTTGGCAATATCTTCTATGCTCTGATTTTTATTAATCGGATGAATAAGTGATACCCCATGCCATGTTTTAGTGAGTTCTTGTGAGAATAAAGAGAACGAGCAAAGGAATAATACCACATTTAGTATATGAAAGAGCCATTTCATTAAAACGAAAAAATAGCTTACCTTAAAAATTTAAGATAAGCTATTCTATATTATTTATCGATCACAGAGATCAATTATCTAGTAAATTCAAATGAAGATTTAGTAGCTTTAGTGCTAGAGATAGCAATAAAGTCATTGGTCATTTCACCATCAACATAGCTTTCGTTAACTAAGCTTAAAGCTTCATTTAGTTGAGCGAAAGTATATTTCGATTCCATACCTGCTAATGCAAGATTAGCTTCGTCTAGTAACATTCTGATAGTCATTCCTTCAAAATCACCATAAGCAATTTTCATATCTGCGAAAGCCGCTGTATTAGCAGCGAATTCTGAATCGTAAGCATCAAGTCCTAAAGTAATTGATAACGCCAATGCCTGAGAAGCTAAAGTATTTCTTACTTCCTGCTTTCTTGGATCGATCAGGCTTTCAGCAAGTGCTTTTGATGTTCCTGTTGAAGGTAAAAACTTCGTGATAGCTTCAGCACTAGTGAAAGTTAAACTTGCACCATCTGTACCAATAGTAACGCCATTAGGAAATGCCATATCAAAGTTTTCTAACAAATAAGCACCAGCGTTATTTCCGATTGCTTTTTGTCCCCAACCACCAATAGTTTGTGTTCTGAAAGTGTCGCCACTTGTATCGTCACCAGAAATTTGAGCGTTAGAAGAAATACCTACGAATAAGCATAAGGTTAAAGCGATTAACTTTTTCATTGTAATAAGAGGTTTTAAAAATTAATAAATATTGTATCGCGAATACATTTTCCTCTAAGACAATATGTGTGCCAATTTTAGCTTTCTTAATCGTTTTAATTTTTGGGTTTTGTTATTCAGTCTGTTATATATTTTACAAATGTTTATGGGTTAGGTTTGTTTAATTTTTTGTCTATTTTTTAGAAATAAGTGAATAGTTTTAAGTAAAGTTTGTGTTTTCTTAGAAAATATCAATTTTTAAGGGTCGATTTATTACTATTAGAAATCAAGTATTAACCATAGATTATTGAGCTTTTAACTCAAAAATCTGCTCAGCATGAGCCTTCGTCTTTACCTTTAAAATTACCTCATCAATTATGCCTTCTTCATTGATAATGAAGGTAGTACGATGAATGCCATCATAAATTTTTCCCATGAATTTTTTCTCTCCCCAAACACCATAAGCATTGGCAACTTTGAGTTCGGTATCGGCTAAAAGTGGAAAAGGCAGATCGAATTTATTAATGAATTTGGTATGCGACTTTTCTGAGTCAGGGCTAACGCCAAGAATTTCGTAACCTTGCTTTTGGAACTTTCGGTAATTATCACGTAAGTTACATGATTCAGCTGTACAACCCGGTGTGTTATCTTTCGGATAGAAATACAAAACCAATTTCTTTCCTTTATAATCAGATAATTTTACAATATTTTCGTTTTGGTCATTTACTTCAAAATCAGGTGCTTTATCTCCGGCTTTTAAGTGTGTCATTGAAATTATTTTATTGGATTAACCGTTGATTCAGTAAATTGTTCTAAGTTTAAGCATTACATTATAATTCAAGTTGTGATGTATAAATAGTTGGCAGGTTTCAAATCGTCAAAGCTCACTTACATAAAATAATCCTTTGTGGATAGTGGGTCGTTAAGCTGTTGACTCTTATAATTTATCTCAGATTAGATAATTTAAAATATTGAAACACATTTTCATATTTCTGATCCAAATCTACAAAAAAGTCATTTCTCCGTGGCTACCTGCTTCATGTAGATACAATCCTACTTGTTCGAGTTATGGTATCGAAGCCTTTCAAAAACATGGAGCCATCAAAGGATTATGGCTAACGATCAGGCGAATCGCACGCTGTCATCCCTGGGGTGGAAGCGGTTATGATCCTGTGCCTTGACTTAGGTATTTACAAACCGTATAATTTTCGTTAATTTTGTGGCACTTTAAAAATATTTCATTTAAATAAAATTATAGTCAAAATGGAAAGAAGTATTCCAAAGGTTAATCTTCAGGAGTTCATTAATGGTACAGAAGAAGAACGTCAGAATTTTGTGAAGCAGTTAGGAGATGCTTTCGAGGAATGGGGTTTTGTAGGTGTAGTAGGACACGGTATTCCCGATGAAAAAATCGAAGAACTTTACAGCAATGTGAAAACTTTTTTCAGCTTAGAAAAAGCTACTAAGGTCCAATATGAAGTGCCGGGGCTGGCAGGTCAGCGTGGTTATACTTCTTTTGGAAAAGAACATGCAAAGCAAAGTGAAGCAGCGGATCTGAAAGAGTTTTACCAGTTCGGACAAACAGTAGAAGATGGTGATGCAATTAAATCTGAATATCCTGATAATGTCGCTGTACAGGAAGTAGATGGTTACAACACTACTATGTTAGATGCTTACCGTCATTTCGAATATGCAGGTGCGCATTTATTACGTGCTATTGCGGTTTATTTAGAATTACCAGAAGATTATTTCGAAGATAAGATCAAGAATGGAAACAGTATTTTACGTGCTATCCATTATCCACCGATCACCGAAGAGCCTAAAAATGCAATTCGTGCAGAACAACACGAAGACATTAACTTAATTACACTTTTAGTAGGTGCTTCTGCTGAAGGTTTACAGTTATTGAACAAGCAGGATGAGTGGTTGTCAATTACTTCTGGTCCGGGAGAAATTGTTGTAAATGTTGGAGATATGTTACAGCGTTTAACGAATAATCGTTTACGTTCAACTACGCACCGTGTGGTTAATCCACCACGTGAAATGTGGCATACTTCTCGTTTCTCGATTCCGTTTTTCTTACACCCACGTTCAAATATGGATTTAACATGTCTGGACGATTGTGTTACAGATGAGAATCCTTTACACTATGAACCGATCACCGCTGGTGAATACTTAGACGAGCGTTTACGTGAGATTGGGTTGAAGAAATAATATAATTTTTTATGAATAACACACGCTGTCAGGGTGAGCTTGTCGAATGTCAGGGTGAGCTTGTCGAACCCCAGACTGCGTGTGTTGTTTAATAACTATCCCATCTTGCCCTTCTACCTCTGACATCAATGTGTATCGTTCTCGAATCGGGATACCTGCCTATTCCACCTTTATTACCGATCACCTCTTGTTCCGCAATATCCAATACGATCTGTTTGTCATCATCAGAATAATATCCATCTCTGTTAATGTCTTGAATAACCATATCTACCGCTTCTCCTTTTATATGCCGACTTAGTGAAGCCGCTTTTGCTGCTTCATTCACCTTAGGATGTCTGTGCCCGTAACGAAGCCAGAAAGCATTTTTATTATACCCTTTTTCAGTTAAAGATTGTTGTATTTCTAAAACAGCATACAGTAATTTTTTATCTATCAGCCAATAAAAATGCCTATCATCATCAAACAAACATGCTTTGTAGATCGAGTCTCTGCATACAAAATCTTTTATTCTGAAATCGCCAACAATTTTCTTAAAAAAGTGCTTTTGGTTGATTATTCTGAAATCCAGGTCTTTCAATAACTTTTTGTATTTGTACTCATCAGATTTCGTCCATTGCAGATAAGCTTTATCTAATTTATTATAGGAAATGTGCTCAAATGAATTGAAAATCTGATCAATTTCAGATTTGCTTTCCACAGCTACGTTTTCATTTAAAAGATCATATTTAAACTGAAGGAATCTTTCTTTGACTATTGGTTGTTGGAATGCTGCGTAAAGCAATAACAGCAAACAAATTATAAAGGGAATTACTAGCTTTGATCTAAGCATTAATTATTCAATTCAAGTTGCGATGTATAACGACACTTTGTACATAAGCGACTGCCAACAGATCACAAAACTTTACGACTTATAATTATATCGGTTTCTTTTGTGGACAGTGGACTATTAAACTGTTGACAGTTGCGATTTATTGCAACTTATCGTATCAAAGTAATATTTCCATCGGCATAAAAAGGAGTGCCTTTTAAAGAAGCACCATAAATATAGTAAACGTAAACACCTAGCGGTTGTTGTTCACCTTTATAAGTTCCGTCCCAGCCTTCCGATTTGTCTTTAGTATGAAAAACCCGTTTCCCAAAACGATTATAAATGCTGAATTCTATATCATCAACACCTAACCAGATCAACTTGAAAACATCATTTACATTGTCGCCATTTGGCGTAAAAGCTGTTGGTACTTCAGCAAAAAACTCTTCGATTATATCGAAGGTCTTACAACTTTGAGCATTACAATCAGCATTACCGGTTCGGGCATTTAAGCATACTTCATAAGTACCTGCTTCAAAAATATATTCACTGAAAAGTTCGCTTTGCTCAATGCCGTCAATACTCCATGAATAATCAACGTTATTCTGTATTTCATTTATATTGAATAGAATCGTATCGCCTTCTTTTGCAGTCAGTTCAGAAACATCAAAATTTGCATCAGCTAAAGGAAAAAGTTCTAAAGTTCTGGTTAAAGTATCGGTTTTATTACAACTTAGTGCATCCGAAACAACCAGACTAAGATCATAAGTACCTGCTTCATCCAATAATACATCTATAACAGGACTAGTAAACACTTCACCATTAAGACGCCATTCATAAGCATCAGCTACCTCTTCCGAATTGACTGTCAATTGATAAGGTGTACAGGCGATCTCTTCCATACTGAATGCTGCATTTGTATCGTCAAATTCAATAACAATATCTGTTGAATAGTCGGTGATGGTTTTACAATCATCAGCATTCTGAATTATTAGACTTACGGTGTAAGTACCTTGCTCATCATAAACGTGTGTTGGTTCAAAACCAATATGACTAATGCCATCACCATAAGTCCAGTCAAAAATATATTCAGAGCTTGGCTCGACCAAAGCAGTATTATTAATGAAACTAACTTCTAAGTTCTCGCAATCGGTGGGCAGTGTATAACCGAAATCAATAAGAATATCTTCTTTAACGCCTTCTATAACTATATCGTGGCTTAAACTCAGGTTCTGCACACAACTTTGTGCATCGAATAAATCGACACTAATCGTGTAATTTCCTTCGCTATTATAGCTGTAAGTTAAACTATCAGAATTTGAGGTATTGGCGTCTCCGAAATTCCAGCTATAGGTATCGGGCGTACCTTCTGTATTATTGGTATAGATCTGAAAAGATTCATTAGCACAAATCGTATCGGGCAACGTAAGATTAGATTCAAAATTAAAAGGTGCTGGTACATTAACCTGAATGGTGTAAGTACTATCATCAACACACTGTAAGGTGCTACTTGAAACGCTTAGAGAAACATCGTAATCACCATAATCACCAAAGTCGAAACTGGTATCGAAAGAAGTACTCGTGTTTCCATCACCAAAATCCCATAATATATCATAATCAGCAGTATTACTTAGCAATGCTGTGTTATTGCTGAAATCATAAACGGTAGTACCACAAGTACCATTCGGTGTTGCAGTAAAGGTAGTTCCGGGTATTTCCCCTTCTTCAATTACGCTTACTGTTCTAATAAGCGTATCTGCAATATTACAGGTAGAAGAATCAACGATAACCAATTGTACATCAAAGTCTCCTACTGTTGGAAAAGCATGTGTTGGATTTTCTACCGTTGAAGTATCGCCATCACCAAAATCCCAGAAGAATTGTGCTTCATCACTGTAATTACTCGTTGTATTCAGAAACTCAACTTCACGTATAGAACAGGTTGCCTGATCTGCGTCAAAATCCAGAGTAACATCTAAAATTTGCGGGTCGAGAAATATTTTGAATACCGCCAGATTCCAGGAAGAACCATTCTCTGTTTCAAAAGCGTCAGGACTAGTGGGGAAAGAAGTGGAAGAAGCACCACCTGAACATACTGCCTGATGAATATATCCATTCGGAGAAAAACGGCTTGTACCCCCATCTACATGATCGCCAAAAGCTCCTGGAGCATCCTGACCATAAAAAGTTGCATACTGGATGGCATCGCCTGCTTCCTCTAAAACCATCACGTAAAAATCCAAACCATCTACGCAAATTTCCTTAATAGCATCAGGCGTAGTTGGTAAATTATATCCATTGAAAGAAGACCAACCAGAAATATAAACCCGATTACAAATATCCACATTCAATGCCGTAGGAGATAAATTAACACCATCTAATGCTGTCCCGAATTTTGCGGCAAAAATAGTAGTACTCAAATCAGGGCTTAGCTTATGAATAAACTGCGGACTGAATTCATGATGATCGACATAAGCGCCCGGAGAAGTTTCATATTTCCCTTCTGTTTGTCCAAAAGTATAAACATTATTAAGTTGATCTATTTCTACAAAGTGGCATTGGTCATATTCGTCAGTACCAAGATATGTACAGTTGAATAAGCTACTACCATCAGGTGATAAATGGGCTAAAAATCCATCTGTTCCACCAGGCCTGTTTTCAACCAAAGAAGCAGCTGAGGTAGGTAAATTACTGCTTGTTGTTCCTCCAGCAACATAAACCTCATTACTATCATTTACTTTTATACTGTAAATGGCATCTGCACCGGAGCCGCCGAAATAACTTGCCCATTCTAAGTTAGAAACATCTTCATTGAACTTGGCAATTATACCATCAGAATTACTAGCTTTTGTTTCCTGAAAAACTCCGGGAGTTGCTATATTATTGGAACTTGTAACACAACCAATGTAAATATTATCATCACTGTCAAGAAAAACTTCTCCTCTTCCTTCATCACCATAATTATAATTTAAGATCGAAGTATCAAGCAGTAAAGCATCGTTATTGGAACCACCAAAGAAAGTTGAACCTACTAATTCTGAACCATCAGCAGATAAAACAACCACAACTGCATCATTACTTCCATTGAAAGAATCATCAAAAGCATTTTCTGTTGGAAAATTACCCGAATCGCTAGAGCCGAAAATAACTAATTGACCTTTACTGTTGGTTATCATACTGTGCGGGTGATCGGTGCCAGAACCACCAATATAAGTCGAGTAGATCAGATCGGTTCCATCGGCTTTGAATTTGGTAATACCCATGTCCCAGCTTCCACCATTATAGTTTTCATCCAAAACACCATCTGTTACAGGATAACCACCACCGCTTACACCACCACCACCGATACTGTTTTCTTCGGCATCGTGTGCAGCTGTCCAGCCATAATTACTGGAATCGGATCCTGAATAGCTGGAGAAAATCAATTCCGGATCAATAACCAGATCATAGTCTTCATTATATCCTTCAGGGAAAATGAAGGATAACTTGTTTTCTTTCAATACATAATGGCAAACGACTTCCTGTTCCTCACCTTCTATCAACTGAAAGGCATAAGGCGCTTTATCGATTATAGTTGTTACAGTCGTTTGAATTTCCAAAGCACCTTTTGAATTAATGCTTAAATGTTCTGCTCCTTTGATTGCTAGCTCAATAACATTGGGATTAGTACCTGCTTTTAGCCTGAAATCATATTTAAGATTACCATTTTCTTCTTCTGCATGAAGGTCAATACATGGATAAAGATCAGCGTATGTTAATTCCTGAAAAGAATAAGCACGCCGCCCCCATTTATTCGGATCATTTCCTAAAAAATAATTATAATAAAATGCCGAAGATTTTGAAGCGATTGGTTGTACGTTTTCAGTATTTAAAAACTGAAGTTCTATTGCATGAAAATGATTGGGAAGTGGGTGGTGATGACCATCATCACAATAATGAACGCCACAGGAATCATCCTCGTTTTCGGGAATGAATTTTCCCTGAACGATCTTCCATTTATCAGATTCGTAGAACACTTTTCCACCCTGAATGGTCGATTCAAAGTAAACATGATCAGGACGATGTCCTTTATTTTCAGTGAAAATATATTGACCTGCCCAAATAGGAGTAGTGATAAAAATTAAGAATGAAAAAAGTAAAAACTTAGTCATACCACTTTTTTAAGCACAGAAAAAGAGGGAATTATATATTTTGAAATTAAACTACTTTCAAGTAAAAAACGAATATTACTTTTTATTTCTTCATATTTTGTCGAATTATTAGTAATTATAATTAACCTAAGTTACAGTTTATCACAACCGTCAACGGTTTAACAGTCCACTGCCCCCAATAGAACCTCTTATACTCTCGGAACAAGTAAGGTTTTGTGGTCTGTGGTCTATCAAGAGTCATCTATGTACAAAATATATTATTATACATCGTAACTTGACTTAAATAAACAAATAGCACCCTGTCAGGGCGAATTATCAATAACTAGTTCGTGTTTCAAAGCTTTTCAAAAAGTATTTGAAAGAAAGTCGTTCACTACTTATCTTTAGTCCATGAATAAAAAGATATTTTTATTATTGCTTTTACAAGTTTGCCTGCTTGTTTCTTGTGGTGTGTTAAAAAAAGACAAGGTAAATGATACCGGTTCTTTAAATAGTTTATACCAATTAATGCAAGGTTCTTTTTCCAGTGAAGCACAGGCAAAAACTGACTCTACTTATTACAATATTTCTTTACACATGTATCCGATCTGGGAAAATTCAGCAGATAAATATTTGTATGTTGAACAAGCAATTTTTACCATGCAGGATAAACCTTACCGACAACGAATTTATAAATTGATTCAAAATGAAGATGGTACGTTTTCGAGCGTGGTGTACAAACTGAAAGATGAGAAAAACTTTATCGGTAAATGGAATACACCTGCTTTCTTTGATAGTTATACTAGCGATATTTTAGAAGAAAGAGAAGGTTGTGCAGTTATCTTATCATATCTGGGTAATCAAGTTTTTGAAGGAGAAACTTCAGGGGATGCCTGTAAGAGTACTTTGCGCGGAGCAAGCTATGCAACTTCAAAAGTACACGTTGAACCCAATAAAATTATAAGCTGGGATCAGGGCTTTAACGATGCTGATGAACAGGTTTGGGGAGCAACAAAAGCGGGTTATGAATTTATAAAATATGAATAATTTTAATGAGGACGACTAAACATAATCGAATTTTTGGACGAATAATACAATTTTAAAAATTCAAAAATACACCTGTTATCAAGTCAGTTTGAGTAAAATACAGAGAAACCAAAACATAGGTATCTCATACAAATTTAAAAATTAAAAAACGTACAAATTTTCGTGTCATATTGAGCGCAATGTAATGAAGTCGAAATATAGACACCTCCCTATTTTTCTGGGGATGACTCGTATATTGGGCTTAATTTGATGGTGGTTCACGCTCTCATAAATGTACAATATATTAAAGTTAAAATTGTATCACTATATTTATGAGGTTTGCAATTGTTTTATTTATAATGTTTGGCACTCAAGGCGACTGAGCGTAGTCGAAGTCCCATACAAATAATTTTAATGTTTAATGAACATTCTTTCAAGTAGAAGCGTTCAATAGGCCTAACAGTAATGTTTAGGGTTTAGTTATATAGGAAAGCGTGAGGTACTTAGGCACTTCGCGCTTTCTTTTTTGTGTTTATAGAATTATCATCGGTGGTGGGTTAAAATGGTTGATTTGGTCAATCGACTGTGCGTCTCAGACGGGTGCGTCTTAGACTGTGCGTCCCAAACCAAATCGGGAATCCATTGCTGGTCGCCTGACCAGCAATGCGCATTTTAAAAGTCATTCATTTTCCACCATCAGGGTCATAAAATATTGGTTTTTAGTTGATAGAAATTTCAACACACTCTTAACCTGACTGACTACTTTGCACCAAATATCACCTCAGTTATTAACTCATTTTCCGGTGTGTCTTTAGGACTGTTGTGATATATTTCCATAGGATGAAAACCACGTTTCATTTTAAAGCTTTTTGCGCGCTGATGTGCCATTTGTACCGACCATATATTGCCAATATGTTTGTATGCACCTTGCTGTGAAACAGAATGTACTTTACTCGGTTTTAAAACTCCACTAATGAAGTCAGCAGTCATATTTTCTGGTATGTTTTTTAATGGAACACCAACGGTATAAACTACTTTGTCTTTAACAGCATCGAACTTGTGGTAAATAGAAAAAGCATGTCCGTTTATTTCTTGTCTATAGTTTTGATAAACGTAAGGCATTAATTTTTCAAAATCTTCAGTCATCGTTTTGCCTAATGCTGAAAAACTTCCTGCTCTTTTAATGCCAATATATTTTCCACCTTGAAATTCTTTGATTCCATTAAAAGAAAGTGTAGCATTTACTTTACCATTCTCTGCGATGTCTTTCAACATATTCAAGCCTCTTTCGTAGTCCATGCCTATATAGGTTTCCATACTCTTTTTACCAAAGAATAAAAAGAATGGCAGGCTGCTTTCCATGCTCCAGCTCAACTCAGTACGTCCGTCTTTTTCTTTCAGATCAAAATAGGTTTTTGCTGTCGATTTCCAAGGTTTTAAAAACGTAAGATCATAAGCAATATGCTTATTCTCCTGTTCAGTGTTTACTTCCATTTCACCTGCTCCAACTACCTTTCCTTCCCAGTTATACGATTTGCCATCACCTGCAACATTCACTTGAGCTTCTGGCTCAGCGATCAGCCAAGGCGACCATGACCGCCAGTTATGGAAGTCATTCAACAGAGGAAATATTTCACTAGCAGCTTTGTCTATAACAATACTTTTTTTGATATTCATTTGAGGCATAGTCGAGTTGTTTTCTTTTTTACGATAGACATTATTGCGAAAGTTATTTTGGGTGTTTTGTCAGAGGGCTTCGGCTACGCTCAGCAACCGAATTTATATAGTCAGTGAGCGTAGCCGAACTGCTTTACTTTAACTTTTGAAATAAACTCTAATTACACAAAAATAATTATAAATCTTATCAGAATTTTTATTGTATAACTGAATTGTTTCTCATGTTGAGCAATTAAGGTTGAAAGATAAACACCTCTTTTGCTTTCGAGTTGCTTACACTTGCACGATACATTCCTTCAGAATTAAAAGGCATAACTATATTCCCTTTGGAATCAACAGCGATCAATCCACCGCTTTTTACAGGTAATTTTGATTGAACAACAAACCTGCTTGCCGCTTCTAAAGAAAAACCTTTGTATTCCATTAAACAAGAAATGTCATAAGCTACCATAGCACGTATGAAATCTTCTCCTTTTCCTGTGCAGGAAATAGCACATGTTTTATTATTGGCATAAGTACCAATACCGATCAAAGGACTATCACCAATTCTTCCGAATCGTTTATTGGTCATTCCACCTGTAGAAGTAGCCGCTGCCAAATTTCCATATTGATCGAGTGCAACAGCACCAACTGTACCATATTTATCTTCACGTTCATTGTGATCTAATTCTATTTTTTGTTTCATTTTCGCTTTTTGTAAACTATTGAAACGAAATTCAGTATTAAACCATGCGGCATCTTCAAAGGCGATATTTTCTTGTTTGGCGAATTCCATTGCTCCTTCTCCTGCCAGAAAAATATGTTCTGAACGCTCTAAAATGGTTTTTGCAAGAACAATAGGATTTCTTATCGTTGAAATTAAAGAGACAGCTCCGGCATCTAAAGTTTTCCCACACATAATGGCTGCATCCATTTCATGTTTACCCTCATGCGTATATACAGCGCCTTTTCCTGCATTGAATAACGGAGAATCTTCCATATTCATTACTGCTTTTTCTACAGCTTCTAATGCTGTGCCACCTCGAAGCAATATATTTTCGGCTTCAGCCAAAGCGTCTGATAATGCTGCTCGATAGGCACACGACTTTTCTTCAGTCATTTTTTTTCTTGAAATGGCACCAGCGCCACCATGAATAGCTAAACTGTATTGTTTCATTTGTGAATATTACATCAATAAACTATTACCTTTGCGTCCGAACTATAAAACTAATTCCTTACAATGGCTTCTATAGAAAATTTACAGAAAATTGCTTCCCAAATTCGTCGAGATATTATTCGTATGGTTCATGCAGTAAGCAGTGGGCATCCTGGTGGTTCTTTGGGATGTACAGATTTCTTTACCTGTTTGTTTTTTGAAATAATGGAACACAACAGCGATTTTTCTATGGATGGAGTAGGAGAGGACCTGTTTTTCTTATCGAACGGACACATTTCTCCTGTTTATTACTCAACACTAGCGCGCGCCGGATATTTCCCCGTTGAAGAATTGGCTACTTTCCGTAAAATAAACTCTCGTTTGCAGGGACACCCCGCTACGCACGAACATTTGCCGGGTATCCGAATTGCTTCTGGTTCATTAGGACAAGGTTTGTCTGTTGCCTGTGGAGCTGCTTTAACCAAAAAGCTGAACGGCGATGATAAGATCGTTTATTCTTTACATGGCGATGGTGAACTACAGGAAGGTCAGAACTGGGAAGCTTTTATGTTTGCAGCACACCATAAAATCGATAATGTAATTGCTACCGTTGATTATAATGGTCAGCAAATTGATGGCTCAACTGATGATGTAATGGGCTTGGGTAATCTTTCTGATAAACTTAGTGCATTTGGCTGGCATGTAATGGAGATGGATGGACACGATATGCAGAATATTCTGGATACAATGGCAGCCGCTAAATCGCAAACTGGTAAAGGAAAGCCTATTGTTATTCTCATGAAAACAGATATGGGTAAAGGTGTCGATTATATGGAAGGAACACACGAATGGCACGGAAAAGCACCAAACGATGAACTAAAAGACAAAGCACTTGCTCAATTAGAAGAAACCTTGGGTGATTATTAGGGCCATATTGCTTAAATTCGTAGTTCAGGTACAACTTGTTCTATGAAAAATATTATTACCCCTTTTGTTCTTATTGCCTTGTTATTGCTTTCAGCCTGCGAAGCAAATCTGAATGTTACAGACGCAAGGACTAAGTATTATGACTTCAAAACACCAGGCAAATTCCAACAAGCAGGTGTTCAGATGATACCTCTTAAAGAAGGATATAAAGTCTGGACGAAACGCTTTGGGAATAATCCTGATATAAAGGTGCTATTGTTGCACGGAGGTCCTGCACTTACCCATGAATACATGGAATGTTTTGAAAGTTTTTTTCCAAAAGCAGGTATCGAATTCTATCATTACGATCAGCTGGGTTCTAAATATTCCGACCAACCCGAAGACGAATCACTATGGACAATTGAGCGTTTTGTAGAAGAAGTGGAACAAGTACGACAAGCCTTAGACTTAGATCAGGATAACTTTTACATCTTAGGAAATTCGTGGGGTGGTATTCTGGGAATGGAATACGCACTGAAATACCAACAACACATGAAAGGTTTGATCGTATCGAATATGACTGCCGATTTTGACAAATATGAAGCTTATAATGCTAAGCTGCGCGCAAAAATGCGTCCGGCACTTATTGATTCACTGGAGTTTTATGAGAAAAATGAAGACTATCATAATCAGGAATACCTGGATTTGGTTTTCAATGAATATTATACTAAACATATATGTCAGTTTCCACCTGAAGAATGGCCTGAACCGGTAATGAGAAGCTTTGGAAATGTAAACGGACCTGTTTACGAATATATGCAGGGACCAAGTGAATTTGTTCCGGGAGGAATACTGAAACACTGGTCAGTTTGGGATGAATTAAAAACCCTGGAAGTGCCTACTTTAATGGTTGGGGCTGAATATGACACTATGAATCCTGATGAAATGAAAGAAATGGCAGAACTCGTTCAGAATGGTCGTTCATTACATTGCGCCAATGGAAGCCATTTAGCAATGTGGGATGAACAAGAGTTTTTTATGGAAGGTGTAATAGATTTCATTAAAGATGTTGATGCGGGTGAATTTGAACAGAATTCTGAAAATAAAAATTAAGATATACCTGATCTGAACAATAATTACATACATATTTGAGTATAAAAGAACCGACAAGTAAATTCGAATATGCTTCAAGGATTAGAAATAACAGATAATTTTTTATTGAATGGCTTCATACTGGCAATGGTAGCAGCTGGTCTGATAATTATTATTTCATTATTAATGAAGAAGAAAGGAGATGAACCACCTAAGCCACCATCAAATCCGTTTGATGTAAAAATTGAAGAACGTAAGCAAACGCTACCAATTCAACTACAGGCTTATGAACGCCTTACTTTATTGATGGATCGAATTGAATTGATAAATCTTATCAAAAGAGTTGATGCTTCCGGGTTAACTTTCAAGCAGCAACAATTTCAGCTAATCGAACTTATCAGACAGGAATATGACCACAATGTAACACAACAATTATACGTAAGCGACGATAGTTGGTATTTGATAAAGTCAGCAATAGAAGGCACGATCTCTACAATAAATAATGTTGCTGGTAATCAGCCGGAAGAAGCAACAGGACAAGATTTGAACAGAGCTATTCTGAATCATATTTTGGGAACAAAAACGGTTAGTCCCTCACAAATGGCAATAGCACAAATGCGTGTGGATGTAGGCAATATGGTGTAAGAACAATGAAGTTATCTGAAGAAGTCAAAAAGTATATCAAAGCTAGTGTTCTATGTTGGCTGGCGACAGTAGATACTGATAATATTCCGAATGTGTCTCCAAAAGAAATTTTTGACTTTTATGGTGAAGAATATATTATTATCGCCAATATCGCTTCTCCCGGATCAGTTAAGAATATCAAGAGTAATGAATGGGTAGCTGTAAGCTTTATAGATATTCTCGTTCAAAAAGGATTTCAATTAAAAGGCAAAGCGTGTATTGTCAATAAAGATTTTCCCAATTATGCTGATATGGAGAAAGTATTGTTAGAAATGACTGATGGTCTTTTCCCATTTCCAAGTATAACACTTATTAAGGTAGAAAAGATCAAACCTATATTGGCACCGCGATATCTATTATTTCCCGAAACAACAGAACAAGCACAAATTGAAAGTGCAAGGAAAACCTATTGTATTGAGGCTGACTTATAGTAAACTATAATCTAAGTAGTCTTTCAAGTTAATATTGACGGTTTCTTTTAATCTTAATTCATACTAATACTTCGTTAAAAATACTCGCCATAGCTTAGGCTATGACTGTGTTTTTTGCCTCATATTAGCACAAATTAACAACTCAAAATTCACCCGCCACTATTAATATGAAACACTACTAAGTTGCGATAAATAAATCTCAACTGTCAACAGTACAATAGTCCACTGTCCACAAAAAACATTGGCTCATCTCCAATTTGGTGTGTAATACAAATTTAAATATTAAAAAACGTACAAATTTTCGTGTCATATTGAGCGTAATGTAATGAAGTCGAAATATAGACACCTCCCTATTTTTCGGGGCATGACTCGTATATTGGGCTAAATTTGATAGTAGCTCACACTCTCATAAATGTACGATATATTAAAGTTAAAATTGTATAAGATGCAAAAAGAGTATGTCGGAGTGAGTAAGTAAAAATCTAAATTTCCTTAGAAATAGGTATTTTTATGCACCGACAGGGGTCCCTGCGAACTCGACATACGAATTTGTAGCCTTCAACCTATATCAGATATGAGCCAAAACATTCTAATCGTAAAGAGTAAGGTTTTTGTTGTCTGCGGTCTGTTAAATAGTCGCCTACGTACAAAAATGTCATTATACATCGCAACTATAATTAGGCTGCATGTGCCTGTTGGTTCACCGGATTGAATCCATCCCATACATCAGCTTCATCAAAGATCAAAGGTTGTATTAAAGGATTGAGGTTGCGCTCCTTTTCAGGTTTCAGCATTTCTTTAGCCAAATACTCAAATTTAGTTTGATAGGCTGAAAGTGTCCATTTGCCAAAAACAGTATGACCACCTTCGTAGCATTGTAACATATATTCTTCAGGAGTGGTGATATAACCGTTATATCCGTTGGCATAGCTCGAAATAATAATCTTATCAATGCCTTTCTGAGCCAGAATGGGAGCAACCGTTTGTTTTAATCGTACTCCGGCAACACTGGTTATTTCTGCAGCAATTCCTAAAATGGCAAGATTGCCGATTGTTATGATCTGAATTGGCAGAATATGTGCAACCCAGGGACGTAAATCGAGAGCACCCATGCGATCAGCTCGTTTTACCATAGCAATAGAAGGATCGAAAACGTCAGGGAAAATAATTTTCTTCGGATGATAGGCCCCCATTAATCTGCCTTCGCCTGTTTCAAAGGAAAGGATTTTCGGATATTGTGATCTGTATTTTTGCTGAATGTAGTTTTTACGGTCTTTTCGTGCAAAAACAGACTTCAATTGCTCAAACCTGTTGGTTACCCAACTTGCAGATTTAAGGGTAATTGTTTCAAAAGCATTATTGGTTCCGGGACCCTCAGCTGTTCCGATCAGAAAGGCAGCTCCGTGTACTGCTTCACTTGTACGAACACCTTCTTTTCCATTGGTATATTTTGGGTCAGGAACAACATTTGAAAAATCAACATACATTAATGCACTATCAAGTTCTGGAGCTAAAAATTCTGTTTTGTTATTTAATATTTCAAAGGCTTTTTTTGCCTGAAGCTCGCCAAAATGTCTTGCATTTTTATCTTCTGATTCAAAAGGACCACTAGTACGTTTAGTTTTCTTATCATAAATATGATTAGGAGTAACATCACCAGCTTTGGCCTGAGCGAACGCATGAATACTAGTTTTATCGTTAAGTAAGTCTTTTTCCAGCATTTGAGCAGCATAGCCTTTGTTGTCAAAGTGAACAGAAGTGTTTTTACTGGAAAAACAAGTCGTATGTAAACCAAACCAATTGAAAGAACCTATTAATTTTCCTTTTTCATCCTCTATACGTAAAAGGTACATATTCTTATCGAAAGCATCTTCTTTATCAACCGTTTTTGTGATTTCAGGATTAGCATTATAAGCATCAACAGAACGATTAATACCGATAAAAGTTTGCTGATCGAATCCTGCTGATCCAAAACTGAGTTGAACGTTTTGTAGTCGATCAAATGCATCTTGTACCGAAGCAACGATCTTGTCTTTTATTTCATGGAAAACCTTAGCTCTGAATCCGGGAACAAATAAATTATACATGGCATATTGCGTAAGCCCCGCCGGTCCTGAATGCGTATGTTGGGCGGTAATGAGTACATTTTTATCTGTTATTGCCTGATTTGGCAAAGCTTGCTGAAGCGATTGTACAACCTGATCTTTCAGATAGATCGAAACAATACCTAATTCAACACATACAAGAATAAGCGTTTGTTCTTTGGATTGAAGTACATAAGATCTTGCATACAAAGGAGTAGCCGCATTCTTGATCTTCTGATCCCAAATGCCATATCCGAACATGCCTTGCCCTTCTTCATAGGCGGTAATATCAGTTTTAGCTATCCCTGCTTTCCACATAATAGAATTTTTTTTTGGAAAAATAATTGTTAGGATTTTTTTTTGCATTGATAATAATCAAAAAAGCAATTCACAAACTCACAAACTTTTAAACTCTTAACTTTGAGGAAATTTTAGAATACTAATGACTTCAGAAGAAAGGGAATTGGAAACTGCGTGGCAACGTTTGTTGTATAAGGTAAAGCCAATGTTCAAACGTAAACCCAATTTACAGACCATGCTCTTTTTGATTGGTCTTCAGGAATATGGGCATGTAAACAGAACTTTTGAAAAAGAAGAAAAGCAAGATTTAATGCACATCGCCGTTTGTACGCTATTAGCTCAGGAAGAATATTTCCGCTTTGTCGGAAGAGATGATGAAGGCTGGCCGCATTTTGAACCGACGGGAAAAGTTATGCCAAAAGGCTTAGAAAGTCAGGAACGTTTTCTTAAGTCGCAAATTATTTATTACTTTGAACAAAATTTATAAATATTAAAGATACTGTAAGGTGGCAGAGCGTAGTCGAAGCCATTGTAATTAAATTCATTTCTAACTATTAAAATAAAAGTATGAAAAAATTATTTTCGGCATTTTGTCTTGCCTTTTTATTATTTGCTTTTTCAAGTTGTGGTGAAAAAGAACAAGAAGTGGTGATAACCGTTGAAGGCTTTGGCGATATTGTTGTGAAATTATACAATGATACACCAATTCACCGCGACAACTTCATTAAATTAGTTGAGGAAGGTTTTTATGATGGACTATTGTTTCACCGCGTTATAGATGGCTTCATGGTTCAGGGAGGCGATCCTAACTCTCGTGATGCAGCACCTGGTGCGCCATTAGGAAGTGGAAGTAATGGAGGAACACTAGAAGCAGAATTCCTGCCACACCGTTTCCACAAAAAAGGAGCCTTGTCAGCAGCACGTCGTGGAGGGCCGTCAAATCCTGAAAAAAGAAGTTCAGATTGCCAGTTTTATATTGTTCAGGGAAAAACAGAGACGAAACAAAATCTGGAAAAAATGGCTTCGCGTACAGGTAAAGAATATTCCGAAGAACAAATTGAAGTGTATTCAACCATAGGAGGAACACCATTTCTAGATCAGGATTATACCGTTTTTGGTGAAGTAGTTTCCGGATTAGAGATCGTAGATCAAATTGCTAAGGTTGAAAAAAATAGATCTGATCGTCCTAATGAAGATGTAATGATGAGCATGAAGCTTAAGAAAAAGTAAGTTTTGTTGTTTTATTAGAGTTTATTACGAAAACTGAGCACATCGGATCGCCGAAGCGGTCGAAGCTTCTTGTAAAAATGATGTGCTCAGTTACCGAATTTATGCGATCAGTGAGCTTGTCGAACTGACTTTACAATAATTTTCGTAATAAGGTTTATTGTAACAATCAGTACCCATCGTAAAAATCCATAAATTCATACGATGGGTTTTTTAATTCCAAACTCACCAACTCACCAACTCACCAACTCACTAACTCACTAACTAAACAATGGCACATAGATTGATATAATCATTTTCATAAGTTACTCAAACAATGATTATGAAAAAAATAATAGGACTTTTTATACTGCTTTTTAGTATTCAGTTAAATGCTCAAACCGCTACCCTCGATTGGCAATCTCCAACGAATGGAGTTTATTCTTATTCTTCTCCACGTGCAACAGATCTAAACAATGATGGGATTAAAGATATAGTGTTGGGAGCTGGAAGAGAAAATCAGACCTCAAATGCAGGTGTAGTCGCAATAGATGGAAGTAATGGTGTGAACTTATGGTCTGTTCCTACAAGAAACCAAATATTCAGTTCTCCGATTTTTCAGGATATTACCAGTGATGGGAGAGCCGATGTTTTTATTGGAGGTAGAGCTGCAGAATTTTACGCTATCGATGGGGCAAACGGAAATGTGATCTGGGAATTTTTTCCTGATGCTGATACCGTAAATCCTGTTGACTCTGGTTGGTATAATTTCTATTCACCACAATGGGTTCCCGATCAGGATAACGATGGTTATGCAGATTTGCTTCTGGCAAACGGAGGAGATTATAATGCAACGATTCTAGATGAAGATCGACCACAGGGAAACCTTCTGGTAGTTTCAAGCGAAGACGGAAGTATTTTAGCTCAGGCAGGAGTGCCGGATGGAAAAGAAACCTATATGTCGCCACTAGTTGTTGACTTGTATAATAATGGTGATTTACATGTGATTTATGGAACAGGAGGTGAAAATAGTTTCAATTCAGGGAATATTTACAAAGCACGACTGGCAGATTTAATGAATAATGATCTGTCTCAATCCGAAATAGTTTTCACAAGCCCTGAAAAAGGCTTCATCGCACCGCCAAGTCTTGCCGATTTAGATGATGATAGTGTACTTGATATTATCATTAATGCTTATGATGGAAAAGTAGTAGCAGTGAATGGCTTGTATAACAATATTATGTGGGAAGCAACTATTGAAGGTGGAGAAACGAATGCTTCTCCGGGAATAGGACATTTTAACGATGATGATGTTCCTGATGTATTTGCGACCTATGCAATTGGTCTGGCACCCACATTCACCGATTTCAGACATATAATGATCGATGGTGCGAGCGGAGAAATACAATACAATGAAAGTATTGGTTTCTTTCAGTTTAATTCACCAACTATCGCCGATCTCGATCAGGATGGCTTTGATGAAGTAATTATGACAACCAATGCAGTTGATCTGCAATCTTTTGACGCAAGCCATGAGGTACGCATTTTTGATTTCAACGATGGTACTAATGAAATTGTATATGGAACGCTTGACGGCGCCAATGTCAATTCAACAGCCCTGCTTGATAATATTGATAATGATGGAATGCTCGATTTTATATATTTACATAGCCAGGAAGCTGGAATAGGGAATACTGAATCTGGTTTTTTCCTGAAGAAGCTAAGTTTAGATACTTCCGATGATATTGCTATTCCTTGGGGAGGGTACTTAGGAACAAGTTATGATGGAAGTTATAAGAATCCGAAAGAACCTTGTGATGAGTCTGAATTTGATTTTGACTTGGATATTGTAAATTCTGATACTGGTTGTGGAGGCGGAGCATCTGCTTTTGCTTCGAGCAATATGTGTGAAGGAGACGTTTGTGAATATATATGGCTTAATGAAGAGTTTGTTGTGATTCATGGTGGACAGAACATAGAAGGTCTAACGGCAGGTACTTACTACCTGCGAATTGTGAATTTTGATGAATGTGATTACCTTACACAATTTACAATTGAAGCAGGAGAAAGTAACGGTGAAGGAATTGAGATATCTTCAATGATCACTGATGCTAGCGATTGTAGCGAAGCGGATGGAGAGGTAATGATACAATTTCTGAGTGGTGAGCCTCCTTATATAACCAACTTTAATGGTGCTGAATCCAGCCCAACCAATATTAGCTTTTATTACAATGAAAACTTAGCTCCGGGTACTTATACTTTTTCAGTTACAGATGCTCAGGGATGTACTACAGAAGAAACAATAGAAGTAGGACCGGCATCTTTTGAGGTAAGCCTGGAGGAAATATGTGATGCAGGTATGTGTACTTATACAATTATAATTGAGGGGCAAAGTAATGACTATTCTATAATGGTAAATGAGGAAGAGGTGATCGACAATACATTTACTATTTCAAATACTAGTACCAATACACTTGTTATTGAAGATGAAAATGGATGTGTTTATGAAGAGATTTTTGAAACAGAAATAATTACTTCATCGATAGAAGATCTGATTTCAAATATTGAATTTATTCAAACGGATAATTATCTATATTTGAATACCGATCAATATATTGAACAATGGGAGATTTACAATGTAGAAGGAAAGCGATTGATGAGTGAAAATACCTATTCAAATACGCTTAGTATCGACATCAATAATTTAATTACCGGAGTATATTTGCTATACGTAAAAATTAATGAAAGAAAATTTTCACAAAAATTTTACAAAAAATAAATGTTGCTCTATATTTGCATCCCCCAATCGGGTTATAGTTAATTATTTATTGAATCTCTCTATTCTTGAAGTAGAATGAAAAAAAATCTGAAAAAATTTAGATAAGTTTCCACAAATCATTTTACATTTGCACTCCCTTTAAGTTTTGAGTTTTAAGAAACTATGTTTTAAAGGGTAAGTTCTCAAGAAAAAAGAAGATAGAAAGCCGAAGTAGCTCAGCTGGCTAGAGCAGCTGATTTGTAATCAGCAGGTCGTGGGTTCGAGTCCCTCCTTCGGCTCTTTTTTTCTGTCTAAAATAATTAAATGGGGAGATACCAAAGTGGCCAACTGGGGCAGACTGTAAATCTGCTGTCTTTCGACTTCGTAGGTTCGAATCCTGCTCTCCCCACTTTTATTGGTCAGTGCCAAGAAAATTTATCTTCAATATTTTCTTGATTGTTTGTTTGAAATTATTATAAGCGGGAGTAGCTCAGTTGGTAGAGCATCAGCCTTCCAAGCTGAGGGTCGCGGGTTCGAGTCTCGTCTCCCGCTCTTATTTTAAACAGTACGCTATATTGTGTGTAAGCCGATGTAGCTCAGGGGTAGAGCGTTTCCTTGGTAAGGAAGAGGTCATGGGTTCAATTCCCATCATTGGCTCTGTTTTTGTATCGGACATTATATTAAATTATTCATAAACCAAATATCAAATTCTTAAGCAATGGCTAAAGAAAATTTTGTGCGTAATAAACCGCACGTAAACATCGGAACAATCGGTCACGTAGATCACGGTAAAACTACTTTGACTGCAGCTATCACTTCAGTATTAGCTGATGCAGGTATGGCTGAAAAACAAAACTATGACGAAATTGATGGTGCTCCGGAAGAGAAAGAGCGTGGTATTACCATTAATACTGCTCACGTAGAGTACGAAACTGAAAATCGTCACTATGCACACGTTGACTGTCCTGGTCACGCCGATTACGTTAAGAACATGGTAACGGGTGCTGCACAAATGGATGGTGCTATCTTAGTAGTTGCTGCTACAGATGGTCCTATGCCACAAACTCGTGAGCACATCCTTTTGGCTCGTCAGGTAGGTGTACCTCAGATCGTTGTTTTCATGAATAAAGTTGACTTAGTTGACGACGAAGAGTTGTTGGAGTTAGTAGAAATGGAAATTCGTGAGTTATTAAGCTTCTATGAGTTTGATGGCGATAATATTCCAGTAGTTCAAGGTAGCGCTTTAGGTGCATTGAATGGTGAAGCTGGAGCAGTAGCAAAAATTCAGGAATTAATGGCTGCTGTAGATGATTTTATTCCAGTTCCTCCGCGTCCAACTGAGCAGGATTTCTTATTATCAGTAGAGGATGTGTTCTCAATTACTGGTCGTGGTACTGTTGCTACAGGTCGTATCGAGCGTGGTGTGATCCAAACAGGTGAGCCAATGGAAATCGTTGGATTGCGTCCGAAAGATGAGAAGCCAATGTCAACAACTTGTACAGGGGTGGAAATGTTCCGTAAAATCTTAGATAGAGGTGAAGCGGGTGATAACGTTGGTATCCTTTTACGTGGTATTGATAAAGCAGAAGTTAAGCGTGGTATGGTAATCTGTAAGCCAGGTTCAATTACTCCTCACACTAAATTCAAAGCTGAGGTTTACGTTTTAACTAAAGATGAAGGAGGTCGTCATACACCTTTCTTCAATAAATACCGTCCACAGTTCTACTTCCGTACAACGGATGTAACTGGTGAAACTATCTTACCAGATGGTGTAGAAATGGTAATGCCTGGAGATAACTTAACAATTACTGTTGAGTTGATTTACCCAATCGCTATGGAAAAAGGTCTTCGTTTCGCGATTCGTGAAGGAGGTCGTACAGTAGGTGCGGGTCAGGTTACTGAAATTCTTGATTAATAATTAAATTAACGGGCTTAGCTCAGTTGGTAGAGCATCGGTCTCCAAAACCGAAGGTCGTAGGTTCGAGCCCTGCAGCCCGTGTTTCATTTCAGTCTCATGGAGAATATAAAGAGTTATGTACAAGAGTCGTACGAAGAGTTGCTATATAAAGTAACCTGGCCAACATGGAAGGAATTACAAAGTACTTCTATATTGGTAGTCGTTGCCTCTATCATTTTTGCTTTAACTATTGCATTAATGGATTTTGTTGTGGGGTCGAACCCAAGTGGAAGCCTTTTTAAAGGAATTCTATATTACGTTTATCGTTTATTTGGAATGTTCTCTTAAATTATTTAGAGTAAACATGAGTGATAAACAATATAAATGGTACACCCTCAGGGTTATTAGTGGTCAGGAAAGAAAATTGAGTGGCTACCTAATCTCTGAGATAACTCGGTCTAAATGGACTGAAATAATTCCACAATTAATTGTTCCAACCCAAACGGTATTTCAGCAACGTGCTGGAAAAAGAGTGAAAAAAGATCGAAATATGTATCCGGGATATATTTTCGTTCAAGCACTCGAAGGATGTTTGGATGCAGATAAAATTCAGGCTTTTCGTTCTTATACCGGTGTAATCGGTTTCATTGGAAAAATGAACCCAATTGCAATGAGAGACGACGAAGCAAACAAAATGCTCGGTAAAATTGATGAAGCTAAAGAAGCTTCAGATACAATGAGCGAACCTTTTGTTGTTGGAGAAACAATTAAAATTACCGATGGGCCTTTCAATGACTTCGATGGCTTGATAGAGGAGATCTATGAAGAAAAGAAGAAACTGAAAGTAATCGTTAAGATATTTGGGCGAAGAACGCCTGTGGAATTAAACTTCATGCAAGTAGAAAAAATAGCTTAACTATGGCTAGAGAAGTTGATGGCTTTATAAAATTACAGGTAAAAGGTGGACAGGCGAACCCGTCACCTCCTGTTGGTCCTGCACTGGGTGCGAAAGGAGTCAATATTATGGACTTTTGCAAGCAGTTCAATGCGCGTACGCAGGAAATGCAAGGACAAGTGGTACCGGTTGAGATTACAGTATTTACTGATAAATCTTTCTCTTTTATAATAAAGACAACCCCGGCACCAGTGCTTTTATTAGAAAAAGCAAAACTTAAAAAAGGTTCATCTGAACCAAATCGTGATAAAGTAGGCTCTGTTACCTGGGACGATGTGAAAGCAATCGCCGAGTATAAAATGACCGACCTGAACGCTTTTAAAGTAGAATCTGCAATGAAAATGATTGCCGGTACTGCAAGAAGCATGGGCTTATTAGTGTCAGGTACTCCTCCTTGGGAGACTGAATCTGCTGAGTAATTGCGAAGAATTCTTAGATTAAGTAAGAGCATAAGTGCTCAAAATTCTAGGGAGTTAATTTTTTAACGTTAGAACCTAAAAATAATATGGCTAAACTTACCAAAAAGCGTAAAGAGGCTAACGCTAAGGTTGATAAAAATACCTTGTATTCACTTTCCGAAGCATCTGCTTTAGTGAAAGAAGTGAATGTAGCTAACTTCAATGCTTCCGTTGATTTACATATTCGTCTGGGAGTCGATCCGCGTAAAGCTGATCAGGCAATCAGAGGAACTGTATCGCTTCCCCACGGAACAGGAAAAACCAAAAAAGTAGTTGTAATTTGTTCTGCCGATAAAGAGGCCGAAGCAAAAGAGGCTGGTGCCGATTTTGTAGGGCTTGATGAAATGGTAGATAAGATCAAAGGCGGATGGACCGACTTTGATGTGATGATCGCTACGCCTAATGTAATGGCTAAAGTTGGACAGTTAGGACGTATTCTCGGACCAAGAGGATTAATGCCTAACCCGAAAACAGGAACTATTACTATGGACATTGCCAATGCTGTTGCTGAAGTAAAAAAGGGAAAGATCTCTTTCCGTGTCGACAAAAATGGTCAGATACATGCTTCAATTGGTCGTGTCAGCTTTACTCCTGAACAAATTGAAGGTAACGCAAGTGAATTATTAACTACATTATCGAAAATGAAACCTTCATCTGCTAAAGGTGCTTACTTCAGAGGTATTAGCATGGCTAGTACTATGAGTCCGGGTATTTCGATTGATGTAAAAACAGTTAAAGGGGCGTAATTATGACGAAAGAACAGAAATTTCAAGAAGTAGAGAAACTTACCGAAAAGTTCAATTCATTCAAGAACTTCTACATTACAGATGCTTCAACCCTGACTGTAGAAAAGGTTAATAAGTTTCGTGCATTATGCTTTGAGCATAACATAGAATACAAAGTAGCTAAGAACACGCTTATTAAAAAAGCGTTAGAACAAGCCGAAGGAGATTTTGAAGGCGTTTATGACGCACTTGCAGGACCTACTTCAATTATGTTTGCTGATGTAGCAAACGTTCCAGCTCGCGCTTTGAAAAATTTTCGTGAAGACAACGACAGACCTGTTTTAAAAGCAGCGTTTATCGATAGTGATGTTTTCATGGGAGACGATCAGATCGAAGCTCTTTCTAAACTTAAATCGAAAGAAGAGTTGTTGGGAGAAGTTATTGGCTTGTTACAATCACCGGCGAAAAACCTTATCAGTGCTTTACAATCAGGTGGCAATACCATTGCTGGCTTGGTAAAAGCATTGGAAGAACGCGGGTAATTTTTAAATAAAATATTCATTAATTAACTTATAAAAAGATTCAAAATGGCTGATTTAAAAGCATTAGCAGATTCGTTGGTAAACTTAACAGTTAAAGAAGTTAACGATCTAGCAGAAATTTTAAAAGAAGAACACGGTATTGAGCCGGCTGCAGCTGCAGCTCCGGTAATGGTTCCTGCTGACGGCGGTGGCGGTGGCGGTGCTGCCGAGCAAACTGAATTCGACGTGATCTTAGTTTCTCCGGGTGGAGGTAAACTAAACGTTGTAAAAGCAGTTAAATCTATTACTAGCTTAGGACTTAAAGAAGCAAAAGCTATCGTTGATGGTGCTCCTGGTCCGGTTAAAGAAGGTGTTTCTAAAGAAGAAGCTGAGGCAATTAAAGCTCAGTTAGAAGAAGCTGGCGCAGAAGTTGAACTTAAGTAAGCTTTTTAGCGTTATAACTACGTGAAAATGCAAGGTATGAGACAAATTTGTCTCATGCCTTTTTCCTATTTCTAAGCGTATGTACTAACATATACTTTTAAAACTGTTCTTTCGTTCCTTAATTGGAACAATTTTAGAGAACAATACTACTTACCATTATTAAACGTTGATTGTCGGCTTTCGGCAATTATTTCATTTCAAAATAACAACTGTTTATGAGCTCAACAGTTCCTGTTACTACAGAACGAATTAATTTTGGAAGAATCAAATCCTTTGAAGATTATCCAAATTTACTTGAAATTCAAGTTAAATCCTTCCAGGAATTTTTTCAATTAGAAACAACACCGGAAAATAGAACCAATGAAGGCTTGTTCAAAGTATTCATGGAGAACTTTCCAATCACCGATTCAAGAAATATTTTCGTATTAGAATTTTTGGATTACTACGTTGACCCACCTAGATACTCTATCGTTGAGTGTATGGATCGTGGATTAACCTACAGTGTTCCATTAAAAGCGAAATTACGCCTTTCATGTAACGATGAAGAGCATATCGATTTCCAGACGATCGTACAGGATGTATTCTTAGGAAATATTCCTTACATGACGCCCAAAGGTACTTTCGTTGTTAATGGTGCAGAACGTGTGGTTGTTTCCCAGCTACACCGTTCACCGGGGGTGTTTTTCAGCCAGTCTTATCACCCGAACGGAACAAAAATATTTTCGGCACGTGTAATTCCTTTCAAAGGAGCATGGATCGAATTTGCAACAGACATCAATAATGTGATGTTTGCTTATATCGACCGTAAGAAAAAATTCCCTGTAACTACATTGCTTAGAGCAATTGGTTACGATACCGATAAAGCAATTCTAGATCTTTTCGACTTGGCAGAAGAAATAGAAGTAAGTGCTAAAACATTAAAGAAAAGCATAGGTAGAAAACTAGCTGCGCGTGTTTTGAGAACATGGATAGAAGATTTCGTGGATGAAGATACTGGAGAAGTAGTATCGATCGAAAGAAACGAAATTATCCTTGATCGTGATGTGGTTTTAGATGAAGATAATGTTGAATTAGTGATCGATTCAGAAGCTAAAACGATTATCCTTCAGAAAGAAGACACTGCAGCAGATTTTGCTATTATATATAATACGCTTCAAAAAGATACTGCCAATTCAGAAATTGAAGCAGTAAAAGCGATTTATAAACAATTAAGAGGTACCGACGCACCCGATGAGGAAACAGCGAGAGGTATTATCGATAAAATGTTCTTCTCTGATCGTCGTTATGACCTGGGTGAAGTAGGGCGATACAAGATCAATAAAAAATTGAATCTTGAGATTGACGAAGAAACAAGAGTATTAACCAAAGTAGATATTATTACGATCGTAAAATATCTAGTAATGTTAGTAAACTCTAAAGCAGAGATCGATGATATTGATCACTTGAGTAACCGTCGTGTAAGAACCGTAGGTGAGCAATTATACGCTCAGTTCGGAGTAGGATTGGCACGTATGGCGCGTACGATCCGTGAAAGAATGAATGTTCGTGATAACGAGGTATTCACTCCGGTTGACCTGATCAATGCAAGAACATTAAGTTCGGTAATTAACTCTTTCTTCGGAACAAGTCAGTTATCGCAATTCTTGGATCAGACCAACCCGCTTTCAGAAATTACACACAAACGTCGTATTTCTGCATTAGGACCTGGTGGTTTATCTCGTGAACGTGCAGGTTTCGAGGTACGTGATGTTCACTATTCGCACTACGGTCGTTTATGTACGATCGAAACACCAGAAGGACCGAACATTGGTTTGATCTCAACCTTGTGTGTACACGCAAAGGTGAATAAAATGGGATTCATTGAAACACCTTACCGTAAAGTAGAAGAAGGAAAAGCAAAAATGGAAGGCTCAGGCGCAGTTGATTATTTATCAGCTGAAGAAGAAGACCTTTACACAATTGGTCAGGCGAGTGCACCGATGAACGAAAAAGGAGCTTTTACTAGCGACAGAGTAAAAGGTCGTCAACAAGGTGAATTCCCGATATTGAATCCTTCAGAACTGAACTATCTGGATGTTGCTCCTAACCAAATTGTTGGGGTATCTGCTTCATTGATTCCTTTCCTGGAAAATGATGATGCAAACCGTGCCTTGATGGGATCGAACATGCAACGTCAGGCAGTGCCTTTATTAATTCCTGAAGCACCGATCGTAGGTACAGGAATTGAAAAGCGTGTTGCTAAAGATTCACGAATGTTGTTGAATGCCGAAGGCGATGGAGTTGTTGAGTATGTAGATGCTAACAAGATCGTTATTCGTTATGATAGAACAGATCGTGAGCGTTTAGTAAGTTTTGAAGATGATGTTAAAACTTATCACTTAACCAAATTCCATAAAACAAACCAGGGAACTTGTATTAACCAGAAGCCTATTGTTCGCAAAGGTGAGCGATTAGCTAAAGGACAAATTCTTTGTGAAGGTTACGCAACTGATAACGGCGAATTAGCGCTTGGACGTAACATGAAAGTGGCTTTCATGCCTTGGAAAGGGTATAACTTCGAGGATGCGATCGTGATTTCAGAACGTGTGGTTAAAGATGATATTTTCACTTCTTTACACATCGAAGAATTTACGATCGATGTACGTGATACTAAGTTAGGAGAAGAAGAGTTAACCAACGATATTCCGAATGTAAGCGAAGAAGCTACGCGTGATTTAGATGATAATGGTATCATTCGCGTTGGAGCACACATCCGTGAAGGTGATATTATTATTGGAAAAATAACACCTAAAGGAGAATCTGATCCTACACCGGAAGAGAAACTATTACGTGCGATATTCGGAGATAAAGCAGGTGATGTTAAAGATGCTTCATTACGTGTTAAGCCTTCAGTAAAAGGTGTAGTAATTGGTAAGCGCTTGTTCGCTCGTGCTAAGAAAGATAAAGATTCTAAAGTAATCGAGAAAAAACTGATCGGTGAATTAGAAGAAGATCACAGAATCAACCTGAAGAAGATCAAAGATGTATTAGTTGATAAACTAACAGAGATCTTAGGTACAAGCAAGTCGAATAGTGTTAACGATCTTTACGGAACAGAAGTTCTGGCTAAAGGAGCTAAGTTCACTAAGAAGATCTTAGATAGTTTCGATTATCAAACGATAAATGGAAGCGGTTGGACTTCTGATGATGCATTGAATTCAGACATTAAAACTTGTTTACACAACTATAGCCTTGAGGTAAATAAAGAGATCGGAGCGTATAAGCGTGAGAAATTCAATATTAGTGTTGGTGATGAGTTGAATGCGGGTGTATTGAAACTAGCTAAAGTATATGTTGCTAAGAAACGTAAACTGAAAGTTGGAGATAAACTGGCAGGTCGCCACGGAAATAAAGGTATTGTAGCACGTATTGTACGTGAAGAAGATATGCCTTTCTTAGAAGATGGTTCTTCAGTTGATATTGTACTGAACCCACTTGGTGTACCATCGCGTATGAATATCGGACAGATTTATGAAACGGTACTAGGTTGGGCAGGAAAAGAAATGGGTGTTAAATATGCTACACCAATTTTCGACGGTGCAACGGTAGAACAGATCGAAAGTGAAGTTTCTAAAGCTGGATTACCTTCATTAGGGGTTACCTATTTATACGATGGAGAAACTGGAGAACGTTTCTTCCAGCCGGTAACTGTTGGGGTAATTTACATGCTGAAATTAGCACACATGATCGACGATAAAATGCACGCGCGTTCTATCGGACCTTACTCATTGATTACGCAGCAACCATTAGGTGGTAAAGCTCAATTTGGTGGTCAGCGTTTTGGTGAGATGGAAGTGTGGGCTTTACAGGCGTTCGGTGCAGCGAATATCCTTCAGGAAATGCTAACGCTGAAGTCTGATGATATTTCAGGACGTTCTAAAACCTACGAAGCGATCGTTAAAGGTGAGAACTTACCTAAGCCAAATATACCAGAGTCATTTAATGTACTATTACACGAGTTACGTGGTTTGGCATTAGATGTAGTTTTTGAATAATATTAATTAGTGTAAGCTAATTTTTTAATGAAACTTTTTTAAACAAGATGTTAGACATTAGACGATAGGTTTAAGGTTGGAAAAATTCGATCTCGAATCTAAAGTCTAACATCTAAGGTCATAAAATAGATAACATGGCGTTCAAAAAAGAACAAAAAATCAAACAGGATTTCAAGTCTATCGTGATTTGCCTTGCCTCGCCCGATAATATATTGGAGCGTTCGTACGGTGAAGTGCTAAAGCCTGAAACGATCAATTATCGTACTTACAAGCCAGAGCGTGATGGTCTTTTCTGTGAGCGTATTTTCGGTCCGGTGAAAGATTACGAATGTTATTGTGGAAAGTACAAGCGTATTCGTTACAAAGGAATTATTTGTGATAGATGTGGTGTTGAAGTAACAGAAAAGAAGGTACGTCGTGAGCGCATGGGACACATTAAATTGGTTGTTCCTGTAGTACATATCTGGTATTTCAAATCGTTACCTAATAAAATTGGTTATTTATTAGGGGTGTCTTCTAAGAAATTAGAAAATATTATTTACTACGAGCGTTACGCAGTAGTTCAACCGGGAGTAATGGCTGAAAAAGGAATAGAAAAACTTCAGCTATTAACAGAAGAAGAATACTTCGAATTACTGGAACAAGTTCCAGAAGAAAATAAATTCCTTGAAGACGATGATCCGAATAAGTTCATCGCTTTAATGGGAGCAGATGCAGTACGTGAATTATTAAGAAGAATCGAATTAGACGATTTAGCTTATAAATTACGTTATCAGGCTGCTAACGAAACATCTCAGCAACGTAAATCAGAAGCGTTAAAACGTTTAAGTGTTGTTGAAGCTTTCCGTTCAGCAAATGCTAGTCGTGATAACAAGCCGGAGTGGATGGTTGTGGAATACTTACCGGTTATTCCACCGGAATTACGTCCATTGGTACCATTAGATGGTGGTCGTTTCGCAAGTTCTGATCTGAATGACCTTTACCGTCGTGTGATTATCAGAAATAACCGTTTGAAGCGTTTGATCGACATTAAAGCACCGGAAGTAATTTTACGTAATGAAAAGCGTATGCTTCAGGAAGCAGTTGATTCATTATTCGATAACTCGCGTAAATCAAATGCTGTAAAAGCAGAAGGTGGACGTGCTTTGAAATCACTTTCAGATGTATTGAAAGGAAAACAAGGTCGTTTCCGTCAGAACTTATTGGGTAAACGTGTTGATTACTCTGGTCGTTCGGTAATCGTTGTAGGACCGAATTTGAAAATGCACGAATGTGGTATTCCTAAAGGAATGGCATCGGAACTTTTCAAGCCGTTCATTATACGTAAGTTATTAGAACGTGGAATCTGTAAAACGGTAAAAGTTGCTAAGAAATTAGTAGATAGAAAGGCACCGGTTATCTGGGATATACTTGAAAATGTATTGAAAGGACATCCGATCATGCTGAACCGAGCTCCTACGCTTCACCGTTTGTCAATACAATCGTTCCAGCCAAAGTTGGTTGAAGGAAAAGCGATTCGATTACACCCGTTAGTTTGTTCGGCATTCAACGCCGATTTTGATGGAGATCAAATGGCGGTACACGTACCGTTGAGTAATGCAGCTATATTGGAGGCGCAAATTCTATTATTATCGTCTCATAATATTCTGAACCCACAGGATGGTTCTCCGATTGCCCTACCTTCTCAGGATATGATTCTTGGACTTTACTATATTACTAAAGTTCGTAAATCAACTGATGAAATAAAGGTTAAAGGTGAAGGACTTAGTTTCTACTCTCCGGAAGAGGCATTAATTGCTTACAATGAAGGAGCTGCGGATCTTCACGCGATGATCAAAGTACGTGTGAATGTGCGTCAGGAAGATGGTACTTTGAAATTCCAAACGATAGAAACAACTCCGGGACGTGTTATGTTCAATACTGTGGTTCCTGAAAATGTAGGATTCATTGACGAGTTGTTGACGAAGAAAGCATTGAAAGGTGTGATCGCTAAGATCATCAAATTAACCGATGTGAAAATCACGGTTAAGTTTTTAGATGATATTAAAACGATGGGCTTCGGTTGGTCGTTCAAAGGTGGTCTTTCATTCAGTATGAAAGAGTTATTCTCGCCTGATAACAAACAATCATTATTGGAAAAAGCACAAACTGAGGTTGATGAAATAATCATGAACTATGAGTTGGGTCTTATTACCAATAACGAGCGTTATAATCAGGTAATCGATATCTGGACGAGAGCGAACAGTGAGATCACGCAGAGTTTGATGCAGAAGTTAGAAGAGGATCAGCAAGGATTCAATAACATATATATGATGTACCATTCAGGTGCACGTGGATCGCGTGAGCAGATTCGTCAGTTAGGTGGTATTCGTGGATTGATGGCAAAACCGAGAAAATCGGGTGGTGGAGGACCTGAAATTATTGAGAACCCGATTCTTTCTAATTTCCGTGAAGGACTTTCAGTATTAGAGTACTTCATTTCTACACACGGTGCGCGTAAAGGTCTGGCAGATACCGCTTTGAAAACAGCCGATGCAGGTTACCTTACTCGTCGTTTGGTAGATGTTGCTCAGGATGCAGTTATTGTTGAAGAAGATTGTGGTACTTTAAGAGGTATCTTAACTTCAGCAATTAAAGATAATGAAGATGTAGTTGTGCCTTTAGCAGACAGAATTAAAGGTAGAACTTCTTTATATGATATTGTTGATCCGGCTACCAATGAAGTATTGGTTCAGGCAGGTGAAGAGATCAGCGATGAAATGGCAGAGTTTATCGACAATGAAACATCGGTTGAAGATGTGGAAATTCGTTCGGTATTGACTTGTGAAACTCGTAGAGGTGTTTGTGTAAAATGTTATGGTCGCCACCTGGCAACTAATACAACTGCACAAATCGGTGATGCGGTTGGTATTGTGGCAGCACAGTCGATCGGTGAGCCGGGCACACAGTTAACACTACGTACATTCCACGTCGGTGGTGTGGCATCGAATATTGCAAACGAATCGTCATTAGAGGCGAAGTTCGAAGGTGTATTAGAGTTTGATGAAGTGAAAACGGTACAACAGGCTGCGGAAGATGGTACTGAAAATACAGTTGTGATCGGACGTACTTCTGAGGTTAGAATTATTAATCCGGAAGATAAGCGTGTGATGATCTCTAACCACATTCCTTATGGAGCTGAATTGTTCGTTAAAGAAGGACAAGAGGTTAAGAAAGGAGATAAGATCTGTAAGTGGGATCCATATAACGCGGTTATCATTTCAGAGAATCAAGGAAAGATCCAATTTGAGAATATTATTGAAGGTCAGACCTACCGTGATGAAACTGATGATCAGACCGGATATACTGAGAAAGTAATTGTTGAGTCGCGAAATAAAACAAAGATTCCGGCAATTCAGATCTTAGCAAGTAGTAGTGAAGTGATCCGTACCTACAACTTACCGGTAGGAGCGCACATTGCGGTTAAAGACAAAGAGAAGATCAAAGCGGGAACAGTATTAGTGAAGATACCACGTGCAACATCGAAAGTAAGTGATATTACGGGTGGTCTTCCTCGTGTAACCGAGTTATTCGAGGCGCGTAACCCAAGTAATCCTGCGGTTGTTTCTGAGATTGATGGTATTTGTAACTTCGGAAAGATCAAGCGTGGTAATCGTGAGATCATTGTTGAGTCGAAAGACGGTAACAAGCGTAAGTACATGGTTTCGTTGTCGAAGCACATACTTGTACAGGACGGCGATTTCGTTCGTGCAGGAACACCATTATCGGATGGGGCAACAACTCCGGCTGATATTTTAGCGATCAAAGGGCCTTTTGCTGTTCAGGAGTACATAGTGAATGAAGTTCAGGAGGTTTACCGCTTACAAGGGGTGCGTATTAACGATAAGCACATCGAAGTAATTGTTCGTCAGATGATGAATAAGGTAACTATTGTTGATCCGGGAGATACTCGTTTCTTAGAGAATACGGCTGTTCAGAAGTTTTCTGTAATTGAAGAAAATGATCAGATTTTTGATAAGAAGTTTGTTGAAGATCCGGGAGATTCTAATAAGTTCAAAGCAGGACAGATCGTTACTTTACGTCAGTTAAGAGAAGAAAATTCTTTCTTACGTAGAAACGACCTGAAGTTAGTTCAGTTCAGAAACGCTATTCCGGCGGCATTCAAGCCGCTGTTACAGGGTATTACCCGCGCATCGTTAGGAACAGAAAGCTGGATCTCTGCGGCTTCATTCCAGGAAACAACTAAAGTATTGAGTCAGGCTTCAATAGCGGCTAAATCAGATTCTTTAGATGGTTTGAAAGAGAATGTAATCGTTGGACACTTAATTCCTGCGGGAACAGGACAGAAGCGTTTCCAGAACTTTGTGGTAGGTTCTCAGGAAGAATTCAATAGATTGAATCAGGCGAAGAATGAATTAGTAGCTGATGGTGGAATAGTAACTGATCTAGAGGTTTTAGATTTACCTAAGCCTCCGGCAGCAGATGATGCTGTACCGCCAGCGGAATAATTGCTGATTTTATTAGTTTATATTTTAAATCCCTTAGTCGTCGAAGTTGATGACTAAGGGTTTTTTTATTGGGGGAGGGTTGATTTAATGGTTTAAAAAAACCTTGGTTTTTATGAAACACCCCAGCCCTCCTAAAATTCCTTAATTCTCACATAAAACAAAGCAAAATGACTTTGTTGCATGGCTTAAAAACACAAAGGAGAGCGAATTTATTAAGTTT
>JAHDFD010000009.1:102362-104854 GCA_020628375.1 Chitinophagales bacterium | reverse complement strand
GAAAGTTATGTGTTTCGGCAAGATTGCGGCTTAATTCTTTTCCGAAGTATTGTATCTGGAGAAAGAATAATAAAATTATAGGAGGTTTTATATTAGGTAATAGATTTCCTCTGAGGACTAAAGAATATTTTGTATCACCAAATAACTTCAAATATTTTGATTCGCATATAAAAGATGAGAGATTCTGTGAGGTTTGTTGTTTTTGGATTTCTTCAAAACAAAGAACAAAAATAATTTTTAATGGACTAGCATGGTATCAAATGGCAAAAATGATTAAAAATCAATCTAAGCCATTCGTATTATTTGGAACTAATTCAATAGGTTTAGCAAGAATGTATGGTTATCCAAAGTGCTCTTTACTTTTTCATAAAGATAAAGTAAACAATAAAGAAACATTTATTTTCCTTGTCAATACAAAAGACTTTCTAAATGGTGTATTAAATCTAATTTATGTAAAAATGTTGAAGGGTAGTAAGTTCAATAAGGAAATTGATGAAATAACTGATAAACCAAAACTAAAAGAAAGACTATTAAATGAAATATCAATCTAACTTCTGGAATAATTACTTTAAATACTACGATGTTTTAATGGAGGTAATTCCTTATAAGGAATTACTGAAAACTATTTCCGATAAGCTTAATATCAAATCTGGTAATCGTATTTTAGATTTGGGAGCTGGTACTGGAAATATACGTCATTTTCTATCTAATGATATAACGTATATTGGATTAGATAATTCAAAAGAAGCATTAGATCGATTAACAACAAAATTTCCAAATTCAAACGTTATACTTACTTCAATAAAGGAAAAACTACCATTTAAAGATGGAGAATTTGATAGAGTTGTTTCTAATAATGTTTTGTACACATTAAATGAGAAAGATTGGGATTTTGTAATCAGTGAATTAAAAAGGGTAACTAAAAATGGGGCAATTATCGTAATATCTAATGTTAGTATCGACTTTAAACCAGTTAATATTTATAAAGACCATATTTATAAAATATTATCTAAGAACTTCATTAAAGGCTCTGTTCAATTGCTAAGGTTAGTTTATCCGACAATTCAAATGTTTAAGTATAATCGAACGATAATGAATAATCAGGAAAATGGTAATTATTCATTTGTAAACAGAGATAAACAAAAAGAGATTTTTTCAAAATATGGATTTAAGCCAATTCACAAAACATTATCTGTTTATGCTAATCAAGCTGTATTAAATACTTTTGTGAGAGAATAAAACTCAATAATAAAAGCAGAATTCAATTTGGTAAGATAGCAAAAATTGTTATCAATATATTATTGAGCTATGCGATTTCGGCAGATAAGTTTTAGTTTTTTAACTACCAATATAACTTTAGCAAATCCGAAAAATACTTCCCACTTTCAATATGTTTTCAAAAAAAATCCAAAATCAGGTAACGCTTTCCATTTTACCCAAGATATAGAAGTGTAAGTCAAAATTTTACGCTTTATAAAATGAAAAGCAATACCAACATTTATACCAACGAAAAAGAGGAGCTGGCATTTTACAGATCCTTTATTGAATCAATGAATGGTGTACTCTATGTGCTGAAGGTATATCCTACCCAGATAGAATGGATTAGCAATAATGAAGTATTAAGAAACATTTTAGGACTCGACGAGAAAGATGTTATAAGATTTAAAACCAAACTGAAAAATTGCCTAATAGACAGCCCCGACTATGAAGAATCTGCAAGCCTGTCGGTTAAAAAATTTACCCAAAACCCCGATATTAAATGGGCAGGTGTTTACAGAATAAAAAATTCGGAAGGTGAGCATCAATGGACAATATACTCAGCTGCAACGATAAGCAAAGATCAATACGGATTACCCGATAAAATAGCAGTAATCGCCTTACCCTTGAATGATGTTTTTAATACGCCTAAAGCAATAACGGAATTGCAAAAACACCTATCGCAACAAATTCATAAAAAAACGATAGACAGCCTTACTCAAAAGCAAATGGAAGTATTTAAACTAATTGCCCATGGATACATAAGAAAAGAAATAGCCCATAAGCTGAATATTTCAGAATATACGGTAGAAAGCCACAAAGAAGCACTGTACAAAAAGCTAAACTGTAGTAACAAAACCGAGCTGATCAAGTGCGCCGAAAAATTTGGACTTTTCTGAATATACCCCTAAAAATAGGGGTGTATTTCAACTTGCTTATTTACTTATTTTGTAACAGTTATATCTAAATGATTTACGCAAATTATCATTCATTATCAGACTGTAAAACATTTATAATTTTTCGGTCATTTCAGCTACGCCCAATTACCCAAAACCGGTATCTGAGCGCAGCCAAAAATCGATGTCTGAGCGAAGTCGAGAACCGGTATCTGAGCGCAGCCAAGAATTGGTATCTGAGCGTAGTCGAGAATTGGTATCTGAGCGCAGCCAAGAATCGATGTCTGAGCGTAGCCGAGAACCGGTATCTGAGCGCAGCCAAGAATTGGTATCTGATCG
>JAHDFD010000009.1:0-102262 GCA_020628375.1 Chitinophagales bacterium | reverse complement strand
TAGTCGAGAACTGGTATCTGAGCGTAGTCGAGAACTGGTATCTGAGCGTAGTCGAGAACTGGTATCTGAGCGTAGTCGAAGATATACGACTAATCAAATAAAATTATTTATCAACCTTAAAATTTTCAATTATGAAAAACTTTACAAAATTTTTAAGCCTTGTAGCACTACTTTTTTGCACAAGCAACCTTTTTGCCGACTCATTTACCGTGAGCAACAACCCAGCCATACCCGCACAATTTACCGACCTGCAAGTGGCTATTGACCAAGCTAACGATGGCGATACTTTGTATATTTCTAATTCAAGTACCATTTATGGTAGTGTTCATTTAGGAAAGCAATTAGCTTTAATTGGGGAAGGCTACGACCCAACAACTGTTTATAATGGTTCGGCAGTTACCAATAACAATAACATAAGTACGCTTTATTTAACAGAAATTACAGCTGATGGTACTGATTCTGATGGCTCAGTCATAATTGGTTTAGGTATAAGTACAATAAATAATCTTTCTTCTTCCATTATTGTAAACGGAATTACACATATACCAAATCCTGATGTAGCTAATGTTTATATTTCCGACTCCAAATTTTCTATTTATAATTTTGTCAATGATTCTTTTTGGACAATAGTTCATTCTGAAATTGGTAGTATAAATGACTGTTCTTTTATTAATTCAAACATTTCAAACTGTCTTGTTGTCGGAACAATACAAGATATACAAGATGCTGGAACAACGTTTGATCATTGTATTTTTAGATCTTCTATAAGTACAAATTTTAATTTTGTTACCAACATAACCATAATAAACTCGATCTTATTTGATGACCATACTTCCAATTTCTATTCGAATGGTTTGGTAACTTTTCAAAATAATATTATTGATACTACAGCTGGTATTGCCGATAATTTTAATCAAAGTACACCTGCATCAGAGAATAATTTTAATTTTAGCTCCCCTTCTGTTGTATTTGTTGATTACACTAACGGTGACTACAATTTACTTCCAGATTCCCCGGCGATAGGAGCAGGTGTAGGTGGAGTTGATATAGGTATTTATGGTGGTAATAATCCATTTCCAGAAAACGCAGGAGCACCACCAACACCACAATTCAACATATTTGAAATTGTAAACCCAAATGTAGGGCAAGATTGTGAAATTAAGTTCAATTCAGAAGCAACTATTAATAATTAAGCTAAGGCATTTTATTTTTTAATTCTAAAATTTATTAGCTAATGAAAAAGTTATTAATAGTCTTTTTCCTATGTTGTATGTACAGCATAGGTATTTCAGCACAAACAATAGTGAATGCAGAGTATTTTGTAAACACTGACCCAGGTTTAGGCAATGGTACAGCTTTAAGTATAAATGCAGGTGGGACAGTAATATTTAATGAAGAAACAATTACTGCCGATTGTGTGGGTTTAGGCAATGGCACACACCAATTTTGTATTCGTTACCAAGATGACGCAGGAGCATGGTCGCATACACAATGTGAATATTTTGTAATTGGAAGTGAAACAGCCGAATTAAACACAGCTACAGAAATAGTAAACGCCGAATACTTTATTAATACAGACCCAGGTTTAGGAAACGGAACAGTATTAAGTATAAACGCAAATGGCAATATAGTATTCGATGAAGAAACAATTACTGCCGATTGTGTAGGTTTAGGTAATGGCACACACCAATTTTGTATTCGTTACCAAGATGATGCAGGAGCATGGTCGCATACACAATGTGAATATTTTGTAATTGGAAGCGAAACAGCCGAATTAAACACAGCCACCGAAATAGTAAACGCTGAATACTTTTTCGATACTGACCCAGGTATTGGCAATGCCATAGGCTTGAATTATGTAGATATTGCCAATAATAGTGAAAATGCTTTTGCCGTAGATGCCAGTGGTTTAAGTTTAGGCGAACACTTATTATGTCACCGTTATCAAGACGATACAGGTGCGTGGTCGCACACACAATGCGATACGGTAACGGTTATTGCTCCAACAGGCTTTAGCGGAACAGTTGCCTACGATTACGCATTTCAAACCGGAACAGAAGTTGCTTTTACTGATAATTCAACAGAAGCAACATCGTGGTATTGGGATTTTGGTGATGGCGCTAGTAGCACACAGCAAAACCCAACACACAACTACACCGAAGCAGGAACATACAATGTATGCTTATTCGTTGATGGTTGCCAAAGCCTTATTCAAACCATAATTGTTTGCGATAATGGTTTAATAGTTGGCAATACCTGTGATGATGGCGATGCTTGTACCGAAAATGATGTAGTAAACGAAAATTGTGAATGTGTAGGAGTTTACACTGATGCCGATAACGATGGTGTTTGTAGCGTTATTGATTGTGATGATACTAATGATGCTGTTGGCGAAGTGGGGTCGGTTTGTGATGATGGCGATGCTTGTACCGAAAACGATTTAATTCAAGCTGATTGTTCGTGTGCAGGTACGTTTGCCGATGCTGATAATGATGGCACTTGTGATGCAGAAGATATTTGTGTCGATTCGCCAGAACCAAATACGCCTTGCGATGATGGTGATGCTTGTACGGTAAATGATGTAATCCAAGCTGATTGTACTTGTGCAGGTACATTTTCTGATGCTGATAATGATGGCACTTGCGATGCAGAAGATATTTGTGATGGTTCACCAGAACCCAACACACCTTGCGATGATGGAAACGATGCCACTTTCAACGATGTAATTCAGTCCGATTGTTCGTGTGCAGGTTCAGAACAAGACTGTGAAGGTATTGTAGGTGGTTCAGCTAACGAGGGTACTCCTTGTGATGATGGAGATGCTTGTACTGAAAATGATGTTTACCAAGCTGATTGCTCGTGTGCAGGAACGCCTATTGATGCCGATAATGATGGAGCAATTTGTGCCGAAGATTGCGATGATAACGATGCTTCAATTGGAGCAATTGGTTCAGCTTGTGATGATGGCGATGCTTGTACTGTAAATGATATAATTCAAGATGATTGTTCGTGTGCTGGTACATTTGCTGATGCAGACAACGATGGTACTTGTGATGCAGAAGATATTTGTGCTGATGCACCAGAACCAGGAACAGCTTGTGATGATGGTGATGTGTGTACTATAAATGATGTAATTCAAGCTGATTGTACTTGTGCAGGAACTTTTGTTGATGCTGATAATGATGGTACTTGCGATGCAGAAGATATTTGTGCCGACGCACCAGAACCAAATACGCCTTGCGATGATGGCGATATTTGTACCATTGACGATGTAATACAGTCTGACTGTTCTTGTGCAGGCACATTTGTAGATACGGATAGCGATGGCACTTGTGATGCAGAAGATATTTGTGCCGATGCTCCAGAACCAGGCACAACTTGCGATGATGGAAACGATGCCACTTTCAACGATGTAATTCAAGCCGACTGTTTGTGTGCAGGTTCAGAACAAGACTGCGAAGGTGTTGTAGGTGGTTCAGCTAACGAAGGCACAGCTTGTGATGACGGTGATGCGTGTACTGAAAATGATGTTTACCAAGCCGACTGCTCGTGTGCAGGAACGCCTATTGATGCCGATAACGATGGAGCAATTTGTGCCGAAGATTGCGATGATAACGATGCGTCAATTGGAGCAATTGGTTCAGCCTGTGATGATGGTGATGCTTGTACAGTAAATGATGTCATTCAAGAAGATTGCTCGTGTGTGGGTACGTTTGCCGATGCTGATAATGATGGTACTTGCGATGCAGAAGATATTTGTGCCGATGCACCAGAACCAGGAACAGCTTGTGATGATGGCGATGATGCTACTAGTAATGATACTGTTCAGGATGATTGCTCTTGTATGGGTAGTTTATTGGATTGTGCAGGTGTTGCCGGAGGAAATAATACTTTAGATGAATGTGGCGTGTGCGATGATGACCCAACAAATGATAACGAAACTTGTACCGATTGTGCTGGTGTTATTAATGGCGATGCAGAATTAGACGAATGTGGCGTATGCGAAGGAACAGGTATAGCCGAAGGAACTTGCGATTGTGCAGGCACTCTAGAATCTACTTTTTATGCCGATACCGATAATGATGGTTTAGGAGATCCGGATAATTCATTAATGGCTTGTGAGCAACCGGAAGGTTACGTAACAAATAGTGATGATCTGGATGATAATTTTGATGATTCGGTATGTGAAGAACCAGTAATTATCACTGATATTAATTGCCTGGACACAGGTGAAGGATTTGAAATTATTATTAGTATTATTGAATCTGGCAAAGCACCAACATTAATAATTTTCGATAATTTAGGCACAACACCTTCTATTGTAAGTAGCGATGAAGGAAACTTTGTTTATGGAGCGTATGAAAACAATGAAGTCGTTGAATTAACAATAGCAACTGGTGCAAATTGCGATGGTTATACAGAAATAATTACAGCCGAATGTGTTGCCGATCCCGATCCTTGTTGTGTATTTCAGGCAATACCAACCGTAGAATGTAATGAAGCAGCAGGTACTTATCAGGTGGTAACAACAGTTGTTGGTGGTAGTGGAAATTATGCATATTCTTTTGGTGGTGGTGAATTTGAGGAACTAACCGGAAATGAAGAAGCTGGTTTTGTCTCAGGAACATACACCGATGGCGAAACCTATAATATTACAGTAATTGATAGTGATTATGACTGTGAAATAACCTTAAGCAATTCGGTTGAATGTACTAAAACCGCCATCGAACTATTATCTTTCGATGGAAGAATAATGGACAACGGAAACCAATTATTCTGGACAACAGCTACTGAAACCGATAATGATTATTTTGAAGTTTTACGTTCTTACGATGGCGTTCATTTTGAAGCAATTGCACAGGTAAATGGTATAGGAAACAGCGCTACACCAACAGCTTATGAGTTTATAGATGTTGAGCCAACAAACGGGATAAGCTATTATCAGTTAAGTATAACAGATATAAACGGTAAAGCAGAAAAATCTGCCATAATAGCTTTAGATCGAGAAAGTATGAATGGAGAAATAAGCATAATGCCTAACCCTGCAATCGATTATATCCATATCAATTACACAATTACCCAAGCAGAAACCCTAAACCTGAAGATCTATGATGTATCAGGTAAGTTGATTAAGCAAAGTACGCTGAATGGCGCACTAGGCGAAAACACTAACAGACTTAATGTATCTGATTTCAGTAAAGGATTATACTTCTTACAATTAGAAGGAAATAACTATTTACAACAGGCGAGTTTTATTGTTGATTAAACCAGAATTGGTAAATGTTTTTTCAGCCTCAATAGCTTTCAATAAGCATTGGGGCTTTTAAGACAAACGAGTTTTATTGTTGATTAATGCTTCCAAATCTATTCCCTTTGGTAAGCCAAATCCCCTTTCTCTTCGGAGATCGGGGATTTTTTTATCTGTATTATCAGACCACTATACATTTAATACAAATATAAAAATTAGACTTTAAAACTATTTTTTTCTTATGGTCAGTGAGCGTAGTCGAACTGCTATAAAGAAAAAACCGTTTTAAAGTTTATTAAAAAACGTACAAATTTTCGTGTCATATTGAGCGCAATGTAATGAAGCCGAAATATAGACACCTCGCTATTTATCAGGGATTTAAGGCTTGATATTAGGTATGATTTGTACAGTAGCAACGAGGCACTGCCTCGTCGCCAACTCTATTTTTCAACCCCAAAAACAGTTTTTAAATGCCAAATGTATAGTGATGTGCTGTATTATTTTACATCGCCGCAAAAGCCTGAGTCAGATCTGCTTTCAGATCTTCGATGTGTTCGATGCCTACACAAATTCTGATCAGATCCTGAGTAACGCCTGCCTTAGCTTGTTCTTCTTCGGTTAACTGACGGTGTGTTGTACTAGCAGGATGACATGCTAATGATTTTGCATCTCCGATATTCACCAATCGTTTGAATAATTGAAGATTATCGTAGAATTTAACCGCGCTGTCAAAGCCTCCTTTGATTCCGAAAGTCATTAATGAAGAAGGTGTTCCGCCACAATATTTCTGTGCCAGGTCGTAATATTTACTACTCTTTAATCCACCGTAACGTACCCATTCTACATGTTCGTTATTTTCAAGGAATTCTGCAACAGCCAAAGCATTCTCACAATGACGTTCCATGCGTAATGGTAAAGTTTCTAATCCCTGTAATATCTGGAATGCCGATAAAGCTGGTAAGCAAGAACCAGTATTTCGTAATGCTACCGTTCTAACACGGGCAATATAAGCTGCTGCGCCCATAGCTTCTGTATAAACAACACCATGATAACTCGGTTCTGGCTCTGAAAACTGAGGGAAACGATCTTTGTGTTTTGCCCAATCGAAATTACCACCATCGATGATAATACCGCCAATCGTTGTTCCATGTCCGCCAACATATTTAGTAAGTGAGTGAATCACAATATCAACACCATGTTCTATTGGTTTTACTAAAGCAGGTGTAGCTACAGTATTATCACAAACAACCGGAATTCCCTTAGCATGTGCTGCATCGGCAATCGCTTTCAGGTCGCAAATATTTCCAGCAGGATTACCAATACTTTCGCAGTAAATACCTTTCGTTTTCTCATCAACCAATTCCATCAGATCTTCCGCACTATCGCTTTTAGCAAAACGTACTTCTATACCCAATTTAGGTAACATGTGCGCGAATAAAGTATAGGTTCCACCATATAATTGAGGTGTAGATACGATATTATCACCAGCTTCAGCCAAATTGATAATTGCATAATTTACTGCTGCACTTCCGGCACTTACTGCCAAGCCTGCAATACCGCCTTCCAAAGCTGCCATTCTTTGTTCAAGCACATCAACCGTTGGGTTCATAATACGGCTGTAAATATTACCCGGTACTGCCAAATTGAATAAGTCAGCTCCGTGCTGAGCATTATCGAATTCGTAAGCTACCGTTTGGTAAATTGGAACAGCTACTGATTTAGTTGTAGGTTCGGTAGTGTAACCGGCATGAATTGCCAAAGTTTCTTTTTTCATTGATTTGAATTTATATATTAATTTTTGAACGAATTGCTTTTCTTATATGCTCGTGTTCTATTAAAAAGGCATCATGCCCATAAATAGATTTTATTTCTACATATTTAGTATCGGGAATATGTTTTGCCAGAAATTGTTGTTCTTTCACAGGAATCAGAATATCTGACTCAAAGCCAATAACAACGGTATTCGCTGTGATTTGTGCCAATGCCTGCTCTATACTTTCGCGGTTTCTTCCAATATTGTGTGAATCCAGGGCGTAAAGCATCGTATAATAACAATGTGCATTAAATCGCTTTACAAATTTATCGCCCTGATAGTTCATATAGCTGCTTGCCCTGAAATTATTGTAAATATCCAGTTCTATTTCTTTTTGTCGAATATTGAATGACTTTTGCGTACGATAATAAGGCAAGGCTGTTGCACGACAAGCTTTCAGTGCTTTTGAACCGGCTGTTTCGGTTTTTTCTTTTAGTGTTTCATCTGCTTCTAACACCAAACGTTGCGCCTGATGAATGGCGATAGCCCAGGGCGTTTCACGAGAAGAACAACAAAGTAAGACAAGATTCTCTATATTATTCTTCATTGTAAAGGCAATCTCCTGAGCAATATTTCCCCCACAAGAACCGCCAATGAGCAGTTTTATTTTTTCTATTCCAAAATGTTGTAATAGTTTTAAATGGAGTTTAGCTGTATCTCTTATAGTAAAAAAGGGGAAATCGAGGCCATATATTTCCTGATCAGCCGGATTGATATGTTTTGCTGAAGAAGTGCCATAGGGAGAGCCTAAGTTATTAGCGCATATAATGAAATATTTATCCCAATCGAAAATATCGCCTTTACCAAACAAACCAAACCACCAATCTTCAGCATCGGAATTGGCTGTAAGTGCATGACAAATAAAGATCACATTGTCTTTATTTTTATTTAAAGTTCCATAGGTGTTATAAGCAATTACCGGTTTTTCGATAACGCCTCCTGCTTCTAATTCAAACTTTTCCTTAAGTTCTAAATATTCGTATGTATAACTTGCTCTGCTCACCTATAATCTATTAGTCTCACCTATAATCTATTAGTTCGAATTAGTTATACAATTTGAAATATATACGGTTATATATTTTTCAAATTGTATTAGTGTTTCAAATTGAGTGATTTACTCTGATTTTCAGCATTATAATTTTACCAAATTTGTATAAAAAAGATATTAGAGTTTATTACAAAAACTGATTACAGCATTTTGACAGTAGGCTTCGACTACGCTCAGCAACCGAAATTATGCGTTCAGCGAGCGCAGTGGCAGCCACCGCTGTCGAACTGACTTTACAACAATTTTCGTAATAAAGATTATTAGACGATAGATTTTAGACTGTGAAAGTGTGGTTTTAACGAACACACACATATATTCTTTAACGTCTATTATCTAATTGTAGTGGGTAAGCAATTTATGGACATTATATTGTTGGTCTCTTGACCAACTGAATTTCTTTAAAGTATCCACAAGTTTGTTGCCCACTACATCTAATTTCTAAAGTCCTTTTTCAACATAGAAAATAAATTATCTGGAATTTAAACCACTCATATAATAACACTAACCTAAATTAAAGGCTAGAACATTCAATTAGTTTACTTTTTATCGAATATTCTTTCAAGTATTTTCAGCTTTTCTACAGCTAACAATAGCAAGTAAGCAAAAAGTGATAAGAAGAACATCATTGCCATAATTCTAAGGTAGAATTTGATCGTCCATTCCAAAGCGACTTTTACTCTGTGCATAAAACTGATCTTAACTTCTTTGCCTTCCTGTAAAGAGAATTGTACCGTACAGAATTCATTTTCATCGTCGAAATCGCCTAGGCTTACGCCTAGTTCCTGAAGCTGCTGTTCGATTTCGAGAATTCGGTTTTCTAATTGCATATACTCTTCTATCTTACCTCCTTTTGTTTTAAGGTCGATCAACGAATTTCTGATCTTTTCCAAAGAGTTCTTTTTGGCATTCAGTTCTTTATATTCATTGGTTTTATCCTTTTTGGTAATTTGCTTTGCTTGTACTTTTCCAATGGCGATCAGATCTTCATATAAATTATCAAAATTTTCAGGTGGAACGCCTATTAATAAATTTAATTTTCTGTATCCTTTATTACCGCTTTTTTGTTCAAACTGAATAAGCGCTTCGTATAGTTTTACCTTATCTCTGGCTAGCTTTTCTTCATTATCGAAAGCGGTTGATTTGGTATTGATCTCGGCAATTTTTTCGTATTTCTGATCTACCTTAACAGGTGATTGTATGTTGTTTCCCGATTTTACTTCGTATTTTTTGGAAGCATAGTTGCGTTTTACATTGGAGATACTTTCAAAGAATTGTGTTTGTCCTGTCTGGTCTTCTATTTTTTTTGTATAACCATACATTAATCGGAATACAAAAAGCACTGCGAATAATAAGAGTAAGGCGCCAATAAGTTTTTTTAAACGACTTTTTAATGCTTGTTTCATGATACAGGAGATTTAGTAGCCTTGAAAGGAGTGTTTAGCATCTTTAAAGATAGAATACTTTTTCAAGAATTCAACTTAGCTTTAAACCTTTCAATTTGTCTTCTGTGCCTAAGGATGTGAACGATCGCATGTTCAAATATTTGTTCTACATCATATAATTGCCCCCAACGAACGGTTATTTTCAATTTAGGATCATAATCTAAAAGCTTTATGTCGGGATAATCTATAAACAGTTGTTCATTGAACTTAAACATCGTTCTTAAAGCTTCATTGTATTCATCGATATTCTTCAGGAAAACTTTTTCTTTATATTGAATTTCTTCACCCTTCCATTTTCTGATTTCGATAACATAGGTATAGCCACTTTGAACGATATGGGTTAAAATTGTTTGTATCGATCTGCAGTCTTCATCCTGAGTTTTAGGATCTAAAATTTGAACTAAATCTTCATTTGAAACATTGCCGATCACAGCAATAAGTTCATTCAATGATTTTTCATATTCATCGAGAATTGCGCCTATGGCTCCATTGTTTCTATATGTCATTTTGAGTGTATTTATTTGTTAGATAATCCAAGTTGCGCGTAATTGGTTTGTTGACCAGAGACTAATTTAAAAGTGTCAATTTGTAGTCTATGGTCTGTTGACTGTCGACTATTTCTCAACTTATACCACCTTACTATCTATTTCTCCTTTTTCAGAAAGTAGTACAGCAATATTGCGGGTTTTCTCGAATTGACTCATAATAATAATCATGACCACTGTAATTGGTACACTTAAGATCATTCCGGTAATTCCCCAGATCAAGCCCCAGAAAGAAAGAGCCGCAATAGTAACCAATGGACTAATATTCATTGAACTACCCATTACTCTTGGTTCAACAAAATTTCCGACTACTAATTGTACAGAGCCAACAATAGCAAAAACAAGTAAGCCATGAGAAAATTCTCCGAACTGTAATATACAGAAAACAGCAGGGAATAATGTGGCAACCAATGAACCAATTGTTGGAATAAAATTCAATATAAAAATAAGAAAAGCCCAGAAGCCCGGAGCATCAACACCAATGAATAACAAGGCAAGGTAGCTTAATACACCTGTTAACAGACTTACGAAGGTTTTCAGTTTCAAATAATTCGCAATCGAATCTTCGATCTTAGAAGTAATGGCATTAAAGCGTTCGTAATGTTGCTCTCCCACGAACATTTGCTTCATTTTATCAGCAAAATAGGTTTCTTCTAGTAATACAAAAACTGCATAAAGAAGAATGATAAATACATTACTCATCAGGTTACTTAAAGATCCAATCAGTATAGTAAGCATATTACTTACATTTATTTCCCGAATATATTCGTTAACACTATCAATTATATTCAGGTTATAATGTTGGTTAATATCTGCCAGAATATAGGTAATATTCATTTCGTAGCTTTCATAAGATTGTGATAGATTATTAATATTGATGATCAATATTTCAACGATCAAAGCCAATAAGCCAATAAGAAAAAGCGATGAAAAAAGCGTAGTTACCCAAGATGGAAAATACTTTCCTATAAAAGGAATTTTATTCAGAAATGCCTTGAATTCATGTATGATAAACCAAAGCAATAAGCCTAAAATAAAAGGAACGAGTAAACTCTGACCATATATCAAAGCAATAATTACTGTAATTATAATTACCGATAAGTAGGCTAAGTTTTTCATGTCCATGAATCGAAAGTTAGAACAAAATAATAATAAAATTCCTATTTTTTAGTAAATTGATTTCCTTAAACATATAACTATGCCTTTACAAATTTCGAGTTTAGAAGAATACCAATCTGTTTACCAACAAAGCATTCGTGAACCAGAGGCATTTTGGGCGGCACAAGCAGAAACATTTTATTGGCAGAAAAAATGGGATAAAGTGTTGGAGTGGGATTTTAAAAAGCCTGATGTTAAGTGGTTCTCCGGAGGAAAACTGAATATTACAGAAAATTGTCTCGACAGGCATTTAGAAAGTAAAGGAGACCAAACTGCTATTATATGGGAACCGAACGATCCTAATGAAACGGTTAAGAAATACACATTCAGAGAGTTACATGCTGCGGTATGTAAAGCTGCTAACGCCTTAAAGGTTTTGGGTATTGAAAAAGGGGATCGGGTTTGTTTTTATATGCCTATGGTGCCTGAATTGGCTATTGGCGTTTTAGCTTGCGCAAGAATTGGTGCTGTTCATTCGGTAGTCTTTGCTGGTTTTTCAGCTAATGCACTCGCCGATAGAATAAAAGATGCTACTTGTAAAATGGTCATTTGTTCTGACTTTAATAAGCGAGGACAAAAAGTCATTCCTGTTAAAAGCGTAGTTGATGAAGCTATTGCTTTAGGTTGCTCAAGTGTTGAAACAGTTTTGGTACATAAAAATACTGGTGGTGATATAGTTTGGGATGAAAAGATCGACCAATGGTGGCATAATATAGTTGATATACAAACGCCACAATGCCCCGCAGAGCCTATGGATGCCGAAGATATGTTGTTCATTCTTTATACATCGGGTTCGACAGGAAAACCGAAAGGAGTAGTGCATACTTGTGGAGGTTATATGGTTTACACTACTTTTTCATTTAAAAATGTATTTCAGTATAAAGAAGGAGACGTGTATTGGTGTACTGCTGATATTGGTTGGATTACCGGGCATTCTTATATTGTTTATGGACCATTATCGGCGGGTGCGACAACGATTATGTTTGAAGGAGTGCCCACTTTTCCAGATGCAGGAAGGTTCTGGCAGATTTGTGATAAACATAAAGTAAATCAGTTTTATACGGCTCCAACGGCCATACGTGCCTTAATGGCAAAAGGTGATGAATTTGTAGATGCCTATGACCTCAGCAGCCTCAAAGTCATTGGTTCGGTAGGCGAGCCTATTAATGAGGAGGCATGGCATTGGTATAATGAAAAAGTAGGTAAAAAACGCTGTCCAATTGTTGATACCTGGTGGCAAACAGAAACGGGTGGAATAATGATAACACCTTTACCGAATATCACTGATACAAAACCTTGTTATGCAGCTTATCCTATGCCGGGCATTCAACCGGTTTTACTCGATAGCGATGGCAATGAAATTACCGAAAACGAAGCTGAGGGACTATTGTGTGTACGTTTTCCCTGGCCGTCGATGCTGAGAACTACTTACGGCGATCATGAACGTTGTAAAAATACTTATTTCGCGGCCTTTGAAAACCACTATTTTACCGGTGACGGAGCGCGCAGAGATGCCGACGGGCGTTATCGTATTATAGGACGAGTAGATGATGTAATTAATGTTTCGGGACACAGAATGGGAACAGCAGAAGTTGAGAATGCGATTAATGAACATTCCAATGTGGTAGAATCGGCAGTGGTTGGTTATCCTCATGCCATAAAAGGACAAGGTATTTATGCGTATGTGATCGTAAATGAAACGGTAAGCGATGAAACAGTTTTCAGAACAGAAGTCTGTGAGGTTGTTCGCAGAGAAATAGGCGCCATTGCCAAACCAGATAAAATTCAGTTGGTGAGCGGTTTACCTAAAACACGTTCAGGGAAAATAATGCGTAGAATTCTAAGAAAGATCGCAGCGAATGATACAGAGAATTTAGGTGATGTTTCTACTTTATTGAATCCAGATATTGTTGAATCTGTTATTGAGGGGAGGTTGAAAGAGTGATAGGTTCTATTTTCTTTTAGGATATAGTGGCTTATTCGTTGAGATGTTATTAGATCTTTACAAATGATTTTAAAAAAATATAAGGACATAAGAAATTAGACAATAGATGTTAGAATATTTCAAGGACTTATTAAAAATTTAGATGGTCTAATGTATATCGTCTAATATTTTTCATGAAAAATAGTTTGAAAAACTCAATATGAAACACCACCAACTTACATTGTATTGAAGGTAATATCTTCATAAATTTCTGAAATAGGAATTTCTATGTTAAGTGTCTTAATCTGTAAATTATTTTCCAAACCTCTATAGCTATTTATTTCCCATAAATTTCCTTCATGATGTAAATAAGTTTCGATACTGACTTTCGTTTGATCGATCAGTATATATTCTTTAAAAGAAGCTAATTGCCGATACATTCTGAATTTATCGCCTCTATCATAATTTTGAGTAGAATTAGAAAGAACTTCAATAATAACAGAAGCATTGGCAATTCCATGAAGGTCAAATTTGCTTTTTTCAATTGATCCGCATACGATAAAGGTATCAGGATGTAAAACCGTTTGTAGTTCATCAATAGCTAAATGAGTATCGCTATTAAAAGCATTACACTCAGAACCTTTCAACAGGTTCACTAAGCTAACCAAAATATTCCTGCTGATAATGGCATGTTCAATTGTGCCACGTGCCATAGAACGAAGTGTTCCATTCAAATACTCAACACGCATATCATGTGCTTGCGCTTCTATTGCATAATATTCTTCAATTGTATAATGTTTATCATTTAAAACTGTGGTGTCCATATCATAAGATTTTATACAAATTTAAAGTAGAAAAACATTACTTTTACCTACTATGCAAAAATTGAAACATCTCATATTTCCACTAATTATATTGTTCTTTGCCTGCGATCAAGACGATCATAGCATTGATGAGAATAATGAAATTGAACCAGAAGTACTAACTACCAGCCCTGAAAGCTGGATGAGCGATATCGCCACTTTTTATCGGGAAGCAGAAGTAAAACTTACGCAAATCTGTTATCCAAGAGCGCACGATGCAGCCAATTTTACAGAAACGAGTTGTACCGTAGGAGGTAATCCTTGCAATACGCGAACGCAACAATTATCGATTGCTGAAATGTTGATGGCAGGTGTACGTGAATTCGATATGCGCCCTCATTTATATGCTGAAGATAATAATTATTACGGTCATCATTATACTGGTTGTGGTGGCTTGGGTTGTAATGGTGATTCGTTTGAAAATATGTTAAATCAAATTCACGATTTTCTGGAATCTTATCCTGAAATCGTTATAGTAGATATTAATCATTTTTGTGAGACTAATTTAGAAGATGAAAACCTGCTAAACCTTATAGAAAGCAGTTTGGGAGAACGTTTACATACCCAAAATGCTGATGATACAATTCCGTTATTACAGCAACCACTTTTAAGTATTGTTGATATAGAATCTGGAAAAGGAAAAGCAATCGTTACTTACGAAGGATTAAGCGAAGATGCAGAAAGCAGAGCTTTGGGAAGATTTGCAGAGTCGGGGAGCTTCAGCACTGCGGGTTCTTATGCCAATAAGTTTATTTTTGAAGAAATGAGGGCAGATCAGCTTGCAAAGTTTGAAAATTTTACAGAAGCCGGAAACAGTTTGTTTGAAATTTCATGGACGCTTACACAAAATACAGATATGGCGATTAATTGTGCGATTGGAGATACGATCAATTCTATTGAAAATCTGGCTGCGACTGCAAATGCTAATTTCAGTGCTTCAATAGATGAGTTTATCAACTCTGGAATTATTCAGAAAGGAAAAATTCCGAATATTATAAATATTGATTTTGCTGATACTTTCGTAACGGAAAAATGTGTGAGGATTACGGAGCTTAATCTTGAATAAAATTCAACTAATTTTAGGGGTGAAAACAACCTTCAAGGTCTGTCTTAAGACCTTGAAGGTTGTTATTCTTTTTTTACTTCAGTTTTATTATTTCTCTGCTAGTACTTTTACCATCTACAGTAAGCTGAACGAAGTAAACACCAGCCTGCCAATCGCTTTCCAGACGGTACGCATGAACACCACTTGCTTGTTGCTGTTGGTCTATGATCTTTACCAATTTACCCATTACATCATACACCTTAATTTCTACGTTAGCTGCTGTTTCAAGCGTATAGCTTAACTGTGTACTTTCTACAAATGGATTAGGTGCTATATTGAATTCAAATGAACTATCCAGTAAATTATTATTCGTTGGTTCTTCTTCTTGTGGAGGAAGCTTTTCAAGAGTATAGTGATAATAGGTAATAAACATTTCATCGTTGGTTGTAAAACCAAAGTTGACCGGAGCATCGCCACTGTTGTTAAAAGTTGCAATATGTGTTAAGCCCTGATTCCAGGGAACTGCCAGTAATTCATCGTCATAAGTAAGCACTGGTGGATGTGCATAATCGTAATAACCAATATATTCCTCATGTTCCGGATCGCGCATACCTTCATAAATTTGTTCTCCTAAAGAACCGTCTTCATTACGTAAATACATATCGAAATCCACTCCTAACTGATGGGTATGTGATTGTAATAACCAGAAGTAAACGGTATCAGTTGAGTTAGCACCGTACATTTCCATTTCGTAAGTAATATCTTCACCAGTATTCGGAATAGATAAACTCAAAGGATTATTTTCTCCGTAAGGAATTAAGCCTGCATACATTTCTATACCAGCCTCACCTTTTGGTTGTGTGTAAACATTCAGGTAAACCTGAGCTGCCATTACTTGTGTCTGACTATAGTTTTTTACATGATAATTCAAATCAAAAGTTGCATCTTCATCCCAGAAGTAAGCGGTACCTCTCGGTAATTCATGCTTAAAATTATATTGCCATATTCCAACCGGAAAACCATTGGTAAAAATGTCGAATACGATCCCTAAGTTTTCAAATAATGTTGATGACAAATATCTTCTTCCCTGTGGTATTGTCTCTGCATTGAAATTGTCCTCATATTTATATAGAATGAAGTGATGAGAAAAGTCATCTATATTGGCTTCCATACCAATTACTTCCTGATCTTCAGGAATATTTAATTTGATCTTATTGTAGAATTCTGTTTCACCACCTGGTTCTAAGAAGATCGGTTCTAAATAAATCTGAAAACCTTCACCTTCAGCTGGTTTTTCTAATGGAGCAATATTGGCGATTCCTCCTTCCTGATAATATTGCTTGATTAGATCGTAGCTGAATGTTTCTCCTGTTTCGTGTGCACCAGCTGCAATCCATTGGCGAACCAATTCTATTTCATAATTTTCTAAAGGTGGTTGATAAACCGGCATGATCGTTCCCTCTTCATTGCTAATCATTGCTTCCGGGTCTAGCTCATTATTTATTTTTCTGAAAAGAAAGCTCTCTCTTACATGACCGGGTTTTACCATAGCATATCCGGCATCATTGGCTGCATTATTTTGAATTTCAGCATTCATCAATGCCTGATACACTTCACTTTCAGAACCGCTCAGATCTAAATTAGCTTCTGGTGCGTCGCCACTGTGGCAACTAGCACATTTAGCTTGAAACAGTTCGTAAACTTCGGTAAAATTATCGGCGGCTTGTAGTTCTGTCAGACAACAAAAAACTAAAAGAAAGGTAAATATTTGTCTCACTATATTAGATATTAAATATTAGGGAATACCCAAATTTCGGTCAATTTATTCAGAAATGATGTTTGCTTTTGTTAATTTTCAATAATTCGATGAAGTTGTTCAACAAAAAACCATTGAACTAACTTAATAGCTCAATGGTAAAAAAGTAGTGAGGAAGAAAACAGTACCTTATTGGTTCTACTTTCCAACAACGATAAACTTTGAGGATAAAGCCTTTCCTTTTTTCACTGTTACCAGAATGTATGAACCAACCGGAAAAGCACTTAAATCGATTTTGTGATCTCCCTTTGATATATTGGACTTTCGCAATAGCAGTTTTCCATTAATATCAGCGATATACAATTCGTCGGTTTTTTCTTCTAGTTCAACAGTAATAATATCTATAGCCGGGTTTGGAAATAACTTTACATTATGTAAGTCTATTGAATGTTCATTACTTGATGCAGATGTGTCAGAATTTGCATTTTCAGTTGCTACTTCACAGTTGGTTGAATTGGTATATTGTTCAAATAGTCTCAGCAGCAAATCGTTCAGTACTTCTACTTTGTATTTATCGGTTGTTGGTTTAATATGGGAATTGCCTATGCCGCTGTCGTCTGTTAAGAATGTATAAGTTCCATTTGTTGCCAATGCCATTGAGCGCATTAAATATTCGCAGCTCTTGTCTAAGCCACTCGAAGCCAAAGGAATGATCCGAATACCTTTTTGTGCTGCCAGATCGAGCATTTCTTTCATTTTCGATTTGCTATTACTGGTATAGGGTGGTGGTTCATCGGCTATCAAGAACAGTATGCGTGCAACAGCATCTTCACGCCAGCTCATATTTTTTACTGCCTGTAACATTGCTTCATCCAAAGCCTCTTCTCCTCCGTTGCTGGCATTTTGATTTCTAATTGTCTGAATCGCATCAGCGGTGTTATTTGTAAAATCTGTAGGTTCTATCATCCTGTCATTACCATAGGCACGATAGAAAACACTTCCCCAATTGATATTGAGTTGTTCGTATTGATCGGTAACATAATCCATTACATTCACAAAATCGCTCTTCAGATATTCAATTTCATCACTCATAGAACCAGTTGCATCTACTACAAGCATTACATCCATATTATTGGGTGTTTCGCATATTTCTTCGAGTACGATATAGTTTATTCCTTCTTTATAAGTTTTAGGATCGAAAAGCTGTTCTACTGTTTCTCTGCCTTGTACTTCTATGAGTAGGTTTTCATTATTGTAATTCTGTTCGGTAAATAAATTCAGCCATAATTCTGCTTTCCCAAGATTATCGGTTCTTGCTTGCCATAATATCTTACCATCCCTGTTTTTCAGAAATACCTTTCTATCAACTAAAGGAAATTTTTGTTCGTTCATTAATTGTAAAGCATATCGTTGTTCAGGTTGTATTTCCCATGTTCTTTTATGTTTACTAAGAATATCACCACTTATATCTTCCCACATTTCCCATTTACTGAAATCGTGGATTTCTCCTGCAGTTAACAAGCTGTGCAGCTTAGCCTGAGGAAGCTTTTCTTTGTTTTTCTTTTCTGGTTCAGTAATAACTTTACTGTTACATTGCACCTTGATTCCATCGATAAAATAAACTGTTTGCTCGGCTCTTGAACCTTTTATATTCAAGTCAGCATTTGTATCATTTTGATGAACACCAGCAGTTGTAGAAGCTATTGAGCCCACATTTCTAGTTGGAAGGTTCGCAATATTTTGTGAAGTAACCTTCTGCGTTTTATTTCTGCGATTACCTGACGAAGAACGACCACCACCACCTCTCGATCGGCTATTAAATGTATAAGTGGTACTACCACTATTTTCTTGTATCAAGGGCACTGCATATTCTACGATTTCGACCTCATACAACATTTGTGAATCTTCTTTCAGTTTTACGTCTATAAAACTAATTTCATCTGCACGGACTTCGACACCCGTTATGCTCTGTTTTTGATACCCGATATATTCTACGGTTAGATCGTATGTTCCAGGTGGTACCGGCTTAATACTATAGAACCCATCAAAGTCGGTCTGTGCGCCACGTGGTAAACCATTCACTTCTATATAAACATTGGCAAAGGGAAGCCCTTCATTGGAATGCTCGACAGTAATTTTACCGCTGATCTCTCCATGTTGTGCCTGACAAGGCTGTACCGTACTGCAATAGACTAGCAGCACGAAAATTGTATAAACTACTTTCATGATTGTGCATTTTGGAGCCGTAAGGCTAGTTAATGAAATAGTCTTTGGAGAGGATTAACCGACTAAGGAAGACTATTATAAATAATAGCTGATTTATAATCGGCAAGTTGCAACTTTTGGCGTTTCAGAAAAAACAGGAAAATTCAATTTATCAGCAAATGATCTGTTTGCAAAATAAGTTTGAGCGTTTGTTCTAATTGTTAAATTAAATCAGGAAAAAGTCAAATGTTAATTTAACAGTTCTATTTGTAGTGTTTACAACATTCAAATTTTAGATATGTACGCTAATTGGCAGCCAATTGGTAAATGATATGACAGATGTTTTTACTTGTTCAGTACTTTGAATGGATCTTCTGTAAGTCCAAAGTCGCGGTAGCTTTCCCCTGACTTTAAATCAGTTATATCCAGATTAAGTAATTTACTTTTATGTAAAGAAGCCACAACTGCTCCACTTTCTAATTCTACATAATCTTCCCAGGTAAACTCTAAGCCTCCGATCGGAATGATCTTTACCCACATTTTATATGAAGTCGGTCGGTTATTTTCATCGAGTATCCAAACATAGCTATCGCCTGGTGTTACACCACCAGATGTATATTGAACTTTTAAGCCTTTGCGCCCATCGTCTAGTTCTACTATGGAGCGTTCTGTTCCCGGATCTTTAGCTTTTACAATGGCATTCAGCCAAAAACTATCATTACAGAAGTGCGACCAGGCTGTTTGAACCATTTTTTCATTTTTGTCAGTATCTTGTGCAACTCCGTCAATGAAAGCTTTTCCGGCTATTTCATTCATTTTCAGTAATACTTCTTTACTTCCTTTTCCCCAGCTTACTTTACACCAATTACGTTCTTTATCCCATAAGAAAGAATGTACACCTTTGAAAGTCCACTGAACCCATTTGGTATCATCCCAAGCTTGTTTATTTACTGAAGCCATCATTTTATCGGCAAGTATATCTGCTTCTGATACCGATGATTCGTTTAAGGCTAATGGTTCTTTTTCGCTCAGGCTGAAAATGGCACAACCGCCAATTAATACTATAGCTATCAGGAGGAATAAAGTATATTTCAAGATCGTTTTCATTTTAATTTGATTTATAAGGATTAGATGTAATGGGCAACTAACTTGTGGACTCTTTAAAGAAATTCAGTTGGTCAGGAGACCAACTGAGGTACAGACCTTTGTTGGTCTCCTGACCAACAATAAAATGTCCATAAGTTGATTGCCCATTACAATTAGAAACTGGTTTTGTTCTGATCTACATTAAATTTTGAGTAGATGAAAATAATGTAAATTTGAAACATGCATTTACTTATGATTGAGTGTATAGCGATATTTTTGTAAATAGATGACAGTCAACAGACCATAAAACCTTACTCTTTACAAATCTAACAATATCTTTTATTGATATTTGATTTATCGCAACTTAGTCTTGGGTTAATTATATTACTTTAAATATGAAAGCACTTGTTTTTTGTGCCGGTTTGGGTACACGTCTCCGTCCGCTAACCAATGAATGTCCCAAAGCAATGGTTCTACTAAATGGTGTTCCGCTTATTGGACTTCAAATTCAGAAATTAAAAAAGGCTGGTATAACAGAAATTGTGGTGAATGTTCATCATTATGCAGAGCTGATAAAAGCTTATATCCGAGAAAATGATTGGGGGATTCCTGTTCATATTTCAGATGAAAGCGACCTTTTATTGGATACTGGTGGAGGTTTGAAAAAAGCAGCTGAGTTTTTGCAAAGCGAAGAAGCTTTTCTTGTACATAATGTAGATATTTTTTCAGATATTGATATTGAAGGATTTATCAATAAACATAAGCATGCTAATGCGCTCGCAACATTAGCAATTCGGAATAGAAAAACCTCAAGATATTTACTTTTTGATGATGGCTTTCAGCTGTCTGGCTGGAAGAATATTAAAACGGAAGAACAAATTCTTACCAGTAAGAAAAGTACAGGTTTGAATGAATTTGCTTTTAGTGGTATTCATGTTATATCATCTGAAATATTCGATTTGCTTCCTGAGGCAGATCATGCTTATTCGATCATCCCGATTTATCTTGAACTTTCTAAGAAATACAAAATAATTGGAGTTCCCCATAATGAAGATAATTGGATAGATGTAGGAACACCAGAAAAGTTAAGACAAGCGGAGTTAGTGTTTTAGTTAAGAAATTGTGATAATCGTTAAAATACACTCAATTTATAGAATTTTTCATATATTTTTTCTATTTTCATTGAGAAGATCGTAACTCCCAACTTGTTAGATGGCTAATGACTATGGGATTATTTTCAAAATTCAAGAATACCTTTTTCGATGCTGATAAAGCTTCGCAGTGGAAAGATGCTGTTCCGATTTTAGCGAAGTATCAGGTGGACAGAAAAATAGAAGGGAATGTGCTGCTTAAGGGCGGTGGAAGATGTAATTTATTATTGGAAGAAAATGCATTGGTGAGTATCGATGGGGGTTTTAAGGGGATCGTAGTTGGAAAACCTGGTGCAATTCTTAGGATAACCAACGATTTTCAGGGGCTTATTGTTTGTCAGGAATTAATGTTAATGGGAGATGCCAATGTTAATGCCAATGTGTATTTTGAAACGATTACGATAAAAGAAGGAATAATATTAGAGGGGAAGGCCACAAAAATGGCTTTCAATTTTTCTGAACTTAAAGTCAAAGATCTGAAAAAAATGCTTCCTGAAGATTTTGAGAATCGGTATTTACTTACTTCTTCTTGAAAAAGGTATATGCTAAAGCACCTACAACAGCGGTTGTAACAATAGCTAAACCTAATTTTTGTCTCTTCGTTAATCCTTTTTTCTTTACTTCTTCGACAACCTTACGGCCTTCAGCTTCCAATTCATCTAATTCAGCAGAACTGATTATCTGATTTTGATTATTGCTTCGACTGCCACCAAAAAAACCTAAAATATCGCCTAGGATTTCACCACGCAACTCGTTACGTTTGGTTCTTCGTTGTTGTGTTGCTTTCATTCGAGCTAAGCGCGCTCTGTTTTTAGAAGTTAACATTGAATTCATTATTTGTAATTATATTCACCCTGACAGGGTAGGGCAGATCGATTATTTAGTATTTTCGCCCATATAAAAAATGGTTTCAAACACTTTATTATACATTTTTTTCTGAAGTAATCGCTTACGAAAAGTGATCAAAAGCAAAAGCAGTATCAAGTGGAAAAGAAACACACAAGTGTATCCGATAAGTATTGCGTTTCCTTCAGTTGAAACGAACTTAACATAAAAATGGGCTAAAAGAAACGGAGCCAATAGCACAAAGCTCATGTACGTGAAAAAGCCAACTACTCCGATAATTGCCCACGAATAAGTTGCAGAACTTGCTGCGGCAGCTTTTTCTGCTCCATTTATTCTAAGGTCATCTAACTGACCACCAATTTCGTTTTTGACTAACGAAAGGTATTTATTTGGTTTTTCTTGCTCAGACATTAGCGCATAATTTACCACATTAAAAAAGGACTATTTCTATGACCTTTGATAATGACCTTACTTTCTTCGTTCGAAGATAAGCCAAATTGCGTTTATAATAAAGTGCCTATTATGATTTATCGAGAATCGGTCTATGTGCGTCCTGATTATTTAATCGCTTGGCAGCTTCCTCCATTGCTTCCTGTGAAGACTCTTTCAATTCGTCTAACTTTTCTGCACTTTTCTGACGCAGATCTTCGAGTTTTTCTTTTCCTTGTTTCGCTTGTTCTTCAAGGTCTTCACGTAGTCTTTTGCCACGTTTCAGTAATTCTTCACGTGTTTTTTCACCAGATTCAGGTGCTAATAATAAAGCGGCGGCACCGCCTACAATAATTCCAGATAAAAATCCAACTACAGCTTTCATAAGTGAACGTTTTTGAGCTTTAAAGTTACTTTAATTCTTTGTTATATGTATAAAAAGAAAGCGAACTTATGACGCTCATAAATTCGCTTCGTATAAATATTTTAAGATAAACTAAGTTGCGATTTATCGCAACTGTCAACAGTAAATAGTCCACTGTTCACAAAAGAACCTATTATCATTGTAAAAAGTAAGTTTCTGTGGTCTTTGGACAGTCGTCTATGTACAAAAATATCATTATACATCGCAACTTGAATTAAGATAAATACTATGATTATTCTACACGTTCAAATCGCACTGTGGCTAGTATAGAAGTATTTTCACTTATCAAAGGTCCGATTGTTAGTTCACTTACTTCGTTTGGTGTAGTACGCGGTGTACTTGGAGCATAAAAATCAGAACCTACAATTGTACCTGCATCAAAAATTGTTACCGATTCAATTTTATCTACCCATTCACCATCTTCGTATAACTGTATGTTTTTAGTAGCAATGAACCAATCGGGGCTAGGCGTAATTTTTGAAACTAACGATACAGTTGAGCTTTCTTGTGTAACGGTTAATTCTGTAGTGGCAATGCCCGGAGAACTAATACGTGTACTTGTTACCAGATCAGCAGCGTTTCCTGCATCAATAAACTGTTGTACTTCCTGATCAAGTGGGTTAATACTTCCATTTTCAGCCATGGCTTTCAAGCCCGGACTTGCTAAAGATTCTGTATTGAATAGTTCGATATAATCTGCATGTGAAAAAGCCAGAAACGGAGACAATCCTGCTTCGTTTGGAAAAGCATCAGGATAAGTGTCTGCTGACCATTGCGATTCTAAAGTAACACGATAAACTACTTTATTTCCTGCATTTTCTTTACTACATGCAGCGAAGGTAACTGATAATACTATGAGTAGTATATAGAGTTTTTTAAACATCATTTTGCAAAGATATAATTGATAAATATCAGATTTCCTAATTTTCAGCTAGTTTAAACGCTAAAACGTTAAAAATCTGAGCTTTAAGTTATAAAACAAATGGTTTACACTTTAATTTGTGCTTACAGCTTCGTCAATATTTTTATTGTGAAATTGTAAGACTTCATCATATTCCTGTTGAAATTCTTCTAAATCCATTTGTTTTTCACTTTCACTCAAATTAAGTAATAATCCTAATTCTGAATTGAGTATTTCAATATGGTCAAGAATTGTTTGCCTTTCGAAGTATAAACGTCCGGTTCGGCGAACGAGGAAATCAGAAAGTGTGCCAACCATTTCATTTTCAACACAATAATGCAATTCCGCTAATATTAGTTTTTCTTTTGGTGAATAGTTGGTATGCTGATTATCGATCTGTTCTAGTTTTTCAATTATGCCCGGACAATTACTTCCATACCTGAAAACCAGATTTTTAGCGAATTTTTCTTTTAAACCAAAAGTTTCTAGTTTTTCAGTCGTCTCTTTTAAGGTTTTTGTCAAACACTTTTCACAGTTAAAATCACCTCCGGATAGTTTCTGTAATTCAGTAGCACAAGCTTTATACTTTACTTGTGTTTCAGTTTCTAATTGTTTAGCAACGATATCTACTATTCTTTCAGCCATTTTTCGATAACCAGTTAGTTTTCCACCAGCTATAGAAATCAAGCCAGAATCGGCATAAAAAATTTCATCTTTTCTAGAAAGTTCTGAAGCTGACTTTCCTTCTTCATAAATAAGCGGACGTAAACCTGCCCAGGTAGAAATTACATCTTCGGTTTTTAGTTGTGCTGAAGGAAACATGCGATTACATGCAGCCAAAATATAGGATACATCGTTTGAGGTAACTTTTGGTCGTTCTATTTGATTAGTATAAACAGTATCGGTCGTTCCTAAGTAAACAATTTCATTTCTTGGAATAGCAAAGATCATTCTACCATCACCTACATCGAAATAAGTTGCCTGTTGTATTTTCAGTTTTTCTCTTTCGATCACCAAGTGAACCCCTTTGGTCAATTGTAAACGCTTGCCGGATACTACACCATCGATCTTACGTAGTTTATCAACCCACGGACCAGCAGCATTTACTATTTTCTTTGCTTTGAATTGAAAATTTTCTCCCGATTTAATATCTGATATCGATACTCCTGAAATAACATCTTGATTTTCGTCATAAAGGAAATCTGTTACTTTGGTATAATTAAAACATTTTGCTCCATTTTCAGCAGCGGTTTTCATTATCTCGATCGTTAACCTTGCATCGTCGCTTCTGTATTCATAATACAAACCACCACCCAATAATTTACTTTCTTCTAATAAGGGTTCTGCTTGTAAAGTTTCTTTCTTTGAAAGCATTTTACGGCGCTCTGATTTTTCTACATCAGCCAGAAAATCATAAACAGAAAGTGCCAATGAGCTTGATAATTTTCCTAAAGAGCCATTCTTTATAATAGGCAGGAGCATTTTTTCTGCACGTACAACATGACGAGCATTATTATATACGACCGCTCGTTCCAAACCAACTTCCCTAACCAAGCCGAATTCAAGTTGTTTGAGATAACGTAAACCACCATGTACCAATTTTGTCGAACGACTGGAAGTTCCTGCAGAAAAGTCCTGCATTTCAAACAAAATGCATTTCAAACCTCTTAAGGTGGCATCGAGTGCAATGCCTGCTCCTGTAATACCTCCCCCGATAATTATTAGGTCGTAAGTTTCTTCAGAAGCTTTTCTGAGTAACTGATCGCGTTGAATCGCTGATAGTTTCATAATTAAACGATTAATTATAGCCGAATTGGTTAAAATAGTGTAGAAATAATACTTTTCAATACCAAATCGAGTTTAAATATCTACCTATATGAAACCAATAACAAGTAAATTTGATGTTTAACTACTTCAAATAAGCAGTTAAAAGGCTTGAAATTGAATGTTTAAGTGATATGAATTCTAAGAAATATACATTTTGCTCTTTATTTATAGCTATTTTGCTCACCATAGTACTTAGTTCGTGTAATCGTTATGGTTGCCCTGCTGCGAATAATCCCGTTGACTATGCAGCTATAATTAACCCTATGGAAGCGGAGGCCAAGAAGAAAGATGGTAAAGTCGTAAACCAATATACAGGCAGAATACAGAATGGAAATGGAAAGGCCCAGAGCCAAAGAAAAACCAGGAAGCAACAAAAAAAGCGTAAGAAGACACCTAATAAGAAGAAAAAAGTAAACAGAAAAAATCTTTAGTTCTTCTTTCACAAGATCAGAAAGATAATTCAGATAAATTCGTTCTTACTTCATTGAATTCATTCCATATTTCCATTAAAATATCGGCAGCAGGCATAACCTTGTCAATGATTGCGGAAACCTGTCCTATTTCAAGTTCGCCATCATTCATGTCGCCTTCGAGCATACCTTTTTTAGCTCTTCCTCTGCCCAATAGTAATGCAAGTTCCTGTGCTGAAGCTCCACGTTTTTCAGCTTCTTGTATTTCTTCGTAGAATTTGTTTTTTATCAGGCGTACTGAAACCACTTGCTTAAGGGTTAGTATGGTATCTCCTTCTTTAGCATCGACTACTTTATCCTTAAAATTATCATGTGCCGATGATTCGTTGCTTGCCACAAAACGACTACCTATCTGAACCCCTTCAGCACCTAAAGCAAATGCTGCTGCCATTCCGGCTCCTGTTCCTATTCCTCCGGCAGCGATCAGCGGTAATTGTGTTGCTCTGCGAACCGCCGGAATAAGACACATTGTTGTTGTTTCTTCCCGACCATTATGCCCACCTGCTTCAAAACCTTCGGCAACAATGGCATCTACGCCTGCTGCTTCAGCTTTTTGTGCAAATTTTGCACTACTTACTACATGAACTACTTTACAACCTGCAGCTTTTAATCGAGGTGTACAAGTTTTCGGATTTCCAGCAGATGTGAAAACAATAGGAACTTTATATTTTTCAACCAGACTTAAATGTTCTTCTAAACTAGCATACAACAATGGAATATTTACAGCATAAGGTTTATCGGTAGCCTGTTGCATTTGTTGTAAGTTCTCTTCAAATATATTCGGATACATTGAGCCTGAACCAATTATTCCCAAGCCTCCTGCATTACTTACGGCTGAAGCTAGTTTCCAATCGGAACACCATACCATTCCTGCTTGAATGATCGGATATTTTATCTGAAAAAGTTCACATACTCTGTTTGCCATTTTTATCTGATTTATTGGAATACAAATGTACGGGGAAATCTATAGTGGGAACTCAAAATATACTTTTCATGTTTTATTAGTAAGCAAAACATTGAATTATGCTAGACTCAAAAAAATATAAGGTAGTACGTATTTCAAATATGTGGAGTACAGAAAAATTACGTAAAGAAGTAGAGAACAAACTAAATGAGGCAATGGATAAGGGCTGGGAGGTTGTTTCGGTTGCTTATGGTTTTAGTGTGTGGTATATCCCTACAGCTTTTATAACCTTACTTGTTGATGATTTTGAGTTTTAGAAATTTAAACATACTTTGAGTTATGAATTTCAAAAAGCATAAATTGGTCGAGGTTCGACTCGATAATAAAGTATTCTTTCCTACAACTGAAAAGTTGATAGAAAAGGCACAAAAAGAGATGGACGAATGGATAGAAAAAGGCTGGGAAGTTATTAGTGTTTCTATTGGCACAACCTATATGACCACACCAATGGTTTTAATAACGCTTTCTTTCGACGAAGAAAAGGTATTGAATACCAAGGTTTGAATAATTGTGTCATTTTCAATTCAAATCTCCCTTCAGACCTTCAGGATTTCTAAAATCTTGAAGGTCTGAAGGGAGATGTTTTTACTCTCTGAATAAATGAATATAACCACTTAACTCTTCAGCAATGGTTTCACTTCCATCGCTATTGATTTCAAAAACCTTACAGGTATAATAATAAGTTCCACCCGGAAGTTCCTTGCCTGTTTTATAGTGGTTGCCATCCCAGTTAATTTGTGGATCGTTCGTTGTAAAGACCAAAGTTCCCCACTTGGTGAAAATATTCATATCTACCATATTCACAAAACGGAAACCCTCCAATGGAATAAATAGATCATTTGTGCCATCACCATTCGGCGTGAAAGTATTCGGTAATTCATAATTCAGGCAGCTTTCTGTGCAGATAATATTGCTTTGTAAACTTTCATTATTGAAAGAATCAACTGCTGTTACTGTATAGCAACCTGCTAATGTTTGTTCCACTTCGTGTAAATAAGCTCTTGAGTCGGGATTATTAAGTTCATCTAATAATTCAAAATCGCTCGCATTCGGAGCCTGATAGAATACCCTGAAGAAAACCACATCTTCCTCACAAATTTGATCTTCTAACTCCCAGGTCAAAAGGTTGCTATCATAAGTAAGTGGTTCGCCGGTATTCTCCTGATCACAATCGTTTGAAACGGTTAATTCCGGAGCGCAAGGAGGCGTAGTATCTATTGGAGTATCACATTTTTCCTGTGAGAAATTGATTAATGGTTCGGGCAATCCGGCTGAATTGTACGTTCCTGAACTTCTTATATAATAACAGTATTCTGTGCCATTACTTAAACCGGTATCTGTATAGCTTTTACTGCTTACCGTTGCTATCGAATCAAAATCAGCTGCACTGGCTATCTTTCTGTATATCGTGTAGCTTTCATTCAACCACGGCACGCGTTCATTCCAGCTCAGTTGCACTTGGTTGTCGCTCGGACTGGTATTGATGAAAACAGAAGTAGCGGTAGGGGTTTCTCCTAACAAAATATTATTCGTGTAAAAAAGAATTTTGTAAGTAAATTCATTCTCAAGCGTATTCAAACCATTATCTATGAAAACCGTATCATTTGCTTCAGCAAAACTATCGGCGGTGAAACTTACCAATGTTTCAAAACTACCACCATTTGAACGTTGTAATTCATAAGTGTAGAGTGGGGCATTAATTATTGTATCGAGATCGACCGGATTGGGTTTCGCCCATCTTACGAAAATTTCACCATTATTAGTATCCGTGCTTTCTACGCTAACATTCAATAAAGTAGGTAAATCACGTGGTAACGATTCACATATAGCTTCTGAAGGTGCTGATTCGGAGAAATTCAGTGGATCGCCATTTTCTGTAACTACATCTGCAAAAGAAGCAGTGATACGATACACATAGTTAATACCGGGCTGTGGTGTTTCATCGGTGTATGTAAACACATCCAGATCTTCTTCAAGTAAAGTATAACCTTGAGCAGCCAGATCATTTTCACAAAGATTGTATTCAGTATCATCACAAGCTGCTTTTCGCCATACAGAAAACCCTAGGAATTTATCGGAATTGATACAAGGATAAGTGTTGTCCCAGGAAAGAATAATTTTCCCTGCCTGTGCCTCGGCAGTCAAGTTTTCAATTGGTGGAGGAACTACCTGAATCAACCAGGTAACTAGATCGGACAGTGGTAAGGGATCGTTGAAAGGTGTAATAAAGTTATCTTCTGCCTTGAATACAACTATATATTCATCGCTATAAATATGTTCACAGACAATATTCCAGTTGAAAACAGCCGATGCTTCGTTAATAGATTGCGTATTTATATCGAAACTTGCCGGATTCACTACCAACTCAAAAGGACCACCGAATGCGGAGAGTTCGATAAGTTGAGCGCTACTAGGTGCATCTTCTGATTCTGTTGCAAGTATATTGATAGATAATTGGTCGCCGACGGTTACACAGGTATCGTTCAGCGCATTGAGTTCTGGTGGTGTATTATTATAATCTTCGATCAGAATTTGCATATCCCTTATCATCGTTCCTATTTGTATCCCATTACGGAACTCCCGAATGAGAAAAGCAACATTATATTCACCGGGAACCTGTGGGGAATCCCAGGTAAATTCTCCGGTATTAGGATCGAGTGAAATATTATTATCAGCTCCTGGTCCTACCTGATCGGGATAAGCGTAATTAGGAACTTCTAAATTGGTTGACTGAAGTGGAACAGCTAACTCAAAAACCAAGCTGTCGCCGTCAATATCATAAGCGTTAGGGTTGTGTTTGAAAACTTGTCCTACCTGTCCATTATCAATAGGTGGCTGGAATAGAGTAGGAGAGTTATTGTATCCGTAAAACTGCGGATTGATCAGGAATAAGGTATCTTCGATAAAGAACTGAATATCTATAGAATTTCCCTGATTGATATTGATGATATTATCTATACGATTGGGATCTGCCATTGAAACGACGTAGTAGGTACTTGCTCCCGGATAGGAATATGAGCCTCGGTAAATATTCTTCTTTATATCGTCCCTATTGGGAACTTCTTCACCATTACCACCACCATTTACACGTGGCAAGGTACTCGAATCGTCGTTATTTCCCCATAGGATTGTCAGAGAATCACGATCGGCATCGGAACTACTGGTTTTGGTATAGGTAACGATCTCAAAAGTAAAACGGTGTGGCTGACTGGGAAGTGGGTCGTGTTTATAGGTAATTTCTCCAGCTCTATTGTGGGTTGCCCACAAGCTTAGAGAAATACAACACAACAGTATATATACTAGCAATTTTCTCATATCGAACAGATATTAAAACACAAGTTTAGTAAAAAGTTTACTATGTGTTTTATTCTAACGCTATTTTATTGATAAGATTTTGTGAGTTGGGTTAATGAGTTTGTGAGTTTGTGAGTTTGTGAGTTTGTGAGTTTGTGAGTGTGTGTAGGCTGCTAAAGAATTAATACCATTGTTTTTTGATAGCTTATAGATGATTTTAATGCGTTTTCCATTTACATTTATTGAGAGGCAGCTTAGTATTAAAATACAAAAGAAGTATTTCATAGTTGAGTAGATTTATTTTTAAACAGATATCAATTTAAGTAATGTATTCCAATAAAAAAATGGCAACACTTTTAATAAAGCATTGCCATTTTAAAACTTGTTTCAAACTTAATTGTCTTTAGTTATTCTGTGATAGTGTAAAATGAATGATTTATAAAAATGAGCATTGCTGGTCAGGCGACTAGCAATGGATTCCCGATTTGGTCTGGGACACACAGTCTCAGACCAAATCGATCATTTAACCCATCATGTCAGTTACTCATTCCTCATTTGCGGAAAGAATAATACATCCTGAATGGAATTTGAGTTGGTCATTATCATTGCTAAACGGTCAATTCCAATTCCGATTCCACATGTAGGTGGCATTCCATATTCTAAAGCTCTTAAGAAATCTTCATCTAATTGCATTGCCTCTTCATCACCGCGCTTACCTAACTCTAATTGTGATTCAAAACGTTGACGTTGATCGATCGGGTCGTTCAGCTCAGAGAAGGCATTACACAACTCTTTAGCATTACAAATGGCTTCAAAACGTTCTACCAAACCAGGCTTAGAACGATGCTTTTTAGCTAAAGGTGACATTTCAACCGGATAATCGGTAATGAAAGTTGGCTGAATCAATAAGTGCTCAACTTTTTCACCGAATATTTCATCGATCAATTTTCCTTTACCCATTGTTTCATCAATAGGAACGTGTAATTCCTTTGCGGTTTTACGCAAAGCTGCTTCATCCATGTTTGAAATATCGATACCGGTATATTCTTCAATTGCTTCAAACATTGTGTAACGCTTCCAGGGTTGTACAAAGTCGATCATATTTTCGCCAACCGGAATAATTCCTGTTCCATTTACCGCTATTGCTACATGACGGATCATTGCTTCTACAAAATCCATCATCCAATAATAATCTTTGTAGGCAACGTACAACTCCATCATGGTAAACTCAGGATTGTGAAAACGGCTCATACCCTCGTTACGGAAATCTTTAGCAAATTCAAAAACTCCTTCGTAACCACCGACGATCAAACGCTTCAAATAAAGCTCATTGGCAATACGCATGTAAAATGCCTGATCTAAGGTGTTATGATGTGTTTTGAACGGACGTGCCGATGCTCCACCATAAATAGGTTGAAGAATAGGTGTTTCTACTTCTAAATAACCGGCATCGTTCATGAACTCGCGCATTGCCTGCACCATTTTAGAACGTTTCACGAAAGTTTCACGCACTTCTGGGTTTACCGTAAGATCGACATAGCGCATACGGTAACGCTGATTCGGATCGGTGAACGCATCATATACATTTCCATCTTTATCGCGCTTCACGATTGGTAAAGGGCGCAGCGATTTAGATAGTAATTGAAAGGCTTCCACGTGTATAGAGACTTCACCTGTTCCGGTAGAAAACAGAAAGCCTGAAACGCCGATATAATCGCCGATATCAATGAGCTTTATCAGTTTTTTGAAAGTCTCTTTTTCTTCATCAGAAGCACCTATGCCTTTTTTGTCGATGTATAACTGAATCTGACCATGTGCATCCTGTAACTTGGCAAAGGGACCACGTTGTCCCATAAAGCGACCAGCGATCTTTACTTTTGCTCTTTTGCTTTTTTGAAAATCACCTAAGCCTTCTTCTTTGATATTTACCAGAAAGTCTTCTAAAGTAGTCGTTGCATCGTTAACAGTGATCGTTTCTGTAAAAGCTTCAGGTTTTTCTTCATCAGCCAAAACCTTTTTTGCATTGAAACGATTTTTTAAAACACTCGCTTTTGCTGCATCTACATCATCAATACCATTGATGGCAGATAGAAGCTGTTTTAAATTTTCGTGAAACTCTACAGTTGTAAAATCAGTTGATCGAAAGTCAACTTTAAATTCTGCAGCCGGATAAGGGTCGATGCCCAATTCCTGAATTTGCTCTAAGGCTTTTCTTCTGATAATTTCCTGTTCGCTCATTAATTAGGTTTTGAGAAAATGAAATTGAGTTTATCGTTGTTTTAAATACTCATTATCATTAACTATTCACTAAAATTGCAAAGGTAGAACAGAAAATGTTTTGCATTAGTTCTTATTGATTGTCAGTTCAAAAAAATCTTCAATACTATTCTTATTTGGAAATCATGAATTTAGCAGCATCTATCACTTCTTGTTTTGAAGATAGGGTAACGAAATAGTATCCTGACGCCAGGTTTCCGAAATCTATTTGCATATTTTTTCCTAAGTCGAATTCACTAATTTCTTGTGAGAATAACACTTTACCTGTTACATCGATGATATTGATGGTTAAGTCATCAAATTCATTGTAATTGATTCCGGCTATATTAATTTCTAAAAAGTTGTTATCAATAATATTTTCTCCAATAATGTGAATTTTAGTTTCGCGTTCTTCAGTTGAATCTACTAAATCATCGATACTTACTAGGTAGTCGTCCACATAATTATTTTCAGATAAAGTGTTATTAGCTAACGCACTGCTATCAACAGCAATAAATGAAGTGTATTCTGTTATTAAGCTATACTGTAAACCCAATTGAGTAATCTCCTCTTCTATACTCAGGCTATCAGTTTCATTACTGGCTATACCATAGTCCGACATTAGTTTAATGCGTTTTCTTGCCCATAAGTATTTGAGGGCAATGTTGTCTTCAATATTTTCATTATAATCTGAAAAATTAAGGGTACTGCTTACTTCCCCCGAACCATAATCACCGGTAACGGTTACGCTTCCATTGGTTTCATTTTCATACTTTCCATATAGAATGATCGGTCGTTCAGCAAATATGTCTGGAATAGCAAAAGGCTCTACATCATATACCTCTACTCCTGAAAAAGAAGCTTCGATATTGGTTAATGCAGGGCGTTCGATGTATTCTTTAAATAAGTTGGCTGTTGCTTCAGCTTCGTTTGATGAAGGAACAATAAAAGCCTCTCCCTCACCTACATAGGCAATTCCTTCAATAATAAATCTGTTGGGGTTATTACCTATACCGAAAGCGAAAAAATTAGCTTCATTCAGGTTTTCTCTGATTAGATCATAGGCTTCTTTTTCTACTGTAACACGGCCATCTGTAACTATCACAAAAGTTCTGGCATAATCTTCAGAACCTTCAAGATCGAGTGCTCTTTGCATCGCTGGTAATAAATCCGTTGAACCACCTGAACTCATATTCTCGATCATTTCAATTACATTGTTTACATTTTCATGTGTTGCGTAAAGTGATGTTTCTGATAGAAGAGAAGAGCCTCCTGCAAAAAACAAAATATTGAATTTATCATTCAGGTTAAGACCATTTAATAAATTGACGATTAACTCTTTGGATGTTTCTATTGGATATCCATTCATTGAACCAGAAACATCCATAATAAAAACGTATTCACGATCGGGCATTTCAAACTCGATTTCAGGTTTGGGTGGTTGCATTATAGATAAGAAGAAATTTTCTTCTTCACCTTCATATAGTAGAAGTCCGGTTTCTATATTATTTCCTCTTAAACTATAATTCACAATAAAATCCTTCTCAGGATTGGTTATAATATTTCCTGTTGAATAATAGCCTTGATTATCAAACTCAAGCGGGTGTGATGCACAATACGCTTCAACAGGCATTCCAGCGTTAATATCAAGCTGTATATTCCATTCGGTCGCCATCAACTCTTCCATCTGTTCTATCGATTGCTGTACCCATGTTTCTCCATTTGTTGTAAAACGTGGACCTACAATACTTGGTAAAACAAATTGATATTCTCCATTTTCTGGTTCCATCAGTTCTGTATAAGTCATACGAACTATTAAAGTATCTCCAGGCTGAATATTTGCCAAGCTCATTTGAAAGACGTTAGGTCTGTTTTGTTCTAAAAGAGAAGCAGTATAACCATTCTCATTAGCCTCGTCGAATATTTCCTGTGCTACATCATTTCTTTCGATGACTGCATCTATAACTCTGTCTTCTATTTGCATTTGCATACTATAAATGGCTGCATTTGTTGACATGGGAAATACATACGTTGCATCTAAAAGAGAGTCTCCTGAATTCACATAAACCTGTTCCGTTACGATATTGGCGATAACTCCGCTGATTGTTGCATCAACGTTCGTTGCTATCAATGGAAAAGCAACGTTGCTAGTATCATTACAGAATACGGTAAAGTAAGGAGCTTCTGTTACATCTTCATTTTGAGCGATTAGATCTGTTGTGTAAAAGATTGATATAAAGCTTGTTAAAACGAATAGAAGTTTGGGTAAGCGATAAGTGTAAATTGTGGCTTTCATACTGAATTTGGTTTAGATTTTTTTCATAAAAATAAACCAAATATTTTATAACACGTTTGTAATACAATTTTAACTTTAATATATCGTACATTTATGAGAGCGTGAACGACTATCAAATTAAGCCCAATATACGAATCATCCCCAGAAAAATAGGGAGGTGTCTATATTTCGACTTCATTACATTGCGCTCAATATGACACGAAAATTTGTACGTTTTTTAATTTTTAAATTTGTATAACTTCATAAAACCATTAGGGATAGTTGTCTGAATGTTTACAAGTAAACTGTTTTTGCTTGAAAGGCGGTCAATCTGTTTCAGGCAAGTACAAGATTAGTAAGTTGATTAACAATGTTATACATATTAACTTGAATTCTTTATTTGCTAGACTATAGTATTTATCAATAATCTGAACTTACTCAAAACGCTTAAGATCTTTGCTCGAAAAAGTCCATTCAGGTGTTTTAAGTGTTTCACCGAAGTTTAAAGAATACCAGGGAGATAGTTGCGTATCATTGGGATTTAATAATACATGAATATCCTGAGCAGGCATATAACTTTGTGCGAGCATGAACAGCTTTTCTTTTGTTTTTCTGTTTTCAACCATATCCACAACAATTACTGCATGCCCTGGAAAACCACCAATTATGAATACATCGCCAATTTTCATGTTTTCAATAGCAACGCTTTTTAATTCTTTTTCCAAAGAAGCAGTTCCGGCATACATATAAACCTGATCCATATATTTCCTGAAGCTAGCATAACTATTATCGGGCTTCGAACTCATTGCCCACCAGGTTTTATTGCCTTTAATTTTTATTCTATTGCCTACTTTCCATTTATTATAATCACAACGGAAACCGTTCGTAAAATTGAAGTGAATTCGATCGAACGCTTTTTGTTGATATAAGTGTTCAGCTCTTAATCGCATTACAGCATCGGCGCATTGTTGCAGGTCGTTTTCGCCAGCATCTATATCTAAAACAGCGGCATGTACTTCATTGTGTTTAGCCTGACCATTATAATAATACACCTCGCTTCCATCTGGTTTTAAATTGAAGTTTCTCAGGAAATAAGCAAAAGACGATTGGTTTACAGCTAGTCTCTCAAATCCAGAAGGCGGTAAAAAACGTTCTTGAATTGTTTTACCAATTTTATTGACTAAAGAAGCTTTTTGATTGCTTTTAAATATCTTGCTGCTTGTTTCGGCAACATTTACTTTGTATTGATCAGGTTTTTGATCTGAACAGGCAAATAATGCAATAATGCAAAGAATAAGAAGAAATTTATTCATAAGTTCTAAAGAAAAATCCTAGACCAATTTCAAAATTGTAATAATTATTTATTTCACTTTTAGGCAGGTCATAGCTTGCAGTAAGCTGAATAGAATCATTGATTTTTGCACCTGCCATAAATGAAAGTACATGAACATTATTTATCAGGCTTGTATGTAATCCGAATATATATCTGTTCTGAATCATTACATTCGATCCTAATTCTAACCTTAATAAGTTTCGATTATTGTTAGTGAAACCTACATTTAAACCAAAATTCCTTCTGTTACTCAATAAAAACATAGGTGTTATTACTACTGCATCATTGTTAATACCTATATCGTACAATGCCTGAAAATATACAGCGCGAATAAATTGATTATTAACTCTTGCATCGATGACTTTAGCCTCATCTTCAGCACTTAAAGAATTGGTAAAGCCGAACTCAGGTTCATTACTTTGAACTACTGAGAAACCCAAGCTGAAATCGTTATTAGTCAAAAGAATTCCGGCATCTAAATTTATTTTGAAAAACGAAGCACCTGTTGTCCCTTTTTGTGTTCCGGCTCTGTAAACATTAGTGTAATGAATTGCTCCGAAAGTAACACCTGCTCTACCTACCCAGTTCTCTCCAAAATCGAATCCACCACTGAACATCGCATTCACAACAAAGAATTTATCTTTATCATCACCAAGCTTTTTATTCTGATATACAAAGCTCAATCCGTATCCTCCTTCAAAACCATTAAAATCATCTTGAAACAAAAGACTGTAGTGTTGTGGATTAGTATCATCACTTAGTCTTCTGAACGGATGATTGATCGATAAATTGGCAAAACCCTCTATTCCTGCAAAAGCTGGATTTATTAATGCCGGTTGCAGATAGTATTGAGAACTATAATCCAATGAGTGAAAATTGGACGGTTGCTGAATCTGAGCGTGAATCGTTTCAGTAAAAACCAGTAAACAAAGACTAAGGATTATTGCGTTGCGAAGTTTCAAAAACATAATTTGCGTATTTGAGTAAGTAAACGTTTTCTATAATTAAAAAGTAGAAGAACATGCACATAAAAGGAATAACAAAAAATCGTCCTTCAGGTTGTTTGGTAAAAAAATAAATACCAAAGAAGAACAAAATAAATAAAAATTTGAAAGAAAGCATGCCGAATACAACAACTGTAAGATTAATTTTTGGTTTTAGGTCGATAATTAGTTTTGCCAATAGCAGTGATGAACTTGCCACTATTGCCATAAAAATATAACTAATCCAGCTAAATGAAAGCGTATAACCATCTGCAGGGTAAAAATTACTGACTATATAATTCAATAGGCCGAGTAAAAGAATCCATCCCATTTGATGAATAAATGCTTTTGAAAATGACATTTGGCTTTGACTCATAAAAAACAAAGTTATACGCTTATATCAAAAGAAAGCAGAAGAGTTTACGAGCAATTCATTTTTTCTGTTGAATAGAACTCTGTAAAGTATAAACAAGCAGTAAATTGTTAATTGATTTATTTAAAATCTTATACAAGATTAAACAAACACGTAATAGACCAAACCAATACATAAATAGTCGATACATTTATATATTAAAAGTGTTAGACTATCCCAAATAATGTTGGACAAATTTGATGATAATGCAGAACTTAGCAAGTATTCAAATTTATATAGAGATATAGAGGATTTGGAGCAAAAGCTTGAAATGGCGATGGAAATGGCTAATAGGTTCATTTTGTCGAATGCTGACTTTGCTTTGGCTATGCTGAAAGATGCCTTTCAAATTTCCAAGAAAGAAGAGCTTACCGAATTCTCTACCCGTTTAGTGCTTAAGATCGCAGAAGTTTATAATTCAAAGAATAATGTTATACATGCCGTTGACTACATGGAAGATTCTATATCAGAATATGTTAATGGGAATTTGAACATTGAAGCATATCATCTACTGAATATATTGGGCTTTTCCTACCAGAGAAAGTATAAGCTAGTAGCTTCCTTTTCCTGTTATCATGCAGCATTTTTAGAAGCAAAAAATCAGAAAGATGCATTTAACACTTCTGCCATAATAGGGAATTTAGGGGTTGTTTATTGTCTGATCGGTTATTATGAAAAAGCGGTTATGTGTTTTAAAGAATCGATGATTTGGTTAAAAAAATACATAAAGAACGAGAAAGTACCAAACATAGATCAATACAATGAGAAATATAGAGATGTTTATATGAATTTGTGTTCTATGATCTTGAATATTATAAATGCCCAACTGATCAGCGAAAAATACACAAGTGTCCAGCTAAATGAAATTGGAGAGTTATATCAGGAATTTAACCAATACCACTCTATAATAAACGAACCATTTATACAAACTTTTTATGATTTGTCTTTATGTGTTTACTACACCCGAAAAGAACAATTTGAAATTGCAAAAAAATATTTAGACGATGCCGAAGCATATTTAATAGCTAATGTGCCGGAACTAAAACATGATCTGAGTTTAAGGGTAGAATTGTTCTATTATTTTAAGAAGAAAGACTTTAAGGGCTTGATCGAAATAGTACGTAATTACTTTAACTACAACCTCGAAAATAAAGCTGAGAATATTAACGTACACAAAACAGGCGAATTACTTATTTATCAATTGTTTTATAATGCGCTGATCGGACTTGATAAAAAGAATGAAGCAAAATATTTATGTAGGAATATTATAGAAATGATTCAAGAAGATAAATCTAAGTTGTATTTACTTTTATGGGCGGCAAAAAATCTTTCACAACTAGGAGAACCTATCGATCTTATACAATATCAGGCACAACTAGAAGAGTACAAAATAATGTTTGGAACATTAAATAATTTTGAGGTATAATTTTAGTATTGAATCATTCATCAATTTATATTGAGCTTGTCGAGTGGTGAGCTTGTCGAACCACGATATTATTAATTAGCTTAAATTTACACTTGTTACTTTAGGGGAGTTTTAAATTCAATAAATTTATAACTGAGAATATAAACCCTTAGAACCTGATGCTGTTAGTACAGCCGAAGGGAAAAGTAAATAGTTGTAATTAGGAGTATATGTATTTACTTTTAAATGTACCGCACCTTTACCTTTCCCGATTATTTATTAAAACATTTTGCCTTGAAAATATTTATTAACAGGGAAGTCAAGAATATTGATGTACAAACATCACTTTTTCAGTTATTGAATGAATTTAATATTTATGCTGAGAAAGGCATTGCTGTAGCAGTGAATAATGAGGTAATTCCAAGAACCGACTGGCAGGAGTTCTTTGTAAAAGAAAATGACCGCGTTACCGTTATCACTGCCACACAAGGCGGATGAATACATCATAGACTAAATTTTTAATCAAGTTTTACCGTAATATAAAAAGAATGAAAAAACAAGAAATTATACCATCTCAGCAAACTATTACCCGTGATGAGTTTCCGGCTTCCAAGAAAATATATGTACAAGGAAAAATTCACGATATACAAGTACCAATGCGTGAAATCTCATTAGAAGACACACAACCAAAATTCGGATTGGGAGATGTTGAGAAAAACCCTCCGGTAACGGTTTATGATACTTCTGGTCCCTACACTGATCCCAATTTTGAAATTGATGTAAAAAAGGGCTTACCCCGTTTACGTGAGCAATGGATATTAGAACGACAAGATGTAGAAGAATTACCGGGAATAAGTTCTGATTATGGTAAAGATCGTTTACAGAATTCTGATCTTGACTATATGCGCTTTGAACATATAAAGCAGCCATTACGTGCCCGAAAAGGAGAGAATGTTACCCAGCTACACTATGCAAGAAAAGGAATTATAACACCAGAAATGGAGTTTATTGCCATTCGTGAAAATCAGAAAATAGAAGCATATAATAATGGCGATTCAGGGCATCAACATGAAGGGAATAGCTTTGGGGCAAATACGCCGAAAAGTTATATTACGCCTGAATTCGTTCGTAAAGAAGTAGCAGAAGGGCGTGCCATTATTCCGTCGAATATCAACCACCCTGAAAGCGAGCCGATGATCATTGGCAGGAATTTCCTTGTTAAAATAAATGCCAATATTGGAAATTCAGCTGTTACTTCTAGTATTGAAGAAGAAGTTGAAAAGGCAGTATGGGCTTGCCGTTGGGGAGCCGATACGATCATGGATCTTTCAACCGGAAATAATATCCATGAAACCCGTGAATGGATCATACGTAACTCACCCGTTCCAATAGGAACAGTTCCTATTTATCAGGCACTCGAAAAAGTAAACGGAAAAGCAGAGGATCTTACCTGGGAAATTTTCCGCGATACGCTGATCGAACAAGCAGAGCAGGGAGTTGACTACTTTACCATTCATGCAGGTGTTTTATTACGTTATATCCCATTAACAGCAAAACGTGTAACAGGTATTGTTTCCCGTGGAGGTTCTATTATGGCGAAATGGTGTCTGGCGCATCACAAAGAGAATTTCTTATATACACACTTTGAAGATATATGCGAAATTATGAAAGCCTACGACGTAGCATTTTCATTGGGAGATGGATTGCGCCCAGGCGCTATTGCAGATGCCAACGATGCAGCACAATTCGGTGAGCTGGAAACGCTAGGAGAACTAACAAAAATTGCTTGGAAACATGATGTTCAGGTAATGATAGAAGGACCAGGACACGTTCCGATGCAGTTGATCAAAGAAAATATGGATAAACAACTAGAGGAATGTGGTGAAGCTCCATTTTATACTTTAGGTCCATTAACTACTGATATTGCTCCGGGCTACGATCATATTACCTCGGGTATTGGTGCTGCAATGATCGGTTGGTTTGGTTGTGCAATGTTGTGTTATGTAACACCTAAAGAACACTTGGGCTTACCGAATAAAAAAGACGTGAAAGATGGAGTGATCACCTATAAGATCGCTGCACACGCTGCCGATCTGGCGAAAGGACATCCGGGAGCGCAAATACGTGATAATGCCTTGAGTAAAGCGCGTTTTGAATTCCGCTGGAACGACCAGTTCAACTTATCGCTTGACCCTGATACTGCTCGTGAATACCACGATGAAACCCTGCCTTCTGATAATGCAAAAACAGCGCATTTCTGTTCTATGTGTGGTCCGCATTTCTGTTCTATGAAAATTACACAGGATGTACGCGATTACGCAAAAGAAAAAGGACTGGAAGACGCAGAAGCAATCGAGAAAGGAATGGCAGAAAAGGCAAAGGAATTTGCTAATAGTGGCGGAGAGGTTTACTTGTAGTTTCAATAATTAAATATAGTATATTAAGTGCTGTTTCAGATAAATGTTGAATAAGTTAATACAATGATCGAAAACTGGAAGGATACTGCTTTCGGGTCGGATTTTGGTGGTGATCTATTAGAGCTTATCGAATCAATAACGGAGGAAATAATCACCTTCGATCTATTATTCGCCAATACTGATTTGAAGAAATATCTGGATGAACCTGACCTGTTATCAGTAAGAACCGATAATAATGTGAATTTTATACATTCACCATTCGAGCAGTACATTCACTTTGAAGATATGATCATCGGACTTTCTGCATTGATCGCTGAACAATACTTAAATGGTAAAATTGATCTGACAAAAGCATACGGAAATAAAGTATTACATTTTAAATGTACTGAAAAAGAAATTGAACGGATTTACGTAGCTTTAAAAGAAATACATGATAATCCTGATGCTTATGTATTGTTTGAAATGTGTTTAGAAGAAGAACGCAAAGAAACTTTAAATGATATTGCAGGAATTTTAAGGGTATTGGAAAAAATATAGACTAGAAACATAGTTTATTTAACTTTGGGAAATGAAGGCAAAAAAAGATAGCTGGAAAACCAAATCAATGCCCGGTGAAAAAGAATCTTTAGTGATTGACAGAAAGATTACTAATAAAGAATTAGCAGAAGTTCAAAAAGGGCTTGTTCCTGTTCAAATGGAAGATAAATGGTTTATTTTTTCAGAAGATAATAAAGTCTATTTTCATAGAAGTTGGACAGGGACTTGTATATACGAAGCTACATTCATAGAATTAGATGCAGTAACTTATCAGTTTAACCAACTTGTAGTTAATAGAAATAAAGAGGAATACAAAGCAACGGATTCAGCCTACGATATAGAAATGTTTAATTTCTTATTAGATCGATTATTACTGAATAAGCAAGTAAGTTTTCCAGACAGAGATCCGGCTAACTCGAACGAACAGAATTTGATAGAAAGACACGCTATGATCGGTTATGGTCAAAGTCGTAAAGAAATAAATGAGGAATGAAAGTTACACCTGAACATAACGAACGAATAGCCAAAATGACCTTTGCTTCAGTATATCCACATTATGTAACTAAAGTGGAAAAAAAGGGAAGAACTGAAGAAGAGTTGAAGCAGGTTATTGAATGGCTAACAGGTTTTGATGAGGCAAAAATGCAACAGTTGATCGATGAGAAAGTGAGTTTTGAAATCTTCTTTCAGAATGCTACACTTAACCCGAATGCAGAGCTGATTAAAGGAGTGATTTGTGGTTACAGGATCGAAGAAATAGATAATACTTTAACCCGTCAGGTAAGATACCTCGATAAGTTAGTTGATGAATTGGCAAAGGGTAGAAAGATGGAAAAGATATTGAGAGTGCCTAAGTAGTCTTTCAAGTTAATATTGACGGTTTCTTTTAATCTTAATTCATACTAATACTTCGTTAAAAATACTCGCCATAGCTTAGGCTATGCTTGAATGCAAGCCCAGCTGCTTTTTTGCCTCATATTAGCACAAATTAACAACTCAAAATTCACCCGCCACTATTAATATGAAACACTACTAAGTGATGATTTATTGAGATCAATTGAATGTAAACAGCATGGAAAAGATATTTGATTTTGATACGATTAATGAATTAGAAGATTATCTATTGCAACAAACTAATGTCGATGACCTTCGGCAAACCCTTCTGGAAGAATTTATAAAATATGCTCATTATAAAAATGCTGAACATTGGCTAATTTATTTTTAATCGCTTCATAATTTGCTAGTTCACAAATGCCCAGACAAAGTGCATTGTCAGGAATTTGGGCGTATTTATTATTTTCTTTGTACAGCTCGAAAATAATTTCAGGTATTGTTGCTTCAAATTCAAATATAGCTAAGTGTTTGTGTCCGTGTTCCATAGCATTTATTGGAAACCATCCTTCCCAAATTGCATGTTTTAATATCATATTCGATTCAACATATCTATCTGGGTTTTTATAATCGAAAAGACAATCGAATTTTTTGGGTATTGAAAGGTCAGCATAAGCATAATAAGTGAAAAGCGCCATTTCATTATCGCCTTGCTGCCAATTCATATAGTTATTATAATACGCATCTTTTGCTTTACATCTGATTTGTGTTTCCTGTTTCCAAATATCAATGGCAGTACTGCTGAACCTACATTCTGTAGTCAAAAAACGATTTTCAATTTTACTTTTTCCTTCAGAAAGCATATTCAAATTTTAAATCATTAATACCAACTTCAAATTCTTTAATAATACCGTTTTTCCATTTCTGATATATTATTCTATTGTTTTCAGTTAAAGACAATACTTCGAACTTTCCGCCTTGCAAATGGGAAAACTTTGCAAAGGCATTCCGCTTAAAATCGATCAGGAAAAGTTGTAGTTCAATATCGTCAACATATCGAATCGATTCATCATCAAAGTCTTCGTTTGAATACATTTCTAATACAATCAGATCATCTCCATCCAAGTACCAAAAATTACCAGAAAAAAAATCTTGAAACTCAAAATCATTGTCTGAAAAACCTAACTTATATCTCGAAAACCACTGTTCAGCCTTTATGCTTATTGCTGAAGGATGGAAAGCATCAATAAATGTAAGTTTCAAAGAAGCTTGATCTCTATGTATTAGAATGTTATTCATATATGCAGTAGATTAATTACCTGAACTGCTTATTAATTTGATAGGATCTTAACGATCAAAGAAAGGAACTAAATAACAAGAATTAAAGTTCGGTTTATGTAATAAATATTAAAAAACAATTTTACGATTGCTTTTAAAATAGCTAAATCAGAGAAAATGTCTAAAGTATTTCAGTATTTGCTAGCTTTTGTTCAAGCCCTGATAACCTTTACAGGGTTTATACTGATAAGTATTGTAATTTATATTGAAACCACAAGCTTAATAGGAAAGCTTATTGCAATTTTGATTGCGTTGATTGGCTTATATACAAGTATAGTTGTGTATAAATTAATTATCAAAAGAGGTTTTTTGACTGCGATGACTGGAAGTGATGCAATTTATGAGTTGGATAATCTGAAACCAATTGAAGGAGGAGGATTTATTCAGGTAAGAGCAGATGAACTAGCTGAAATATTTAAAAACAAAATCGAAAAAGCATTTACCATTAAAATTTGGGGAGATTGGAATGGAAGAAAGCTCAACAACAAACATTATATTTCACAAATAACTTATGAAGCTTCAGAAAAAGAACTTAACATTTCATTTCATGATAAATGTTTTCTGAAAGTATTGAATCCAGGGATTATTCATGTTTCAAAAAGTTATATAAAAATAATCAATGCAGATAGTGTTATTTGGACAGTTTTATCAGCAAATCAAAAAGAGGAATATTACGAATACACCTTTTCAGATAACTTAATTAAAACAAACACCAACACCCAATGGAAAGCTCATAAATACGACCTTGGTATTGGAATGAATGCGGTTTATTTGCAAGGATAAATTTATAAATTGTATAAGAATATCCATAAATTTTACACCCACTACACTCAAGCATAAAAGTTCAGTTTTAGTAATTAAACTCAAAAGTAGGGCAAACCACAAGTAAGTTGTTATAGAAGTATTGAAACAAATCCGGACTTATTGCATAAATACTTACTAAACATTAAAACAACTTTATAATGAAGGTACAACACCTATGTACGGTTATATTATTTATGCTATTCATGCTTAGCTGTTCCGAAGAAGAACAAGATGATGTATTATATATTCCAACGAATGTAAACTTTACGGATTCCGAACTAGCTTTGATCGAGCAGACTTTAGATTTACCTGCCTCGCCATACAACTACGCGAACCTGCCACTTCCCGACCATTTTAAAACCGATGAGGCAACTGAGTTGGATAATACACCTGCCAATAATCCTATAACAGATATTGGAGCAACTTTGGGCAGAGTGCTTTTTTACGATAAAAATTTATCTGCGAATAATACTGTGTCTTGTGCAAGCTGTCATCAGCAGAGCGCCGCTTTTGCCGATAACCTGAAGTTCAGTGAAGGCTTTAATGGTGCATTAACCCGTCGCAATTCGATGGGCTTAATTAATAGTCGTTATTATGAAAATGGAAAATTTCAGTGGGATGAAAGAGCTGAAACATTGGAGGACCAGGTATTGATGCCGATACAAAACCATAAAGAAATGGGCTTGCAGTTAGCTGAATTGGAAGCGAAGTTAGAACAGCTCGATTATTACGAGATCTTATTCGAAAAATCATTTGGGAGCGATGAAATATCTTCTGATCGTATTGCAAAGGCACTAGCTCAATTTATTCGTTCTATGGTTTCTTTCAATTCTAAGTTCGATGAAGGATTAATTGCTGCCGGTAACCCCGATGTTTACGAAGATATGCCCGATCTGCCAAATTTTAATGAGCAGGAAAAGCTAGGAATGGATATCTTTTTAAGAGGGCGAAATGGAGCAACTTGTGGTTATTGTCATGGAGGTGCACAGAATGTGAACGATGCAGCAAAAAATAACGGTTTGGATCTGAACTATGCTGATAAAGGTAAGGGAGAATTTACAGGTAATTCATCCGATTTTGGACTGTTCAAAGTTCCTTCTTTAAGAAATATTGCACTTACGGCTCCATATATGCACGACGGACGTTTCGAGACCTTAATGGAAGTAGTAGAACATTATAACAACAATATTCAGGCACATCCAAATCTGAACTTCAGGTTAACTACACTCGATGATGGTGATGAGGAAGAAGGTGAAGTTTTAAAGCTGTATTTAAGTCAGGAAGAAAAAGAAGCAGTAGTCGCTTTTTTACACACCCTCACCGACCAAACAATTATTAATGATGAAAAATACAGTGATCCTTTCAAGTAAATGATGTATTAAGTAGATGGGGAAAAGTAAGTTCTTATTTTTATAGACTTATATGAGCCTAAAATAGAAAAAATGAGATTTAAGCTTTTCCTATGCTACATATTGATATTGAGTTCCATAAGTACCAATGCTCAGTTTGAACTTATTCAAAATGTTTATAATAAAGAAGTAAAGGTACTGAATGGAAACTGGCGATATATAATCGATCCTTATGAAAACGGTTATTATAATTATCGATACGAACCATTCGACCAGCAGAAACATCCCTGGGCAAGTGCCTTTTTTCTCGATTCAAAGCCCCAGAGTCCTTCCGATCTGATAGAATATAATTTTGATGGAATGGACACATTAAGTGTTCCCGGAGATTGGAATAGTCAAAAGCCTGAGCTGTTATATTATGAAGGAACTTTATGGTACAAGCATTCTTTCGATTACATAAAGCAAGACGAAAGTAAGCGATGTTTTGTGTATTTCGAAGCTTCTAATTACAAAACGGAAGTGTATTTGAATGGACGAAAATTGGGAGTGCACACAGGTGGTTTTACACCTTTCAATTTTGAAGTAAGAGATGTTTTACGTGAGAAAGACAATTTCCTGATCGTAAAAGTTGATAATAAAAGACTTAAAGAGGGTATTCCTACCTTAAATACCGACTGGTGGAATTACGGTGGATTGACAAGAGAAGTAAAAATCGTAGAAACTGCTGCCAATTTTATCCAGGATTATTTTATACAGCTAAGCCCGGATAATAAAAATATGATCGAAGGATATATTCAGTTAAATGGAAATAATATCGCCAATAAAGCGGTGCAGATCAATATTCCTGAAATGAATTTACGCAAAAAAATAAAGACCGATGAACAAGGCTTTGCCAAGATTCAATTAAAGGTAAGGAATATAAAATTCTGGTCGTTGGAAAACCCTTATTTGTATGATGTAATAATTGAGCATGAAACAGAAAAGCTGATCGATCAGATAGGTTTCAGAACGATTAAAACGAAAGGAACAAAAATATTACTCAACGACGAAGCCATTTATTTAAAAGGTATTTCTATACATGAAGAAAGCCCATTGCGAGATGGAAGAGCGTATTCAGAAGAAGATGCAGAACAACTACTGGATTGGGCAATAGATCTGGGTTGTAATTATGTTCGTTTAGCGCACTATCCACACAATGAACACATGGTTCGACTTGCAGATAAAAAAGGTATTTTAGTTTGGGAGGAAAATCCGGTTTACTGGACCATAGATTGGGAGAATGAAGCTACTTATCAGAATGCTGAAAACCAACTTTCGGAACTTATTTCGAGAGATAAGAACAGGGCGAGTGTTATTATCTGGTCAATGGCAAATGAAACACCAAATGTTCCTGCAAGAAATGAATTCCTGAATAAACTGGCAGCTTTTGCACGCACTAAAGATTCAACAAGACTCATAAGTGCTGCTCTGGAACAAAAAAACTATAATGATGATCCAACGATAAGAACGATTGATGACCCTTTTGCAGAAGTTGTCGATATTCTAAGCTTCAATGAATACATAGGCTGGTACGATGGTTTGCCTGATAAATGTGCAACGATCACATGGAAAATAGCACAGGATAAACCAGTTTTGGTTTCTGAATTTGGTGCAGGTGCAAAGCAAGGATATTTTGGAGATAAAGGCATACGTTGGACAGAAGAGTTTCAGGAAGACCTTTATGAGAAAACGCTTACAATGCTCAATAAAATAGAGCAGATTCAGGGGATTTCGCCATGGATTCTGGTTGATTTTCGTTCTCCGAGAAGAGTGCTGCCTAAAATTCAGGACGGTTGGAATAGGAAAGGACTAATTGCTGAAGATGGGAAGAAGAAAAAAGCATTCTATACTTTGAAGAACTTCTATAACAAAAAATAAAAGCCACTTTCCTTTAGAAAAGCAGCTTTCAAAACACCCATTTTAACAATGAAAAAAATCAGGCCTCAGTCCTCCCATAAAATCTGATTAGCCTGATTTTAAACCCTTTTATTAATTCTTTAAAATTGTTTATAAAAATACTACGGATAGAGAAAAACAAATTTTAGTAATTATAGCTTTCATTGTAACTGGTTTTTAGCTTAATAATGGTGCTAATCTAAAAGGTCTGTGAACTGCTAAGGAGGTGCTTTAGTTTTTTGGTAAGTTTTGCCCTTTTTTCGGTAATATTGCTACAATTTCATATTTTAACCCATCACCCATCACCCATCACCCATCACCCATCACCCATCACCCATCAATTATCACCCATCAATTATCACCCATCAATTATCAATTATGCTTTTCCTTATGCTCATTTATTTGTTCCCCTAAAAATTCAACTAGATTTAAGAGCTCTTCTAAATGCTGGTAGTTCTTAGTAAAAATTTGTTCTGAAGTATTGGTTTTGTTTTTCAAATTAAATTGAAAGTTATTCTGTTTCTTCTCAATGAATAAATAAATATGATCACCATTGAAAGAAAGATTTACAGGCGTGCCTATTTTCTTTTTGAATGCCAATAAGGTTTTCAGAAATTCATCATCTAGCATTGGTTTAGATACTTCAGGTGTAATGCTATATACCTTGAAGTGATTTTCAAAATCGGGAAGATGGGGAAAGTGCAATAATTTTCCTCGTCTTTTTTGTAAACGCTGAAAGAAACGTGCAATAGCTCCGTAATACTTTTCACTTTTGTCTTCGAGAATAAAAGAAGCGCCATTATGAAAATGGGCTGTTTGAATAACTAAAAAGGAACCACTCAAAAAAACATCTTTACGGGTAGTGCTTTGTGGGTTGGGTTTAGGAATGTAGTAATTATCTGCGATAGAGATAATATTCCCTCCCTTGTCTTTATAAATATTTATATCTGAATATATAAACTGGTTGTCTGAAACATTGCCTTCTAAATAATTACTACCACCAAATTCTGAACAATCCAAATTAGACAAATGGCTTTCCTGAAAGTATTTATAAGGAACATGATGATCTTGTTCATACTTTAAATCGGTGTGCTGAAAGTGAGTAATAAGGGCAGGTAAAATCAGGTTTTTTGAAGATTTTTCAAAGGACAGATAAATCTTATTTTTCAGAAATGTAAAAATGGTTTCTACTATACCAACTACAGTAAGTAGTACAATGCCGGAATATAAAATATGAGCAGAAATAAGGTTAAATCGCCAGGCGATCAGCAGAGCGAGTAAATAAGCAATAATTCTGGCAATTTGAAGGGCACGAAGTTGTTTTTTACCCTTAGATTCAAATATGACTAGTTGTGGATATAGCTTTTTGTATGTATCCAGAATTTGTTGCACTCGTTATAAAATGGCAACAGTTTGTAAAAAGTTCCTTAAGAGACTCCGGATTTTGGACAAACCTAACAGATAAAAATGACAAAATACTCGTCATTCAGAACGTAACGAAGCTTATCGTCGCTTAAGTGAAGAATTTGAAAATCATCGGTGTTAGAGACGCTTCTTTACAAATTTCGCTTTGTTCATTTTCCAATCAGAATGGTTCGTCATATAATGGTTCGTCATACGATGAAGGGAAATCTGATTAACTAATGTTACGCACTATGTCAAACTGAGTAAGTTTTGAACCCAATTTTGAAAAAATTAGGGTTCGGAACGCATCGAAGTTAAGTTCTTGACGGTCAAAGACTTCGCAGGGTCGCCTGGCGATGCACTACGTTTTTTCTTCGTTTTCACTCGAAAAATCTCCGTTTACTCAGTCTGACACAAACTCTGCGTAACATCAGTGATTAAGTCGATAGTAGTATTTTTTCAGTTTATAGAAATTAAAACATACTCATAATCTTTATAAATGCCACTTAAAAAATTGATTAAGGCTTATAAGCACTTAACTTAAGTATTTGTTGTCCGTCTTCAATCCCCAACAGATCTTTAAGCGTTGTTTCAGGATTGTTTTTCATATAAGATCTTACAATTTGCCAGCCGGTCCAGCTACCCACATTACCGGGCGATTCACCAGGCATTCCTGCAGTAGTGGGAGAAGGGGCAACAAAACGACCATATTTTCCACTTTGTGTTTCATATAAAAGTTTCTTGTCGATCCAAAAACTCCATATTTGTGTTTCGTTTTCCCTACACCACTGATATTGTTCGGGTGTATAACCGATCAGTTTACTTTTATCGGTATCGGGTAGTAATTGTTCTACCAAATACAAGAGCTTACCCTGATAAATCATTTTATCGATAAGACGATTCTTGTCACGATTTTCGTAAAGAATTGATTTGGCATAACCCATTAGCGTATTGGCAAGCAGGTTTTCTTTGGTAAAAGTTCTGGATAAATACTGAGGATGCCCGGCAGAAGCGTACAAAGGATAATCAGCTCCTAAATGTAAATCTAAGCCTATACCTAATTTGTCATTACCTATAGTAAGCGCTTGATGCTGAAAAGGTGCCATAAAACTGAACAATTGTGGTTGGGGCAAGTCGGGAAGATGGTATTTCAGGTACTTAAAAGCTTGCTCGAATTCATTGGAAATACCATTCAGATCTGGATATGCTTCATTAATATCATTATAAACAGCTTTAACATCCTTGTTTTTGATGTATGCTTTAAGTTGCTGTGCAATCAATTCATCAGCATCGTCTTTATTGGCGATTTCCTGAATATTGAAAAGAAATAAAGGAAAGAATTCGGAATATTTGACTTTCAATCGTTCAAATTCATCCATTAGCTTTAAAGTATCTAAAGCAAAAAGATCCTGTTCAAAGCGATTAATATTTACTTCATCTACTTTGATATGAGAAACATCGGGGGCAGTAGATTCACTGTTATTACTACCACATGAACTAAAAATAAACAGCGTAATAATACCAAGACAACAATAGCGTAGCATCATAAAATAAAAAAGTTTGTTCTGATACCGATTAAAGCCTGCTAATGTACATCACCTCAGCCTTTTTTACGACTGAAAATATAATTTTGATCTACGAAGTTTAAAACTCGATCCTCAACTCTCCATCTAAGCCATCTATCAGTTTCATAAGTGTAGAAACACGCATATCGGTTGCATTATTCTCTACACGGGAAATATAAGATTTGTTAGTTCCACATCGCGATGCAAGATCATCCTGAGTCATTTTCTGTTCTAAACGTGCTGCTCTAATCAGTGCACCTATACTAAACGCAAGTTTGGGTTTTTCTGGTGCTTTGGGAGCTTTCTTTTTTACTTTCTTTTTCTTGGGTTTCTTTGCGCTTGCTTTTAAAAGCTGTTCCGACTTTTTAAGTTTCTTGTCCTTCTTCTTGCCTTTTTTTTCTTTTTTCTTTGCCATGACATGATTTATTTAGCTATAAATATAATTTACATATATTTACTTTAATAATGCTTTTGCGTATATAAATAGTTTACAACTATATCAATTGTAATCAAATAAAATAGTTTGAAATTTTCTCAAAAGCACTGTTGATGATTAGAAAGATAGAACTTTTTAAGCTAAGTTGCCTGAATTTACAACTCTTTTTCTTCAGTTTGTGTCTGACATAGTTCTATTAATACACCATTAGTATCTTTTGGGTGAATAAAACATATAAGTTTATTATCTGCTCCTTGTTTCGGTTGTTTATTCAGTAAACGAAAACCATCTGCTTCAAACTGTTTCATTTTAGCATAAATATCTTCTACCTCAAAAGCAATATGATGTAAGCCTTCGCCTCGCTTTTCTATGAATTTATATATGGCACTACTTTCGGCTGTTGCTTGTAATAACTCAACTTTCATATTTCCTGCATCAAAAAAAGAGGTCAAAACGTTTTCAGAATCAACACTTTCCTGCTTATAAGGAGCTTGTCCCATTAAAATTTCAAATAACTGATTCGATTTTTCTATATCTTTAACCGCAATACCAATATGGTCTAATCCTTCAAAATTCATATATACTTTTTAGGCAAAGTTCGGTCATAATGAAAAAGGAAGGAACTTATAGGAAATAATTGTTGGTTGAATGATTATAAATGATGAATGATAGTTAATGGTTGATAGTTGATCAATCATCATCCATTACTCATCGATCATAAAAAAATGGATATGCATAAAATTATAAAATATATAACTTTCACTTTTCTTATTTTTTCAATTAGCTCATGCGGATATAATAAGCTTGTTGATCATGAAGAAAATATACAAAAAAGCTGGTCAACGGTGGCGACAGCTTATGGAGAAAGAGGTGATGCTGCGGCTGCATTTTTATCTGAACTGAAAAAAGCTGATACACCGACAACACCTAAACAGCTTAATGAATTGGAAAAGGCGATAAAAGCTATCGAGGCTATTGATATTTCTGATGAATCGATCAGTGCTTCTGATATTGACGATTTTATGAAAAAACAGGATGAGCTAAGTGATATTCTAAGAAAAGTAATGAGTGTGAGAGGAGCAGGAGCGTTTAAATCTGAACAGTTAGAATTGAGCCAGAATAAAATACGTGTTGCCCGTAAAAAATTCAACGAAACGGTTGCTGAATACAATACTTATAAAAGACAGTTTCCGCAGAATGTTACAGCAGGACCTATGGGTTTCGATAATTACGAACCTTTGAAAGTCGATAAAGGAGGACGAAAATTATAATTTCAAAAAGGTTATGAAGTCTTGGTTTATATAATTTTTTGAACCCTGACAGGGTTAATTAGAATTCAAATAAATGAAAGATAAAAAATGGTTTTTAGCGGGACTATTAATGGTATTGATCAGTTCATGCGGATATAATAAATTGGTAGAATTTGATGAACGTGCAGACAAGCACTGGTATCGAATTGAAGATGTCTATAACAGACAGAGTGATTTGGTACCAATGATTCTAAAACAATTCAAGAATGCCGACAAATCGGATATGAAAGCACTTATTAAGGCACGTGAAGAAGTAGCAGATCTGAGTATTGTCAAAGATGAAATTGAAATGAAGAAGATTAAACAGTACATTAAGCTTCAAAAACAGTTTACCCAACCATTAGATCGAATTTTACAGGATATATATAAGGAAATAGCAGCGCTGCCTAAAGGCGATTCTGTCAGAGAAGAATTGAAAACCTTAGCTTCTCAAATACAAGGCTCTCATAATCGCATAGCGATAGAGTGCGAAAAGTATAATAAAGTGGTGGATGAGTATAATGATTATCAAGGTGGGATTACACAAAAACTCACCTCAGATAAAATGGGTTTCCATCACAAGGAGAAACTAAGCATAGATATGTTTGAACGCGATTTTCCTGATTTCGAAGGACTGAAGTAATGAATGATAGTTGATAATTGATGACTGATAGATCATTCATCACCCATCATTCATCTTGTATCACCCATAAACAAAAAAGCATGAGAATAATACTGATTACCTTACTATTAACTATGACCGCCTGTTCTTCTTTGAAGAAAGAGAAAATTTCAGTAGAACAAAATGAAAAAGAAACAATAGTGCAGCAACCAACTAAAGCATCTAAATTACTCAACGATATATGGGTTTTGAAGGAAATGCCTTTTGAAGCGAAATCTGTAGCAGGAAAAGTATTTCAGCGTTTACCACAGTTAGAATTCAATATTAATAATAATAGCATATTGGGAAATGATGGTTGTAATCAGATATTTGGTGATATAGCTCAACTCGACGATCAGCAGCTGGTATTGGGTTCGGTAGGCGGAACTAAGAAGTTATGCCCTGAAACAATGGAATATACCCGCAAATTTCGCAAAGCTTTGGAAAATACAAGATTCTATAAAATATCAAATTTAGAATTGTACTTGTTCAACGAGCAACGCGAAGAATTACTTCGATTCAGGAAAGTGGATTAAAGGGTAGTTCCCAACCACGTTGTATTGCTAAAACTCTGATAATTATGACCACCGAAATTGAAACGATCATTGCAATATTGACCGGAAGGACATAGCTTGCACCAAGAAATGAAAGTGCGCCAAGTAAACAAGCGAACGCATAAACTTCTTTACGGAAAATAAGCGGAATTTCATTCGATAGGACATCTCTTATTATTCCACCAAAACAAGCAGAAACAACACCCATTAACACCGCAATCAGTGGTGATAAACCTAAAGCAAGTGTTTTTTGTAAACCAAGTATGGTGAACAAGGCAATTCCTAAGGTATCGAAAAGGAAAAAGCTGTGCCTTAAGTAAATGATCTTGCTCTTAAAGAAATAACAAAAAGGTAAAGCCGCCAAAATCAGATAAAAATATATTTCATTATTCATCCATGCAACTGGCGTACTTCCAATCAATACATCTCGGAGTGTGCCACCGCCCACTGCGGTTACAAAAGCAAGAATAAGGACACCGAACAAATCGAATTTCTTTTCAACGCCAGCCAGTACGCCACTAACCGCAAATACAAAAGTTCCGATAAGGTCTATGGCAAGAATAAAATTCGACATCCTTCAAACATCAATACCCACAAACTTGTTCCACACTTAATTGCTCTACCGTACCCAATTGCTCCAAGGCTTCCATATCCAGGTCTTCCAGTTTTCCAATTACCAGATAGGTAAACTGTTTGCCTTTAATATGCTGATCGAAGAAAGTCTGTAAGTCCCCAAATTTTAAATCTTGGATCGCTTTATAATTATCCTCACGAATATCATTTTCATATCCACGTCGCTTGTTGCTCTCCCAGGTCCAAAAAACATTAGACTTAGTAATACGCTCACTTTCGATCTTCTTTAAGGCAGCTAAACGCGCCGACTCAAATTGTTCCTGAGCTTCGGGCATATCGTTCATTAAAGCTAATAAAGAGTTCGTTGCATCATTCAATTTATCGGCTTGTGTTCCGATGTAAGCAATGGTATAATGTGAATCTTTTTTGTCGCGCGGTAGCGTAAAGTAAGAATACGCCGAATATGCCAATGCTTTCGCTTCTCTTATTTCCTGAAAAACAATAGACGATAAACCTGCTCCAAAATACTCATTGAAAATTCCCGCCTGAGGTAGTAATGTTTTATTGAAAGGCTCACCTTTCGATAAAAGCATCATTTCTACCTGCTTCATGTCATAATCAACCACATAAACCTTACTTTCCGAAGTTTCTAATTCCTGATATTCGGTTTTATTCGGATAAGCTTTGAATGCCTTACTTGTAATATGGTATTTTTTCAAGGCTTTTTTAACATGACCTTCATCGGCCTGACCGTAATAAAATATTCTATGTTCGTAGTTCGATAAATCTTTGATAAGATCGGTTAATTCCTGAATATCCTTAGCCTTCAGTTCTTCAGCAGAAAAAAGATCGGTTGTTGGTGAATGCTCACCATATTTTGCATAACTGAACATGCCTCTGCGCAATATGAAGCGCTTATCCAGTTTGTTGTCTTCTCTGCGTTTTAAAATTCCGTCTGTATAATCATCGTATGCTTGCTGGTCAGGATTTACATTCGCCAGAATATGTTCAAATAAAGCTATACCTTCTTCCAGCGATTTTTCCAAACCTGTTAAATAAACGTAGCATTTATCTTCTGAAGTAGAAACTTTGAATTCAACGCCTAATTTGAAAAACTCTTTACTAAGTTCTGCCGGACTGTACTTATCAGTTCCCAAATAAGGTAAGTAATTAAGGGCTAAAGGTAAATTTTTGTTATGTGCTTTTCCCATATCGAAAATATAGAATAAGCCGAAAGTAGGATTCAGTTTATTTTCGATATAATAAAAAGGAATATTGTTATTGACCGTTGATTGCTGAATCGCTTCATCAAAATTGAGGAAAGCAGGTGCTAATCGTCCCGATTCCATAGCGTTTACCATTTGCATGAATTCCGATTGTTCATTCCTGTTTATCTCAACCGGCGTGATTTGTGGTTTGTCCACTTTGTGAATATTCGGATCTTCGCCGGTATGCTTATAGGCAACTACATAATTATTTTCGTTTAGGAATTGCTTGGCAAATTTTTGAATATCAGCTTTTGTGATCTTCGACATTTCGTCGTAATAACTCACAATATCTTCCATCTCCAGATTCATGATAAAGGCATCGACCAATAAACTACCACGACTACGGTTATTTTCGTTGCGTTTGATACGTTGATATTTGAAGTCATTGATAACCGCTTCTATCAGATAATCGTCAAAGTCTCCATTACTTAGTTTTTCAATTTCCTGCAATAACAAGTCTTTAACTTCTGTAAGTGCTTGTCCTTCGCGTGGTTGTCCGTAAACCATTAATGCTGAATAATCAAGGTTATTTACATTGAAAAGGTTTGCCTGAAGTAGCTTTTGTTCTTTAACCAAATTCAAATCGATCAAACCTGCCTGACCGTTTTGTAAAAGGCCGGCACATAATTGCATTTTCATAGATTCAGATGTTCCTGCTCCCGGAAAACGCCATCCCATATAAAGGTGTGCTGCCTGACTTCCGTAGTTATTGAATTCACGGGGTTCGTTAATCGCTGCTTCGCTTTCAAATTTGAATTCAGGAATTTCTCCTGCTTCCCATGAACCGAAATATTGATCTACAAGGGCAATAGTTTTATCATAATCCAGATCGCCTGTAAGAATTACCGCACAGTTGTTCGGGCGATAATAAGTATTGAAATAGTTATGAATATTCACCATGGAAGGATTCTTGAGATGCTCGCCCAAGCCTAGTGTTGTTTGTGTCCCGAATGGATGGTTAGGGTATAATCCTTCATACATACTTTTAAAAGACTTGCGGTAATCGTTGTCTTCACTTCTATTGAACTCTTCGTAAACCGTTTCCAATTCGGTGTGGAATAAACGCAATACTAAAGTCGAAAATCTTTCCGATTCGATTTTAAGCCATTTCTCTAATTCATTAGCCGGAATATCATTGATATAAACGGTTCTTTCGTTAGAAGTATAAGCATTGGTTCCTTTAGCACCTAAAGAAGAAATAATCTTATCATATTCATTTGGAATTGCTAGTTTTGCTGCTTCGTACGAAACACTATCGATCATTTCATAAATACGCGCCTTTTCATCAGCGTCATTTGTATTACGGTGTTTTTCGTACAAGTCCGAAATATTGTCTAGCAATACTTTTTCCTTTTCCCAGTCTTTAGTACCGATTTTATGTGTACCTTTAAACATCATGTGTTCCAGGTAATGTGCCAGTCCGGTTGTTTCTGCCGGATCGTTCTTTGAACCAGCTCTGACAGCAATGTGTGTGTAAATACGCGGTTCGTCTTTATTAACTGAAAGATAAACTTTCAAGCCATTGTCGAGGGTATAGATCCGGGTTTTTAAAGGATCGCCTTCAACGGCTTTATAGGTATGTTTTTTTGAGTTTTCAGGAGTGTTTTTTTCATTTGCAGAAGCGTCTGCATTTACTAAAAGATTCAACATAAGCAAAAATAAAAAGTACTTCATAGTGAACAGATTTGTAAAGTTAAAGGATTCAGTAACCGAATGTTATTCAAGGGACGATGAAAAGCATTTATTTTGAATAAATTTAGCTGGAGATAAACATAATGGTGATTTTAAGCGTAAATGTATTTTTAGGAAATCATAAAAATTTATAAAATGAAGAAAAGTTTACTTCTTTCAATAGTTTCATTAGGAATTATTGCTTTCGTATTGATGAGTGGCGAAGAAACGGCTCATACTTTTTCGGGAAATCCACCCGGATTTAATTCTGGAGCACCCGGACAAAGTTCTTGCTCAAATGCAAATTGCCATGATAGCAATACACCTAATAACGGTCCGGGAAGCGTAAGTATTGGTTTTGCCGATGGTACCGCCGAATATGAAGCAGGTGAAACGTATGAAATGAGTGTTACCATAGAAGAAAATGGAGCAGCTCGTTTTGGATTCCAGTTGTGTGCTTTAGATGCTAATGGAGAAAGCATAGGAAGTTTGACCGCTAGCGGTAGTAATACAGCAACTCAAAGTGCAGGTGGCTTAGATTTTATTAACCATGATGGAGCAGTTGTTGCTAGTAATTCACAAACTTATTCTTTTAGCTGGACAGCCCCTTCAGGTGATAGTGGTGATATTACCTTTTACGCTACAGGTTTAGCAGCAAATAATGCCGATGGTCCCGGTGGTGATAATGCTTATAATAGCAGTAGCGTAGTAAGCTTTGCAGATACGCCTTCTTCAATTGGTTTTATAAACGGAGAAACCTGGGGTTTTTATCCGAATCCGGCGAAAGATGTACTTTCAGTACTAATGCCTGAGCCAAGTGGAACAGCAAGTATTTACGCTGTTAGTGGGAAACTAATGCAAACATGGAACTTAAGTCAGGGAGAAAATACACTTAATCTGGATATTCAAACGGGTATTTATCTATTAGCTGTTGAGGCAGATAATGGTGAAATTTATACTGATCGATTGATCGTTGAGTAATTGGAATGTTAAGGTAGTTTTCTGTTGAAATAGCTTCCTTTCCCCCTGTCAGGGCTTCAAGCCCTGACAGGGGGAAAGGACAAAAAGAAATGAAACGCTGTATATTAAAAAACGCCGTTAGCACAAATGTACTAACGGCGTTTTTTTAGTTTTAGCCTTAATGTGAAAACTATATATGTAAGGCTCTGTTTTCAGTAGCTGCCAAACAAGCCTCTTTGAATGCTTCGGTATAGGTAGGGTGGGCGTGACTCATACGTGAAATATCTTCTGCGGAAGCACGGAATTCCATAGCTACCACAGCTTCTGCGATTAAATCGGCAATACGCGGTCCGATCATACCAACACCTAAAATTTCATCGGTTTCGGCGTGTGCCATTACCTTAATAAAACCATCTGTATCCATGCTCGCTCTTGCACGACCACTTGCCTTGAATGGGAATTTTCCTGTTTTATATGGAATTTTAGCTTCTTTCAGTTCGTTTTCTGTATAACCTACTGCTGCTACTTCCGGCCAGGTATAAACAACACCCGGAATCAAGCGGTAATTGATATGTGGTTTTTGCCCTGAAATGGTTTCGGCAACAAAAACACCTTCTTCTTCGGCTTTATGTGCCAACATTGCACCACGAACTACATCACCAATAGCATAAACATTGCTTACATTCGTTTGTAAATGATCGTTAACCGGAATTTGACCTCTGTCGGTTGTTTGTAAACCTATTTTATCCAAGCCCAAACCTTCGGTGTATGGTTTTCTACCAACTGAAACCAAACAATACTCAGCTTTAAACTCAACTTCATTGCCTTTTTTGTCTTTTGCCTTAGCCGTTACATTCGTTTTTCCGGCTTTTACTTCTGTTACGCCAGTGCTTAAATGGAACTTAACACCCAAACGCTTCATGGTTTTCATTAACTCTTTGCCTAGGTCTTTATCCATAGAAGGAATAATATTATCGGCATATTCGATAACAGTAACTTCAGTTCCTAAACGTGCATAAACCGAACCCATTTCCATTCCGATCACACCACCACCGATCACCATCATCGATTTAGGTATTTTCTTTAGCTCCAATGCTTCAGTTGAAGTAATTACGCGCTTTTTGTCGATATTGATAAAAGGAAGCGAAGCAGGTTTTGAACCTGTTGCAATGATTACCTTTCCTGTTTCTATTGTTTCAGTAGTACCATCTTCTTTCTTGATCGCAATTTTATTGGCAGTCTCAAAAGAACCATGACCATGAAAAACATCGATCTTGTTTTTCTTCATTAAGAAAGCAATACCCGAAACATTATCATTTACTACCTGACGTTTACGATTGATCATTTGTGTAAAATCGACAGATACTTTAGGAACTTTAATACCATGTTCGGCAAAAGTGTGGGTTGCATTGTGGTAATGCTCTGTTGAGTCCAATAATGCTTTTGAAGGAATACATCCAACATTCAGACAGGTTCCGCCTAAAGTCGGATAACGTTCAATAATAGCGGTTTTCATGCCCAGCTGAGCACAACGAATTGCTGCTACATATCCACCCGGACCAGAACCAATAACGGTTACATCGTATTGCATTGTTTTGATTTTTGATACTTTGACTGTTTGTTGCTTGTTTCACCAATTATTAATATGGATTTTCTAAGCGACTGCAAAGGTAATTCAGATTTTTAGTGGAGGAGGGAAATTGTTTTGATAAAAATGATTATCTTTATAGTAACCATTTAATATTTACATTATGTCTTACCATTACTATTTTACAACTATTATACTTTTTTTTGGTAACTCATTACTTTTAGTTGGACAATACGATTGTATTTATTTAGATTTTGCTGAACAAGTCAATCATCTTTACATTGAAGAACCATTTTGTCAATATGAAACTTTTATAGGTACTTTTTATTCTATTACCACTACTTACTATTGTGACGGAATGGAATGTGGAGGGCAATATGCCGAAAATCTGTTTTGTGAACCGAAACATGGGGATTTTATAATAGAAATCGAGCCCTTTTATGAAGAGGGGGATGAATACATTGACGAAGGAATACTTAAACATACATATTATAAACCCAATACTGGATATGTAGGATCTGATACTATGGTTATTTGTGATTCATTTGATGGGGCGGGAAGCTGGATAAATTGTTGGATAAATATATTTGAGGTAATTGATGATTGTATTGATTGTGAAGGAAATATAGGCGGAACCATGGTTTTAGACGACTGTGGTTTATGCTATGACTCCTATTTGAATGAAGCATATAATACATCATGTGCTGATTGTGTAGGGGTTCCCAATGGGGAAAGTGTAATAGATTCTTGTGGTGTTTGCTCTTCTCCTCCAAATTTTAATTCAAGTTGCACGGATTGTCAGGGAACTCTAAATGGAATAGCAGTCATTGACTTATGCGGGAATTGCTTAATACCTGAAAGTCCGGCATTCAATGCTTGTTTAGATTGCTTGGGTACAATAGATGGGACAGCAGTTGTCGATGCTTGTGGAAATTGTTTAGAACCTTATAATCCTGCATTCGACGCTTGCTTAGATTGCATGGGTACACCAGATGGAGTAGCAGTTGTTGATTCTTGCGGAAATTGTTTAGAATCCGATAATCCTGCATTCAATGCTTGCTTAGATTGCTTGGGTACACCAGATGGAGCAGCAGTTGTTGATTCATGTGGAATTTGTTTAGAACCCGATAATCCAGATTTTAATGCTTGCTTAGATTTGATAAGCAGTTCAAGTGGAGCAATAATATTGGATTATAAGGTTTTCCCTAACCCTGCAAGCGAAGTAATACGCGTTGAAGGTATTGCTTTCGGACATGTGAATGTATTTGATTTGAATGGGAAGTTATTAAAGACAATAAGCTTAGCAGAAGAAATTAATATTGATTGTTCGGATTGGGAATCTGGTATTTACTTTCTTCAACTTAAAAATGAGCAAGGAGCTATTGTTACCGAAAAGGTAATAGTACATTAGGGTGATGGGTTAAAATGGTTGATTTGGTCGGGCGATTGTGCGCTCCAGACGGTGCATTCCAGACCAAATTGGGAATCCATTGCTGGTCGCCTGACCAGCAATTCTCTTTTTTAAAAATCATTTATTTTACACCACCACAGTACAGTAGAAATGAAGATAATCTTTTGCTGTTATTCCTCAAAAACTTTCCCAAGTTGTAGCATTGTAGCTTCATCGAATTTATCGACCATTAGTTGCAGACCGAAAGGCATTTGTGTTTCACTGTGCTGGAACAAAGGCAACGATAAAGCGGGGATGCCTGCCAGATTAGCTTGAACCGTGAATATATCTGCCAGATACATTTGTGTTGGGTCTTGTAATTTTTTTTCGCCGATTTTAAAAGCTACAGAAGGGGTTGTTGGGCTTGCAATTGCATCGTATTTACTGAGGATCTGTAATGTTGCCTCTTGTACTTTTCTTCTGATTTTCTGAGCTTTGGTATAGTAGGCATCATAATAACCGGAACTTAAAACGAATGTTCCAAGCATGATTCTGCGTTTTACTTCTGCTCCGAAACCATGTGTTCGGGTCAATTCATATACTTCATCGAGTGATTTAGCATCGGGATGACGCCAACCAAAGTGAATACCATCATATCTGCCAAGGTTTGATGATGCTTCAGCAGCTGTAAGAATATAATAAGTCGGTACTAAATATTCTATCAGTGGAAAATCAACAGCTTCGATGATGTGCCCCTGTTCGCGTAAAACATCGAAACGTTGTTGTATTGCCGACTGAATTTCTTCATCTAAAGAAGGATGATCCAAGGCTTCTTTAAAGTAAGCTATTTTATATTTTCTATCTGTTTGATTAGTGATCAGTTCAGAGAATTTTGGTACTGGACGATGTGAAACAGTAGAATCAAAATTATCTTTTCCCGACATGATCTCTAAAACCAAAGCAGCATCTTCGAGGTTGTGGCTCAATGTTCCGATTTGATCGAAAGAAGAGGCATAGGCGATCAATCCATGTCTTGAAATTCTGCCATAACTTGGCTTCACACCATAAACACCACAAAAAGAAGCAGGCTGTCGTACCGATCCACCCGTGTCAGAACCTAATGCTACTAAACACATATCTGCCTGAACAGCAACAGCAGACCCACCAGAAGAACCACCGGGCACTCGTTCGGTGTCCTGAGCATTTTTGACAATGCCAAAAGCTGAGTTTTCGCTAGAAGACCCCATGGCAAATTCATCGCAATTCAAGCTGCCGATAATGATCGCATCTTCAGCAATTATTCGTTCTAGTGCTGTAGCGGTAAATAGTGATTCAAAATCCCCAAGAATTTTAGAGGCTGCCTTTATTTTTTTTCCTTTATGACAAATAACATCTTTAACCCCAACAACCATTCCTGCCAAACGACCTAAAGGCTCGCCTAACTTTAATTTATCATCTAGCTCATTGGCTTTTGCCTGGGCAGTTTCGGTATAAACTTCCAAAAAAGCATTCAGATTTTGGTTCTGTGTTTCAATTTGCTTTAAATAATGGCTCAGCAAATCATGAAAGCTCAATTCACCCTTTTGAATTAATTGCTGAATTTGTGTTAAAGACTGATATTTAACGGACACGTTTTATTATATTGTTGATAGGTGATAATTGATGAATGATGATTAATGATCCTTTATCAATCATCATTCATCAACTATGAATTATAAACTAAGTACTTGTTCTTCTTTTGCTGTGATGTATTTATCTACCTTGTCGCCGTAGCTATTGGTTAGTTTCTGAATACTTTCTTCAGCATCTTTGGCCAAATCGTCAGATAAACCATCTTTATTCAATTTTTTGATACCGTCGTTGGCACTTTTACGGGCAGTACGTAAACCGATTTTAGCATTTTCACCTTCTGCTTTGATCTGTTTTGCCAAATCTCTACGACGTTCTTCTGTCAATGGTGGAATATTTAAACGAATTACCTCGCCATCGCTTTGTGGAGTGTATCCTAAGTTCGCTGCAAATATTGCTTTTTCAATATCTGGTAAAATATTTTGTTCCCAGGGCTTAATAACCAATTGGCGTGCATCGGCTGCGGTAACACTTGCAACCTGTGTTAAAGGGGTAGGGGCGCCATAATATTCAACCATAACACTTTTTACCATAGAAGGGTTGGCTTTCCCTGCCTGGATCTTTTCCAGATTCTTAGATAAGCGTTCTATGGTTTCGTCCATGCCCATTTGCGCTAATTCTAATACTTCATCTACTGTTTCCATATTCTATATTATTAAATTTTTTCTGAATTAAAAGTTTTGTGTAGAAACTAAGAAACTAAAGTTCCTATTGATTCATCACCTTCCAAGACCTTTTTAAGGTTTCCGGGTTTATTCATATCGAAAATAAAGATAGGAACATTGTTTTCCTGACACATAGTAAATGCTGTTGTATCCATTATTTTCAATCGTTTTTGTAAAACTTCATCAAAAGAAATTTTATCGAATTTAGTTGCTGTTGGATCTTTTTCAGGATCGGCTGTATAAATACCATCAACTCTCGTGCCTTTCAGAATAATTTCAGCATCTATTTCTGTAGCTCTTAATGCAGCAGCAGAGTCAGTCGTAAAATAAGGATTTCCTGTTCCTGCAACAAAGATCAGTATTCTTCCTTTTTCAAGGTGCCTTACAGCTCTTCTGCGAATATAAGGTTCGCAAATGCGTTCCATATCTATTGCTGAGATCAGTCTGGTATAAGAGCCTTGTTGTTCAATGGCGTTTTGTAAGGCAATACCATTTATTACAGTTGCCAACATTCCCATATAATCGCCTGAAGTTCGTTCTATACCGACTTCACTTGCCTGTAAACCCCTGAAAATATTTCCTCCACCGATCACTAAAGCAATTTCTACTTCTGCCTTAGCCATTTCGTGAATTTCTTCTGCGTATTGTCTGATACGATCCGGATCAATTCCGTGCCCTTTATCGCCCATCAGTGCTTCACCGCTTAGTTTAAGGAGTACTCTTTTGTATTTCATTGAATATGTACGTAAATGTTTTAGAAAGACCACGCAAATATACGTTTTCTAAAGGTTCAATTTTATAAGTTTTTATAAGGAAATGAAACACAAACTTGTATTGTTTTCGTTTATTTATCTTTATTGCGTTTAAAATTAATGGAGGTAAGACTTAATTTTCTTTTGAATAAAGTATTGAATTTTGAGTTAACATCTGCTGGTCAGGAGACACAGCAGAGGAAAGTAACTGTTTGGGTATCCTAACCGGGATGTATAGTCCAATCCTACTTAGTATTACATTTGTGCCAATACCGAATCAATTTATCAAAAAAATATTAGTATTTCAATCGAATTAATACATATATTAACCTTGTTTGTAGCCGGAGCAGTTGGGGGATTCCTTTCGGGCTTGTTGGGTATAGGTGGAGGACCGATTTACGTAAGTATTTTTACTTATTTCGTAACCAAGTTGAGTGGAGGATCTGTTTCTAGTACTGATTATGTGAAAATAGTTTTAGCACATACTTCTTTTTCAACCATGTTTGCTGCTTTATCGGGCTGTATTAAACAATACAGGTTGAATAATTTTTATTGGCGGACCTCTGTTGCTATCGCTATTCCTTCGATCATAGCTTCGATATTAATGGCGGAATTGTTGGTCAATATTCGCTATAATAAAACAGCTTTTTCTATCATTTTTATTTTATCGTTATTACCGGCATTATATCGTATGTTAGTCGATAACCCCAATAAAAAACGTTTTAATCATCCAAGAAGCATAAAGCGTTTAATGCTGAACATAACCGGAATTACAGCTGGATCAGTATCGGCATTAACGGGTTTAGGAGGAGGTTTTGTTATTGTGCCTATGCTGAATAGTTTGTTCAATATAAAAATAAGAAAAACTACATCGATATCATTAGGCGTGATTGCGATGACTTCAGCAGCTTTAGCATTATACTATATGCTTCGTTTTAACTTTCTGGAAGTTCAACTTCCTTATATGTTGGGTGCTATTTCATTTCCGTTACTAGTTCCGGTTTTATTAGGTGTTGCTATATTCGCTCCTTTCGGTGTAAGTTTTGCAAAGCGTTTAACACCTTTGAAAATCAGGCTTACGTTCAGTGCAGTTTGTTTACTGGTAATCGCCAACATTATTCGTCAGATGTTTTAAATCTTATTCTGATACAATTTAAAAAATACTTATACGAAAAATTATATTTTAACTTTTATGAAGTATTGGCTTAAAAATGGTTGAATATAAGTAAGAATGATTATTGGTCAGGAGACCAACAATGGGAAAGATGAAGGATTTTTGGTCAGGCGACCAAAAACAGAGGGAATAGCATTACTGGTTTGAAGACTTAGGGAAATGATGAATTTTACACATTTACACGAATGCCGCTGTCCTCACTGATATCAATAATTTTTCTTGATTCAACTGGCCCGTTTTCTAATTTTAAAACACCACGCGGACAAACCGCCGAACATACTCCACATCCTACACAAGAAGAACGTACTATATCTTGCCCTCGTTGTGCATACCAACGAACATCTATACCCATTTCACAATAAGTAGAACAATTGCCACAAGAAATACACTGAGCACCGTTGGTGGTAATTCTGAATCTCGAGAAGAAGCGTTGTTGTAAGCCTAAAATTGCTGCCATTGGACAGCCAAATCTGCACCACACACGACTACCTAATAATGGATAAAAGCCTACACCAATAACTCCTGAAAAGGCAGCACCTACAAAAAAGGCATACCATGAACGCAATTTGTAGGTGTCGAATTGAAAGGTTTGTCCTGTATAAATGAATTTCCAGATAATGAAAAAACTAACAGTACCTACGATTACCAGAGCCGTGATAATTGATTTTTTATTGGGCATTTCGGGATATAATTTTTTCTCAGCAAATAATAATATTCCAGCTATAACTATAAGCGAGCATATTATCAGATAAGGATTCATTTGAAAGGAAAAACTATTACCTGTAAAATAGGTTGTGAGAACTAATGCCGTTGTAAATAAAATAAACACTAAAATACCATAGATCAGTATTCTTTCAATGTGCCATGCTTCTTTCGATTTATCGGATAAATGCCTGAAAGGATCACCAGCAGTTTCTGCCAAGCCGCCACAACCACAAACCCATGAGCAGTACCATCGTTTTCCATAGAAATAGGTAAGTAATGGTGAAATTACCAATATCATGGCTATGCCCAGAATTAGCATAAACAAGCCCAAATTTCCACCATTAAGCATATTGTTAAGGTGCCAATCTTCGAAGAAATAATAATTCAGAGGCCACATGTTTTTCATGTCCTTAGAAAAATAAGCAAGGTCGCCATTCATTTTTGCCAGAAATTCAGGGATAAGGAAAGCAAAAGCTGTTTGAAAAAACATAACCGAAAGCGTTCTGATCTGCTGATAACGATTGTGTCGGTATTTGATCATGAATTTGACTCCAAGCACTAAAATTATGAGTGTATATAATGCTCCATATACAAACCATTGACTTGCTGCTTTTCCATTTAAAGCATACGATAGTGGATCGAACATTTGTACTAATCCACTATTGGCAGCCCCACCTACACCTAAGCCTAAGGTTTGTGGAAACCAATACAGGCAAACATAGAAACCGGTTATAACAATTCCAGAAATCCAGGCGAGCGTACCTTTGTTGGTTAAGCTGTTAAAATAATTACCATTGTTTTTTATTCCTTCGGGAATGTCTTTATAGCTTACATAGCTGTACCATAAAGTACCAATACCGATGAGTGATAATGCTGGTAATAATAAAAATCGGTAGTCTGTAGTAGAAAAGTTTCCAGCTAACCAAGGTAATATGATCATCAAAATTCCAACGAAAGTTAATCCCAATGATAACTTCTGCTGTGTATTCAAATGAGGAGGATGCGGATTGGCAATAGATAGACTTTTCTCTACTTGACTCATATCGTTATTTGTATAGTGATCGAAACTTTATCTTCTCATTAATGATAAGAAGGCTTTTAAGCCTTTTTTTGATTTTAGTTGAATATTGGCGCCTGTCTGCTGATTAAAGGCGCTAATAATTTCCTGTTCATGATATTTGAAAAACTCAGGGTCGAATGCTGCCGCTTGTAAATTCTCCATGATATAATCAACGCTTTTCTTTTCTCTTAAAAACTTATCGAATAATTCGTGTCTTAAGCGAATGCCAAATACATTAATGCCAACAAACTGTCGGTTATCTTTTTGAAAAACTACATCGACACATTTTTTCCCATCTTCGTGTTCCCAATAAAATCGTTGTTGTTCTTCTTGTAAATTGGGAAATACAACTCCATAGGTTTGGTATTCAATATCTAAAAACTTTGCTGAATTGAACCAAGGTCCCGGATCGTATTGTGTTTTTCTGCCACATATATTTTCAGCGATTACTTTTCCCTGCATTTTTCCGGTGTACCAAACTTGTTCTATGGGTCTTCTTCCTTCAACTGGATCGTTGAATTGAGCACAATCGCCACCAGCATAAACATCGGCTATATTTGTTTCCTGATGTAAGTTGACCATAATTCCTCGCTGTATTGCCAGATCAGTATTTTTCAGCCAGTTAATATTTGGGGAAACGCCTGCTGTTAAGCCTACTAACTGACATTCGATAATTTCACCTGTTTCTTTTACTTTCACCGCTTTTGCTCTGCCATTTTCATCAGCAACTATTTCATCAAGATTAACGCTTAGTCTCAGGTCAAAACCATGCTCTTTAATATGATTATTGACCAATTTAGCTTCTCCTTCAGGTAATACATTGCTCCAATAATTTGGTTCTCTTACTAAAAAAGTAACAGGAATATGCCTTGAATGAAGCATTTCAGCTAACTCAATTCCAATAAGCCCTCCGCCAACAATAACAGCTCTGTTAATTTTAGTTTGTGTATTTTTTTCCAATAGTTCGAGATCCTGATAGCTGTATAAACCTTGTACGCCTTTTAAGTCCTGACCTTTCCATCCAAATTTATTGGGTTTAGAACCACAAGCAATCACCAATTTATCATAATTTAAAATATCTCCTTTTTCAAAATGCAAGGTTTTACCTGCAAAGTCAATATTTTTTACCCAAGCTCTTTTGAGCTCAATATTATTTTTTTTCCAGAACCAGTCTTCATAGGGCTTAGTATCTTCATAGCGCATGTGTCCCATGTAAATGTACATAAGTGCAGTTCGGGAAAAAAAATGATCGGTTTCACCAGAAATTAATGTAATTTTATAATTACTGAATTTTCGTATGAACCTTGCGCATGTAGTACCCGTTACGCCGTTACCAATTATTGCTATGTGCATATTGTCGAATGAAAATGAAATATAATAATGCAAAAATTTAACAGATGTCTTTTGAATGACATGTAATGTTAACTAAGAAGACAATTTTTGTATTTATTTATTTATTTATCTCTATATAAATGTATGTTTAAATTTCTATCAACTGAAAACCAATATTTTATGAACCTGACGTTGAAAAATCGCATTTATTTATCTCGCTAAACGCATACAATTTTTCTTATTCAGAACCACAAACTATTGATTTTCAATTTAAAATAATTTTTAAACGAACTCTAACTTTATACTAATTTAACTGATCGAAAGTTTTGTTTTTATATAAATTTTCTTCATAAATCCTATTAAATATGGCACTTGCTCATGATAATTCAAAAATCTGGTATCTCGAGAACTTAGATATATTTCGGGAAATGCCACTTCCTATGATGGAATACGTGGAAAAGAATACGCAGATGTGTATGTTCAATAAAGGTGAATATATATACTTTACCGGTGATGAGTCGAATCAGGTTTACTTTGTTAAGATGGGACGTATTAAGATCAGTAATTTCTCCAAAGATGGTAAAGAGATCATTAAATGTATTTTGAGTTCTGGTGAATTTTTTGGTGGGGAACATTTGATGAATGGAGAAAATAAGCGTTCAGATTTTGCTCAGGTAATGGATAATCAAACGATGCTTTGTAAAATGCCAGCTGATGAGTTCAAAGAATTGATGAATGAAAATATTGATCTTGCACTTCGAGTAAATAAAATAGTCGGGTTTCGTTTAAGAAAAATGGAAAGGCGTTTGGAATCATTGATCTTTAAAGATAGCAGAACCCGTATTGTCGAGTTTTTGAAAGAATTAGCAGAAGAAAAAGGGCAAGCAGTAGGTGTAGAAACAGTAGTTCGGAATTTTAAATTGACGCATAAAGATATTTCTAACCTAACGGCAACCTCTCGTCAAACGGTAACAACAGTATTAAATGATCTGCGTAATAAAAATCTGATCTACTTCGACAGAAAACGAATTCTTTTCAGAGATTTAGAGAAATTAGCTTGAAACTTACATTTTTGCCATAACGATCATACCGCAGGGAAGTCTTCCTACTTTCTGTGCCGTTTTTATAGAAGGAACATTATCATAGTGAATTGTTCCATAGATCATTTCTTTTTCTTTGGAAGGAAGTTTTTCAATTAAATGTCTTTGCATTGCCGGTGCTAAATTTTGCCCTCTGAATTCTTTCAAAAGTAATTCTTCATACACACAAAAGCCCGAAAAGAAGAGGTCTGATTCTGAATTAGCTGCGATAATACCAGCCCAATTTTCATCTATGAAAACTTCATATAATAAGTGTTGATCTTTTAGCTGTTCCAGCGTACTTTTTGAGGTGATCTGAATCATTTCTTTAAAGTTGGGATTATCAGCTAACAATTTTTCATAAGCATTTTCATAGCGTTCAAACCAATCTAAGTTCTGAGCTGGTAAAAGATTCACCCTTTCATAATATTCTGGTTTGTCATTGTCTTTCAGCTTTTCTAAAAAATTAGAAATATAAACCATATCTCCGCTCAGAAAACCATTTTCTTCAATTAACTGATCTTCGATATTATTACTAAACCAACCAAACCTTTGGGGCTTGAATAGTTTGTATTCTTTGCTAAGTAAGGCACTTATAAGCCAGATATTTTCAACAGTATGTAAGGAAAAGTTTTTATGTATTACCAAAACATAAGGCTTGGTCAAATCACCACCCATAAACCGTATCGATGTAAGTAAATCTCCTAGCGGGGAACTTAATTGACGATAAAGAAAGTCTTCGGGTTTTGAACCTTTAACCTTACAATAGTCGAAATTTTTCTGAGCTAAATTAAGATCTGTAGTGTATCGGTAACTTTCTTCAAGAACATGGTGAATTCTCTCTTTGACATAAGATTCCCCTAATTCACTTTCGATAAATTCGGGGCAATTCGGTATTTCAGAAGAAGCCCATTTTTTAAAAAATTCTTCTTTATTAATAATAGTTGGAATTTTAAATTAGAAACGAGGGCAGTTAACCGGAGGAACACCTCTCTGGTTATTTCTGAACCCTGTGCCTTTATAACACTTACGCTCATAAACAAGTGAGAATTCCAAACCACCGATACCATTAGATGCCTGATTTAAGCTAGAAACGTTTATATCGTAAGATAAACCTGCTTTCAGCTCATTTACCTGAAAACCTATGGTTAATATTAAGGCATCTGCCCAGCGATAGGAAAGTCCACCATAAATGGCAGAGCTTCTAGAACTTCTGCCATAACCTCCACGAGCATCATTGAAAATATAACCGACTGTTGAACCTAACACATAAGTTGAGGCTCCCGTTTGGGTCATATAGATACCACGAGGTGTTAAGATAATTTTATCATTCACAAAATAACGAACGCTGAAATGTGCTAAATAGCGCATTCCCAGATCGTTACTATTATCGTTCAGGTAAGTTTCTTTTGGTGTCAAGAGATTGAAAATACCCATGCCGAATAAAACCCCTACATTGTCATTCACATTTACAGAGAAAGAGCCTCCTGCTGAAGCATTAAAGTTATTGAATCGCTGTACCTGAATTGGTTCGCCGTTACTTGCATTGGGGTCGAGTACTTGCCCTACTTGCTGTTCACTAAAAAGTAAACTTGCAAAATCCAGAGATTTCTGATTCCAACCGAACGAAGTTCCTAAAGAAACCAAGTATCTGCCATCGCCTGTTACATCTAAGTGATAGGCAGCTAAACCGTGAATAGAAAGATCGTTTAAAGGACCATCTCCCTGACGATCGTTATAGAACCACATACCTACTCCGATAAAACCAGGCATTCTTCCACCTTTAAGTAAGGCAGCATCGAACGAAGCGGCTACGGTTGAATAAGTTTTGTATAATTGTGGATATTGATTCCTATAATTTATAGAACCACGATAACAGCCATCCATTAACCCTGTCAGCGCGGGATTAAGGGTGACAGGAGAAGCATAGTATTGGGAAAAGTGTATATCTTGTGCCTTCAGGTTTTCCTGAGAACACAAACAAACAATAATAGAGATTAAGAGCGTAAGTAAATGTCTGAATTTCATTTGCACTATGCTTTATTGACTTACAAAAAATCTAATATAATGATTTCTCAGCAAAGAAACCAAGTTAATCAATCAAATCGTATTCCATTTATGAAGTAATTTCTTTAAAAGCCCTTTATTTAACAATTAGGAAGTAGTAAATGAAAAAATTACTATGAAGCTATAATAAGTCTTTGAGTGCAAGATAGATACCAGCGGTGATCCCCAATAAGCCACCAGCTGCCGTGGCGTAAGGCGTATCATTCATAAAGTATTTATCAATTTGATTACCAATTAACACACCAATGGCAATAGCAGCCAGTAACTGGAAGCCTAAATTGGTGTAATACAGTGCTTTTCTATCGGAAAGCTTTTTTTTAGACGGCTTTTTTGGCTGTTTGCTGCTCAACTTTTGGTTTTGTATCTAATTTTTTTGTTGTTGAACGACGTATGGTTGTACCTGTAAGTGAAGCGCCATTGTCAACAACTAATTTATTGTAGGTAATGGTTCCGTCAACATCAGCAGTATTACGAAGTGTGAGTGTATCTTTCACATCTAAAGTACCATTGAATTTACCAATTACTTCCATCTCCTGGCAAGTAACAGTACCTTCTATTTTCCCTTCAGCTCCAATAATTACACGTGCCTTACAGTTTAAATTGCCTTTAATGATTCCATCAATACGAATAGAACCTTCAGCATCAATATCACCTTCGATGACAGTACCTCTACCAATCCTGTTCATATTAGAGCCTGCATTGCCAGCAGTATTGCGTGTATTTGGTGCTGTATTAAAAGTTGAAGAAGCAGAATTGTTTTCTTTCTTTTTACTACTTCCGAACATGAAGCTTAGTAAAGATAAGAGGTTTAACATAGCAACTGTATTTTATAAGTTAATGTAATCTAAAGGGTCAACAGGAGTCTGATTATACCACAATTCAAAATGTAAATGTGGTCCATTTGTTAATTCTCCGCTATTCCCAAGAATAGCGATAGCATCACCAGCTTTAACAAAGTTACCTACTTTTTTTAATATAACCGAATTATGTTTGTAAAAAGATACTAAATTGTTAGCATGTTGTATAGCAATAATGTGCCCGGTGTCCATTGTCCAGTTATTTAATATAACCGTTCCGTCGGCAACAGCCATTACCTGAGCATCTTCTTTCTGGCTTCCGATATCTAAACCAAAGTGTTCATTTTCCGGTTCAAAACCCCTGCTGATAAATCCTTCCATCGGGCGCATAAAAAAGTTTTTTCTCAAGCCTTCCCCGGTTTGCTTATTATCGGAAAGGGTATAAGCCATTTCGCGTTCTACCGATTCGCGAACCATCGACTCTTCTTCAGATACCTTATCTAAATCAATATCTGAATAATCATTTTCGGGTGAAATACTCGTTTCTATCTCTTCGGGATTGGTATAAGTTGATTTATGCAAATCTTTATCAAATACATTTCTGAAAGCATCTATATATCGTGCCTGACTAGCGACTACCATATTTAAAGAGTCAGATTGAGTATTTAGTTTCATTAAATCACGACGAAGGCTTACGTCTTGATAACCAGGGATATATTGCTTTAATGGAGTGCTGATAATCACAAAAACGGTTAACAATACAGATAGAACAACAAGTGTACTGATCGTAAGATACATATTCATTCTGGAAAGCTTAAAAGAGAGCTTTTCTTCCAGTGTAGAATCATCTAATATTACCAGGCGATACTTAATGTTCAATCGTTCCATTAAGTTCTTCCAGCCACTTTGTTTTTCTTTCTCCATTTGTTTAAAAGTGCTGCAAAATTAATTATACTCTATTAACTCCGAAAGATTAACTTTCTTATTTTACAGTTAAAAAACATTATATTCGATTTTAGTTGATTGGAAAAATGTCAATTCAAGAAATATTAAATACTACAAAACACAGGTTTGGGGAAATACCTGCCGATGGTTGGAAGTTTTACCAAGAGTGGAATAATGCAATTTTTCTTCATTATGAGGTTGACCTTAATGAGTTGAAAAAATTTGTTCCGAAAGAATTGGAGATCGATCTTTTTGATGGTAAGCCATGGATTTCTATTGTTGCATTTACAATGGAAAAAATAAGATATAAATACTTGCCTTCTTTTCCTCCTATATCAGATTTTGACGAAATAAATATTCGAACTTATATAAAGTCTAATAATAAAACGGGTGTTTATTTCTTGAGTATAGAAGGTGGAAAGAAGCTATCTTGTAAGGTAGCTAAAGGAATTTCAGAATTACCATACAGATTTTCAGAAATTATAAGGACTGATCGGAAGTATTTATCCAGTAATTCTGAATTTAATGATAAACTTGATATCGAATTTAGAATTGGGAGAGAATTGGCGAAAAAGACAGCATTAGATAAATGGTTGACCGAAAGGTACGCTCTTTTTCAAGATACTGATGATTCGATCAATGAGTTTGAGATCCATCATTTGGAATGGCAAATCAATGAACTTGATTTAGAAAGACTTGAGATAAATTATCCAAGATTTAAAAGAATGATAAATAATCAACCAAATAAAGTCCACTATTCAGCAGGAGTGAAAGTAATTGCCTGGGGAAAAACTAAAAAGAACAAAGCTGACTATAGTACAGTGCTAAAATGAATAAAGCACATTTTGTACTAATATTTGGACGAAAGTGAAATCAATAGGCTTCTGATAAAAAATTAGAGTATGTTTTAAATTATTTTTAAACATACTCTGAGAAATCAAAACTTATGAACCAATAAACCACTTCGTAGTTTTGGTTCAAACCAAGTAGATTTTGGAGGCATTACTTCACCTGAATCAGCAACTGCAAAAAGCTGTGAAATGCTCACCGGGAAAATAGAGAATGCTGCAGCCATTTCTCCATTATCTACTCTTCGTTCCAATTCTTTCATTCCTCGAATACCGCCAACAAAATCGATACGTTTACTTTTACGCTGATCTTCGATTCCCAGAATTGGTTCAAATAGGTTTTCGTGCAATACATAGGTGTCTAGCAATTTAACCGGATGTTCTGTATTGTATTTTCCTTCTTTAACAGTTAGTTTGTACCATTTTCCAGATAAATACATACCAAAATCCAATGCTTGTTCAGGTTTGAAAGCAGCTGTTTTTTCTTCAATCAGGAAATTATCGTTTAGTTTTTCTAAGAAAGCTTCATTCGATAAGCCGTTCAAATCTTTTACCAAGCGATTATAATCGATGATCGATAATTGATTATCTGGAAAAAGTACGCTTAAAAACCAATTATAGGCTTCTTTTCCGGTATGTTCACTATTCGCTTCTGCTAAAGCCTTACCAACTTTCGATGAAGAGGCAGCTCTGTGGTGTCCGTCAGCTATATAGGTAGCAGGGATTTCCCAATCAAACAAAGCAACGATTCTATTCACCAGTTCTACTTCAGAAACTACCCACAAGATATGTTGTACACCGTCGCCTGCATCAAAATCGTAAACAGGCTGATTATTTGCGGCATAATCAGCTATTAAGCCATCTATTGTTTCGTGGTTTCTATAAGCAAGAAAGACCGGTCCTGACTGAATACCTGAGGTTTTAATATGGGTAATTCGATCTATTTCCTTTTCGGGACGGGTAAATTCGTGTTTTTTAATAATATCATCCCAGTAATCTTCCACTGAAGAAAGTGCAACAATACCAGTTTGCTCAATGGCGCCCATCTTAAGGCGATAAATGTAAATGAAGTCATCTTCGTCCTGAACAAGTGTACCCTTATCTACAAAAGCGCTGAACATTTCTTTTGCTTTTTCATATACTTCCTTAGCATATTGATCTTGTCCTTTAGGAAATTCGATCTCTGATTTAATAATACGAAGGAAAGAATGTTCATTGCCATGGGCTTCTTCTCTGGCTTCTTCGCTGTTCAATACATCGTAGGGACGAGAAGCTACTTTTTCTACCAGATTATCTGCAGGACGAAATGCCTTAAATGCTTTAATTTTTGCCATTGCTATAATTTTTTTTCAAACCTTGAAGGTCTAATAGACCTTCAAGGTTTGAAGATATTCGTTTAAACGAATATTAGCCTTTTAATACACGTGCCATTGTTTCTCCGATCTCTCCCGGAGAATCAACTACGTGAATACCACATTCAGCCATAATTTTCATTTTCGCTTCAGCTGTGTCGTCATGTCCGCCAACGATTGCACCTGCGTGCCCCATTGTACGGCCTTTAGGTGCGGTTTGTCCAGCGATAAATCCTACAACAGGCTTTTTATTTCCAGTGCTTTTAATATATTCTGAAGCTAAAGCCTCGTAGTTTCCTCCTATTTCTCCGATCATTACAATGGCGTCAGTATCTGGGTCGTTCATTAGTAATTCTACCGCCTCTTTGGTTGGTGTTCCGATAATAGGATCACCGCCAATACCAATTGCTGTTGAAATACCTAAGCCTGCTTTAACGATCTGGTCAGCGGCTTCGTAAGTCAATGTTCCAGACTTTGAAACAATACCAATTCTACCTTGGTTGAATACAAAACCCGGCATAATACCAACCTTAGCTTCACCTGGAGTAATTACACCTGGACAATTCGGTCCTACCAAAGTACAGTCGTAATCTTTAATGAATGCTTTTGCTTTAACCATATCCTGAACAGGAATACCTTCGGTAATACAGATAATTACTTTAATTCCTGCAGCAGCAGCCTCCATAATAGCATCGGCAGCGAAAGCAGGTGGAACGAAAATAATAGATACATCAGCACTGGTTTCTTTAACCGCTTCGGCAACACTGTTGAAAACTGGACGATCAAGGTGTGTTTGCCCTCCTTTTCTAGGTGTTACACCACCAACTACATTTGTTCCATATTCGATCATCTGTGAAGCATGAAAGGTTCCCTCTGAACCAGTAATTCCCTGTACGAGAACTTTAGAATCTTTACCTACTAAAACAGCCATATTTTTTGCTATTAATATTTAATTAAAATGGCAAAATGCCCTTAAAACGGGTGCAAAAATAAGTGTTTTAGCTCATATATATTTAAGTAGATACAATACATTTCTGCTGAATGGTATTCTAAGTGGTCTGTAAGGTAAATATTAACGATTTCTTTTGGTTCATACTTGTAATGAAGGAAGCATCAAAATTCGGTCGAAAAATAAAAAAATAAAAAAAAGAATTTTAAGGTAGGGTAAAATAATAGTTGCTTGTTCTATTATGAAAAGGATAATCTATAAGCTGAAGTTCTACTAAAAGCTGTACTGAATAAGTCAGCAATTATTTGTGCAAAATTCATCAATTATTCGATGCTAGCTGATGTAAATGATGAAAACACACAAAAATTTTTCTAACCTAAATTTTTTTAAATGAAGTTTTTAAAGAGCTTTTTTTTCCTAGCTTTCTTATTATTCTTAGCTTCTTGTAGCAAAGAAGAACTCAGCCCTGATATTAATGATACTTCTGATCTGAGTACTGCTTTTTCATTTAGCGATCTTGGAAGGAATGCAGCAGCTCAACAAGGTGTTTCAAACTTTGATGAACTGGACTGTTTCACTTTTGCTTATCCGATCGATGTACTTTATCCCGATGGTAGTACGCTTACCCTTAATAGCGATGAAGACCTTTTTGTTGCGATAGAAGAATGGTATAGCAATTATGATGATGAAGAGGAAGAGCCAAGTTTGGTATATCCGGTAACTGTTAGTTATGAAGATGGAACAAGTGGTACACTTAATTCAGATGATGATTTAGAAGATCTTTTAGAAGATTGTTATGGAGACGAATTTGAGGAACTGGAAGATTGTTTTGAATATATATTTCCTTTTTCGATCAGCTTCCCCGATGGAACCACAATGACCTTTAATTCGGAAGATGAAATTGAAGATGCCATTGATGATTACTTTGAGATAAATGGAGAAGATGCTGAAGAACCTAGTTTGATATTTCCATTTGATATAATTACAGAAGACGGTACAATTACTATAGAGAGTGAAGAAGATTTTGATGAAATTTTAGATATGTGTTATGAAGAACACCCTTGCGAAGGAGATGGTGATGACTGCGAAAATGGTCATGGAGATTGCGATAAAGACGAAGAGGATGAAGATGAGGACGAGAATGACGAAGAAGAGGAAGATGACGAGGAAGATGATGAAGGAACAGACGAAGACGATGGGACAGATGGATAGGATTTGGTGCTTATAAACAGAAGATTGATCGTAAACACAAGATGGGAGAATAGCTTAAAGCGCAGGCATTACGCCTGCGCTTTTTGTTTGTATCATCTGAACAAATCAATATTTGATAATTCGCTTAGAGAACTGTTGATTATCAGAAATAAATTGAATAAAATAACAGCCCGTTCTCCAATCAAAAGTATTGATCTTTATACTTTCTTCGGGAATAATTTCTTCTATAATTTTTCCATCAATCGTATAAACCTTAATATTTTGTACTGAAGCCGGAATATTACTTATGTTACAAAAATCACTTGCAGGGTTGGGGAATAATTGAATGGCTGTTGCCCAAGGTGGAGTTTGTCGATTCACTATGGAGAAATCGACATAAACAGTGGCAGTGTTCCCACAAGAATTGTCATCACTAAGAACTACCTCATAATTTCCACTTTCTGAAACGATAATTACATTGTTTGATTCACCGTTTGACCAAACAATAAAACCGTTTTCATAAAATGCTTCCAATAAAATCATTTCTTCAGTTGCGAAAATGGTATCATTTCCTTCGTTGATACTAATTTCTGGTTGAGGAAAAACCTCTATTAGTTGCCAGGTAACCGAATCACAACCATATTGATTGGTATAAATTTGTGTATATTCGTATTCACCAGGAATATCATAAGTAGCATTATCAATGGTGAGCGTTTCGCATGCACTTAAAGGTGCTAATATGACTTCGTCTTCCAGAAGGATAGTAATTTCTTGCGTTACGATCGAATCGCAACCGTATTGGTTATTCAAGTTCTGTATATGTTCGTAAGTTCCGGGAGTATTGTAAGTCTCATCATTAATGGTAACGGCTTCACAACTTTCAACAAGCGATAATACTATTTCGTCGGGAGCGTGAATATTAATGATTTGGCTTACAATAGAATCGCAACCATATTGGTTAGTGAGTTCCTGAATGTATTCATATTCGCCAACTGTTTCATAATCCTCTCCGCCTATGCTGATTGGTTCGCAGGCGCTTAAAGGTGCTAATAAAGTCTCATCTGAATTAAGATCACAGTCAGTAATAATATATTCTATTATATAGTCTACTTCGTAACCTTCAACACTTACAACTAAGATATAAACGTCAGGTTCATTAACAATTATGTTTTGTGAAGGTGAAATAGGTTGAATATCTGTTAGCCATGTAAATGTTATATTAAAACCTTCTTGGTAAAGTTCATCTATAGAAGGAACTTCTAATATTAATCCATCAATACCATCTTCAATAGTAGTCTCTGAAAAATTTATAGAACTTTCATCAATCATACAAGCAGCATTTAGTATTATAGGAGTATAAAATAAAGAATCACATCCACTTGAATTAACCAATGTTTCTAGTAAGCCATCAAATTCTGAAAATGGAACTATGTCGTTTGTATTAGGATCTAAAAAATAGGATATGGACATATTCTCACCATTAGGTAAAGTAACTATAGGTTCAAAAAAACAAGGAGTAATGGCTGGTAATATTTCATAATAAATATTGCTACTAAGTTTAATATGAAACGATTCGAACTCACTAACTCTTTGGTAACCACTCAAAAAATTACCTGATACATGGTCATAATCTTCAATGTATTGATATTTATAAACTTTCTTCACTTCGTTACCTTCAAAAGCCCAATTTTCAACTTTATGCATGAATGGTAATTGTTCATAAGGAATATGATTTTGTGGGGTATATTCACTCCCATAAGTGTGACCAAATTTTCCAATATATTCAGGTGCATTTTCTTCTTCAAATACAAGTAAATATGAACTAGTAGAGGTAGGGTCTATTACACTACCACCAGGGTAAGTAACCATACAAAATTCTAGATCGTTTAAACCACAATATTCTAAAGTATCTGGAAAATTATGAATAACTTTTACATCAGCACTTACAGATTCTTCACAGGGAAGTTCATGTTTTCGAGGATTTACACCTAATCTGGAAGGTTTTAAAACCATTTGATAAACAGCCGTTTGTCCATCTTTTTCAGCATGAAAATAAACAAACTCTCCCCCTCTTATATTATTGATTTCGTAAGAGTAAAAAACATAGTCAAATAAGGATAATTCATCAGAAGGAAGCACTTTTCCATGATAAAGTGTATCAGTTTTTGCCAGCCAGTTGTAAAAATTGGGTTCAGCAGTATAGTGATCCATTTCTATAGAGGAAATACCAGCTTCATCAGGAATGATGATGGTAAGTTCTACACTATCTGTATTACTACCATTTACGGTATTCAGATAAACACTAAGATCCCTTTCATTCCAAAAATCATAAGCACAATAATTTTCAGAAATACAGCTTATAGAGAAATCTAAATCAATATCTGGTTCTTCACAAATTTGAGCCTGAATAATAGGAATAATCTGGGCTTCGGGTATTTCTTCGTACCATATTTGTTCCTCACATTCAAATGACCAACAGTCTATATTATAGAGGTATAACTTCACATAATAATTGTTGCTTTGAAAGGAAGATTCATCAATAAATTGCATTTCGGGAAGCATACCAACATAATGATTGTTTGCTTCAGGAGCATTAATATTACTTGGAATTGAGTCTGAAAAAACCAAAGCATGAATCTCTTGAAATAACCCATCAAAGATGTAAGCATTATTGAGTATTTGCCCACAAAAGTCGTTTATATTCGTAATTTGCTGATTACAATAAAAAAAGGTGTCTGGCACATTATAAACATAATTTTCATCAACAATATATTCAAAACAATCTGGTCTGAATATTTCAAAGCCAAAATCTTCATCAAAAGCGTATAACTTAAAAACATCTATTGTTTGTGTAGTTACTGTACCTTCAATATTCAAAATAAATGAAAGAGAATAACTAAAGCCTGGATATGAATAGATTGATATTCCGTTTATAATTATGAATGGAATACTGTCCGATGAACTTATTAATCCATTATACAAAGTATCACTTTCATAATTTAATTCAAGATTCTGAGGGTTTTCATAGTTTCCAGTATTTATGATATTGGATTGAATAACTATGACTTCAATATGTTCATCTTCATAGTTAATAATGTCATTGACATAAATATTAACTTTTCCATTTGAAAAGTTAGTTTCCCCTGTCCACAACTCCTGCCCACAAACATCTTCTGTATCACAAACTAATTCTAAATCCAGACTTACCTGTGCATGTGTAAAAAAAGTGGTGGAAAACACTAAAAAGCATAATAATCGTATCATTATAAAAATTTTGGTGATAAATAAAATGGTGTATTACTATTGAAACGATGGCAATGGAAGTACGCTCGATTCTCTCATAAATGTATAACTTTTTTCAACCATTTGAAAGTTATTAGTACAGATTGTCGATTAATTTCCTTTTGCAACCAATTTGCTTTTGCTCACGTATAAGATAAATACGCTTTCTAATTATTATAATTTTTTATTTATGTTTAAAACCTTTACGAAACAAACAGCCATGCTTTTGCTTGCCTGTTTATTAATTTCTGCCACTTTACACGCCCAATTACCCAGCTCAGATGCATTCATTGAACCAGGGAAATATCAGATCAAGAATTTAGCGAATGGAAAAAATCTCGCAGCTACATTCTGGTCGAATTGGGAAGCCGTTGACATTGATCCCGGTGATTATGAAGATCAGATCTGGAACATCGCACCAGTTGGAGACGGTATTTATGAAATATTACTGGAAAACGATATAGAAGGGGAAAAATTCCTTGAAGTGCTTGATGGTGTGCTAGCAGATGGCGCTGCGGTTGGTACCGACGCGCAAGTTCAGGACCTTTTGAGTCAGTGGAATATTATTACCACTGATGATGGAATGGTGATTAAGCCGAACCTTGAAGGTATTGATCTGGTAATGGACATTAATCCTGAAGATTTAGGTATTTCGCTTGAGAATTTTGAAATGCTGAATCCTGAACAACTTTGGGAATTGATTCCTGTGGATGACGTAAATCTTCCCGATGAAATTGATTTCGATGATATTCTAACAGAATTCTTACCTGAAAATACAATGGGCTTCGACTTTAGTGGAATTGACTTCAATGATCTTGGTGACCTTGCTGGTTTGGAATTGAATGGTTCAGGTGGTTTTGATTTAGGTGATTTTGGCTTTTTAGGCGGATTAGGTGGAATAGATTTGGGAGGTTTCGACCTTGAAGGCATGCTCAGTGATTTTCCTTACGAACTACCGGTTAACCTTGAAGAGTTAGTTGATTATACACAAACTATTGCTACAACATACAACGATTGTATTCAGCAAATAGATTTAAGCACGATCGAAAATGCTGAACAGCTTTACGAATATCTGGATGCGAATTGTGCAGGACCAAGCGATAATATTTTTAACTCACCGGAAGCCGACAAATTCGTTGCATCTATAGAATTATTGATGCAGGGTTTTATGGAAGCAGACTTACCATTTATGCAGAATGTTATGCACGATGGTGGTGATTTACCATTACAACAACCTTTTAATATTGAACCTTTTAATTATGATGGAATAGAAATGGTTCCTGAAATATTACCTTCATTCGTTGATTGGGTAATGGTTTATTTACGTGATGAGGCAGGAAATGTAATGGATAGAAAAGCGGCTATGGTTCACAGAGACGGAACAGTAACTTGTCCGGCAGGAAATACAGATCTTTTATTCGATGTGCCTGTTGATGGCGAATACTATTTAAGCGTTCACCCTAAGGGGCATTTGGCTGTTGTAACCGATATGCCAATTGCCAGCGGTGATCTGGTTGACTTTACAGCTGAAGGAATGACTATGAATGAAAACCAAACAACAACAATTAATGGTGAAGAAGTTTTGGTAAGTGGTGATTTTGATGGTAATGGATTGGTTAATAATCTTGATTTCAATCAGTGGGCAGTTAACTCTGCAGCTATTGGACAATACCTGAAGCACGATGCTGATGGCAATATGATCATCAATAATATAGACTTTAACCTATGGTTTGCTAACCGTCAGCAGGTGGGAGCTCAGCCTTTGATGTTGAATAAGTTTTAAATGATAACCTAAAAGTTCCAAACATCTCCCCATACCTTCAAAAACCTTGAAGGTAGGCTTTTCAAAATTATGGTATTTTAAAGAAGTTTTTACACCACATTTTTGGATACTAAATCTCGCATTGAGTAAATGGAAATATTTTAAATTGCATTACGACTTTTTCTAGTCATTCAGAATGGAAAATGAGCAAAGCGAAATTTGGAATGAAGAATCTAATACCTCGAGTAATTTATAGATTCTTCACTTCAACTACGCAAAGCTTCGTTTCGTTCTGAATGACCAAAACTTTTTAATTATATCATTTTTAAATGTTAGTTTTTGCTAATTATGAAACCTCAGTTTGACACAGTTTTGTAACTCAAAAATAAGGGGAATATTTTATCATATAATGAACAACCTAACTTCAAGGGACTGGGCGTTCCCGTTTTAAACTGAAGGTATGGGGAGATGTTTATTTTGATAAAAACGCGTTCACTTCCTCTGCACAATTACGCCCTTCTGCAATTGCCCAAACCACCAACGATTGTCCTCTGCGCATATCTCCTGCACAAAATACTTTTTCTGAAGAAGTCTTATATTTTTCGGCTGAAACATTACCACGTTTGTCAAGTTTCACTTCAAGCTGTTCTAACATGCCTTCTTTCACCGGATTAACAAAACCCATTGCCAGAAAAACAACATCACATGGAATAACCTGTTCAGAACCTTCGATCATCGTCATTTCATATCTGCCATTATTATTCTTTTCCCAGCTTACTTCTACAATTTCAAGACCGCTTAAATGCACTCCATCTTCGCTTAAAAACTTTCGTGTATTTATTGCCCACTGTCTTTCACAACCTTCTTCGTGCGAACTTGAAGTTTTTAAAGTCATTGGATATAAAGGCCAGGGGTTTTCGTCTGATCTTTCATTGGGTGGCTTTGCCATAAGTTCTATCTGTACAACAGAACTTGCTCCAAGTCGGTTACTGTTGCCCACGCAATCGGAACCTGTATCACCACCACCAATAACGACCACTCTTTTACCTTTTACATCAATGGTGTTTTCAAGCTTGTCACCAGCATTGCGCTTATTACACTGCGGTAAAAATTCCATAGCAAAGTGAACGCCTTTTAATGCGCGTCCTTCTATGGGTAGATCACGTGCTTGTTCCGCACCACCACACAAAACCAGAGCATCAAAATCTTCAAGCAGTGATTCGGTTGTAACGTTTACACCAACATGGGCATTGGTTTTAAAATGTATGCCTTCTTTTTCCAACAGATCTACACGACGTTGTACTACATTTTTCTCCAGTTTGAAATCAGGAATACCATAGCGCAATAGTCCACCAATGCGATCATTTTTCTCAAAAATGGTAACAGTATGTCCTTGTTGGTTTAAAAGGTCGGCAGCCGCTAAACCAGCTGGCCCCGACCCTACAATTGCCACCTTTTTATTGCTTCTGTTCTGAGGAATACGGGCTTGTACCCAAGCTTCAGCAAAAGCTTTTTCCACTATTGATTTTTCGATGTATTCTATTGCTACTGCATCGCTGTTAATACCCAATACACACGATGATTCACAAGGTGCAGGACAAATCCTTCCGGTAAACTCCGGAAAATTGTTGGTTGAAATCAAAATTTCATAAGCCTCTTTCCACGATTCTCTGTAAACCGCATCGTTGAATTCCGGAATAACATTGCCAAGTGGACAAGCACTATGGCAAAAAGGAATCCCACAATCCATACAACGCGCTGCTTGGGTGCTTATATGTGTATTATCCGATTTATTGATAAATTCATTGAAATGCTTGATGCGTTCCTGTGGTAACTCTTTACCCGGCAAAGAACGCTCATGCTTCATAAATCCTTTTATATCTCCCATTTTCTACTTGTTTGATTCTTTTATTTTTGATGATTGATGATTGATCAATCATTTATCACTAATCACTAATCATTTATCACTAATCACTAATCATTTATCACTAATCACTAATCACTAATCATTTATCACTAATCACTAATCATTTATCACTAATCACTAATCACTAATCACTAATCACTTATCACTTATCACTTATCATCTACGATCTATTCTCGGTTCTTCCTGCTTTTTCTGAAAGTGTTTCATCACCAACGCGTTCTGCTTCGATCTTATTAGCTTCTAATACACGCTTATATTCTGAAGGAATGATCTTGGTGAACTTTTCAGCTTCTTTCGCCCATAAATGGGTAATTTGTCGCGCTAAATGACTTCCTGTGAATCGTCGGTGTTGTTGCAACATATTGTATATCAGTTCGAGGTCTTCCGCGTCAGGTCTTTCGATCAATACCATTTCCTGATTTATTAAATGATGCTCATTTTCCTGATGATTGTACAAATAGGCTACACCACCGCTCATTCCGGCAGCGAAGTTTCTTCCCGTTTTGCCCAATACAACAATCCTTCCTCCGGTCATGTACTCACACCCATTATCACCAACGCCTTCTACAACCGCTTTTGTACCGCTGTTTCTTACTGCAAATCTATCGCCCGCAATTCCATAAATATAAGCTTCTCCTTTAGTCGCTCCATACAAAGCTACATTACCGATAATTGTATTTTCAGAAGCATTAAAATCAATAGATTCAAAAGGTTTGATACTTAGTATGCCTCCACTTAATCCTTTTCCAAAATAATCGTTGGCATCTCCTTCAATATTGAAATGAATGCCATTAGCAGCAAAAGCTCCGAAACTTTGTCCGGCAGAACCTTTGAAGTTAAAGTTCAAGGTCTCTGCAGCTAAGCCTTTCGATCCGTATTTAATAGCTATTTCGTTCGATAACATCGCGCCAACGGCTCTATCGGTACTTTTTAGTTTAATGGTAGAATTGAAAATATCTCCATTGTTCAGTGCATTGCGTGAAAGTTTTATTAGTTGTCGATCTAATACTTCCTCTAAACCATGATCCTGATTGGTAGAACAATAAATAGTTTTATTATTCTCGTGAAATTCTTTTTTTAGCAGAGCACTTAATTGAAGGTTCTTCGATTTCCAGTGTTTATCCAACCCATCAATTTTAAGCAAATCTGTTCTTCCAACCAATTCATTAACAGTTTTTACGCCAAGTGAAGCCATTATTTCTCTTAAATGTTCAGCCAGGAATCGGAAATAATTGATCAGATGATCTACCTTTCCTTCAAACTTTTTTCTCAAATCTTTATCCTGTGTCGCAATTCCAACCGGACAAGTATTCAAATGACATTTACGCATCAAAATACAGCCTTCAACAACCAGAGCTGCCGTAGCAATTCCCCATTCTTCTGCACCAAGCATGCTGGCAATCGCCAAATCCCTTCCGGTTCTTATTTGTCCGTCGGTTTGAAGCATTACTCTGTCGCGCAGACCATTCTTTACTAGTGTTTGATGGGTTTCAGATAAACCCAATTCCCAGGGTAAACCCGCATGACGTATAGAACTTAGCGGTGAAGCACCTGTACCTCCATCGTAACCTGATATAAGAATATGATCGGCATGTGCCTTTGTTACACCAGAAGCAATAACGCCAACACCTGTTTTAGAAACCAATTTTACACTTATTCTTGCCGCTCGGTTTGCATTTTTTAAATCGAATATCAATTGAGCCAGATCTTCGATCGAGTAAATATCATGATGTGGTGGAGGGGAAATTAAGCCTACACCCGGTGTTGCATTTCGTACCCTTGCAATATTGCCATCTACCTTATGTCCGGGTAATTGTCCGCCTTCACCTGGTTTTGCACCCTGAGCAATTTTGATCTGTAACTCATCAGCATTCGTTAGGTAATTAATGTTTACACCGAAACGAGCTGATGCTACTTGTTTGATGGCTGAACGTTGCCAGTCGCCATTCGACATTTTCGGGAAGCGTGCTTCATCCTCTCCACCTTCACCGCTATTACTTTTTCCACCGATCCGGTTCATAGCAATTGCCAGAGTTGTATGTGCTTCGTGGCTGATAGAACCAAACGACATGGCTCCGCTTGCAAAGCGTTTCATAATTGATTCTACACTTTCAACTTCCTTTAAAGGAATGGATTTTACATTTTTATCATTGAATCGGAGGAAACTTCTGAGCATACTGCTATTTGTTTCCAACTGATCTATTTCTGTTGCGAATTTTTTATAAACTTCGTAATTATTTGTTTTGGTTGAATGTTGAAGCAGGTGTATGGTCTGGGGATTGAATAAATGATATTCCCCTTTTCTTCTCCACTGATAAACGCCATTATTATTCAGTGAATCGATTGTTTTTTTAAATGCTTCAGCGTGCTTGATCTCGTTTTCTTTTTGCAGATCCTCGAAAGTCATTCCACCAATACGGGTAATGGTTCCTTTAAAGCAAATATTTACTACTTCTTCAGAAATACCCAATGCTTCAAATGTTTGAGCACCTTTGTAAGAACCTAAGGTAGATACTCCTAGTTTCGACATAATCTTTAAAAGTCCTTTTTCGAGTGCTTTTATATAATTCTTTTCAGCATTTTCGACTTTATCACTTCTTCTTTCATTGATCGCTTCTACTGTTTTCAATGCTAAATAAGGACAAATAAGATCGGCGCCATAAGAGAAAAGCAGTGCAATATGATGGGTTTCCCATACATCACCTGCATCAACGATAAGACTTACCTCTCTGCGCAAGCCTTTTTCGATCAGATGATGATGAATGGCACCAATGAGTAATAAAGAAGGAATAGGAATATGATCTTTATCAGCAATTCTGTCGCTAATGGTAATTAGTTTTACTTTTTGTTTCTGAATAAGTTTTTCTACTTCTTCACATTTTTCAGCTATTATTTGTTGTAGTTTCTTGCCTTTGGTATATACGGCATGAATAGATGCACTTTTGAAACTTTCATTTTCTATGAACCTAAGATTGTGGAATTGCTGTTCGGTCAGAATTGGCGAATCGCAACGAATGACCTTTGCCTGCTCAGGACCAATATTGATAATTTTCCCATTTCCGCCTATTACCGTTGAAAGGCTCATGTAAAATTGTTCGCGAAGCGGATCGATTGGAGGATTCGTAACCTGCGCAAACTGCTGTTTGAAATAATTGCCTAAATGTTGTGCTTGTTTCGATAATACTGCGAGCGGAATATCGACTCCCATTGAACCAATCGCTTCTTTTTTCTGCTGGAACATGGCATTTATAATGAGCTTTTCATCTTCGGCAGACATACCATGTAAGCTTTGCTTTGTTTTGATCGGTAATTTCGATCTTTTCTCAAAACTTACTTCTTCGAGTGAAGAAAGATTTATAGCATTGTCGTTCAGCCACTCCTGATATGGCTTGCGCTTACAAATTATTTTTTTCAATTTTTCGTCGGAAATAATTCCACCGCTATCCAGATCGGCAACGAGCATTTTTCCGGGTTGTAGTCTTCCTTTCTTTACAATCGTTGTCGGGTCTATATCGAGGCAACCCGTTTCGCTGCCGAGTATGAGTAAATTATCAGAAGTTACCAGATATCTAGAAGGTCTCAGACCATTTCTGTCAAGTGTTGCACCTATAATGGTTCCATCAGTAAAACAAATAGATGCCGGACCTTCCCAGGGCTCCATTATGCCATCGTGGTATTGATAAAATGCTTTTTTATACTCAGGCATATCGGTGTCGTTCTGCCACGCTTCCGGAATCATCATCATAATAGAATGTGGTATAGAGCGGCTGGCACGCATCAGAAAATCTACCACATTATCGAAATTACCAGAGTCAGAGCTAAAAGGATCGCAAACCGGAAAAACTTTGCTGAATTCGGGTTGATCTTTACTCACTTTATCCATGTATTTTTCACGAGCATTCCACCAATTTATATTCCCTTGTATGGTATTGATTTCTCCGTTATGAGCAATGCAGCGGAAAGGTTGTGCTAATTTCCACTTTGGAATTGTATTGGTTGAAAAACGGCTGTGAAAAATAGATACTGCTGTCTCAAAATTCGTATCCTGCAGATCGAGATAATATTGTCGTAATTGTGTAGCAGTCAATAGACCTTTATACACAATTGTTTTTGATGAAAGAGACGGAATATAAAAGTCATCTCGAAGATCGGGATGATTGAAGTAAATTTCTTTTAGTACAGAAGATCGCAGGAAGTAAAATCTTCTTTCAAGATCTTTTTTGTTAAATCCTATAGATTTAAAAAAGTATTGCCAGATATCTGGTTCCGATTTTAAAGCTGTCGCCCCTAACATAGAGTTGTCAGTTGGTACTTCTCTTTTGAATATAATTTTAAAATCATATTCTTTAGCATATTTTTCTATTGCCTGTAAACATATTGCTTTAGCCTTTTCTTCTTTCGGGAAAAAGAACATGCCTACGCCATATTTGCCTTTGGCTTTTATTTCTTTATCGGCGTCGAGAAATATTTTATAGAAAAAACGATGCGGGATCTGTGTAAGAATACCCGCACCGTCGCCAGTGTTTGGTTCGCAACCACATGCGCCACGATGCTCCATTCGTTCCAACATGGTTAAGGAGGCATCGAGTATATAGTAGTTGGGCTTATTGTTTAAATCTGCTAATAAGCCTACTCCGCATGAGTCTTTTTCTAATTGTGAAGTATATAATCCATTGTTTTGTTGTTCACTTTCTTTCATATTTGGGTTTGTTTGTTTTTAAAATTCATACACAACAGCGAGTACAAAAGAAGCCAATGCCTTTCCGGTTACAGCTTCTTTATCAATTGATCCATTATCATTGAAAGTTGCTTCTTTCAATAGTATGTCTGAACTGAAAATATCCGTTCTTATTTCTGGCATAATACTTAGGTCGCCAATTTTATATTTTCCAGTAATTGTAAAGTCCAACACAGAATCGTCTTCAGCAAAGAGGCCTAGGCCGGTATCTTTAAAATATTCAATTCGGGTACCAATATCGAAGTCATCGTTGATACCATATTGCAAATAAGCTGCTACACCTAAGAAATTATCAGTAGCAATTGTAGAATTCAATCCAGCATAGAAATCGTCAGTAATATCCATTCCTGCGGTTATATCTACCTGAAAGAATTCATTTTCATTATCGTAAAGTGTATTCAGATAAATACTTCCTTTGTCTTTGCTATATCCTAATTGTGCACCTAATACGTAATTGCTAACGATATTATATTCTGTTGCATCGGTTGCATTGAAAGCACCTACCATTAATGATAAATCTTCGTGCAGGGCAAAATCGAATTTCAAACCTGTATGCGAAAAAGGCCCATACGAAAACATATAAGAAGTAGAGTAATTGAAATTTCCGGTAGGAGCAATTACTTCATAGCCTAGAAAGGTATTGAAGTTACCAAAGGTTGTTGTAATTTTATCGTTGATATTCCAATAAACGTATAACTGATTTACAATACTTGAATTTCCGTTTGGTCTTAGTATAGGAGAAAGGAAAGTAGCATCTTCACCTCTCGGTCCTAGTACGAAATCGCCTACAAAGCCTACCTTTTCGCCTTCTTTTGCTAAAATCAAGTTTGCCATTCCTAAAGAAAAGCCCGGCAAATTGGCAAAAGCTGTACCTGGCGCCAGATCGTAGTTAGCGTTTAAATTGGTTCTGAAATAGGCATCTAAAGATCCAGATACATCTATAAAATCTTTAAAACTTTTTGATTCCTCTTCTTCCTGAGCATTCATATTAAAACACATTAGCATTAATAGCGATAAGAGACTGAATTTGATTTTCATGTTTAAATTAATTTTGATTTTAAAAAATTCATTACTATCGCATTACAAAAACAATTAGTTTTGTATTTACGGTTAACAAGCGATGTAATGTTGTTTGTTAAACAGAACTGAGGTCGGTCTAATTACCTCAGTTCTTTTAACTTCAAGATGTTTGCTTAGGAGTAAGCAGAAAGTTGATGTTCTCTGATATCTAATCCGGCAGTTTCTTCTTCTTCATCTACCCGAATACCAAAGACTACTTTCAAGATCAAAAACAGCACAAATGCGAAGATGAATGTAAATGCTCCAATGGCTAAAATGCCTATGATCTGATCGCTGAACTCTCCAACACCTTCATCGTATTTTCCGAATAATGCAACTGCTAGCGTTCCCCATATTCCACAAACAAGGTGTACCGAAGTAGCTCCTACCGGATCGTCTAACTTTAACCTGTCGAAAAAGGAAACAGAAAGTGGTATAAGTACACCTGCAACAAAGCCAATAATCAAAGCGCTGGTAACCGATACACTATCAGCACTTGCTGTTATTCCAACTAAACCACCTAAAATGCCGTTTAAAACCATTGAAAGATCATAGCTTCTGAACAAAATAAATGAGCAAATAAACGCTCCGATCGCACCAGCAGCAGCAGCTAACGATGTCGTTACAAATACTAATGAAACCAATGCAGGATCGGCAGAAAGTACAGAGCCTCCATTGAAACCAAACCATCCAAACCAAAGTAAGAAAACACCTACCGCTGCTAAAGGCATACTATGTCCAGGAATGGGCTGAATACCTCGTTCTGTATATTTTCCTTTACGGGGTCCCAATAGAATAATACCTGCCAGTGCGCCCCATCCACCAACAGAGTGAACGATAGTAGAACCTGCAAAATCATAGAAGCCACGTGCGTCTAACCATCCTGCTCCCCATTTCCACATACCGGTTATCGGATAGGATACCGCTACAAAAAAGATACAGAAAATAATGAAAGGAACAAGTTTGATACGTTCGGCAACAGCTCCGGAAACAATTGTACAACAAGTAGCTGCAAACATTCCCTGAAAGATGAAGTCGGTCCAGTAAGTATAGTCTGCATAGGCAGCGGTCATTCCATTATCAGGTGGTATTAACCCAAAACCGGAAAAACCAAAGAATCCACCTTCATTTAAACCCGGATACATAAGGTTAAAACCCATTAAGTAATAAGTGAGCAAGCCAATGCTAATGATCATTACATTTTTAAATAGTATATTAACTACATTCTTACGCTGAACAAACCCGGCTTCTAATGTTGCGAAACCTAAGTGCATTATAAATACTAATACGGTTGCGACCAAGAGCCAGAGATTATTGGCAATAAATTTTGCCTCATTAGCTGCCGCCAGTGCAGCCTGCGCTGTTTCTAAAGCTTCATTCATTTTATTTGATTATTTAAAGATTAAAATTTTCTTATCTAGCTATTTGGGTTTGTGCACAAGAGTGTAGCGTATAAGCTGGGGTAGTGGAGAAGTTTATTTGTTAATAGCCTCGCTGTTCCTCAATCCAGATCTGATATTTACAATTTCTTCAAGCGAGCTAACGTAGATTAGACCATCTCCTTTTTCTCCTGTTTTAGCAGCTATTGATATAGCTTCTATTGCGGGAGCGACAAATGCTTCAGAAACGATAATTTCTAATTTTACTCTTGCGATGTAGCCGACGTCATAAACGGCACCTCTATAAGAAAGTGCTTTCCCCTTTTGATGTCCATATCCCTTAACTTCGTAGAAGGTAAAGAAGTTAATGTCTTTTTCACGTAAGGCCTCTTTCACCTGGTCGAACCTTGAGGCTCTTACTATTGCTTCTATTTTTTTCATATACCACCTTTTATTCAAATATCTAATGAGTTTTATTAAAGAAATAGCTATATTTAATGAATAATGTGGTGTTAAAAAGTTGTTTTTTAAATGCAAATAATTGATAAACAGAGTTTTATTATTACTTGAATTGTTATGTCTATTTCTAAAACAAGCGACCTTTATAGATTGGTGAATTCTTTGTCGAGTTCGGAAAAACGTACTTTTCGCTTATATGCTGAGCGTATTCATAATAGTGATGCTTTATTATATATGAAGTTGTTTGACTTAATCGATAAGCAGAAAGTGAAAGATGAAGCTTTGCTGTTAAACAAGCTTGATAATATCAATAAAACGAAGTTCTCAAATTTGAAACGTCATTTGTACGAGCAAATACTTGTTAGTTTGAGAATGGTGAGTAAAATCCATAAGCCCAATGTGCGGATTAGAGAGTTACTAGATTTTGCTTATATATTATACGGTAAAGGTTTATACCTTGAAAGTCTTAAGATTCTGAAAAAAGCCAAAAGTCTGGCTGAAAAACATCATTTAGATTTGATGACGCTGAATATTGTTGAGGTTGAAAAAATGATTCATTCGAGACATATAACCCGTTCAAAATTAGAAGACCTCGAAACGATGTTGAATATGGCGGAGCAAAAATCCCGCGCTATTGCCAATAGGGTAATATTAAGTAACTTAAGACTCAGGCTTCATAAATTCTATATTGAAAACGGACATGTAAAAAATAGGGAAGATGAAGAGAAGGTAAAGCAGGTTTTCGGTGAGTTAAATACTATATCTGTTGAATTGCTTAGTTATATGGAACAGGTGTATTATTATCAATCACAGATATGGTTTTATTATATATTGAATGATTTTAAAGCTTGTTTTATAAGTGCTAGTGCTTTAGTGAATTTATTACAAACAGATAATGATCTCGCTGTCAGGGACATTAATTTACTTTTCAGAACCTATCATTATTTATTGACGAGTGCTTATAATACCCGTAATATTGAAGGACACAGGAAACACCTTCAAATTCTGGAATCGTTCAGGAAAGATAATTATGAACGATTCAATTATAACACCAAGATAATTTCGTTCATGTATGTTCATTTGGGACGTTTGAATCAACATTTCCTGGATGGTTCCTTCGACGAGGGTATTGAACTAATTCAAAATCGTACATTAAAAAGACTTGAACGCTATGCTGCCACCTTAGATGCCCACAAATTAATGATCTTCTATTATAAAATTGCGTGGATGTATATTGGTTGTGGAAAGCCTGATAAATCAATCTTCTATCTTCAGACAATTATTAATATGAGTAATTCTGCGCTCAGAAAAGATATTCAGGCTTATGCAAGAGTTATGTTTTTGATGGCACATTTTGATATGGATAATGAATATATTATTCCTACACTAGTTAAAAATTACTGGCGTTATTTTCACAAAGACCGAGAAGCTCACAAAGAACCCATAGAGTTTCTTCGTTTTTTCAAAGATTATTACAGGGCGGCTTTGGATCACAGGAGGACTATTATTTATGAATATTCAAGGCAATTTACAGAAATGCAACAGAATAAATACGGAAAACGTGCTTTCTTATACCTCGATATTGTTCCCTGGTTAAAGGCTAAAACAGAACGAAGACCACTAAATGAGATTTATGAGGAGACTATTTTGTAATTGATGAATGATAATTGATAGTTGATGAATGATCAATCATCATTCATCGACCATCAATTATTCACTAGTGCCTGCTTTCAGTTTTTCAGCATTTTCAGCCATTTTTAATTGATCGATAATGCCTTGGATATCGCCACCAATGATCGAATCTAAATTATATAAAGTAAGGTTTATTCTGTGGTCGGTAACTCTTCCCTGAGGCCAGTTATAAGTTCTAATCTTAGCAGAGCGATCACCGGTTGATACTAAGGTTTTACGGTGTTGAGCAACTTCATCCTGACGTTTGCGCAGTTCTGCTTCATAAATACGGGTATAAAGCATTTTCATTGCAATTTCTTCGTTCTTGATCTGCGAACGACCATCCTGACATTCAGCAACTACACCCGTTGGAATATGTGTTAAACGAATGGCAGATTCAGTTTTATTTACGTGCTGACCACCGGCTCCTGAGGCACGATAAGTATCGCGGCGAATGTCGGATTTTTTAATTTCTACATCGAATTCATCAGCTTCTGGTAATACGGCAACCGTTGCAGCTGAAGTATGAACCCTTCCCTGAGATTCTGTTTTAGGAACGCGCTGTACCCTGTGTACGCCAGCTTCATATTTCAGTTCACCATAAACATTTGCTCCAATAACGTTCATGGAAATCTCTTTATAACCTCCGGAAGAACTTTCACTTTCTTTCAGTAACTCTACTTTCCATTTTTTAGTCTGAAAATAACGGCTGTACATTCTGAAAAGATCGCCGGCAAATATACCTGCCTCATCTCCTCCCGTTCCAGCACGAATTTCAAAAATGGCATTCTTAGCATCTTCCGGATCTTTAGGAATCAGTAATACTTTGATCTCTTCATCCATTTCCTCTTTGGCGGTCTCGAGTTCGTCTAGTTCCATTTTCGCCATCTCACGCATTTCAGGGTCATCGTCGGTTTTCATGATCTCTTTGTTTGTATCTATATTGCTGATCACATCTTTGTACTTCTTATACACCTCTACGATAACACCCAGATCTTTATATTCTTTGGTGAGTTTTTTATACCTTTTCATGTCAGCAATAACACCCGGATCGGTCAACTGCTGGCTTACATCTTCATAGCGCGCATTTATGGCTGCTAATTTATCTAACATTTTCTCTATTAGTTTTGGGGCTGCAAAGATAAGGGATTAATGATGATGAATAATGAGTGATAAATGATGGTTTTGGTTTATCTGTAGTTAGAATTGAAGTTTAATGAAAGTTTTTAAAACCTATTGGAGTCAACAAGTACCTTACTGGGGAGCTTTTGATGATTATATAATTATAGCTTCCCAACAAAGTAAAGAGCGTTTTTTATTTCGTCCTGAAGAGTTTAATTATTTATGCCTCGAAATCCATGAAATGTGGCAAGCCAAAAAAGTGGGCTATATACAAATAGCTAAAGAATGGAATGAGTGTACAGGCTTTAATGATCTGGATGAATTTCCCTCGATTATAGAAGATATAGAAGCTAGCATTTTGGTTATAGAAAGAATAAAAGGAACTAGTCAGGTTGAATACACCAAATTATGGGAGAAAGATAAAGCGAAATTGCTACAATTTTTATTAAGGAATAAATTTGATGAATTAAAAATATGGAAAGAATAACAAACTTTAATAACCACTACGGGCGATAAGGTAGTTGTTTTGAAAAACGCTTTATTAAATAATCAGCTAAGCGTTTGGGAGTATTTATAAAATTACTTTGTGTTACTCTGTTGAAACTCCATATAAGCTGATTTTCTTCGCCGCAAAACAAACCTATAGATACATCCGCTTCTCCGGTAGTAATATAAGCGTTAGCTAAAATAGCCAAAACCGCAGCTCCCGATTGATTAAAAGTGTGGGCTAATGTGATTTCCCCTGCAAAAAAAGCATCAACACCTAATAACTCAGCAAGTTCATCGGGTGGATAAGACAATAAGTCCTCAGAAGAGTAAATTCTATTTTTTCTGAGTAATTTGTTTGTGATATCTATCTGTTGTATATGTCGTTTAACTTTAGATTTTTCTTGTATCTTATCCAACCAGAAATACATTCTTTCCTGAAAAGAAGTTTGGTGTTCCTTCCTAAACTCTCTGATTTCTGCATCATTCCACCTATTTTTTTCTTTTCTGAAATCATTTATGTAAACATCCATAGGTAAAATGGCTATGGTATGGTGCGCTTTGACAATTTCGCTAATATTTTCATCTTCATAAATATTGGCACTGATCTGTGCTTTTAATTGAAGTGTAGTAAAACAGATAAATAGTATTATAAAATATCTCATCACCATACTTTTGTTGAATAAGGAATATGATTTAAAGTTCAAAATTACAAACTACTTTTAATATGAAACAATATAAGCGCTCACAATTGGCATTAAGAAATGGGCAGGATAAAGAAGAAATATGGGTCGCTTTTCAAGGAAAAATATACGATGTAAGTGCAAGCCGTTTATGGAGAAATGGTAAACACTACGAACACTGGGCAGGTCAGGATTTGACTGCTGAATTAGAAGATGCACCGCATACTGTAAAAGTATTTGAACGCTTTGAAATAATAGGCGAATTAATCTAAATTCAGATTTTTACGATCTATTTTTTTGAAACCTCTGGGGTTCTGAATCTCATATTCACTGAAGTCCTGATTTGCAGAAAATCCAGTGCCGGTTATCTGTTCTGTTTGTGTAATGATCGTAACCACTGAATCACCATAAATACGTTTTGCCTGATCTTTCCATATCAAATGTTCCGTTCTGAGTATATCTCCTTTTCCGGTCAGGACTTCTACATCATCGGTAGCAATTATTTCGTTTTTCTTGTCTTTTTTGGTTGCATGACAAGCGGTTAAATAGCTGGTCGTTTTTTGTTTTTCATTCAGGAATTCTACCTTAATTCCGTCGGGAAACTCGGTATAAGGATTTCCCGATTTATAACGAAGAAGCGTTGGTGCAGTAACTTTTACCTTCACTTGTGCTTCTTCGCTGTATAAAATTTCTACATCGTAAGCAATCTCTAATTTGGTATTGTACTCCTGACCAACCTTAACTTCAGTGATTTCCTCTTTCGAGCAAGCACTAAGCAGTAAAGCTGCGACTATAAAGCCATATTTTATCCAATTGTACATACGGAGGGTAAAATTATTCGTTTATCTGTTCTTATGAACATAATTAACGGAATTTTCACCTTACACGAACAGTTGTCTTTCGTTGTATCCAACAAGCAACATCATACGGATTTCCTTCAGTATAACCACGCATAAATGCTTCTTTTTTTGTAGGGAAATATTGTGTGTACTTATTAATGTTTTTCTGTGCTTTTTCGGAAAAAGAATTATCTATTCTTTGGGCTTTTTTCCATGCATCTACCGCACACCAATAAACCGTCTGTTTATCCCAATCGTTTCCACAATTCTTAGCTCCTGAAGCATAAAGCTGACCTATCAATATATAGGGAGCACCCCAATCTGGTTGCTGATCTGCAGCAGCTTCCGCAAGTTTTCGGGCGGCAGAATAATCCTTATCATTTCTGTAAGTTATTTCTGCAAGTTTCAACATAACTTTAGCTTTTTTCTCATTATCGGTAATGTTTGTTTGGGCTTTCCGGTAATATGTTCGGGCTTCTTCGTAATTCTGTTCACTATAAGCCATACTCGCCAATAAGTATTGAATTTTACCTAAAACTTCCGGCTCATTATCATAAAGATCAATAGCTCTTTTATAATGTTTTTTAGCAGCGTTATAGTCTTTTTCTTTATAACGAATATTGCCAGCCATATAAATCAAGCTGCGTGGCACATTGGGATCTATGGCAACCCGCTTAAGTATCATTCTGAAATATTCGGGATCTTTTTTACAATCGAACTTTGCCAAAGTGCCGTAATATGATTTAATGATATCTAAGTTTTCAGGATCAGCCTGTAATTTTGGTTGATAGTATGCCTTACAAGAAGCACAGTCTTTAATGCTTCCCCGAACTGTTCTATCATCGATATACTGTACTTTGCCTAAGAGTTTATTTAGCTTTTTTTGAAGCTGTTCAAAGTTGCTAGCCTGTTCGGTTGAATTTTCAATGTTATAAGTACATACTTCAATTGTCTGATCAAAAACCACATCGAATTTTTCTCGACTTACTTCTTTAGAGTTAACCTTAGCAAATAGCATTGATAAGTAAGGATAGAAAATTTCGGGATCAGCATTGTTGCCATCTAAATCAATTGCTCTATCGAACAAGTCGAAAACTTCCTGATCCCGATCTTTGTAATAACTTGCAATATAAAAGGCTTTTCTAGCTAAAGCTGAACCTTTTTGTCCCCAACAATCACCTCGCTTTTCAATAATTTCAAATAAAGTCGATATAAGTTCTTCCTTTTTCGTTTTATCAGTTTCTTCTTCGATAAATATTTTATACATATTCTCGCCACGTATAAAAGTATTCTGACGTAAGCCGGGTGCATTTTCAAATACATAACGCCAGTGTGGTAATGCAGAATCATAATCTTTTTGCTTATAGAATTCAGTATATAAAGAAGCTTCCACCATCGTTTTTTCTTTGTCTTCGCCAAAACGATCACAACCGAATTCATTATATGAATCTACTTGCTTTTGAGTTATTGATATTGGTTCTTCACTTTTACTTTTTTTCTTCTTTTTCTTTTGTGCGAAACAATCAAATACATTTAGAAATAGGAAAGAGCTGGTAATGATGGTGAGTAACATTTTCTGAATATTCATAGGAAAACAGATTAAGTGGGTGAAATTATTTTCAGCCGAATAAGAACTGTTCTGAATCGTCGAATATTGTTTTTGAATAGAAAAAGTGCATTTAAAGGATTCAAATTTATAAACGAAAAAAGCATCTGTTACTTTATTGTAGCAGATGCTTTTGAATATAGAAACGTATTGAACGCCTCGGTATTTTTCTTATAATTCTTTAAATGAATTATTTTAAACGAACGGTTGTAGAACGCTGAATCCAACAACCAACAGTATAAGACTGACCATTGGTATAACCTTTCATGAATCCTACGTCTTTTGCAGGGAAATAAGCTGAGTATTTATTGATCTTAGACTGTGCTTTTTCAGCAACTGAAGGATCTACTTTTTTCGCTTTATACCAAGCATCAACAGCACACCAAGTTACTACCTGGCTATCCCAACCTGTTCCCGGACCACACTTCTTACCACTAGAAGCATAAAGCTGACCAATTAACATATAAGGATCACCCCAATTAGGACGTAAAGCTGCTGCTTCTTCAGCAAGGTTACGAGCTGTTGGAAAATCTTTATCGTTTCTGTAGGCGATGTTTGCCAACTTCATTTTTACCTTACCTTTTTTCTCGTTATCAGTAATTCCTGGTAAAGCTGCATTGTAAAGATTTCTAGCTTCAGCATAATTCTTTTCACTATAAGCCAGATTACCTAATGTATAACGGATCTTACTTTGTGTTGCAGGATCATCTGAATACATTGTCAAAGCACGATTGAAGTATGCTTTTGCTCCCTGATAATCTTTTTCTTTATATTTGATATTACCAGCAGTATAGATCAAACCACGTGGCGCATCAGGATCGATATCGGCACGCTTTACGATCATTCTGTAATATTCAGGATCTTTTTTACATTCGAACTTTGCCAAAGTAGCATAGTAAGATTTGATTATATCCAAACTGTTAGGATCGGCTTGTAACTTTGGTTGGTAGTATGCTTTACAAGAAGCACAATCGCTAATTGCATTCTTAGCATCTAAGTCCTCTAAAGTAGCAACATTACCCTGAAAACTTCCGATTTTATCTTTAGCAGCTTGGTATGCAGCAACATTTTCAGTGTTATTTGAGATATTGTGATCACAAATTCCATTTGCTTTCTGAAGTAGTGCGTCGAATTTTGACTTTTCTACTTCTCCTGCACGTACTTTATTATATAATAAACCTAAGTAAGGAGGGAAAATTTCCGGATCTGTATTGTTACCATCAACTTCCATTGCTTCATCGAAAAGGTCGAATACTTCCTGATCTCTTCCTTCATAATAAGACGCAATGTAGAATGCCTTTCGTCCTAAAGCTGAACCTTTTTGTCCCCAGCAATCACCACGCTTTTCAATAATTTCAAATAAAACAGCGATTAGTTCCTCTCTTTTGGTTTCGTCGGTTTCTGCCTCGATCATTTCTTTGTACATATTCTCACCACGTACAAAAGTATTCTGACGTAAACCAGGTGCATTATCGAATACATAACGCCAGTGTGGTAATGCAGAATCATAATCTTTTTGCTTATAGAATTCAGTGTATAAAGAAGCTGACTCTAATGTTTTTTGCTTATCATCGCCGAAACGAGCACAACCAAATTCGTTAAAAGGATTGACCTCTTCTTTTGGTTCTTCTTTTACAACCTCTTCAACTTTACCCTTCTTCTTTTTCTTACCTTTTTTCTGGGCAACACATGATTCGCTTAACAGGAAAAAAACTCCTAAAATAAGCAACCAAGCACTAATTTTTGTGAACTTCATAATTGATAGTTTATAATTAAATAATATTTTTTCGATCAAATAAAACGAACCCAATTTCTAACATATACATGTTCGTTCGGTTTGTTTGAGACTTGCAGAAAGTTAAAATGTAATTAAGTGTTAACATTTTTTAGGATTTGCAAGTTATATAACGCAAAAACACTACAAAACTATTGTTCGATTCTCTTTTTCCCTAATATTTGTTGAAATACCTATGTCTATGAATAAGTATCTTCCTGATATGTGAAAATGTTTAATGTTCGTAACTTTTGTTTTAATTTTGTGGGTTGACAATAAACTAATTCCTTTATGCAATTGATCTACTTATTCTTATTCTCGTGTTGTCTTTCTCTTTCTGCACAACCTATCCCGGATTTAATTGCTCACTATTCATTCGATAATTGTGATTTAGTAGATGAAACAGGTATTGGAGGTGATGGTGTTATGTATGGTTCACCAGAATGTGTTGAAGGTATTAATGGTTCAGCACTTTATTTCGATGGTGATGATTATGTTCATTTTTATGGTGATGTAAATGGCTATTTTGGTACCAACGATTTTACGATTTCATTCTGGATCGATATCGTATCTGGGGCACGACAGAATATTTTAGGAAAAAGACAAACTTGCAATGCCAACCAAATGTTAGAGTTCAATTACAGTGGTATGTATGCAAATATGCCGGTAGTTGAAAACAGAATAGGCGTTCAATTGCGAGAGTATAGTTTAAACGGAAATGTTTTTGTAGAGGAATATGATACACTTTGTTGGAGTATGATAACCTTTACAAGAAATGGTACAAAAAGTAGTGTTTATAGAAACGGCATTTTAATAGAAGAACAAATAACGAGCGAGATAGTAAATGTAGCAGACGATAGTCCGCTTTATATTTCCGATTCACCTTGTCATACTTATTCTGGCGACGCTATTCCTCGATTACAGAGTACGATCGATGAGTTGAGTATTTACAGTCGTGCATTAAGTGAAACTGAAATACAAGAATTATTTGACCTACATAAAGATAATTATGCAATAGCTTGTGAAGAAGATGAGCCTCCGGTAAACAATGGCGGCATTCTTTCTGGGTATCCGACAATAATAACAATTGCAGATATTTTCGAACAACAGTTCATTAAGGAAATTAAATATATCCGTCCGGTACGCTTATCGGTTTATAATGAAAATGGTAGAAAAGTTCTTTTTTCTAATGATGCAAGTTTATTAGAGTTTTGACAATAGTTTCCCATACAGCAATAATCTGTTAGAACTAAATAT
>JAHDFD010000036.1 GCA_020628375.1 Chitinophagales bacterium | reverse complement strand
GTATGTGGGAAGTAAGTGGCGACCAACCAGAGCAACCAACAACAGCATGTTATGAAACAGCTTCATTCAATACAACAACATGTATGTGGGACGTAAGTGGCGACCAACCAACAATTGACGATGGATGTGATATCACAAATGATTCTTTCGATGATGTGAATTGTATAGTTGTAAATACACCTGATTGTCCGGAAGGAACATCTTTTAACTCGGTAGATTGTTCATGTGATACAGATGTAGTTACCGGATGTACCGATCCTTGTGCAACCAACTATAATCCGGGAGCAAACTCGGATGATGGTTCTTGTACATTACCAGAAGCACCTGCAACAGCGTGTTATGAAACTGCTACTTTCAATACAGCAGTATGTATGTGGGAAGTAAGTGGTGATCAACCAGAACAACCAACAACAGCATGTTATGAAACTGCTTCATTCAATACAGCAACATGTATGTGGGAAGTAAGTGGGGACCAACCAACAATTGACGATGGATGTGATATCACAAATGATTCTTTCGATGATGTGAATTGTATAGTTGTAAATACACCTGATTGTCCGGAAGGAACATCTTTTAACTCGGTAGATTGTTCATGTGATACAGATGTAGTTACCGGATGTACCGATCCTTGTGCAACCAACTATAATCCGGGAGCAAACTCGGATGATGGTTCTTGTACATTACCAGAAGCACCAGAAACAGCATGTTACGAAACTGCTACCTTCAATACTGCAATATGTATGTGGGAAGTAAATGGTGATCAACCAGAACAACCAACAATAGCTTGTTATGAAACGGCTTCATTTAATACGACATTATGTACATGGGAAGTGAGTGGTGAGCAACCAACTATTGATGATGGATGTGATGTAACAATTGATACTTTTGATGAGGTAAATTGTGTAGCAGTAAATACACCAGATTGTCCGGATGGGACAACTTATAATGCAGATAACTGTGCTTGTGATGAAGATATTGTTCCATGTGAAGTTACAGGTGGCGTGATTAGTTCAGATGTTTCATCTATTTGTATCGGAGAAAGTGGCGATATCGTTTCAGTTACTATTGATGATGCAGGTTCAAGTGAATCAAGTTTATTCGTAATTACCGATGGTGGAGGAACGAATATCTTAGCAACACAAGATATTTCAAACACTGATTTCGACCTTACAGGCGCACCAGCCGGAACATGTCAGATCTGGTTGTTAAACTTTGATGGTGAAATTACTTTACCAGAAAGTAATTTAGTAGCTGACCTTGAAGGTTGTTTCGCATTATCGAATGCAATTGATATTTTACGAGAAGAATGTCCGGAACCATGTGAAGTTACAGGTGGCGTGATTAGTTCAGATGTTTCATCTATTTGTATCGGAGAAAGTGGCGATATCGTTTCAGTTACTATTGATGATGCAGGTTCAAGTGAATCAAGTTTATTCGTAATTACCGATGGTGGAGGAACGAATATCTTAGCAACACAAGATATTTCAAACACTGATTTCGACCTTACAGGCGCACCAGCCGGAACATGTCAGATCTGGTTGTTAAACTTTGATGGTGAAATTACTTTACCAGAAAGTAATTTAGTAGCTGACCTTGAAGGTTGTTTCGCATTATCGAATGCAATTGATATTTTACGAGAAGAATGTCCGGAACCATGTGAAGTTACAGGTGGCGTGATTAGTTCAGATGTTTCATCTATTTGTATCGGAGAAAGTGGCGATATCGTTTCAGTTACTATTGATGATGCAGGTTCAAGTGAATCAAGTTTATTCGTAATTACCGATGGTGGAGGAACGAATATCTTAGCAACACAAGATATTTCAAACACTGATTTCGACCTTACAGGCGCACCAGCCGGAACATGTCAGATCTGGTTGTTAAACTTTGATGGTGAAATTACTTTACCAGAAAGTAATTTAGTAGCTGACCTTGAAGGTTGTTTCGCATTATCGAATGCAATTGATATTTTACGAGAAGAATGTGTCGAAAAAGGCTCAATTAGTAGTACCGTTTATGGTGATTCAAATAGAGACGGAACTCAGGGAACAGATGAATCAGGTATTGAAGGTGTAACTGTTAACCTGATCGATGCAGATGGTAACATTATAGATTCTGTTACTACAGATGCAGATGGTAATTATACATTCACTGAAGTTGAACCGGGTGATTACACAGTAGAGGTAGTTTATACGGGCGATTTACTTAATACGGGGGCTAACTCTTATGAAATAACAGTTGGTTCAGGTGAGGATGTAATAGCAGAAAGTGATTTTGGATTTGCAGAACAAGAAGAAGAATTTAATTGTGATGACTTATTTGTAATGGTATCAGGTGTTTGTAATGATGCCGATTCTCAATATCAGTTAACGATTACAATTGAAGGAGCATTCGGTGATTCTTACACGATAAGTTCAACATCTGATGCAGCATTGAATGGAACAACAGTAAGTGGTTCATTTACAACAGATTTCTTTGATACAGGATCAGCTTTTGATTATGTTATCAATTCAGTAAATAATCCTGACTGTTCAGCAACAGTTTCAGCGAGTCAGTTTGCATGTGTAGTAACGGCAATAGAGCTAATTGATTTTGATGGTCGTATAGTAGATACAAATAACGAGATTTTCTGGACAACTGCAACCGAGACAGAAAATGATTACTTCACTTTACAGCGTTCAGAAGATGGAATTAACTTCGATACAATTGACTTGATCAACGGAGCGGGTAATTCAAGTACACCAACAGCTTATACTTATATAGATGTTGATGTACCGTTAACAAGTTACTACAGATTATTGGCTACAGATTTTGACGGAATTACAAAGATCGTTTCAGATGTGATTTCACTGAATCGTTCTGAAGCTGTTACGGTTGATGTTTATCCTGTACCAGCCTCTGATGTATTGAACATCGAGTTAAGTTCAATTTCTGAAGACTTCACAGTAGTTGTAATTGATATTACAGGAAAAGTAGTTAAATCATCTGATTTTAATGGAAATCAAAGTCATATAAACTTAGATATTACAGACTTGTCAACAGGAACATATTTCTTACAGGTTCAGCAAATTAATGGCGAGATTATAACAGCGAAATTTATCAAAAAGTAATTTTTAGATAAAGTAAAAATCAAAGCCCGAATCTTTTCAAGGTTCGGGCTTTTTTTGTTGCTCAATTTTCATCTTAATTAATAGGGAAGTACTTGAAGTTTAAGCTTTCGTAAATACTAATTGTTTATGCTGAAAAAGCAGATTTTAATCGCCAAAATGAAAATAATACAATATTTATTTTAATGTCTTGACTTAGTTAAAAGAAAGTCAGTAGATGTGATGCGGAGAATAATAGAGATTGAAATAGGATCACTTATTATAGTATATTTGTAAGAGTATTAAAAGAACCTGAATGAGAAAACCGATTCCACTTCAAAAAGCTGAAGTATTAAATGATGTATATAAATCATTGAAAAGTGAGCCATTACAAATTGATGAGCTTGATGAGTTTTATGTGGATACGTATATAGGAAGAGAAGAGAATCAAGTTAAAGGGCTTGAAAGAAATTTACTAAGAAACTTAAATGAAAATTCTAAAATCCTTTTTTCAGGTTATAGAGGATGTGGAAAAAGTACTGAATTGAATAAATTGGCTCACAAAATTTCTGATTCTTATTATACAATTAGTTTCTCTGTATTTGATGAGTTGGATGCACTTAGTCTTTCACATATTGATATTATTATTGCTATCCTAGAACAATTACTTAATTTTGTTCAAAAAGAAAATATCAGAGTTTCTCCTGACTACTTAAATCTTGCAAATGCTTGGTTTAACTCTCAAGAAGTCAGAAAAGTAATAGAGTTTAGAACATCTGCTGAAATAGAAAACTCACCATTTAGTATGCTACTTAAATCAGTAGGTAGTTTAAAATCTTCTGTTAAGATGGGAGGTGATTATAAAAGAGTAGTTACCGAGACCATAGATAAAAAGCTTAGTGACTTAATAGAGGTTACAAATGCACTCATTAATGATATTAACCTTAAAATATTAGGGAGCTCTAAAGATAGATTATTAATAATTATTGAAGACCTTGATAAATTAGACTTACCCCGTGCTGAAGATCTTTTTGCAAATTACGCTTCAATTCTTACTCGAATTAATACGAATATCATTTTTACCTTTCCAATCTCGCTTTGCTATCATCGTTTGTTTAATGTCATTCGCTCATATTTTGATAGTATTGTTGAGCTAACAATGATAAAGGTTAAGAATAAAAATGGCTCTGTAAATGATGAGGGTATTAATGTTTTATATAAGATAATTGAAAAACGATTGGATGTTTCTTTATTTGAAGAAGATATTATAAAAGGTTTTATTATTAAGTCTGGTGGTTGTATTAGAGACCTATTCAGAATGTTAGATCTTGCTGCTAATAGTGCTCTAGATTGGGAGAGAGCTAAGATTACAAAGACAGACTATTGTAAAGCATATTGGCGTATTCGAGATGATTATAAAAGGAGCTTATCTGCTTATAAAACGGAAGATGGAGAAATTATTACAGAACAAGACTATGAAGAAATTTTGATCTCAGTTGCTAAATCAAATGATGCTCCAAGAAATAGAGCTGCATTAGATTTAAGACATAATCTGTCTATACTTTCTTACTATGGGTCATACTGGTATGATATTCATCCGGTTTTAAGAGATGCACTTATAGATGCCCAAAAACTAGATAAAGATGAAGCCGACTTCTTCAAATGTGAACACTGATAAATATGATGATACCTATTTTGAACAGATAAATCGCATAACTCGTTTCTTTAAAAGAGAAGGATTTGGATTTTTGTTTGCTACTGCCGATAATTTTCACCTTAGGCAACAAGTAAATCAACAAGTAAAGAATAAGTTAACAGAAAATGCTATTCAAATAGTAGAAATGGCACTGGATGAAGACGAAAATGCTTTGAGCATCATTCAGCAATTGAAAAATATTTTAAAGGAACAGCTTGAAATAAAGGGAATCATTATCAATAATTTGGATTATTACATAAAAGATAATCCCGATAAATTGCAGGCATTTAATTTTAGCCGAGAACTACTTGCTGATCTGGAAATACCCATTCTTTTTTGGATGAATGAAATGGATATGCCTGACTTTACTCGAAGGGCTAGTGATATTTATACCTGGCGAAGTTTATCAGTAATCCGTTTTCCTAATTTGCCCGTTGAAACACCAAGCCGCAGTATGTTATTACAACGGTTTGACGAAAACTTTAGAACTAAAGAAGAGTATAAACAACTAGAGCTTAAAATTAAATTGCTTGAAAGCCAATTAAAAGAAGCCGAAGCCAAAAATTATCCTGTTCAAAGAAGAATAGATGAAATTGTGTATCCACTTTTTACCGCTTTAAGAGATGCTGATTTACATGATAGGAAAAATGAACTTTATAAAAGATATGAAGATGATTTAAGTGATGATAAGCTAAAGAACTTATTGATCAAATCAAATTATTCTGAAGATAATAAAGAATATACTGATTCAATTAATTATGAACTTATGATACTTGATTTAGCTAATAATGAACTTGAAATTGCTAATTCATATAATAGGATAGGACGAATATTTTATCTTAATAACGAGTATGAAAAATCAATAGAATATATACAAAATTGTATTGACAAACTTGAAAAAAGTTTTCCGGAGCAAAATAATATAATTTCAGTTGCATATAATAACATTGCATCAAGTTATGAAGATTTAAAGGAACGGAATGCAGCTGAAAAAAGTCTTATTAAAGCAATAGAATATAAGTTGAAAATAAAAGAGCAAGATTCGAGTTTAGCAATTTCATATAATAATCTTGGTGCTAACTATTTATATCAAGGGAAGCTTGATAAAGCACTAACTTATTTAATGAAATCAGTGAAGATATATGAAGATTTTTATGATAATAAATCTCCTCAATTAGGAGTTTTATTTCATAATCTTGCTGGTATTTATTTTGAAAAAAGACAATTTAAAGAAGCGTATAATTTTGGTGAAAAAGCGGTTGATATAATAAAGTTTTATCCAGATCACATTAATTATGATACTATACACCACAATTATCAGATTTTTAAAGATGCTTTAGTTCACATCCCCTACAAAAACACAATCAGAGTTCGTCGTAATGACCTTTGTCCTTGTAAATCTGGTAAGAAGTATAAAAAATGTTGTGGAAAATAAAAACCATTGGTTTTTCATTAGAAAACCAATGGTTTCAAAAAGTTTTATTGAAGATTAAGCAATTCAAGCATTAATCTTCTTCAAAGCAACCCCCAAAGCTGTTTTGCTAATATTTAACTTAGAAGTACTTTCTTTGAAAATATCAAAAAAGGCATTCCTGATAACAGAAGAAACATCACCGAAAATAGCTTCATCACTAATTTCCACACCATCTTCACTCATTAAATAAGCAAACACACGCGCCATTCCGCAGTTAGCAATAAAATCTGGAATTAAACTTAAATTCTGATCTGCAAATTCAGCAGTCGGACCAAAAAAGTAATCCTGATCTTTGAAAGGCACATTTGCACCTGCTGAAATACATTCTACACCCGCTTTCAGCATTCTTTCCATTTGATCTTTATTCAATAATCTTGAAGCCGCCGCAGGAATAAAAATATCGGCAGGTGTGTCCCAGATCTTTTTATTCACTTCATCAAAAGATAGCATTCCTTTAGCTTTCAACTTATTTCCATCTCTTTCTTTCAATAATTTGGTGATCGCTTTTAGGTCCATGCCTTTTTCATCGATTATTCCACCATCTTTATCAATAATCCCTACGATCTTGGCTCCACTCTGCGCTAAATAGTAAGCCGTTGCTCCGGCAACATTTCCAAAGCCCTGAACTATTATTCTTTTTCCTTCTAAATCAGGTTTCTGATGCCATATATCGTAATAATGGATAACTGATTCAGCAACACCATAACCAGTTATCATATCGGCAACTGTGTAAGCCATTTTTAAATCAGGGGTGTATTCAGGGTTTTCCAGTTTTTTTGAAACTCCTTGTCTGAGCTGACCGATCAAATGAATTTTCTCAGCTTTTCGTGGGTTAAAGTGTCCATTAACGATACCTTCCTGTGGATGCCATAAACCAAGATCTTCCGTTATTGGAATAACATCATGTAATTCATCTACATTCAAATCGCCACCAGTACCATAATAATTTTTCAATAATGGGAAAACAGCTTCGTACCAACGTTTCAATACACCGTCGCGACGTGGATCATTAGGATCGAAATTAATACCTGACTTAGCACCTCCGATCGAAGGACCAGAAACGGTAAATTTTATTTCCATCACTTTTGCAAGGGATTCTACCTCGTGTCTGTCCAGACCTTTTCGCATACGGGTTCCTCCTCCGGCAGCACCTCCTCTTAACGAGTTGATCACTACCCAACCTTGTGCATCTGTTTCCGGATCATTCCATTCGAATACAATAGCAGGCTCTTTCTTTTTATAAGCGTCTAATAAATGCTCCATTAATTTTGAATATATTTGAGTTTTAGAGAGTGCAAAAATAAAGCCTTTATTATTGAAAATCTTCTAACGACTATACTTATAGTTGAAAGCTCTTTTGATTTTTTCAATTTTAAATGATACATCGTCAGGCACTGAACAATTTAAGCGCATATTGGGTTAGTTTGGAAATAAGGATATAATGGAACTTCAAACAACTAAAACAGCATTTGTTATTGATTTTGGTATAGTAAAGAGTGGCAGAGATTGGTACACTATTAATGATGGAGTCATGGGAGGACTTTCTGACAGTACCGGAATATTGAATCAGAATAGTCTTTTATTCAAAGGAAAAGTTTCGCTGGACAATAATGGCGGTTTTGCATCCATTCGTTGCCCTTTTGGTAAATATGACCTTTCTGAATATGAAAAATTAGAAATTTATTATAGAAGTAGTGGTTTCAATTTTGCACTTGTATTGGAAACAGAAGAAGCTTTTTATTTACCCAATTATAAATATATTTTACCCGATACAAAAGGGGAGTGGCAAGTCATAGAATTCAAAACCAAGTTAGCACATGAATATCAGATGGGACGAGCAAGTGGTAAAGTGATTTCTGAAGAAAAATTAGGAAATATAATTAGAATAGGTTTTATCAACTACGATAAAAAAGCTGGTGAATTTGAGTTGGAAACAGACTCGATCAAATTTTTTTAAAAAACAGTAAAGACTGTCAGAAACGAATGGTCCTGACAGTCTCTCTATATTAAGAAAGAACAGCAATGTTAAACGCCTAAACTAGCCTTTAAATCTTCAATAAATGCAATTTCGCCTTCACTTATCTGTGTTCCACCAAATCCAAGGAAACCACCTTCTTTAGCTGAAGCAGCAACTTTTTCAGCAATACTTACAAGGTAGTTTTTATAATCTGTTACATCTTCCTCTGAACAACATTCTGCAACTGCACTAACAGCATTTACAGCTTCATTTTTAGCAAGCTCAAGCATTTCTTCTGGTTTTTGAATATTGCCTTTAACTTTTGCCATAACCCATTCTTTTTGTTTCATGGCTTTATCTTTAGTTTCACTGAAACTTCCAGGCTTCGGAGCAATAGCAGCTATTAATTCATTTCCTTCAAATAACTTAACACCTTCCATCATTCCCTGAACACTCGCCATTGATTCTTTCATGGTTCCGAAAATACCACTATTGGCAGAGGTAGCACAAGCTAAACCAACTAGTTGAGGTACGTTACTGATCAAATCCCAATTCTCTTCTGAAAAATTTGTTTGAATAGACATATAGTATTTTTTACCATTTAGACGAGACTGATAAATATTTGTTTCAAAAATTACTTTATTTCAATTTTATATATTAGACCATACTACTATACATTTACTTACCTCCGTTGTGTCTCCAGACCAACGGATACCTGAAAAGTGGAGACTTTTTGTAATAAAAGCAAACATTTTCTAAAGAAACAATGAAAATGTATAGTAGTGTGATATTAGACCTTATTACGAAAATTATTGTAAAGTCAGTTCGACAAGCTTGTGTGCAAGTCCAATCACTGACCGCATAAATTCGGTAGCTGAGCATCGTCGAAGCCTCTTATCAAAATATCGTAATCAGTTTTCATAATAAACTCTAATAATTAATTAAAACTCTCTTTTAGTTGCAACGATGTTGCAATTGTTGTTTATATTTGCACTTTAAACAACATATTCATGAAAAAAATATTATTATTCAGTTTATTTACTTCCTTACTTGTTTTAAGTTCTTGTGATAACGATGATCCGGATATTCCGAATGAAGAAGAAGTAATAACTACGCTTGTTTACACGCTTGCTTCAAGTGATGGTAGTGATGTAGTTGAGCTGAGATTTGAAGATTTAGACGGTGAGGGTGGTGATGCTCCCGTTGTAACTAATGGTACTTTACAGGCAAACACTACTTATAGTGGTGTTTTGACTTTGTTGAATGAACAAGAAGAACCTGCTGAAAATATTACAGAAGAAATTGAAGAGGAAGATGAAGAACACCAGTTCTTTTTTGAAAGTACTGTAAGTGGTTTGAGTGTTGCTTATAACGATGCTGATGCTGATGGTTTCCCTATTGGATTAAGTTCAGTATTAACTACAGGAGATGCTGCTGACGGTGTTTTATCGATTACTTTAAAGCATGATCCAGTAAAAGATGCATCTGGTGTTTCTGACGGAGACATTACCAACTCTGCAGGAGAAATTGATATTGAAGTAGATTTCAATATCACAGTTGAATAAAAGATAGCTTCACTGAATTTAGTGGTAGATATTTTAATAAGGATATTCAAAGTGCAGCTGTAACAATGCTACTGGCTGCTACTTTGGTTTTTCAAATGTACATACTTTTTTATTAAAATTTATCGAAGTTTTACTAGCATTTAAAATATTTGTTAATCCGTTTAAGCAATATAGCCTCAATTTAAAACTTGAGGCTATATTGCTTTTTAGTTTGTTATTTATTGTCTTTACCTCTAATGTTTCTGCCCAGACATGTAACTTAAGTCTTCAGGGCTATGTGGAAGATGAAGGTGTAGATAGCCCTTTAAATGCTGTTTCAATTCTATTGGTTAATAAAGAAATGGGAACAGTAACAGATAAGGATGGTTTTTTTCAATTTGAAAAACTATGTAAAGGAACTTATGACCTAAGGTTCAGTCATGTTGGCTGTACACCAAAACAAATTACGGTTAATTTAAGTAAAGATACCCTTTTGTTTCTGTCTTTAGGACATACCATCAATACTTTAGAAAGTGTCACCATTTCTGAAAAATCAGATAATGATGCAATACAAAGCACAAGTGTTGTAAGTAATCAGGGAATAATAGATAATGCTGAGGAAAACCTTTCTGGACAATTAGAAAAGATCACCGGAGTAAGTATTCTGAAAACCGGGTCTGGTATAGCAAAGCCAGTTGTGCAGGGAATGTTTGGTAATCGACTAACCATTTTAAATAATGGTGTAAGTCAAAGCGGACAACAATGGGGGTACGATCATAGTCCTGAAATTGATCCATTAGTTGCCAATAAGCTAAAGGTGGTAAAAGGCGTTGGTGCTCTAGAATATATGGGCTCAAATTTGGGTAATATAGTAATAGTTGAACCAGATAGAATTGAAAAAGAGTCTTTTTTACATGGAAGAACTTCTTACTTCTATGAAACCAATGGTCGTGGTAACGGACTGAATCTTCAGTTGGAACAATACTCAGGATTAATTGGATGGAAAGTCAATGGCACACTAAAGAAAATAGGAGATAGAAAAGCAGCCAATTATTTTTTGAATAACACTGGTACTCAAGAAGCCAATTTAGCGGTACAACTTGAAATGGCGGTATCAGAAAAAGTCTTATTCGATTTTTACGCCAGCACATTTAATACTTCTATTGGTGTTTTACGCGGAAGTCATATTGGAAATTTAACAGACCTTGAGTTTGCTTTGAATAATGAAGTTCCGTTTTTTACAGAAGAAAAATTCAGTTATAAAATTGAAGCTCCAAAGCAGAAAGTCCACCATCATTTGTTCAAATTACATAATAAATTTTTTATAGATAATAGTCAGTGGTTCGATTTTACAGTAGCAGTTCAAATTAATAATCGTAAAGAATTTGATATAAGAAGAGGGGGCAGAACTAAAACACCAACATTGAGCCTTTTACAGAATTCCCTATTTCTCGAAAGTAAATTCCAGAAGAACTTTGATAATGATCTTCAATTCAAAACAGGCTTACAATTCAATGCGATTGATAATACCAATAATCCCGAAACTGGAATTTTACCTTTAATTCCAGATTATCTTCAATACGAATCCGGTATTTTTATCAGTAATTCTAAGACTATAAATGCCTTTGATCTTGAGCTTGGAATTCGTTACGATCACACTTTACAAAAAGCAGCCACTATCAGTAGTACACTGCCACGAAGAATAATCAGATATACCAATAGTTATCACAATATCAGTGCTGTTCTTGGAGGGAAATACAATTATGAAGATCGATTTAAAGTAAGTTTGAGTAATGGTTTTACAATGCGTAATCCTGCAATAAATGAACTATATAGTGGTGGTTTGCATCAGGGAGTAAGTGGTATTGAGGAAGGAAATATAGATTTAAAAACAGAAAATTCTTTTAAAACGACTTTAGGTTTGGAATACAATGATCTGAAATCATTGACCTTAGAATCACAACTCTATTTTCAGTACATAAACGATTATATATTCCTTAATCCTCAGGATGAAATAAGATTAACGATCAGAGGAGCATTTCCAGTGTTCAAATACGAACAAACCAATGCAATGATCTACGGTTGGGATTTTGTAGGGCGATATAATTTTCAGAATAGATTGAATGCTATGCTGAAATACAGTTATATTAGAGGCGAAGATAGATCGGATGATCTTCCATTGATAAATATTCCATCCAATAACCTTTTTGCAAGTGTTGAGTATAGGTTCAGCAATATAAAATGGGGAAATAAAAAACTTGTGAATCAACTGTTTGTTGAAATAAACAACCAATATGTTTTTGAACAATTTCAGTTAAATGAAGAACAAGATTTTGTCGCTCCTCCAAAAGGTTATAACTTAATGGGAGTAAAGCTTAGTATTAATACCAATATTGCCAATTTGCCATTTCGTTTTACCTTTAAAGCTGAAAATTTACTAAATGAACAATACCGAGATTATCTGAACAGGCAACGTTATTTTGCCGATGATCTTGGAAGAAATATAATTTTGGGTGTACAGTTAAAATTTTAATAATGGAGAAAGAAGCTCTTTTTTCACATAAAGTATTAAAAAATAGGAAGTTGAAACTAACGCCTACGCGTGTTGACCTATTAGAGTATATGAACGATTATAAGACAGCGGTTCCGGCTTCTTCTATTCAAAAAGAATTTATAAATAACGACCGGGTTACACTTTACAGAACTATTCAGACTTTATTGGAAAAAGGAATTATTCACAAAGCTTATGTGAATAGCGAAGAAACTTATTATGCACTTTGTGGAACGAATTGTACATCTCATAAACACATTCATAATCATGTTCATTTTAAGTGTATATCCTGTGAAGCAGTTACTTGTGAGCATTTATCAAAAGAAGTAGAAATTGTGCTGCCCGATTTTAATATTCAACAAATAAGTATAAACCTTACGGGCTTGTGTAAGTCTTGTCAGGCGTAGATATTGGTATTAATCCCCATATCCCATCCCTGTCAGGGCTTTAAGCCCTGACAGGGATACTGTTCAAAATCACGGGGATTTAAAGAAATTTTCACACCACATTTTTGGATACTCAATGTCGCGCTGAGTAAATGGAAATATTTCAAATTGCATTATGACTTTTTTCTTGTCATCGTAAGACGAACCATCGTATGACGAACCATTCTGATTCGAAAATGAGCAAAGCGAAATTTGGAATGAAGAATCTTAATCCCTTCTGTAATTTATAGATTCTTCACTTCAACTACGCAAAGCTTCGTTTCGTTTAGAATGACCAAAACTTTTTATTTATGTCATTTTTATACGTTATGTTTTGGTAAATCTGGAACTTGAGTTTGACACAGTTTTTGAACTCAAAAACGTGGAGAGATTTTATCACATATTGAATAGCCTACCTGACTGGGATATGGAAAGTATGATAGAGAAAGTTTAGAGATCACTTCCTAAATCCGTGTATCGCCTGATCTTTAAAACTCTTGGGGAAATTTTCTACATCCGGAAAGCCTAACTTTACATCTCTGCCACTTTCTGGAATATGAGCTGTTCCAAAAATATAATCCCAAATACTGAGCGTTAGCCCGAAGTTAACACCATACCTATGGTTATCCGGTAATTTCTCGGCATGATGCCAAATGTGCATTTGCGGATTGTTGAAAACATATTTTAAAGGACCTAATGGCAGATAAATATTCGCATGATTCAGATGTCCGATGGATAACGTGAAGATGTGAACAATAAAGAAATCATCAATTCCAAAACCGATCATTGCTAAAGGAATGTATTCCAAGGTGCTGTAAACGATGCGTTCCATCCAGTGAAAACGCAAGTGTGCCGCAAAGCCCATTTCCTGAACAGAATGATGTACCTTATGAAATTCCCATAGTCTGGGAACTCTGTGTAATAAACGATGAATATTCCATTGAATAAAATCACGGATAATAAATAGAGTAAACAACTGTGCAGGAACACTCCAACTATTTACCTGAAGTGCAACAAGGTTCTCAATGCCAAAAATAGCTAAGAAATCATTGAATAAATTACAAACGACTTGGGAAACAGCATTGTAAATGATTAATGAAAAAAGGAAAAAGTTGAAAAACATATAATATCCATCCAACCAAAAATCTTTACGAAATATCTTCTGTTTTTTCCGCCAGGGAATAATGATCTCCAGCAACCAGACAAATAATGAAACAGCAATTAACCAGTAAAAATAGTTTTGCCAGTGAGGATTCAGAATTTCCCTCACCAGATACTCACGATAACCGCGCGAAGCATTTATAGCAATATCAATATATTTTTCCATCGACTATTTACCCAATTCAATAATACACTTATCTTTATTCAACCACTGACTCCAGTTTTTATCATAACCATGAACGGTATTCGTCGCATTGTTTGCTTCGTCTACTAGTTCGTAGCCACTATTAGCCCAGTTGAAAATTCCACCATATAAATTAAAAACACGCTCGTAGCCCGATTGTTGTAATATTTCTCCGATACGTTCACTTCTGTAACCAATCGAACAATAAACGTAGATTGTTTGATCTTTGGAAATATCTTTTACAGATGCCATATCGAAGTTATCATAACCAACACAACGTGCATTTTTAATTTTCCCAACTGCACATTCTGCATCTTCTCTTGTATCCAGAATCACTATTTCTTCTATGCCACTTGCCATAAGATAATTCAATTCAACAGGTTGAACTTGTTTAACCGTGTATTTATAGGTATCGGCAAGCATATCTGTATAGCCTTCAACATTCTGTGCCTGAAGCATTAATGCAGAGAAGCAAAGTAGTAATAACAGATTTATTTTCTTAATCATACTTTAAAGATAGAATAAAGACCAATTAGATTAATGTCGGGAGGACGTTGTTTTTTTAATTTGAAGGTTTTCTTTAATATGAAATGCGGTTAAGAAAGTTGGTCAAAGTGGAAGGGGATTCCGGCATGCGCCGGAATGACTGCCAGGTTTTGGAGGATTGGTGACAGTTATGTGTTTAGGATAGAGTTCTTTGTGGAGACTGTTTTATCCCTTTGTGGGGATTGTTGTATCTCTTTGTGGATGTTGTTGTGTCCCTTTGTGGAGACGTTATATATAACGTCTATACATATCCACACATCCATACCTAAGAAAAGAAAATCAAGTGTTGTGGTGAGTAAATGAAAACAAAAAACTGTAAGGAGTTTTGCTTTTTTGTACCGAACCGCAACACTTGATGACCAATATGTAAAAGGAATAAGCTTATTCCTTCAATAACTTTTGAATATAGCTTTTTCCTTTAATATTCAATTCAATAAAGTATATACCACTTGGAAAATCGGAGGTATCTAATTGGTGAACCGATGTTATATCTTCAGCATTATAAATTACCTGCCCCAAATAGTTGTATAATTTCACACTCGCTGATTCAGCATTAAAGTCTATATTCAGAATATCAGTAACCGGATTTGGATAAACCGAAATCTCTGCCGATCTTTCTTGTTGTAGATAAACAATGTTTTTAGCTGATTCTGAAATGCCCTGATAAGAAACCCACTTTAAACGATAATAATATTCATTTGAATTTAGTTGTCCATCTGTATAACTGTATGCTCTTTGTTCACTGTGTGTTCCACCCGCTGGGATCTTAGCTAATTCAGAGAAATGTATACCATCTTCAGAACGTTCCAATAAGAAATACTCATTTTCCTGTTCGCTTAAAACAGACCAATTCAGTTGGTTATAAGTACCGCGATTTTCCCCGTCAAATTCTGCTAAATCTATCGAGAGCACTGCATTACAGAAGAAAGGACCTAATTCAAACGATCGAGAGCAAATGTAATCTGTAACCGTTATTGGAACGATGGTTGAATCTGCAACTTCTAATATCATTATTCCGCTTTCAATATAAATAGGACCATCATAATCGCTAAGCGTATAGAAACTATTCTCTTGGGTTTCGGCATAGCCTCCACTCATAACTAAATTCAATAAAACAGAACTAGTATCCGAAAGGCATACTATCGAAGGTAGAACATTGAGCGGTGTTAAAAATTCCACTGGAACACCATCTGATTGTAAAGAACAAGTATCCGCTACCATTTTACCATTCGATTCATCAGAGCTAATAGCGGTAAGGTAATAGCTTTGTCCACTTTCAAAACCTTCTGGTAAATACAAATAACTATCTTCAAAAACATGAAGGGGAGCGATTATGTCTGTTTCATTTCCATTATGTAAAACGTATTGAATATCGAATTCCTCATTGTTTTGAAAAACAAAATCAGGAATGATTTCTATCGTATCATTATGACAAACCATATAATCATCTGGTAATATAATTTCTCCGTTACATTCGGCTTCCGAAGCAATATATAAACGTACTATACCCAAGCCCTGACTACATTCATCGTATTCAGAAAAACCTGAAATGCTTAGTTCTACATAACCTTGTTCAATATCCTGCACACCGGGTGTATAAGTCGTAGTCAAATCAGATTTACTACTGAAATCTCCATCCCCTCCGGTCTGCCATTCGTAAGTAGTAGCTCCATTAATTTGTACCGAAAGCTCGGCAATTTCTCCGACTTCAATTAATAAATATTCTTCATAAATTACATCTGGTATTGCTCTTATGGTAACATCATTAGCGAAGGAAGAAAAGGTCTCCGGCAGATTCAAAAACTCAGGCAAGGAGCTTAAGTTGGCAGTATGGGTAAGCGTTCCATCCATTTCCCAATCGTAGGCATAAGCATCTAAATTGAAGGAAGCTGTGCTGTTTGCCGGAATGTAGGCAATGGTAAATTCAGCTTTGTTTTTTCCATCTATATCGTTATTACTAATACTAATGTTTTCCATATTATATGGAGCGTAAACCCAAGTAGTATTCGCGCTCAAATTTCCTTCAAACTGAATATTATACAATGGTAAAGGTGAATTATTCTGAATATAATATTCATAGCTTATCATACTGTTCTCACACTGATCTGTAGCGCTTGTATATACATTGAAAGCAAGTTCAGTCATTAATCGGCATTCCACAGAATCGACAACCGCAATAGAATTATTCAGCTCATTCGTATAGTTGATCAGAGAAAAGTTATCAGGAATATCTATATTCAAAATTTCATCGGTATAAACATCTATAGGAGCATTTTCTACATTGTATTCAATAACCAATGAAACACAACAATCTGAAGGAATCGTGTAATAAGTTTCGTGAACAGCACAATCATTTAAGTCTTCTGCAATATTGAGTATTTCAAAACCTTCGGGATTAGAAATGCTGAGGTTAATATTACTGGCAGTTTGTTCACTTAAATTACAAACATCGATCTTATACATGGCAATACTACCACAAATAGATTCGGGAGTAATAGCGGTTTGCAATACAGAAAGGCTTGGCGTTTCTTCATTACAGATACTAATAAAGTCAATATTATTGGCGAAAATAGATTCTTCCAGATCAGTTATTGGAAAATTGAATGGAGGCTCAATAGAACCATCATCGTTGAAAACGGCATATATATCGGCAGGTCCGGCAATGCTAACATGAACAGAAAAGCTTTCACTATCTCCGGCTTCGATAGGGCAGGGTAGCGTAAAAGTATATATTCTGTTTGAACCATTTAAAACCGGATTGCTGTAATAGAAGCTAATAGCTGTTCCCGGAGGAATGGATAATTCTTTATTCGCATGAACGGTGAAATCTATGATCGTTTCGTTGATGTCGGGACATAGAAAAGCATTTGAATAAGAATCAATGGTAATTGCGCCATCTCTTTGTGGATAGATCAATGAAGCATTGCCCGCTTCAAAAGGACAAACAAATAAATTGGCTACTCTGTAAGCCAGATCACTGTCGATATTATTATAAGAAATTGCTCCCGGTGCAAGCAGATCCGTTGAAGCCACATCTTTTAATAAATTACGTGCCGCAACGCTGTTATAGGCATGGTCGAAAGCAACAGTTGCAATGGTAAATCCTTCCTGTTTATATTCTTCAGCCTGTGCAATTAAAGAAGGACTAAGTTGATTGGAAAACGCGTCAGTACTTAATAGCAAAATCTTTGTAGCTCCCTGTCTTGCTGCATTTTTCAGATAGTCGTAGCCGAAAGCGAGAGCAGCCTGTGGGTGGGTTGCTCCCAGATAGCTTCTGGCAGTATCTACATATTCTGCCAATAGCAAAGTATCTCCTGTAAAAGGAATGATCACATCCTGATCTAATTCATCCGACCATTCAACAAAACTTACACGGGTTTCATCATTGTCAATACCAATATTGAACTCTTCCAATACATCCATATAAAATGCTTTCGATTGAATGTATTCTAAAGCATCAACAGAGTTCGAGCAGTCGTTCAGAATAAGAATGTCGGCAGCTCCCTGACATATTTGCCTCGGAACGATCTCATCCATAACGATAAAGTCTATTTCTAATTCATCACCAGAGTTATCAAAAATATTCAAAGTATAATCACCTTCGGGAATATTATAAATTTGAATTGTGTCATTGAATATCTGTGTTGCTGAAGTAGATACTTCTCCATTTAGTTCGTAGCTTAATGGGAAGTTGCCATTATCAGTAATAATCTCTACCGAACCATTCGGTAAGTTGTTTATGGCATTGGTGCTTTCCAAAGAAATAATTTCAAAAATAATATTCGGTAATTCCTGAATAATGATATTCTTCGTTTTTTCATGTCCCATTGTGTTTACAATATTCAGCGTATAAAAACCAGGTGAAACCCCTTGAATGGTGAATTGCTCATATTCACTTGAACCACTGAAATTAAAAGAACCATCATTCGCCGTTAGTGTATAATCAAGTGGAGGGTGACATAAGAAAGTACTTATGCTTAATACACCATTGCAATTATGGCTATGATCTATAGAAGTTCCTAATTCAATAAATTCAGAATTGAAACATCCGAATTCGTCCCAAACTGTAAGCGTTATATTGCCTTCTTCTTCTATAATTACCGTTTGGGTTGTTTCTCCGGTTGACCATTCATAAAGTGCAAAACCATCCGGTGCTTTCAAGCTGTAAGGGAATTGATCTAAACAAAGGTCAATATCTCCTAAAGGAATGTTGGGCTTTGGTAAATATTCCAAAGTAAATGATTCAGAAATAGGACAGTCATTTTCATTATAAACGGTTAAAGTGATTTCCCCGGAAAAGGCAAGTGAATTGTTCTTTGAATAAACATCATTTTCATTAGGGTTTGAACTTTGCCAGAAATAGCTATAATTGCCAGAAGGTCCTGAAACGGTAATAGGTGATTCGTTTTGACAAATAGTAATATCTTCAAAATTGAATTCAGGAGGTTCGGGAACGATAATGTTAGTTTCTGTAGTCGAAAATCCTAAGCTATTGCTTAAAGTCAGTTCATAAGATCCCGGTTCAAGGTCATCGATCAGAAAATTATCGGTATCGCTCGTTCCAGTTCCGGAATCGGTTCCATTGCGTACCCAAGAATAAGTGAGCGGTTCATTACAAATATTACTCTGAACCAAAATTTCTCCAAAGCAAGGATAAGTGATCATCCACGGGTAAAACTCGAAAGTTTCTTCTTTGCTACAACCAAATTCGTTCACTACTTCAACAGAATAAATACCCGGTTCGTCTAATTCAATAGAAGGATCTGTTTCACCTGTTGACCATAAGTAGCTTTCGAAAGGCTCATTAGTGGTAACAGTAAGCGGTAATGTCTCAGGACAAGCGGTATAATCGTCGATGAAATTAACCGGAGTTGGGTTAATGGTAACAAAAGCACAATGTGTCGTAGAGCAACCTTGAACATTGGTTACGGTCAGACAGTATTCTCCATCTTCATCTACTGAAAGACTTATTCCTGTTTCTTCATCATTAATGTTGTTGCCTTCCCATAAATAATCATAGTTGCCATTAGGTGCATATAAAGTTGCAGGGCTTTCTATGCTGCAAATCGTTATATCATCGAGTGTGAATTCGGGGTGTCCCATAATCAGGATATTATAATCATTTACCTCATTACCTTCGGGATCGGAAACGGTAAGGTCGTAATAACCCGGAACCAATTCGCTTATGATAAAAGTGTTGGTATCGACTTGTCCACTACCGGTGGCTTCCCCATTATTCAGTTCCCAGCTGTAAGCGATGGGATCGAAACACAGATTCGTAATTACTTCCAGATTTCCATCGCAGATATAATTCGTTTCAATGTGCTTTTCCAGACTTACATCTATGATTACTTCTGAAGTACAATCATAAACATTGGTTACAATAACAGAATAGATTCCGGCTTCCTCCACACTAGTAGAATAACCACTTGCTCCGTTACTCCATAAATAGCCTGCATAGCCTTCTTCAACCGAAATTTCAACCGGGAAGTCTGAAGGACAGACAAAGTATTCGGGCACTTGAACATCGGGATTTTCGTTAACGGTTATATATGCACAGGAAGTTGTAGAGCAATTCTGATAGTTGCTAACCGTTATGCAATATTCGCCTGTTTCAAATACATTTAATGAGGTGCTGTTATTTGAAGAATTATGCCAGTTATAAGTTTCATAACCTTCTGTAACTGTAAGCACAAAAGGCAGTTCCGATTCGCATACCGAAGCTCCAGCTAAATTAATGGCAGGATTACTTTCTATGATAATTTCTTTGCTTACAACTTGTCCATCAAAATCGGTTAGACTAATCGTATAAATACCCGGAATAATATCATTCAATTCAAAATTTTCATCTTCGGAAATACCAAAGCCTGATGCCTCGCCGCCATTCAAAGACCATTCATAAGCAATAGGGTAGGTGCACATATCGCTCATAACGGTGATAATACTTTCACAGTCATAAACGGTTTCAAAATCGGGCCCTAATTCTATTGAAGCCTCCGCAAGACATCCTAAATCATTACTCACTATTGCTGTATAAGTTCCAGCTTCGTTAACGAAAGTTGTGGGATTGGTATCACCATTCGACCATAAATAAGATGTATAACTTTCGTTTAAGGTCAGTTCTATGGGGAAATTAGATGGACAAATACCTGCATTGGTACTGCTAATAATTGGTTCAGGATTATCATAAAGACCAATATTGAAATTTTCTGTAAAAACACAACCATCTTCAGCGGTAACCGTAACTGAATAATCTCCTGCTTCGTTGAATGTTCCGGTTGGAGTTATTTCTCCAGTTGACCATTCATAGTTGAGGTAGCCCTCAGGTGCTTCAATGGTTATTGGAAATTCGTGCTCACAAACTTGAATGTTTTCAAGGTCAAAAGAAATATCTTCGTTGGGTAATACACTAAAATCTGCGCTAATAAAGCAATCGTTCGGATTTGTAAATACTTGATAGTTTCCATAGTAGGGAATTTCTACTGATGTGCTTTGATCACCTGAAATAAATGTACCTAATACAGAACCTGACTCATCTATTAAAGTTATTATCACATCATATACAGGCTCTTCATCTATAACTAATAAAGGAATATCTGCAACTATTGGGAAATCGTTTTCGCAGGCTTGTAAGTCGTTTATAAAAAAAGATTCAATCTCAAAAGGTAATACATTGATTGTAGCGCTAAACAAACAACCATTCAACTCAGTATTTAGTGTATAAGAACCATAATCAAAAAATGACAGAGCTAATGTATTATATGAATGCTCAAATGATGAAAGAAGGTCTCCATTTTCATTGTATAACATATATGGTTGACAAGTGTTGTTTACTTCTGAAGGTGTTTGAAATGTTTCGATGATTGGGAAGTCTCCACATGTATAAATATCTTCAAATTCCCAATTATCAATATCAAGTATTTCAACTGTAAAAGAATCAATAGCAGTACAACCATTTTCATCTATTATAGATAAAGCATAAATTCCTGGCGAATCAATAAAAATATTTTGTTCGGTACTTCCATCATTCCATTCATAAGCTATCATATTATCAGGACCATTTACCTCAATAGGGAACTGGTTTTCACAAGTTAAAATATCTTCTATATTAAATAGAATAGTTGGAGTTTCTAACATCAATTCCTTAGTGATATTTTCACCTGAGTCATTGAATAAAGATAAAGAAATACTAGTTTCAGAAATATCACTAAGTAATTCAAAAGGTGTGTTTAATACACCAGAACCACTTTCTGTATCACTTTGCCATTCATAGTTTACAGGATAATTACAAAATAAACTACTAATCTCAAGTGTGTTCTGGCAAGTGTAATAATAATTAAAATCAGGATTTATCTCATTTTCTACAGATATAGATACAGATGCTGTAGCAGCACAGCCGTTTTCATCATAAACGGTTAATGTATAAACTCCTGGTTCATCTACAAGTGTGTTTTGTTCAGTAGCTCCATTAGACCAAGAATAGTTTTGAAAATTACTAGGACCATTTATTAATACAGGAAAGTTATCTTCACAAACCTCTATATCTTCAAATGAAATTGATGGGTTTGGGTAAACAGTAACTTGAGCACAAGCTGACGCAGTACATCCGTTTGCATCGGTTACTGTTAATGTGTAAACTCCTGAACTTGATACTGTAATACTCTGAGGTGTTGCACCATTTGACCATGCGTAAGAAGAAAAACCTGCAGGTCCTGAAAGTATAGCAGGGCTATAATTGGCACAAATCTCTACATCTTCTAATGAAATAGAAGGCGCTGGATTAATAGCTACTGTAGCCGAAGCCGAAGCATCACATCCGTTTTCATCGATTACTGTTACTGTGTATGTTCCAGAAGTACTTACTATAATTGATTGAGTAGAAGCACCAGTGCTCCAAGTATAAGAAGCGAAACCCTGAGGTGCGGTTATTGTTACTGGTGAGTCATCAGTACAAACCTCTACATCTTCTAATGAAATAGAAGGCTCTTGGTTAATGGTAACAACTGCTGAGGCACTTGCTTCACACCCTTCCATATCAACTACGTTTACTGTATAAACACCTGAAACGGATACTGAAATATTCTGAGTAGTAGCTCCATTTGACCAACTATATGTAGCATATCCAGAAGGTCCGAATACTGTCGCTGGAGCATCATCAGCACAAATCTCAATGTCTTCTAAAGTAAATTCGCATTCTTGCGCAAAGGCATTTTCTGTGCATAAAATGGTCGCAAATAAAAATAAAACAATAATGGTAAGTGTATGAGTAAATTTCTGGTGCATCTTCATCGCATAAGTTTTGGTAATGAATAATTTTAGCTAAGGTAGGGGAATTTTTTTGAATGAAAGGAAATGAGTGATGGGTGATGAGTGATGAATGATGGGTGATGGGTGATGGGTGATGAGTGATGGGTGATGAGTGATGGGTGATGAGTGATGGGTGATGGGTGATGAGTGATGGGTGATGAGTGATGAGTGATAAGTGATGAATGATAAATGATGAACAATCAATCATCAATAATGAATCATGAATATTGATATTTCCTTTATATTCGTTTTTTCCAAATGTAAGCAACATGAAAGACGAAAAATCCTTTTGGATAAAAGCCCTCGAAAATGACTCGTGGCATGCAGAATTGATCGCTTCGGGTTTGGCAATTTACGGTTCATTGGCGATGGGGCCTTTTTTGGATGAATGGGCGCAATATCTTTCAGTTTACTTCAATGAGCGCACGCTGAATTATATGTATTATGCCTTTATGTATTTATTCATGGCGCAATCGGTATTGAGTGTGGGGTTTATCGCGCATTTATGTTTGCGTATTTTATGGGTTGGTTTATTGGGATTAGCTTCTGTTTTTCCCGATGGTATTCCCAAAGAACACAAAACTTATAAGAAAGAATATTTAGATGATCTGCGAAAAGAGTTTCCTGACCTTTCGGCTTATTCGATGAAGGTAGATAAGGTTTGTAGTACCGTATTTTCTGTTTTGTGTATGATCGTAATGATCTCGATTGCCTACTTTTTCTGGATCGTTGTGTTTATACTTATTTCTTACCTGCTGAATTTATTTTTGGATGATAGAACCATTGGTAGAATCGCATCAACGATTGCCACACTTTTTATTGTAATTGTTCTGTTGTTGAGTGTTACAAGTATGAAGCGCTTTCAAGACAATAAACTCGTACAGTCAATAGGACTAAAGCCTGGTAAATTCGTGGGTAAAATCCTTTTTCCGATTCTGAATAAACCCATGGGTTATATTATGAATACGCTGGCAACGAATACGCATTCAACAAAATTTGCTGTGAGTAGTATACTGGTACCTTTAGTTTCTATGTTGTTCATGGTTTCACACTTGGAAAAAATTGTTCCCTTTTATAACGATCAGGGGAAATATTTCAAAATAAATTACAGAGAAGGAAAGGCAGATAGCGAAAATTATTTGAATAGTTTAAAAGGTAATTATATTCGGCAAATTGTTATTCAGGAAGAAAAAATAGCAGATAATTATTTAGTATTATTCATTCCTTATTTTGAAAGAGAACGCCCGTTTTGGGAAAAAGAATGTGGCGCGTTAGAAGAAAAGAGTGACACACTTTCTAAAAAAGAAAAAAGAATATTGGAAAGAAAATATTATGATAATTGTGCCAATCAATACTACAAAGTATTCCTGAACGATCAACAGGTTTATGCAGATTTTACTTCCAGATACCACGAACATAACGGAGAATGGGGCTTTGAAACTTATATTCCTTTAGATGGATTTGAAAGAGGAAGACACGTTATAAGAGTAGATTCTAAATTTGAATATGAAGGGGAGTTTTCTTCGCGGTATATCCCTTTTTTGAAGGTTCAGTAAATTGTATTAGTCTTCTTATAATTAGACCTAAGTTGCGATAAATCTCAACAGTCAACAGTACAATAGACCACTGTCCACAAAAAAACATTATAATCGTGAAGCGTAAGGTTTTGTAGTCTGTTAAACAGTCGTCGATGTACAAAAATGTCATTATACATCGCAACTTGAATTAATTAGACCTACCAGGCTTTAAAACCTGATAGGTCTTGAAGAACGTTAAACAAATAATCATTTCATTTAATCGTCCTTGATTGAAATTTAGTTTACAATGTATTAAAACCTAAAGCTTGCACCCAGTTTTAACATTGTACCATTAAATCCGAATTGATTTACTTCCCAAGGGTAACGGAAACGACCACCAAGGTCTGTTACAAAATCGTCTTTCGGGTCGATTTCATCGGGGTAAACATTGAATAAGTTGTTAACAGTTAAGTTTACATCTACTTTTTCAGCAAAAGTATAACCCACTATCAGATCGGTAACCATTTTACCTGCAAAGGTCTGATCGAAATCAGGCGTATCGGCATGTTGCCAGGTTACTTTGCCGAAGTAAGTATTGTTTAACGATACATTCAGGTCTTTAATGCCTAAGTTCAAACCTAACATTGCTTTGAAATTAGGACGAGCGGTTGTAACACGCGATTGTTCTTTCCTGTTGAAAATATCATAACCTTCTTCGCCAACTACACCCGGGGCTGTGATCGTTCCAAGAATTTTAGTACTGTTGGCGTTAATTCCCAATACTGCCCCTAAACGATTATCGTCACCGAAACGCAAACCATCGTAATTCAAAACAACATCAACACCCTGAGTTCTTGTATCCATTGCGTTTACGAAAAACTTGATACTTGTAACACTATTATCGATCAGAATCTGTTCAACACTGCTGGTTACATCATCATCGATAAAACCAATCTCTCCAGTAAATAATACTCTATCATCCACGCGAATATTATAGTAATCTGCGGTTATAGATAATTCATCGGTTAATCGGTAAGTAGCACCTGCTGTTAAATTCAATGAAGTTTCAGCATCTAAAGCAGGTATGCCTAAGCCACGTACCACATCGCTCACATTGTTGAATGTTCCCTGATTAGAAACCGTTCCGCCTGAAACTAAAGTTTGTACATTACTTAAATAGATCTGGTGTAAAGAAGGTGCTCTGAAACCTGTACTGATAGAGGCACGAACAGCTCCTTTTCTTTCGTTAAATAAATAGCGTGAACTTAATTTCCATGAAAGATTGCTTCCAAAATCAGAATAATTCTCGAAACGCAATGCACCACCAACCAAGAAGTTTTCATTAATATCGTAATCAGCACCTGTGTAAATACCAATATTGGTTCTGCTCTCATCTAACTCATTGCTTGGTTGTAAGCCCGGAAAAGACTGAGCGCCACCATCAACATAAGATTCTTCTTGTCCTGCTGTTACTTTGAATGATTCTCTGCGCGCCTCGGTTCCTACAAAAACCGTTAATTTTTCGTTTATATCTTTTGAAACATCAATGTTTCCTAAAATATTTCCAAAGGCATAAGCGCCTGCATCGAATTCAGTTGGACTATTGGGTAATAAAGCAGGATTGATTGTATTGCCAATGGTATAATCTACATCATTATAGCCATAAGTTAAACTTACATCTGTTTTCCAGCCATTGAAATTGTACTTATTACCAATAGTCGCGGTTACATCATTAATACCCGTTTCAAATGTTGGCTGAAATCCCACATAATCTTCACCATCATCGGTTAATAATCCGGCATCATCGGTAATCCAGTAAGGAGCACGATAAAGCGCGAATGATTTTCCATTTCTTCTGGTGTAACCTGCATTAAAATAGAATTCTCCTTTAGTATCGCTGTACTTGGTAGAGAAATTTGAGTAAATAGAATATTTATCATATTCCGGTTGTCCAACGATCATTCCAAGGTCAGGGTTGTCTTGTATCCATGGTTCTAAACCATTGAGTATAGAATCACTTTCAAATATGACCCCAAACAATCCATCGCCTCCCGGTTCTCCTGCTCTGTCGGTATAATCTTGATGATAGTAGTCGGCTGTAAGGCTTAAGCTCGTATTTTCATTTAATTTGAATCCTTTATAAACAGAAGCTTCATACATTAATCCATCTCCTTTAGTTGTAATTCCCGTTCCAACATTTACTTGCCCGTCTGTGCTTTCTTTCAAAACAATATTGATAACACCTGCAACAGCATCTGAACCATATTGTGCAGCAGCACCATCGCGCAATACTTCCACTCTTTCAATAGCTGAAGCTGGAATACTTTTCATGTCAACACCCACTTCACCTTTACCGGGTGTATCATTCACATACACCAATGCGCTTTGATTTTTTCTTTTGCCATTTACTAAAACCAAAGTTCTTGAGGGTCCCATGTTTCTCAATTCCGAAGGATCGAAGTGAGCTGTTGCATCAGAAATAGTTTGATTAGAAGAATTGTAAGAAGGCACTCGGTAGTTGATCATCTGATCTATCGAGGTTTGTCCACTCGATTGTAATTCACTCAGATTTATATTATCTATTGGAACTGGTGATTCGATAATAGCTCTTGGTTTACCTCTTGAACCAGTAACTACGATCTCATCGAGATTCATTCCTGATTTCAAGCTTATTGCCAGATTGACGGATGCACTTGAAATATCAACTTCTTTACTTGTATAACCAGTATAACTGACTAATAATGTTGCTGGAATTGAACTTACGTTCATACGGAAGTTTCCATCGAGGTCTGTTATCGTTCCGTTGGTTGTTCCTCGTTCAACAATAGTCGCACCGATCAGAACTTCACCCGACTGTTCATCGGTAATCGTTCCGCTGATCGTTTGTGCGTTTAATTGTATTGAACAGAGGGAGAAAAAAATGAAGTACAGGAGTAATTGTAAATGTTGTAGCTTCATAATATAGTTGTTTTGTTTATAAAATTCCGTTGAAGATAAAACAACATTTCTTGATTTTAATCAAATCTTATAATAAAACTTCTCAATTTTTATTGACTGTTTTTTCTCAGAACATTATTAATCTGTATAGTCGATACCATAAATAGAACTCTATGATAATTAAGATGAAGTATAATACAGAGGACACCAATTTTATAATATGTATAGCTAACCCTTTCATTTTTTACTGTTTTATAGTTGTGATATATATGAAGAAAATAGCTTTTCCTTTTGAGAAAATTAAAGTATAATTAGATGATTTTATTTTGTTTTCTGAGTTTGGTTGATTTTACGCCTTTTTTGGAAAGTGGCGTTCAACAGATATAAAAAACCACCGTCAAGTTTTATCTCAACGGTGGAACTTTACTCTCCTCTTTTAGAACCAAGTGGAGGAAAGTCCCCCACCTGCAATCGTTTCGGGATGCACCCCCTAAACCTTTAGGTTCAATACGATTGTTTTGTTTGATGATACTAATTTCAGACAATTCTAAAGCTTAAATCGGATTATTCTTTTTTTGGTAGATATTGGAGGTTTTTTGGTAGATTTTTACATTTTTTGGAAAAGACCTTATTGGTAGGCTGTTCAAAATTAGGTTCTTTATGATTTTATGTGGTATTCTGAATTCGAGGTTCAATTACCC
>JAHDFD010000008.1:106216-115043 GCA_020628375.1 Chitinophagales bacterium | reverse complement strand
AAGATTGATAAATTTCATAACATAATGACAAAGCTGTTTATGATCGATTACAATCTAAACCATATCAACACATAAATGAACACTACCTAAAATCAATAATGATATTATCGTTAATTTATCAAGAAATCACTTCCCTACTCGCTTACCATCCAGAAAATCTTTGAACCAGTAACCTGAATCTTTAACGTAACGTTTTTGTGTAGCAAAATCATTATAAACCAAACCAAAACGCGGACGATAACCGAATGACCATTCGAAATTATCAGTATAAGTCCAATAGAAATAACCTTCTAGTGGCACTCCTTCTTGCTTGGCTTTTAGGCAAGCAGCTAAATGCTGACGCAGGTAATTTGTTCTTTTAACATCGTGTACTCTACCATCTTTTGTTAAAGTATCGGGAAAAGCACTTCCATTTTCGGTAACAATAAACTTTTTGATCTCTTTATATTCTGCGAAGCGTTTTAACTGGCTATATAGTCCTGTCGGAAATACTTCCCAATTCATATCGGTAATCAATTCAGCGCCCTTATCTTTTGGATCGACAAGCATAGCCTGAACGAAAGGAATATAGGCAGCATGTTTTACAATTTCACGGGTATAATATTGTACGCCCCAGAAGTCAAAATCGAATTGTAAAGCTTTTTCATCACCTGGTTCCATGTGATTCTCGATACGCTTAATAAAGCTGGAAACATCGGTAGGGTAACCACGCCCAATTGCCGGTTCTAAAAATAAACGATTCAGAAAAGCTTCTACACGGGCTGCCGCTTTTACATGTCTTTTTTGCTCGTTAAATGGCTCTACATAAGAACAAGAAACCGTCGATCCAACATTACCATCTTTCACAAGGTCTTTTAGCACCCTTCCACCTATTGCCTGACATAAAGCAGCATGATGCACCGACTTCAGAAAATAAGACGGGTTTCTTTTTCCTGGTGCGTGAATTCCCAATAAATTACCTAAAACTGTAAAAGCTACTGGTTCATTCAACACCATCCAGTTTTTAACTCTGTCGCCGAATCGTTTAGCGCATAGTTCTGCATATTCTTCAAACCAATGGGTCATTTGTCGCAGCGACCATCCACCTAAGTCTTGGAGATTTTGTGGAAGATCCCAATGGTATAAAGTGATCCAAGGTTCTATTCCATTTTCTAAACAAGTATCTATAATACGGTTGTAATAATCAACGCCTTTTTCATTTGCTTTTCCATAACCTAAAGGTTTTACTCTTGACCAAGCTATCGAAAAACGATAATTAGGAATACTTAGGTCTCCCATTAACTTCAGATCGGTTTTGTAACGATTGTAGAAATCGAGGCTTACATCGGCATGTTCTCCTCTTTCGATCTTTCCCGGTGTATGGGTAAACCTGTCCCAAATAGATTCTCCTTTGCCATCTACATTCCACGCACCTTCTATCTGATAGGAAGCTGTTGAAACACCAAAATGAAATGGTTCACCAAAATCTTTTCTTGAATAGGAAAAATCGAAATCTGACATCTTATGAAAATTTTCTAAGTAATAATAATTGATCGGAGTGTCTTAATGTAGCTCTAACAAATGTAGGGTTAAATTGACGAATTGTTCAACATCGTGTCGATAATTTGTTTCTCTTCTTTATTTATAATCGAATCAGATGATATGTTCTTCTGCTTACTTTTTTCAATAATGAACTTATTGCAGATCGCTATTTTTTCTTTTAAGGTACTATCAGATTTTAAGTTCAATACCAATAAGCTTCGTAAATTCAACCAGTCTTTTTCTGTTAACAATGAATCTTTCCATTCATGTTCAAGCCAATCTTTATAAGAAGCATAGGCTAAGGTAGAATCTCCGGTTTCAAAATAATAGCGTCCTCTGTATAAATCTTTTACAACATTATATTTACCTGTGCTATCGTTTTCTGCTGAAATCAAACTATCAACTTCTGCTAAATTCAGATTCATTAAATTTTTCAATGAGTCTTTTTTAAGCAATTCATTTTCTTGAATTAGACTAAGGCTATCTTTAATTGAATTTTGTTCTGCTAAGCGTATTTCCTTTTCTTTTTCAACTTTTGCTAAGGCTTCTTTCTTGTTATTGTCTATAAAGAAATAGATAGAAATGGCAAATAGAAAAGCTGCGAGTGCTCCTAACAACCATAAATTACTTTTCTGTGTTGGTTGTTCTACCTGCTTCTTTTCAGGAACAATAGGCTCAATGCTTTTTTCAACTTTTGCTACAGGAATTAACAGGCAAGTATAATTGTCATTACTATGTTGCTGGCAAAAAGTATCGAGTTGCTCAATAATAAAACCATAATCATTACCTGCTAAGTCAATTATTTGTTCGAGCTTTTCATCACTCAAGCCCTCAATAATTCCATCTGAACACAGCAAAAACAAATCTCCTTCCTGTATATCTTCAATTATTTCAAAATCTAATTCAGTGGGACTATGCTCTCCATTGATCGCTCTTAAGATTATATTTTTTCTTGGATGTGTTCTGGCTTCTTCTTCTGTTATTTGTCCTTCTTCTACCAGTTTAGCTACAAAAGAATGGTCTTTGGTTTTGTAAAAGACCTTACCATTTCTGAATTGATACAAACGACTGTCACCACACCAGAAAACCTGTGCTTTTCCTGCTTGGAAGTAAGTAGCAACAAGCGTTGTACCCATTCCATGACATTTAGGGTGTATTTTAATTAATTCTGAAAACTTGCGTTCTGTAAATTTTAAAGCTTCATTCCAAAAGTTCTGATCTATTTTTTTATTTTTTCTATGTAGTACAAACTCACTGAATGAATCACATGCTAACTTCGACGCAACCTCTCCTTTTTCCGAACCACCAACTCCGTCACAAACGATAAAGAGATCTTCTTTGAAATTTTCATCAGGCTCAAAAAAAGCATCTTCATTATTCTTTCTTTTGCCTTGTTTGTAAAGGGATAGAGGCTTATGTAACTTTAGCATCATAATATGTACAAAATAACGTTAAATATACCGAAATTAGATTGTATATTTTTCAATAAAACAAAAATGAAATTAACATAGGTACATTATCTTATTTAATTTCGCAAATCAGAATCTCTGAAATTCTTTTTATAATTAAATTACAGAATGTCAAAACGTAAAGACCTCAATATTTTCAACGTTTCTTTTCTTGATCTCTTATCTGGAGCTTTAGGTGCAATTCTGATATTATTCGTAATTGTTCCCAAATTAGATTCTAAAATAAGACAACAACTTCAGGAATTAGAAACCTTCAAAGAATTAAAATTAGAGGTAAAAGAAATAAAAGGAATCATGACAGACTTGGAAGGTTCTGTTCCCAAGGAGCAACTTTCTAGCTTACAATCCAAATTTTCTTCTATTACTACACAAGTAGATATTTTAGAAGAAGAGATAAAACAATTGCAAATTCAATTGGGAAAATGTGATGATGAAAAGTCGAAACTGAATGCCAGAATACAGAGCTTGAATAAAGAAATTGAATCGTTGAAAGCCCAAGTTGGTGATACGAATAAAATGACTGAGACTTTGCAGAAGGAAAATGAAACGCTCAGAAAAGAATCAAGTTTATCGGCAGAGGAAATAGCAAAATTAAAGAATGAAATACAGCGGTTAGAAGGCTTAAGAGGTACTTTAATTGTAGATAAAAAGGAATTAGAAGATGAAATAGATGCCAAAACCAAAGCTGTTCGTACAGCAGAACAAGGCCGCGAAGAAGTATTGGCAGAAATGGAAAAATTGAAAAAAGAACTGGAAGAAGCACAAAAAGAAGCGGCAAAAGTTGCTCAGTTAGAGAAGGAAATCGAAGAAAAAACAGAAATGGTCCGAAAAGCTGAAAGACGTGTTCAGGAGATGGCTAAACAAGATGGCTCGGCTTCTGAAAGTCTTCAGAAAGAAATTGATGCTCTGAAACAGGAAAATAAAGATTTAGAAAAAGAATTAGCAGAAGCTAAAGCAGCACTGAAAAAGTCTCAGGGACAGGGAAAGGCAAAAGAAGACAGAACGGGTGTAAAATTCAAAGATAAAAATATTTTATTCGTTGTTGATGTTTCTGGTAGTATGGATGATGCTCCCGAACCAGAAAAACTGGATCAGGTAAAAGCTGGGTTAAAAATGCTCGTTGCAACCATGAATGATAGCTATAAGATCGACGTATTGGTTTTCCCTAAGAATAACAAAGAAGATTATGATGTGCTTTTCGGTCAAATGAGAACCGTGACCGATCAAACAAAATACCTTGTTTATAATTATGTTTCAAAATTATATGCCCGAAATTGTACCCCTACCCGATCGGTAATGGATTATGTTTTCGGAGAGCCTGCGTATAATGGGGCTGGAACAATCACCTTTTTATCAGATGGTTTGCCAACTGCCAGAAGCGGAACCGATTGCCCTAATGAAGATTATACAGATGTTATCAATCATATAACTAAACTAAATGGTGGTAGAAAAACGATCAATACTTTAGGCGTTGGCTCGGTTTACAGAAATAATGTGGCGAGTGATCCAAAGGTAATTTTTATGCGAAAATTAGCATCGAAAAACGATGGTTTCTTTATAGGATTTTAGAGTATATTTAAACATACTCTTAATAGTTGTAAAATAATCGAAATCTACATATAAAAAATTGGAATTAGGATAACTGATAAAATCCAGAATATCAATGTCAATATTCCACCTACCTTGAAATAGTCTATGAACTTATAACGTCCCGGACCGTAAACTAATGTGTTTGTTTGATAACCGATCGGGGTTAAAAAACTCGTACTTGAGGCAAACATAACCGTAACCAATAATGCTTTAGGGTTAATGCCCATTTTCGCAGACAAGCTTATTGCAATTGGAGCTAAAAGTACTGCTGTTGCATTATTACTCATAATACTCGTCAGTAAAACTGTTAAAGCAAAAAGCATTGCAATTACTAATTGAGGTGAGCCTGTTCCGGTAAATTGAGTTATTGAATTAGCAATTAATTCACCTAAACCTGTTTTTTCAACAGCTATTCCTAAAGGAATTACACCAGCCAGAAGAAAGAATATTCTCCACTCTACTTTTTGATAAACATATTTAGGCGACACACAACCAGTTAAGTACATCGCTGACACACCTAAAAATCCAGCTACAACCAAGTCTAAAATCCCTGTAGAAGCAAGTAAAACCACAGCTAAAACAATAAGACAAGAGATAATCATTTTATTAGATCTGAAATTAGACTTTTTAATTTTTTCAAGGACTATAAAATCTCTTGAATTCGAAAATCTGTCTAGATTTTTTCTTCTTGCTTCCATTAAGATCGTATCGCCGAATCTTAATTCTATTTCAGATACTTTCTGATTTAATGCTTCACCATGTCTTCTAATAGCGAGCGGAACAGCTCCAAATAACTCCTTAAAATCTATTTCTTTGATTTTCTTTCCAAGTAAAAAAGAATTATTTCCAATTACTGCCTGAAAAAGCATAGCATTCTCAGAACTCAGACTTGTTTCATCAAGTTTGCCTTCTTTATTAATTTCTATGCCTAATTTTCTTTTATTTTCGATTAAAGTATTCAACTGTGCTTTTATCAACAACTGATCATTGGCTTTTAGTCTTTCATCCCAATCTGGTACTGAGGCGATTTCTCCTCCATCTCTAATAATTTCAAGTGTTCTTATTCTATATTCATCTAAACCACTTTCAATAATTGTTTTCCCAACTAGTGGTGAGTTTTCTAAAATTTTGATCTGAAGTAAAAAATCCTGTAACTCATAATTGGATGTTAATTCTTTTTTATTATCCGGTAATAAATATCTACCAATTAAGAGCATATAGATCAGATAAGCAAAAAATAATATAATTCCTAAAAGCGAAAATTCAAAAATGCTAAAAGGAGTTCCAAAATTTGTTTCATGAATACTACTTACAATTACATTGGTAGAAGTACCAATAATAGTAACTGAGCCTCCTGCCATAGCCGCAAATGAAAGAGGCATCAGTAGTTTTGACTCATTAACTCCACTTATTTCAGATAATCGTATAACAACAGGAAGTAATATTGCTACGATTGCAGTATTGTTTAAAAATGCAGAAGGAATTCCTGCTATAAAAGAAATAAAGATCAAAGATTTAAGCTCACCTTTACTTGCATATTTTTCAGTAATATCTCCTAAATAGCCAACAGCACCTGTACTTTGCAAGCCTACACTTAAAACTAATAAGGTAAAAACAGACAGTGTCCCCACATGACTAAATCCAGAAATACCTTCTGAAGGCGTTACTAAACCAGTTATCATCAACAATACCATAATAAGTATGGAGGTACTGTCAACAGGTAATTTTTCTGTTGAGAATAAGAAAATAGCCCCTGCTAGGATAAGTAATAATATACCAATAGAAATAGTCAAAAAATAGCTAAATAAAAATTTAAATAGATCTGTATAATAAAAGTAATACAAATTTAAATATTAAAAAACGTACAAATTTTCGTGTCATATTGAGCGTAATGTAATGAAGTCGAAATATAGACACCTCCCTATTTTTCGGGGCATGACTCGTATATTGGGCTTAATTTGATAGTAGCTCACGCTCTCATAAATGTACGATATATTAAAGTTAAAATTGTATAATTGGGTGGAAATCGCTGTCAAAGATAATCTTATACAAGTTATGATATAATTTGTTGTATAGATATTTTACAGGTAAAAGATTGATTTTTGATTGAACCGCCGAAGCAGGTGAAAAACATAGTCAGGCTTGCAGGCAAGCATAGGCATAACTATGGCGAGTATTTTCAACGAAGGAGATTGATTTTCAGTCCAAATATATGAGACACAATATACCGTAAACTGTATTCCTCCCCTAAATTAGGAATGAGCCTTTATTTATTATTGAATTGCAGGTAAAAAAAAAGCCTCGAACGAAATGTTCGAGGCTTTAAATAAATCAGAAGTTAAAATTACTTCTTGATAATTTTAGCAGTTACTGCTTCAACACCATTATTAATGTTTAATAAGTAAACACCAGTTGAAAGGTCAGTAACATCAATTGACTGCTCATTATTTCCAGCAATTGCATCAAATGCACCAGACTGAACTAATTTACCAGTTAAATCAAAGATTTCGTAAGTAACTTCAGCAGAAACTGTTGTATCGAAATCAACTAAGATCATATCAATTGCAGGTGTTGGACTAACACCGTTTACTTCAAAACCGTTAGCATTTCTTACAACTTCAATAATATCATAAGTATCAACTTTTCCTTCTGTTTCAACTGCAGATAATCTGTAGTAAGTTACACCACTTGTTGCATTCTCATCTAAGAATGAGTAAGCTAAAGGAACTGATGAGTTTCCAGCACCATTGATAGTTGCGATTGTATAGAAGTTTTCACCATCTTTAGAAGCTTCTAAAGTGAAGAAATCGTTTTCATATTCTGTAGCTGTACTCCAAGAAACTAGGTTACCGTTATCAGTAGCTTCACCTCTGAAGTATAATAATTCAACTGCATCTTTCACACATGGAGCGTAATCAGAAGCATAATCAACAGCATCACAAGAAGAACCGTCTGCGAATGAAATATTTACTTGTGTATTATCGGAAACCTGAATAATTAAGTTTGTTGCTTCATCAGCAGTGAACTCACCGTTAATAGCACCTGAAAGTGTATATGTTGCATCTGAATCATAACTTGGAATACCACCTGTAACAGTGAATACATCCGTATAAATACCAGAATCATTATCACAATCGTGATCTACAACAAAGCTTACAGGATCTAATACAGTAACCCCAATACCTGCAGAAGGATCATTTCCTTCGTTTAATTCAAAACAAGATAATGTTGCTAATACATCACCAGCAGGCAAACCAATTAATCCTCCTAAATCAACTCCAGCTAAATCAGAAGCAACAACGTTTAATACATGAATTATATAATCACCACTTGCTAAACCAGCAAACATACCGTCTAAGCTTAGTGCTTCAATAATTAAGTCATCACCTGAAGTTGCAACGAATGCAGTAGCATATTCAGCATCTGCATTGTTTCCTTCAGTTGCAGCCATTATAGCAGAACAAGAAGCAAATACAGTTCCATCTACATCAGCACCAGATACTGATAATGTACCAGCCTCAGCCATACACTCTGCATCGTAAGTACAAGAACCATCATCGATAGTTGCAGCAGGGTTATAGTTATTAGCTTCAGGATCAGTACAACCTTCAACATCATATTCACATGATCCATCATCTTCAGTTGCTGCAGGGTTATAGTTTGTTGCTTCAGGATCTGTACAACCAGGAACACCACCTCCTGTAGTTTCAACAGTTGCTGATAATGTTAATACACAATCAGGAAAGTTTACGCCAGTGAAAGTAATCTCTAAAGCTCCACCTGCTGCATCTGCTTCAGCTTGAGTATATGCAATATATGTAAAGAAACCATCATCTAAAGGAGTGCTTAAAGAAAAACCAAAGCTTGAAGAAATATCATAAGCAGACTCAACATCAGAATTAATTACTGCAAAAGCAACAACTAAAGTATCTGCACCTGTTAGACCTTCAGCTGCACCATCTAAAACAATTGGAGTATCAACAATTGAAGGACCTGTAATATCAACCCATACTGTCTCACCTGTACATTCAAACACACAAGAACCATCATCATCTGTAGCTTCAGGGTTATAGTTTAAAGCAGTTTCATCTGTACATCCGAATACTTGTCCTTCAACAGGTAGGTTTCCACTTAATGTTAAAACACAATCAGGGAAAGTAGCACCAGTGAAAGTAATTTCTAACATTCCATTTGCTGCATCTGATTCAGCTTGAGTGAATGCAATATAGGTAAAGAATCCATCACCA
>JAHDFD010000008.1:0-106116 GCA_020628375.1 Chitinophagales bacterium | reverse complement strand
TTATTAAACTATATTCTAATTCTCCATCTGCACAGTTTCCTGGATCATCATACTCGCATGAACCATCATCTTCTGTTGCATCAGGATTGAAGTTTAATGCTTCAGGATCAGTACATCCAGGTACTGCAGGTACAAAATCAACTACATTTAAAGTAGTGTATCCATCATAACCAAAACATACTCTTGTTCCCGGAGGTAAACCAACAACCGGTCCTAAAGTAGTAATGATCTGATCTAATGTATCTAAGTAGAATACTGAAGGGCTAACACCAGTGATATCCCCCAATAAAGACTCAGCAACATCGATAGTCTGTTGTAAAGACTGAACACCACCATCATCAGCGATAGTGTTTAATACATTACAAATCTGATCGTTACCGGTCAATGATTCTAAGACACCACAAAGTGGCGTTACAGCTGTTACGATCTGATCGATAGCTGCGATGTCATAAGTAAATGAATAAGCATTGATAATATCTCCTTCAGTAACACCTAAAGAAGCAATATCCAATACATAATTATCTGATATTACCAAAGTAGTATCCGTTGGCATTCCCATATCATCTGTAGAAATAACATCGAAAACAAAAGTATTATCAGGCAATGTACCTCCAGAAGGAGCCTGCTCATACATCGAGGCATTTGAACCATCTGAATAGATAATATAATTACCATCTGCATCGGTTGGTGCACCCTCTGCTGGCATGAATGCTCCCGCAGCATCACCGTCGCAGGTAGCAAAAGGTGGTTCAGGCCCCACCTGAGCACTTAAATCACAACACACCAAAAAGGTCAGTGCCAGTGAAAATAGTGTAATCAATTTTTTCATGTAAAAAATTTTAAATTAGAAAAATGATATAAATTAAATAATAATAATTTTTGACTTCAATAACCCACAAAAATAGACAATTACTTTGAATTTCAAAACAGATAACAGCGATCTACGCAATAAGTTATTCACATTTTTTATAAAAAATCTGTTTATTCTGCTGTTTTGTATTAATTAAATGCTCTTTGGCTGATTATTTAAAACACTTATAATACTACATTTGCAAGGTTTTCAGCGACATTCTACCTTTTCAACAAACTAATTCGCTGAACGATTACAGATTTAGAATTTAACAAAAACTTAAACTGAATGAAGCATGGAATTGTTGTTGCCGGGCACGATGCTACAGCAAATGCTGCTAATACAATTTTAATCGAGGGTGGAAATGCCTTTGATGCAATGGTTGCAGGTTTTCTAACCTCTTGTATAGCCGAATCTTGTTCTATTTCGCTCGGCGGTGGTGGTTTTATGCTTGCAGCACCAAGCAATAAAGCCCCCAAAATAGTTGATTTCTTCACTCAGACTCCTAAAAGGAAAAAAAGTATTAATGAATTGGACTTCTTCCCTATAGAAGTAGATTATAAAGATTCTATACAAACTTTTCATATTGGCATTGGCTCAATTGCTGTTCCCGGTAATGTTGCAGCCATTTTCGATATTCATGAACGTTATTGTACTATTCCATTAAAAGAATTAGCTCAACCTGCCTTGAATTTTGCAAAATCGAGTTGGGAAGTCGATTCATTTCAGGAAATTGGCATTGATCTTTTATATCCAATTCTGAGTAATCGTGCTGAACAAGCTGCTATTTACACAAATAAAGATGGCTCGAAAAAGAAAAAGGGTGATTTAATTCACATACCATATATAGCAGATGCAATCGATACAATTATTCGAGAAGGAAAAAGAGAATTCTATGAAGGTGAATTTGCTCACCGATTAATTAAAGATTGTGAACAAGAAGGAGGTTATTTAGACTATGAAGACCTGAAATCCTATAAAGTTAACTTCAGCAATCCTATCAACATTCCATTCAAAAATTACGAAATAATGACTAACCCTCCACCCGGTAGTGGGGGATTATTAATTGCATTTGCACTTAAATTGATCGAGAAGGCAGGATTAAACAATTATGATTTTGGTAGCAAATCATATATAGAATTACTGGCAAGAACAATGTTCAATGTAGAAAGTGCTCGAAAAGACCTGATCGATGGAAAAAACATCAACAATGAAGCCTTGAAAGCCTTTTTATCCGAAAACACTATTAATGCCTATTTCAAAAACGAATTAAGTAAAATAGGAAGCACAACACATCTTAGCATTATAGATAAATTTGGCAACGCAGCAAGTCTTACCCATTCGTCTGGTGAGGGAAGCGGTTATATGATACCGAAAACCGGCATAATGATGAATAATATGCTTGGAGAAGCCGATTTAATGCCATTAGGGTTTCATAAATTTCCAAATGACAAAAGAATATCTTCGATGATGTCGCCTACAATTGTGAAAGACAAAAAAGGCATTAAAGCAGTAATTGGTTCTGGCGGAGCAAATAGAATAAGAGCTGCCATTTTTCAAACAATTCTGAATTTATTAGATTTTAACATGGATTTAGAAAAAGCAGTAAATGCTCCAAGAATCCATTTAGAACAAAACGATTTACATATAGAGGGGGCTTTCGATCATGAAATTGTAAAAGAATTAAATTTAAAACCTTTATCTGCGCAATTCTGGAATCAAAAACAACACATGTTTTTTGGTGGAGTAAATGCAATTGCCAGTATAGATGATTCATTCGTTGGATATGGTGATAAAAGAAGATTCGGGGTTGTAAAAGGTTGCTAACTTGAAAATTATGAATAAGATCTATTTATTAAATTATATTTTCCTTTCATTATTATTTTTTGCTTGTATTGGTGAATCGAATCAAACAAGTAATGATGCTTCTGCTAATAATATAGAAGAGAACGAAATAATCAGCCCCAAGATCAAATTACTTTCAGAAAGGATAGAAAGTGACACAAGCAATGCAGAGTTATATTTCGCAAGAGCTAATGCCTACCTTATAGAAAGAAACATACAAGGAGCGTCGGGCGATATACTTAAGGCAATGCAAAAAGATTCGTCGCAGGCAAAATATTACCTCACCGCCTCAGATATTTTGCTTCAATCGGGAAATGGTTCAGCGGCGATAAAAATTTTACAAAATGGGTTGGGCAGACTACCTGAAAACACGACAATCTGGTTAGAAAGAGCAAAACTCCACTATTATATGCGTCAATATGATGAAGCAATTTTATCTTTCTCAAAATTATTGAAAATTGACAAAACAATGCCTGAAGCATATTTCTTCAGAGGATTGATGCGTAAAGAAATGAAAGAAACAGATAGGGCAATTAAAGATTTTGAGACTGCAATAGAGCACAATCCTGACTTTTATGATGCATTAATGCAGCTGGGCTTGATCTATTCTGAAACAGACAGCAAACTATCGATTGCCTATTTAGACAACGCCTTAAGACTTGACCCACAAAGCACAGAAGCGCTTTACGCCAAGGCTTTGATTTTCCAAAATGGCAACAAATTAAACGAATCCATTAAAGCTTATAATCAAATCGTAGCCTTAGACAAACAAAATGTTAACGCCTATTACAACCTTGGTGTAATTTACTTTAATAAAGATTCTTTATCGAAAGCAATAAAATACTTTGACATGGCATCGGCAATTGAGCCTACTTATTACAGAGCCTATTATATGAAAGGAATTTATTGGGAGCAAACTAAGAACTTTGAAAAAGCAAAAGCAGAATTCCAGAATGCACTAAGTATTAATCCGGATCATGAGCTTTCTAAAGAAGGATTAAACAGAGTAAAACAATAGAAATGAAAAAGATTTACCAAAAAAAGAAAAACAGCTTTCTTTCTAAAGATAAGATCGTATATGGGAAAAAACCTGTTTTAGAGGCATTGGAAGCAGGTGTTTCTATTGAAAAGATATTTGTTAAATCAGGAACATCTTCCGACTATATAATTAAAATAAAAGAACTCTGTTCTAAAGCTGATATTCCATTACAGTTTGTTCCTTCAGTTAAGTTAAATAAAATAACCAATCAGAACCATCAGGGAATCATTCTATTACTTTCTTCAATCGATTATTATAATGTAGAAGACATACTATCACAAGTTTACGAAAATGGCGACTTACCATTATTTATGGTTTTAGACGGAATTACAGACATACACAATATTGGTGCGATTGCACGCTCAGCCTGGGGAACAGGTGTTCAGGCTTTGATCATTCCAAACAAAGGAAACGCTGTCGTTAATTCAGCAGCTATAAAAAAATCAGCAGGTGCATTATTACACTTACCGGTTTGCCGAACAAATAATTTAGAAGAAACTGTAAACTTTTTGAAAAAAAATGGTCTAAACATTGTATCGTTAGGCTTAGAGGGGAAATCGAAATGGTTACATGAATTAAAAGCTTGTCAGCCTATGGCAATAATAATGGGTGCAGAAGGTGAAGGAATTTCTGAAATTACTAAGTCTTTATCTGATGAAATTGTAAAAATCCCCATTAAAAACAACTTTGATTCTTACAATGTTTCTGTTGCTGCGGCTATGGTTTTGTATGAAACTATGAAACAAAGGATGCTGAACGATAGTTAAAATGAGCTTTGTTATTATATTTGCCTTTAAATAATTAGATATACACTAAGAAGTTATGAAAAATACATTTTTAATCATTCTTACCCTACTCTTCACCTTTTCTGCTAATGCTCAAATCAGTTCTGATGTTCAGGATGCTTTGAACAATGATGTACTTGAGCCCAATTCTATTTATGAGATCAGATATTGGCAGGATCTTACTCGTCCAGGAAATGCGGACATATTTCTTGACACAATGAAATACCAAAGAGGTAATGATCGTGCAGGTTTTACTTATTCGAATGCTGAATGTGTTTCTTTCCACTGTAAAGAAACAGATGACATGGTTTACTCTTTAGTTCCTAAGTTCAACGGCACACAGGAAGAATGGACGATTAAAGAAAAATTTATCCGTAAAATTCAAACGACCAATGTTCCTTTCCGTTCAATGGGAAGAAACATTCACATGGTTTATGTTGCTGATAAAGGAACTGAAATGAGTGGTTACGGCGATTACTCTATGGTTTCTAAAGAGTTCGGTGTGGTAAGTCGTTGGAATGGTGATGGTGAGTTTTACCAGTTATTAAGAATCGATGTTTATGAAACTGATTCAGGTTCACGTGCATCTTTACGTCAGGAAATAGATTTATTACCATTACACGATCAAATGATGCAAAGAGGAGCTTACAGACTCCAGAAATAATTTTGAATTAAATACTTAAGAAGTTAAAGCCTGATGTTTCAATTGAAGTATCAGGCTTATTTTTTTGTAAAACCTTCTCTGCGTTCTAATTCTTCAGAGATCAAGCCTAACTCTCTACTCATTTGACCCGATACTGCTGTATTTTCATTAGCCCTTCTTATCAAATAAGGAATTACTTCTTTTACAGGACCAAATGGTAAATATTTAGCTACATTAAATCCGGCTTTCGCCATATTGAATGATAAATGGTCGCTCATACCATAAAGTTGCCCGGTCCAGCAATGGTGATGGTTTCTTTTAATATCTTTAGCATCGAGCAACTCGATCAGTAAACGACAGCTTTCTTCGTTATGAGTTGCATTACAAAAAGCAATTTCATCGATATGATCTACACAAAAAGCCAATGCTTCATTATAATCTGCATCACAAGCTTCTTTATTGGGTTGAATTGGTGATTCGTAAGACATTTCTTCTGCTCTGTCCCGCTCTTTTTCCATATAGGCACCTCTCACCAACTTAACAGCATAAATGTACCCTTCTTTACGCGCTTTTTCAAAACCTGCCTTCAGGTGAGGAATCTGATCTTTTCTGTATAATTGTATGGTATTGAAAACGATAGGAGAAAGTCGGTTATAGAAAGCCTGCATTTTCGTTACAACTTCATCTATACAAGGCTGAATCCAGCTTTCTTCTGCATCGAAATAAATGGAAATATCATTATCAAAAGCATTCTTACACAAGAACTTAACCCTTCTTACACCTCTTAAATACTCAGCATTCTCTTCTTCAGTTAATTCAACTCCAGCACTTACTTTCTCCATTAACTCAAAGCGAATAAGACTCGATAGTTTACTACTGATAATATTAACATTGGGATCATCAACAGCCTTGCGAACCACTTGATGTACAAGATATTGGGCGGTTTGTTCGAATTCAATTTCGTGTTGTCTGGCTTCTACACCATAATCCAGAATAATATGAACACCGTAATCTGCCAACAACTCTATAACAGCTTGGCAGCCTTTAATATCTTCGCCACCACAAAATTGTTCAAAAATTGTATGTTTTACAGCAGTTTCTACAAAAGGAATGCCTGCGCTTATTGCCCAGGCAGTCATTTTTGTTCCAAATTCTACAAGGGCTTTATTGTTGATTAGTTTAAATAGCTTATAAGAATTTTTAAGCTGACTATCATCTTTCCAGGCAAAAGCAATTGCCGTATTATCAAATTCAACAACAGGCTTTGAAGAAGCACCCATAGTATTTGTGAGTTTTGAAGTACAATAAATCCGAAAAGTAAATAATTGTTCGCTAATTTTTAAACAAGCTACCTACTTTTATTAAATTATTTTATCCTTCAAAATCAACAACAACTCTACCACAATGTTCACATAGAATAAAACGCTTACGCTGACGAATTTCTAATTGACGCTGTGGTGGTATTTTAGCAAAACATCCTCCACATGATTCACGCTCAATTGAAACAACAGCTAAACCATTTCGATAAGTTTTACGAATACGATTGTATGCATTCAACAAACGATCTTCGATCGCATTTTCTTTTCGAGTTGCTTTCTTTAATAATTTCTCTTCTTCAATGGCAGTTTCTGCCATGATCTTATCTAGCTCCTCTCTCTTAAGTTCCAGATCTTCTGTTCGGGTTTCCAACAACTGTTTAGATTCTTCCAGATAAGCATTTTTTGATTCGATAGCAGAGTTTGCATCTTTGTTTTTCTTATCTGACAATTGAATATTCAGATTCTGTAATTCAATTTCTTTGGTAAGTGCATCGTATTCACGATTATTCTTAACCTGATTTTGTTGCTGTGTATAACGTTCGATCAAAGCTTGTGCTTCCTCTTTTGCTAAATTATTATCAGCAATATTTCCATGAAGGTCTGCAATTTCTTCATCTAAATTAGCAACACGCTTATTTAAGCCTTCTAATTCATCTTCAAGATCCTTAACTTCCATTGGTAGTTCACCACGTAATGTATTGATCTCAGCGATCTTATTATGAATTTGCTGAAGGTCGTGTAGGTTCTTTAACTTTTCTTCGGTGGAAAGTTCTTTTGCTTTGCTTTTTGCCATAAAACTATAGATAATTTACAGGATTGGTATTTACCTCTGTTGAAAGAACTGCAAAATTACTGAATTTTTCTATCAGTAGCTCAGTTAAAAGCTGAATTGTATAACATTCGCTCTCATAATGCCCAATATCAGCGATAATAATACGATTATCGGCATCAAAAAACTGATGATATTTATAATCGGCAGTAATAAAAATATCGGCTTGAGCAGCAATTGCAGCATTCAGTAAAAATGAACCCGAACCTCCACAAACGGCAACACGCTTAATATCCTTCTTTCTTAAAGCTGTATATTTCAACGATTTTAACTGCATACGATCCTTTAAATGATAAAGAAAATTTATTTCATCTTTAGGATGTTTCAGCTCTCCGATCATACCTGAACCAATTTCCTGGTGCTTATTCTCTACATTGTTCAAATAGTGCGCCACTTCTTCATAAGGGTGTGCATCTTTCATTGCTGAAATAACCTTAGCACTTAAATAAGACGGAACCAATACTTCAATTCTGATTTCTGGTTCAGTGTGCATTTCACCTTTGTTCCCAATATAGGGATCACTCAATTCATTTCCTCTGAAAGTACCATTACCCTCAACATTAAAACTACAAAGGTCGTAATTAGCTATTTTACCTCCACCTGCTTTAAAAATGGCATTTCTTACATCATCAGCTTTTTTAATAGGGCAAAAGGTGATTAACTTTTGAATTAAGCCTGATTTTGGCGCAAGAATACTAAGGTTTTCTAAACCAATACGCTGGCAAATTCGCTCATTCACACCGTTTTTATGCACATTATCCAAATTGGTATGAATAGCATAAATGGCTATATCGTTTTTGATTGCCTTAATAACTGTTCTTTCAATATAGTTTTTACCATTGAAACGCTTCAAACCTGAAAACACTATCGGATGATGCGCCACTATCAGGTTAACACCACGTGCTATTGCTTCATCAACTACCGCTTCTATTGAATCTAAACAAACAAGTACGCCTGTACACTCAGTATTTGCATTTCCCACGATCAGTCCCGCGTTATCATAGCTTTCCTGAAGTTTAGAAGGAGCAATACTTTCTAGATAATTGGTTATATCTCTAATTTTCATAGAATTATTTTTTCCACTCTTTTGGATGTTCTCTCCATTCTTTCAGCGTCTTTACAGTTGCCTCTTTTACATAACCATGTACTACAGCTTCTTCTAAAAGGATGTTATAATTGCTTAATGTTTGAAAAGGGCAATCAGCTTCTTCAAATCTTTTAGTCGTTTCTTCAAATCCATAAGAAAAAATAGCAACAGCACCCAAAACATCAATATTTTTTGCTCTTAAGGCATCAACAGCAGCCAATGTACTTTTTCCGGTAGAGATCAAGTCTTCAACAACTACAACCTTCTGCCCTGCTTCGATATCACCTTCTATAAGGTTTTGCATGCCATGTTCTTTAGCTTTAGAACGAACATAGATCATAGGTAAATTCTGCCTCCAGGCGATTAAAGCAGCATGTGCTATTCCCGCTGTTGCAACCCCAGCAACTACATTTGCGTAAGAATATTGGTGATCGATTAGTTTACAGAAACTTTCTATGACGTAATTTCGCACCCCAGGATGTGATAAAATTTTTCGATTATCGCAATATATTGGTGAATTTATTCCCGAAACCCATGTAAAAGGAGATTCAGGTCTCAGTTCTACCGCTTTTATTTGTAATAGATATTGCGCAACTTTGCGTGAAATTTCGCTCATCGTACTAAATTTGATAATTAGACATGTTAAAAATAAATATAGGAGCAACCATACTTTACATTGCAGGAGATGATGAATTGTTACCAACTCCTGATTTTCTGCAAAATAAAGAAGATATCCTTTATTTTAGGGCACCAAAGAAAAGGGAATTACATTCATTAATAAAATTAGTTGATGATAATCCTAATTCTTTCAGGACAATAATCATTCATCACCCTTATAGCTACAAGGTTGAAAGCAGATTATTCAGCAGATTTAATATTATCAGAGCTGGTGGTGGTATAGTGATAAATGAACACGAAGAAGCATTATTGATCTTCAGAAATGGAAAATGGGATTTACCTAAAGGAAAAATGGATATTGGTGAATCTATAAAAACAACAGCAATAAGAGAAGTTGAAGAAGAAACAGGAATCAAAGAATTGAAACTGCTTGAATTAATAAGGCTTAGAGAAACCAATCAGGAATTTACACTACACACTTATGTTGACAAAGAAGGTAAAAAGGTATTAAAACCGGTTTTCTGGTACATTATGTCAGCACCAAAACAACATTTGGTACCTCAGAAAGAGGAAGGAATAAGTGCTTGCAAATGGGTACCAATAAGTGAAATCGAGATTTATTTTGAAAACACCTATTCCAGCATCAGAGATGTAATCGATGCAGCCAAATACCAATGGTCGTTAAGAAACAAGTAATTCAAAACCACCCAGACAGGCGGTTTTGAACCAGAAATGCCTTATAAAAAGACATTTGTCTTAAACAGTTTAATGGCAATCGCAAGCAATATTATCCCAAAAATTCGCCTTAAGACTTCTATGCCATGTTTCCCTAAAATCTTTTCAATAACAGGTAAGCCTTTAAGCACACCAAAAACGATTGCCAGATTGATACAAATTCCAGTAGCAATTACCCAATAATCATATTCAGCTCTTAAGGATAATATTGTAGTTAATGAACCCGAACCAGCGATCAATGGAAAAGCTATCGGAACAATCGAAGCACTTTGAGGATCAACAGCATCTGATTTGAAAATATCCACTCCTAAGATCATTTCTAAGCCCATAAGAAAAATAACTATTGAACCGGCAACAGCAAATGAAGGAATATCGATTCCAATTAATGACAAAAGCTGATCGCCCGTAAATAGAAATAATAACATTATACTACCAGCTGTAATCGTAGCAGTTAAACTTCTGATCTTACCAACTTTCTGTTTTACATCTACTAATATAGGAACAGAGCCCAAAATATCAATTACTGCAAATAAGATCAAGCTTACAGTTGTAATCTCTTTAATCATCGACATAATACTAATTTTAATAAATTTTCGATTCAAAAAAGCTGATTAACTACATTTCTGATTTTTAAGTTTCATAAATTGAGAATATTATTTTAGAATGTTGCATTTTTGATATACGAGGTGAAATAGTCGCCTCTATGATATTATATAGTTTTCTTCACTTAGCGCATGTTTAAAAATTATTTTAAATAGAAATTTAAACAGGTGCTTAACTAGTATCTTTGTAACAAAACTTTTCGTATGGCATATTATCACAAATTGGGGGCTATTCCTAAAAAACGGCATACACAATTCAGAAAACCTGATGGAAGTCTTTATTCAGAGCAATTATTTTCTACTGAAGGGTTTCATGATGTAGCTTCAATTCTTTATCATCATAATCCGCCTACTATGATATCAAAAATTGAAGATGCTTATTCTGTAGAGCCTGAGATCGCTTTTCAAAAACAATTATGTCACAGAAGTTTTGAGGGGTTCAGTATTCCACAAAAAAGTGATTATTTAGAAAGCCGAATTCCTGTACTTGTAAATAATGATTGCCATATAAGCTTAGCAGCTCCAAAAGATTCAAGTACCGACTACTTCTACAAAAATGCTGATGCTGATGAACTTATTTTCATTCATGAAGGAAGCGGTACGCTTAAATCTATGTATGGAAACATTCCCTTTGAATATGGCGACTACATAGTAATTCCAAGAGGAACAATTTACCAATTACACTTCGATTCAACCGAAAATCGTTTATTAATAGTTGAATCTTTTACGCCGATAGAGTTTCCTAAACGATATATGAATAAGTACGGTCAATTAATGGAACATTCTCCATTCTGTGAACGAGACTTAAAAGTGCCTACTGAACTCGAAACTTTTGATGAAAAGGGAGATTTCAGAATATTAGTAAAGAAACAAGGAATGATTTACCCTTACTATTATGCACATCATCCATTTGATGTGGTAGGCTGGGATGGATACTGTTATCCTTTTGCACTATCTATTCATGATTTTGAACCAATTACAGGGCGCATACATCAGCCACCTCCGGTACATCAGACTTTTGCAGCCAGAGGTTATGTAATCTGTTCATTCGTTCCTCGTTTATATGATTATCATCCACAAGGAATACCTGCTCCTTACAATCATTCCAATATTGATTCTGATGAGTTACTTTACTATGTTGACGGAGACTTTATGAGCAGGAAACACGTTACTAAAGGTATGCTTACTTTACATCCGGGTGGTGTGCCACATGGTCCTCATCCTGGTACGGTTGAAAAAAGTATCGGCAAAAAAGAAACACACGAATTAGCAGTTATGGTCGATACATTTCGTCCGTTACAATTAACAAAAGCAGCTGTAGCAATAGAAATAAAAGACTATTATAAAAGCTGGTTATAAGAGTGTATTTAAGTTTCTGAAAAAAGTTTTAATATACGCTAAGTGTTCTATCCAGTTAATTCTGACGGGTAATTTAGCGATATTTTACATTTAAATGCGTCAAAAATCCTCGCTAATGCCCTGCATTAACTGTGTTTTTTTCCTTTTTAAACAAAAAAATCTCATCAAAATAACCTCGACACTATTAACTTGACAAAACACTAAGCACAAAATAATGAAAAAATATATTTCCATTTTAATTATCTTATTTTCTACTATTTGCCTTGCACAAGACGAAGAAGAGGTAAATTCAAAAGAATTAGTTAGAGAAGGATTTTTGTTTGGCTTTAATGCCACACCTAGTTTTACCGGAGCAGATCTCAATAAACGATTTGGAATGATAATGCAATTCGGACCAAGTATTTTATATAAAAGTCGGGAAAATTGGATTTCAGGTATTAGCTATAATGTAATGTTCGGAAGAACCATGAACGAGCCAGTAGGTGGTAATTTGATCAACAATCAGGGAAACGTAATTGGTAATGACGGATTCATTGCAGACATTCAACCTAGTATGAGTGGCTTTAATATTCAGTTTCAGACTGGAAAGCTTATTAAGACCATGAAAAAAAATAGAGATTCCGGAATATTATTAATGGGTGGTGTAGGTTTTATGCAACATAAAATTCGTTTGAGAAATTCATTCGATACCACTCCACAACTTACTGGGAATTATTTGAAAGGCTATGATAAGCTCACCAATGGATTAATGTTAAGTCAAACCATTTCTTTCTTCAAAATAGATAAGAGAAAACTATTCAATTATCAAATTGGAGTTGATCTTGGTCAAGGATTTACACGCAATAGACGAAACTTTAATTTCGATACATTATCAGCGGAAGACGACCTTAGATTCGATTTCCTTGTCGGATTAAAATTCAGTATCTATATTCCATTAAACATGAGTGCTCAAGATGAATATTATTATTGATATTGAATAAAAATAATTTTAATTTATCCTAGGGAATATCCTAATATTAACAGAATTTCTTTTCTTTTGCATTCCCTTTTCCAACCATCCTTAAAAAATCATACTCTAAGTGAGTACGAACCCTTGAGTTATTTATGAAAATAATCGCAAACTAAAAAACGAATGAAAAAATTTCTCTTTCCAGCACTATTCCTCTTTTTGTATATCACTTCTAATGCTCAAACTGAAAGAATTACTGTTTTAACTTATAACATCTTAGGATTTCCAAATTCCGGAAACAATGATCCCAATGGAAGTGATGCTGCTAGAGCAATTCACTTTGTTAATGTTGTTGAAGCTGCAGATGCAGATGTAATATTTGTGCAGGAAATGACCGATGCGACCGGTGCTGATATTCTATTAAATTCATTGAACACAAATGGCACCTTGGGTAAAACTTATGGAAAAGCCCCTAGTTATATCCAATATGGGACATTGGGGAATATGCTATTTTTCAATGAAGACATTCTGAATCTAATAAGTCAGGTTGCACTGCCAACAAATTTCGATAATGTTATTAATGGCAACGATGCACCACGTGGTATTTGTGAATTTGTAATGGAGGTTGAAAACCAGAATTGTACTCAACAAAAAACAGAATTACGATTTTATGATATGCACTTAAAAGCTTCACAAGGACAATCGAACTACGAATCGCGTGAAGCAGGAGCAAGAGATCTAATGGATTATATAAATACCTTAGCTGCAACAACTAATATCATTGCCGGAGGTGATTTTAATTTTTATGGTGATAATGTTTCAGACTTGCCAGCTTTTCCGGAACCAGGTTACTCTTATATGACAAGTAATGTTCATACAAACACACTTATAGATCCAATAGGTGCCTGGATAAGAGACAATGCAACTTACACAAACATTTTTACTCAATCGACAAGAGCAGCTGGAAATCCAGGTTATGGAAATGGAGGTGCCAGTGGTGGTATGGATGATCGTTTTGATATGATTTTTTTCAATGGTGCTGTAAATACTAATGCCAACTATGTTCAATATGTTGCCGGAAGCTATCAGACATTTGGCAATACCGGAGTTCCGTTAAATGGGCAGTCAAGCAATACTGACATTTTGTATATGTCAGATCATTATCCGGTTATTTTACAGCTAGATGTAACATTTGATCCTGCGAATGCTTGTAGCAATTGTGCACCAAGTGTAATTACTTTCCCAGCCAACTAAAAGTATGTTTAAAACACTAACAAAGTTCAGAATGAACGAATTTCTTTTGTTCTGAACTTTGTTAAATACACCATTCAGATTTGATAAAATGAAATTAAGTAGCCCTTAATACATATCAATAGTAGCGAATTAGCTTATTTTGTGTTTCTTAAATCGACATTTACATACAATGAAGCTAAATCTATTATACTTTCTGCTACTATTCTGTTCTTCCCTTTCTTTTACAACACCCATTTTTTCACAAGCAGGCTCAGGTACTGTTCGTGGCTTTGTGTATGATGCTGATTCAGGAGAACCCGTTTCCTTTGCTAGTGTTTACTTAGAAGGTACAACTATGGGTACAGCCACTGACCTTGATGGATTTTATTCGATCAGCAAAGTAGAAGGTGGTGATTATAAATTGATCTGTACTTTTATTGGTTATGATACGCTAAGAACAGCTATAACCTTAAAGGAAGGCCGACTTATCAATCAAAACCTATTACTTAAAGAAAGCTCACAGTTACTTGAAGAAGTTGAAATTTCAGCAGATAAACAAGAAGCAAAAACAGAAGTAAAAACTTCAACAATTACTATTACTTCTAAGCAGATCACTAAAATCCCAAGTGTTGGAGGAACACCTGATCTGGCTCAATACCTTCAGGTTTTACCAGGTATTACTTTTACAGGAGACCAAGGTGGTCAGTTATATGTAAGAGGAGGTTCACCAATTCAAACGCGTGTATTATTAGATGGCTTAACTGTTTTCAATCCTTTTCACTCTATAGGTTTATTTTCTGTTTTTGAAACCGATATAATTAAGAATGTAGATGTAATGACAGGAGGTTTCAATGCTGAATATGGTGGAAGAATTTCAGCAATTGTAGATGTTCAAACCCGTGATGGAAATAAAAAAGAATTCAAAGGAGCTGTTTCTGCAAGTCCATTTCTTTCAAAACTATTACTTGAAGGTCCGATAATACCCCTTAAAGCAGATGGCTCTGGCGCTTCATTTATATTAACAGCTAAACACTCTTACCTCGAACAAAGTACACCCATTTTTTACGATTATGTGAATGATGGAAACTTACCTTATACTTTCACCGATATTTATGGAAAAATGTCATTTAATACTGGTAATGGAAGTAAGATTAGCTTATATGGTTTCAACTATAGAGATAATACCAATTTTGAAGAAGTAACAAAATTCGATTGGATATCAAATGGATTTGGTGCAGAGTTCAACTTAGTTCCAGGACAATCGAAAAGTATTATCAACACAAAATTTGCCTACTCTAATTACATTATTTCGCAGAATTCCGATGATATTCGCTTAATTGATGGTGAAGAAGTATTATTCGGAAGAGAAGGGCAAAAGAGTTCGATAGGTGGTTTTGATATGGATGTAAACTTCAGTTATTTCCTTAATGAAGGTAAAATCAAATATGGAATCAATATAGGTGGTTATACTACTGAATTCGACCCCGACATAAATAGAAATACAGATAATGATAAGCAAAACACCACAGACCTTTCTGCTTATTTCGTTTATAACAAAACTTTCAATGAAAAATTTGTATTTGAACCAAGTGTCAGATTCACTTATTATGGTGCATTATCTGAAGGACAAATAGAGCCTCGATTGGGACTTAAATTCAATGTAACTGATAATTTCAGATTAAAAGCTTCAGGTGGAAAATACACACAAAGCTTTATTAGTACTAAATCGGATAGAGATGTTGTGAATTTGTTTTCGGGTTACCTGACTACACCTGATGGAACTTTAGTGGATAGTGATGGCAATGAACGCAGATCAAGTTTACAGCAATCGTGGCATGCAATACTAGGAGCAGAATACGACATTACGAAGTATTTTTCTGCGAATGTAGAAGGTTATTATAAAACCTTCGATCTGGTAAACATTAACAGAAGCGCGATCTTACCTGGTGACCCAACTTTTATTTCAGAAAATGGTGCGGCTTATGGTGCTGACATTTTATTAAAGTTCAACTCTAAGCGCTGGTTTATCTGGGGTGTTTATTCATTAGGTTTCATTGAAAGAACCGGATTAGTTCCGATATTAGGTGATGAACCGAGGAAACAAACTTACCCACCTCATTTCGATCGTCGACACAATATGAACTTCCTGGCAACTTATAATGCTGGTAAAAATGAAGATTGGGAATTAAGTATTCGCTGGAATTTGGGCTCAGGTTTTCCTTTTACAAAAACACAGGGATTTTATGAAGAATTCAATCCTTCTTCTATTACCGATAATTATTTAACTGACAACGGCGATCTTTCGATCATTTATGATGATGAGCTTAATTCAGGCAGGTTACCAAGTTATCACCGATTGGATATTTCTGTAAAGAAAACCTTTTACTTTGGCGACAGAATGGAATTAGAAGCATTAGCTGGTTTGACGAACGTTTATAATAGAGAAAATATCTTTTATGTAGATAGGGTAACTTTGCAGCGAGTAAACCAATTACCTATACTACCGAGTGTAGGCTTAACTTTCAGATTCTGATACTTTGTAATAGTCTGATGGTTTTTCAATATTTTGAGTTTAATCTCTAATTTTATTTTTTAGGCTGACAGGGCTGAATATAACCAAACTTTTTATTCAAATTTGAAACGTATTTTAGCAATTGACTACGGCACTAAGCGAACTGGTATTGCTGTAACTGACCCTCTGCAATTATTTGCACAAGGCTTAACAACAGTAGATACTAAAGAGTTATTTCCTTTTTTGAAAACTTATTTTAAAGATGAGGCCGTTGAAAAAATTGTTGTTGGTTATCCTTTAGGTTTAGATGGAGAAATAACTGTACATCAACAAAGAGTAGATGCTTTTATTCTCGAATTAAACAAAAAATTCCCTTCCTTGCCTGTTGAAAAAGAAGACGAAAGATATACTTCAAAAATGGCAATGCAAACACTTATTCAAAGTGGCGTAAAAAGAATGAAAAGACGCAATAAAGCATTGATAGATGAGGTAAGCGCTACAATAATTCTTCAATCTTACTTAGGAAATATTTAGAAAAAGTAGATTTTTAGAAAGAAGATACAATATCACAATCTAATATCTATCGTCTTTTTCGTAACCTTAGTAAGTGAATCACTTGATTTGTAATACTAGCTAAAAGGCTCTAACTCCTAAGAAATGTTAAAAATTTAGTGCTGTAAAACGCTACAAGACAACAATTTATTTCATTTAAGGTTACTTTATTAATTAAATTACTCTAAACTATTGCACTTTATACAAAAAAAATGTATATTATTTGCATTGTGTTATTAAGATACAATTGAAATTTTCTAACAAAAAATATATTAATGGCTAGATCTTCTAGAACAATTAACCTTAAAGACGGATTTTATATTGAGATTTTACCCAAATTTGGCGGACAAAGCATAATGGTTCGTAGAGAAACTGATGAAGAGCTAAAAAAATTGATGGTTCAGTATCAAAAATCTAAAAACGTAAACTACATTGGTGAAGTAAAGGACGGAAAACCACTTGATCCAACCAAACGTAAGCGATTTAAGAGACGTTAATTTATACTTCGAGTATTTACCTTAACACTTTCCCAATTAAATAAATTTATTTTACTTCTTTGTAAAGCAGCCACCAAGGAACCCATGGTTTATCGTGGTGTTCATAATGGTAACCAAAAAAATAGCAAGTAAGAAAAGCCCATAAGTGGTTTTTCTTCTGGCTTCTTGCATTGTGTTTATTAGAATGATCACCTTTGTGAGGCTGATAGGTTCCGAAATAAAATAACTGGATTGTACTTAAAAGGGAAGGGATGATCCACAGAATAATTAGATTTTCTGTTGGAATCCATAGTTTGAAAACATTAAAAGCTATGGCATAGGCTATTATTTGCCAAATGGTAACATAATTCATAAAGAAAGAAAAATACCACCTTAGAAATGAATCTTCATGATAATAATCAGGATCGTGTTCACTTGCAACCTCTGCATGATGTAAATGGTGTTGCTTCTTGAAAAAAGGCAATGGAAAAAAGGCATATATCCCCAAACAAAGTTGTCCTATTCCATCGTTGATCCATTTCGTAGATGAAACCGTTCCGTGCATAGCATCGTGTGCAGTAATAAATAAGCCGGTAAACAAATGGGTTTGTATCCAAAAATGAACGTACAATAAAGGATTATAAAAATTTATATCTATATTGAAACAATATAATAAATGACCAAACCAAAGTATGATTATTGTCAATGCTACAAAAGTTCCTTTATGACTCACTTGTATATTATTGGCTCTTGGCAAATTTAATTTTTAAAATTTCGTACAGATGAACTACCAGTAATAACAATAAAAAACCATAGAAAACATCTTCAACCGGAATTGATCCTAAACGTATTCCCAAATTCTCTTCATTATTATACCACACAACTGGTAAATAAGTCAATATTCCATTCATTATAAAAAATGGAATTAGGACAAAAGTATAACTAAAATAAAAGCGGCTTAACCACTTAGGTTTAAAAACAAAGAATAAGGATAATAAATATAGCCCTGTTCCTATGAAGGTAATTGACGTATAATATTTATCTAAGTTCAGTAAACCTATTACAAGTAAACAAGCTGCTAAAACAATAGTAATAATGTTTTCAAAAGGTTTTAATATATCTTTCTTTATAAAGAAGTTCAACACTTCATAAATAAACACACAAGCATAAGGAACAACCAAAAAGAAACCCCATTCTTCAAGCGGTAAATGGAATAATCTGATACCTGTAATATAATCATCATTGAAGCCCCAAACGCCCATGCTTGTAAACCACACATCCCAAATGATAAAGATTATTCCCACCAAAAAAATAGCCGGAAACAAAGCGTACCACTTCTGAGAAAACTTTACCTTTTCGGTTTCAAAGCTCCTGAGCAATGGAATACTTATGGTTAAAACATCGAGTATGAGATAGGTAAATTTCATTCAGTGCAATATGCACAATAAATAAATGAACTTCTAATTTGTTCAAATCAACTTGAAAATTGTCGCTTAACTTTGCAAAAAATAATTTTGTCTGATGAAGCAAATAGTTGAAAATAAACGCGTATTAGGTTTAGAGCTACCCACTGATCCAAGGTGGGTAAATTTAGCAGAAATGGACTTAGAAGAAATTCTGACCGATCATGCATATTGCGAAATGAAAGCTGCTTCGACTTGTATTTCATTAATTCAACTATATCCACATAAGACAGAATTAGTAGCAGAAGTTGCCCCCGTTGTAACTGAAGAATGGGGACATTTCCGACAGGTTTTAGCGGAAATGAACAAACGTGGTTTACAATTAGGAAATCAGCGAAAAGATGAGTATGTAAATAAGTTACTTCGATTTATTAAACAAAGAAAGACAGGCAACTTTGAAAAAGATTTGTGCGACAGACTCTTAATGTGTGCTTTAATAGAAGCCCGTAGCTGTGAACGCTTCCGATTATTATCTGAAGGAATTTCTGAGGTTGAATTAAGAGAATTTTACTACAAATTCATGGTTTCAGAAGCTGGGCATTATAAAATGTTCTTACAGCTCGCCAAGCTTTATTTCGAGGAAAGCCTCGTAAATAAAAAATGGAAAGAATGGCTCGATTTTGAAGCCGAAATGCTTCCCACATTAACAGTCAGAGGCGACCGGATGCATTAATGTATCTCTATATTCCCAACACCTACTTCCAATTCCAATAGCTTGTTCCTAGCTTGTTTAATGCTTGAAATATGCTCAAAAATGACAGAAAAATATTTCGTAGTCTGGTGCATTTTACAATCTTTACGCTGCAGTAACACACTCATTAAACGACTGTAAACAGGTGAATTATAATAAGGCGAATCATGATTCATTGGAAAGAAACAACGTAGTTTATTGTTCTTCAAAATCAAGCGTTCAAAACCTATTTTGCAAGAAACCCATTTCAATCTTACACCATAGATCAACTCGTTCACCTCTTTCGGTAATGCTCCGAAGCGATCAACCAGATTTTCTTTGAACTTCATTAAATCTTCCTCTTTTTCAATATTGTTCAGCTCGGTATATAATGCCATTCGCTCATTCACATTATTCACATAATTATTCGGGATCAGCAAATCGAGGTCAGTATCTATTTGAGTGTCATGTACATATCTGAATTCGGAATTATGTTTCTCTTGTGCCTCAAAAACTTCTTTAAATTCCGTTTCTTTCAACTCTAAAACAGCTTCTTTCAATATTTTTTGATAAGTTTCAAATCCGATATCGGCAATAAAACCACTTTGTTCTGCTCCCAAAATATTACCTGCTCCCCGAATATCCAGATCTTTCATGGCAATATTGAAACCACTACCCAAATCAGCAAATTGTTCAATCGTTAATAAACGCTTTCTCGAATCTTCTGGTAAACCAAAAACAGGCGGAGAAATCAGATAACAAAAGGCTTTTTTATTGCTTCGCCCTACCCTTCCACGCATCTGATGCAAATCACTCAAACCGAAATGATGTGCATTATTTATGATCATGGTATTCGCATTAGGAATATCCAAACCTGCTTCAATAATATTAGTAGAAACCAACACATCAAACTCACCTTTTTCAAATTTGAACATTTGTTCTTCAAGCTTCTTATTCTCCATTTGTCCGTGTGCAATACCAACATCGACATCGGGGCATAAACGCGTGATCATTGCCGCAATATCTGATATATCTCGGACTCTGTTATGAACGAAAAACACTTGCCCTCCACGATAGACTTCATAGGTTATCGCATCTCTTATTTTTTCAGAATTAAACTGAATCAATTCTGTATTTACTGGTTGTCTGTTCGGTGGTGCAGTTCTAATGATCGACAGATCCCTCGCACTCATCAAAGAAAATTGTAATGTTCGGGGAATAGGTGTTGCTGTCAGCGTTAAGGTATCTACGTTCACCTTCATATTCCGAAGTTTTTCTTTAACACCTACACCAAACTTCTGTTCTTCGTCGATAATCAATAAGCCCAAATCCTTGAACTTGACACTTTTACCTGTTAAACCATGTGTACCAATAACAATATCAATTTCGCCTTTCTCTAACTTCTCTAAGGTGAGCTTTTTCTGCTTAGCTGTTTTAAAACGATTGATATAGTCGATTGTACAAGGATAATCTTTTAAGCGCTCCGAAAAGGTTTTATAATGTTGTAATGCCAGAATAGTTGTCGGAACTAATACAGCTACTTGTTTTCCATCTACAACAGCTTTGGCAGCCGCCCTTATTGCCACTTCTGTTTTACCAAAACCTACATCACCGCAAACTAATCGATCCATCGGGTTTTCAGCTTCCATATCGGCTTTTACAGCCTCTGAAGCCCTATGTTGATCGGGGGTATCTTCGTAAATAAAAGATGCTTCTAACTCTGTTTGCAAATAGGAATCTGGAGAATAAGCAAAGCCTTTTGAGCCTTTGCGTTTCGCGTATAACTTTATCAGATCAGCAGCAATATCTTTTAGCTTACTTTTAGTTTTTCGTTTTAATTTCTGCCAACTATCCGAGCCCAATTTATTGATCTTCGGAACTTTACCTTCCTTACCCACATACTTAGAAACCTTATGCAAAGAATGAATACTCACATAAAGCAAATCATTATCTCTGTAAATAAGACGCATGGTTTCTTGTTTCTTGCCATTAATGTCTAATGTTTCCAAACCAGAGAACTTCCCGATACCATGATCTATATGTGTAACATAGTCGCCTGGTTGCAATTCGCGAAGCAGCCTTATGCTCATTGCCTTTTGCTTGGAAAAAGCTTGTTTTATGTTGAACTTATAATAACGATCAAAGATCTGATGGTCGGTATAACAAGCTAGTTTCAAATCATTATCGACGAAACCTGAAGATACTGAACCTAAAATGGCTTTATAATTCAGTGGATATTCATTGTCTTCAAAAATATTTTGAAAACGTTTGATTTGACGACTTGCTGAAGCCAAAATAAAATTAATATATCCTCGATTTATATTGATCTGTAGGTCCTCATTCAACATGTCGAACTTCTTCTGGAAAGGAGGTTGCGGAGAAGCATTATAAACAATCTCTTTAGAATCGAATACTGCTTTTGAGCCAAATTCGATCAAATCAAAATTGACGATATCCCTAAAAAGTGTATCAGCATCCTGAAAAGCGTGATTTTCTTTACTCTCAAATATCGGATTTTCCTGAAGAGATTCATCTAAAGTGCTTTCGTCGTGGTACTCTATTAGATCTAAAGCTTTTTTGTAACACTCATCTACTAGTCCTCTTAATGCAACTGTATCTTTTATCCAAATACTTGTGTTTTCAGGTAGCAAGTTCAATAAGCTCGTTTTCTCACCACTATTGAATTCGGTTTGTATATTTGGAACAATGGTTATTTGTGCAATTTTTTGTTTCGACAACTGACTAACCGGATCGAAAGTACGAATTGATTCAACCTCGTCGCCAAACAATTCGACACGATAAGGCAACTCATGACCAAATGAAAATATATCGACTATACCTCCACGTACAGAAAACTGACCGGGTTCATATACAAAATCAGTAGCTTCAAATCCAACTTCTACCAATAATTCGATTATAAAATCAAGGTCGATCTCTTCATTTATCTTGATTTTGATAATATTTGCTTCTAAAGCCTGAATATTAACTACTTTTTCAAATAATGCCTGCGGATAAGTAACCAGAATTTCTCCGCTAGTTGCTGAGTTCATTAGCTTACTTACCGTTTCAGTTCGTAAGAGCACATTACTTTTATTGATTGCTTCCAAGTAACTTGGTTTCTTGAAAGAATCTGGGAAGAACAATATATCTTTTCTGTTCAGTATCGTTTTAAGGTCATTATGGAAATAAGCCGCATTTTCTTTGTTATCGAGAATGATTAGTTGTGTGTGAGGATAAACTTTGAAACTCGCTGCTGTAACAAAAGCTTCCATTGCTCCCATCATTCCTTTTAAATGATGACGCGTTAAAATTGGTTCTTCTAAATCTTGAATTAATGCTTTGGTTCGTGGATCAGCTTCATAAAAGCCTAATATCTCAGTTATTTCCATAGATGATACAAAGTTAGTCGTTGTGTTTTTTTAATTATCAGAAATAAGAATAATTCAAATAATGAAATTCAAAGATGAGCGTATATTAAAAATTATTAAAAAAGCTGCAAGTATCTGAACAATAAATATAGCTTTGAGTTCAATTTATTCGTTAAACCAAAATTTGTTATAACAATGAAAGTATTAAAAATTAACTCAAGTGCTCAGAATCAAAATTCAGTAAGCAGAATGCTTGTTGAAGAACTCATCGGAAAGTTAAATGCTAAAAAAGTTATAGATCGTGATTTGAATGATGAAACTGTTCCTTTCGTTTCGGAAGCAATGATCGGTGCATTTTACACACCTTCAGATCAGTTAAATGACGAACAAAAGGAACTTTTAACGACTTCTGACAAATATGTTAAGGAACTAATAGAAGCTGATGCAATTGTAATTGGCTTACCAATTTATAACTTTAGCGTACCGGGAGCATTAAAGGCATACTTTGATCTAATTGCAAGGGTAGGCATTACCTTTAAATATACTGAAACCGGACCAGTAGGCTTATTAGAAAACAAACCTACCTATTTAGTCGTTGCCAGTGGTGGAACTGTTCCGTTCACAGAAGCAGATTTTTGTGTAAACTATACAAAATTCTTCTTAGGCTTTTTAGGGATTACCAATATTACAGTCGTAGAAGCTAGTCAATTAATGATGGATAAAGATGCTTCACTAGCTAAAGCCAGAAAAGCAATTGAACAAATAAGCTAATCGATGCTAATACAAAAACTATAAAAAAAGGTGAAACAAATTTTAACTGTTTCACCTTTTATAATTTCTTGAATGTTTGTGCTATTTTTTCAAACAACAATTGATTTTTGAAAAAATCCTCTCGCGTACTTCCGACCATCTGATAATAGGTATAGTCTGTAAATAGCATTACCTGATATATTAATTCTTTAGGCGGTTTCTTTCCTTTACTTGCTTTGTGTATGCCTTTAACAGAAAGTGCGTATCCATTCAATCCATCAATGACCACTTCTTCAACTTTAGACTCATCATATTCCAAATCTTTATAAGGTAATTCAGCTAATTTTTTGAAAAAAACTTCTTTCTTATCATCTCCTTCACTCAATAGCGATGATCCAGCAATAAAAATAGTATTATCATCTACTTTAGGAGGAATGTATCCATCTGTAGAATACATAAGTGTACCTGCAATGGATTTAGCTAATGTAAGTTTTGTACCATCTGTATTCAGTCTGAAATTAACTCCTTTATAAGGATCGATCAATGATTTTGAATCATAAACAATGGTTTTAAAAGCATTACGCATTGGCGTATTCAGTTCTCGAAGATCTTTTAAATACATACCATTCAACATATAAGTTGAACTACCACCATCTAAAAGGAGAACCTGTTTAGTAAAATCTTTTCCTTTGTCAGTTTGTTCCAGTGTAACAAGGTAGGCTTGCTTCATATTCAGTGACAAGAACTTTTCATTTTTCATTCTGATGTTCTGCTTATTCAACTTATCCTTATCGAATAAAGAAAGTACATCTTTAAAATTTCTTGGCACATCGATCATAACAATAGAAGCTCCGGTCTTATTACTCTGAAAGCCCTGAAAGCCTTCAGCTTCAATAAAACCAGATGGTGGAACAATGTAATATTTTGTTCCGGGTATTTGTATGTGCTCATCGGTTTTGGTGTTATCCTGATTGTACTGCGCCAAAGACACATTGTACATAAGGAAACTAAAGATGAGTATTAAAACCCTAACCATATTGCTATTTTGACAAAATAGTATCGCTATTAAAGCACTTACCGCAAATCTATTCTCAAATTCCTTTAATTGCTACACTGTATGTATTTATATCGAAAATGAAAAAACTATGTTACCAAATTTATACAGAATTTTTATATTTTCTATTTTGTAATATCACAATTAAGATACCAAAGTTTAATCAAAAAATGAAATTGAATGAATACTAAAATATATTTGCACGTTTTTTGGTTAATACCAGTTATTCATTAAATATTAAAATTACAAAAATGGCAACAACTTGTAGAATTATCGATCTTCAGCAGCACGAAGGAAATGAAGTTACTCTTCAGGGCTGGATTTCGAATAAACGAACAGGAAAAGGATTAGTATTTGCTGAAGTACGTGATGGATCGGGCTTCTGCCAATGTATTATTGATGCCAATAATTTTAATGAAGAGCAATTTGAAACTGCTAAGAAATTAACACTTGCCAGTTCATTATCAATTACTGGTGAAGTAGTTAAAGATGAACGCCAGATAGGCGGCTTTGAGTTGCAGGTAACAAATTTTGAATTATTACAACATGTTGAGGATTACCCAATTACAAAAAAAGCTCATGGTGTTGACTTCTTATTAGAAAAACGGCATTTATGGTTGCGTTCTAAAAGACAATGGGCGGTTATGCGTGTGCGCAGCAGAGTAAAATATGCAATCCATACTTTTTTTCAGGAAAGAGGATTTACGCAAATGGATTCTCCAATGTTTACCGGCTCGGCATGTGAGGGAACTACCACTTTATTTGAAACAGACTACTATGGTGAGCCTGCTTACTTAACCCAATCGGGACAATTGTATGCTGAAGCTAGTGCTATGGCTCATGGTTTAGTTTATACTTTCGGACCAACATTCAGAGCAGAGAAATCTAAAACTCGTCGTCATTTATCTGAATTCTGGATGATAGAACCTGAAATGGCCTATTACGATCTTGACATGGATATGGACCTTATAGAGGAATTTGTTCGATATATTGTACAAGATACTTTCGAGAATTGTAAGTTAGAACTCGAAGTTTTAGGACGTGATCTTTCTTTATTTGAAAATATTACTACAGCATTCCCACGTATTTCCTATACAGATGCTGTACAAATCCTGAAGGGAGAAAAAGAAGTAAATGGTCGAAACGCTATAAAGGTATTTGAACAAGACCTTGAAGATGTAAAAAACAGAAAGGCTGAATGTGAGGCTGAAATTGCTGAACGAGAAGCAAACATTGCTGCAGGAGGAATGAAGAAAGGAGCGATCAATTTCAACCAGAATAAGATCGATCAGCTTAAAAATGAGATCAAAGACTTAGAGGAAAAGGAAAGAAATTATCCTCAATGGATCGAATCGGCTCGCAACTTTAAAGATGGGGAAGATTTCGGTGGTTCTGATGAAACGGTACTTACCCGTTTATTCAATACACCAATTATGGTTTACAACTGGCCACAGGAAATAAAGGCCTTTTACATGAAACGTACTGAAGGTGATGATCGTTTTGTGAAAGGTGTTGATTGTTTAGCCCCGGATGGGTTTGGGGAAATCGTTGGTGGTTCGGAACGTGAAACTGATATAGATCTGTTATTAAAGCGTATAGCCGAACATGAACTGGATGAAGCCGATTTTGCCTGGTATTTAGATCTACGCAGATATGGTTCTGTTCCACACTCTGGTTTCGGATTAGGCTTCGAACGATTAATTATGTGGTTGACAGATGTAAAACACATTCGCGAAACCATTCCGTTCCCAAGATATTATGGTCGTTTGTTCCCGTAACCTTTTAGTTATAGAGTCTATGAGTCTATGAGTCTATGAGTCTATGAGTCTATGAGTTTGTGAGTTTGTGAGTTTGTGAGTTTGTGAGTTTGTGAGTTTGTGAGTTTGTGAAGCTAAGAGTCAATTCTATAAAATAGCCTTTTGGTAACCAAGCGTAGCCGAGATTATGAGTTAATTCCATAAAATAGCCTGTGGTGGTGTAAAATGAATGATTTTTAAAAATGAACCTATAAGGTAACCGAGCCTAGCCGAGGTTGTGCATTAAAAACTCCTCAACTCACAAACTCTATAATTCTCAAACTTAATCCCTCAAGGTGCCAATCTAGAGAGATCCCAATCTTCAAACTCATTTAGCATATAAACAAATCTATCGTGTAGTCGATTGGATCTGCCTTGCCAAAATTCAAAATAATTTGGGCGGACAATATAACCTCCCCAATGTTCCGGGCAAGGCAGTTTTTCTTCCCTTTTGAATTTTTCTTCTAATAATTTTTTATTATTATCAAGTACTTCTCTGCTTTTGATCAACATACTTTGTGGGGAAGCCCATGCGCCTATCTGGCTTCCTTTCGGACGGCTATGAAAATATTTTTCAGAATCTTCAAATGATAATTGTTCTGCTACACCTTCAATTCTGATCTGACGTTCTAGAATATCCCAGAAAAACAACAAACTAATATTGGGATTACTAGCTAATTGTTGCCCTTTTCTACTCTCATAATTAGTATAAAAAATGAAGCCATCTTCACTATAACCTTTTAATAAAACAACCCGCGAACTTGGTCTGTTAAATTCGTCAACTGTTGCAACGATCATGGCATTTGCTTCTGAAACTGGAGACTTAATTGCCTCTTCCAACCAAATTTCAAATTGTTTATGTGGATTATTCTGCATCATTGTACGATTCAATGATGATTTTTGATAATCTTTGCGGAAATTCGCAATTGATTCCTGATAATTCATTTTTCACTAAATTTTATGTCACAAGCACTCGAAGCATACAAAGCTGACTATAGAAATGAAAACCTGCAAGTTTTTATTTTCTCAGAAGACTTCAAACTACTAGAAACCTGTCAATCTTTTATTAAAGTAAAGGTTGAAGACGGTTATATGTTCTCAAATTTTGATTTTTTTAAGCCAAAGAAAAAAATCATGATCGCACTGAAAGAAAATGAGGAAAGGCATTTTCAGGCAGAAGATATTGTTTGGCAGAATAAACACATGATCGTTGATATTGTCGCAAAAAAGATTGAACAACGGTATATCGTTTTTATTGAAGAATTAACCGAAGCGTATAGTTATTCGCCATTGAACGAAAATAACAGTAATGAAGAACTCAGAACTGAAATGGCGAAAATAAAGAAAATGCAAAAGTTGAAAAGCGATCATTTTGCCAAAATCACCCACGACATAAAACTCCCCTTAACCGAAATTGTAGGGACAACCTACTTATTAGGGAATTTCGTTGAATCTGAAAAAGGAAAAGAATACCTTAAAGCATTGAGTAATGCTTCTAAGAATCTGGATACGATGTTGAACGACCTTGTCAGCTTTGCCAAGTCTGAATCGTTGCGTTTAAAAATTGAAGATCGACCATTTGCAGTTGAACAGATCATTTGGTCGGTTATTAAATCGTTCGAATTCAAAACAAGTCAACAAAACGTACCCATTTTTTTCAATAAACATAACAACACACCACAATATATAAGTGGCGACCCTACACGCTTATCACAAATTATTTATAATTTGGTTGATAATGCACTTAAATTTACCAAGCAAGGAAATATTGAAATCAGGATACAGGTAGCTGAACTGAATGAAAATGCTTGCAGACTTTGCTTTGAAGTTGAAGATACAGGTATAGGCATTCCTGCTGATAAATTAAAAACGATATTTGAGACTTTTACACAAGCCCGACAAGAAGATGAGCTAAAAGGTTTTGGAATAGGTTTGAGTATCGTAAAGCAATTGATCGAATTACAAGGGGGAAAAATAATCGCAAAAAGCGAAATTGGTAAAGGAACTTGCTTTTCTTTTGAACTTCCTTTTGAAATAGCTAAGGAATTAAAACAGAGCTAGCTTAATTTTGTGCAAGATTTATCAAGTTAGAACCTATGCCTAAATGTATCAAATATGGGATTTGCTGTTTATTGTGCCTTTTCTTTGTAAATGAAATAAATGCACAAAGAAATGTACTGAAACATAATATCTATGGTCATTTGAATTTCTTAGATGCTGTTAAAGTATATGGCTTATCATTTGAAAGTGCTATTAAAGAAAAATTCAGCTGGTCTATATCGGGTGGATATGGTGTTTATCGTCGAGATGAAACAAGTGTTGTAACCACAGGTACTACTGAAAGACTCGAATTCAGAGGTTTGGATATTACTCCTGAGTTACGATGGTATATTTTCAGTAATGAAACAAAAATTGCTCCTTTGGGATTTTTTATAGGTCCTTATGTAAAATTGATGTTTCTTGAAGAAGAATATACTCGTTTGGTTTCTGATAACTTTGATAAAATTGCCAGTGAAAAGGGTTGGCTTGGTGGTCTGGGCTTTTCGGGAGGATATAAATTAGGAACAGACCCAATTGTTCTGGAAATTTTGGGTGGCTTTGGCTGGGGTATAGAATCAGGTTTTGTTGATGAAGCGATCATTGACCCTCAATTTGCACGACTTAACCGCAAATTTATGCTTGCTCGTTTAGAGTTTTCCTTAGGATTTTTATTTTAACAACTCATAACATACAAAGTAATAAATAATAAAAAAGACATACGGAAATTAAGCTTGGAAGAGTTGACATCTTTAATGAAGGAAGGTGGTCAGCAGGCATTCAGAGCGAAGCAAATATGGCAATGGTTGTGGCAGAAAGGTGCTAGTGATTTTAACGCAATGACCAATTTATCTAAATCGTTACGTGCCTGGCTCGATGAGCATTTTATGATTAATGGAATAAGTATTGACACCTTACAAAAAAGTAATGATGGTACGATAAAATTACGTTTCAGACTATTCGATGATCATTTAGTGGAAGGTGTGCTTATACCTACCGATGACCGATATACAGCATGTGTTTCTTCTCAGGTTGGTTGCAGTCTGACTTGTAAATTCTGCGCTACAGGTCAAATGAAACGTATGAGAAATTTAGATCCGGGAGAAATTTTCGATCAGGTATTTATTTTAAATCAAATTTCAGAAGAACATTATAGCACTCCCCTCAGTAATATTGTTTACATGGGAATGGGTGAGCCATTATTGAATTATAATAATGTTTTAAAGTCTATAGAACGTATTACAGCTGAGGATGGATTACATCGTTCTCCACGAAGAATTACTGTTTCAACAGCAGGAATTGCTAAAATGATCCGAAAGTTAGCCGACGATAACAAAAAAGTTAATCTTGCGCTTTCACTTCATGCAGCAAATGATGAGAAACGTAATCAGATTATGCCTATTAATGAGCAGAATACTTTGGCAGCTTTAAAGGATGCCCTTAAGTATTACTATGACCAAACCGGAAGAATGGTTTATTATGAATACATTCTATTCAACAATTTCAATGAGTCGGTTCAGGATGCAAATGAATTGGTTGCATTTTGCAGGAACGTTCCCTGTAAGGTAAACATGATTGAATACAATACCGTTGCAGGAACAGGTTTAGAGAAAGCAAAAGAAGAAAAACTACTCAAATTTCAGCAAACAGTTGCCCGACAAGGTATCACAATAACACTAAGAAGGAGCAGAGGAAAAGATATAGATGCAGCATGTGGGCAGTTGGCAAATAAAAACTAATAGTCAAGGTTCAAACCGATGCGATATATACTCTTTATTTTATGTTTAAACAACTTGTTGCTAATAGGTCAAAAGCAGCACACTGAACAATTTTTCGATTTCAATAAAACAATTGATGGGCATTGGCTTGAACCCAGTCTTTGGTCAAACCCATTGCAAGATTGGAAAATTGAAGATGGCAAAGCTCATTGCGAAGTATCTGGAAATGTAAGAGAGATTTGTATTCTAAACAAAGAAGTAAATGAAAAAACAGGATTTATTGAAATTGAATACGAGTTTCAGACTTTATTCAAAGAAGAATTAGGACTAAAAAAAGATTACTCTTTTATAGGCTTTGAGATCGGTAAAAAAGACTTATTTGAAGGTTATCAGGCTGCGGCGGTATTTGGATTAGGTTTAAAAATAGGATTGAATTTGAATGGTGAACTTTTTATAGATAAACAAAAGAAAAAAGCTATTTCAGATTTTCCCAAACCAGATACTCATTATAAAATTCGACTAAACATTCTTAAAGATGTTGATGCTACTACTATCAGTCTTAGTTTATATCAAAATGGAGAAGAAGTCAGTTATTTAGAGGAACGTTTTAGTATCGACGTATTACATGGACAAATTAGCCTAATGGCGCATTTGATCAAAGATGAAATGCCACTAGAAGGAATAAGAGAACGATCATTGAGTATTGATAACTTATCCATAAAGTCAAGCGAATCATTTCATTTTGCTGAGCGACAGTTCGGCCCAATCGTATTCTCAAAATATTTGGTTCAACCAGATAGATTGAAACTTTCTGTACAATTCGTTCCAAGAATAGATTTAAGTCGTTCAGTCAGTTTAGAAATTAAACAAAACAATCAATGGACCAAAATTGCAGATGCTAATATTTCCGAGGAAAATTACAATACATTATTCGATATTCCTTATCAGAAAAACGAAACTTTCCCATATAGAATTTCTTATACTTTTGAAAACAATATTTATTTCGATGAAGGTATAATAAAACCTTATTGTCAAAAGAAAGATTCTTTAGTTCTTGGAGGAATTTCCTGTATTTATCATTATGGCTTTCCACATAAAGACATTATTGAAAATGTTAAATCTCATCAACCCGACCTACTCTTTTTTGCAGGTGATCAAATTTATGAAACCGGATTGGAATATGGGCTCTTAGATCATCGTTTTCCAGAATCTCTTTCAAGGTTAGATTATTTTTATAAATGGTTTCAATTCGGTTGGGCTTTTAAAGACCTTTTACAACATTATCCTTCTATATTACTCACCGATGATCACGATGTTTTTCAACCCAATTTATGGGGAGCTTTAGGGCAAGAACTTAACAAAGAAGAAAAAAAAGAGGCCAGACATGGTGGATACTTACTTTCAAGTGATTTTGTTAATATGACCGAATCTACCCAGACAAATCACTTACCTGAAACCAAAGGACAGGCTGTTGATGGGATCAATACTTATTATACAAATTATGAATTTGGTGGTATAGACTTCGCAATTTTAGAAGATCGAAAATTCAAATCTGCCCCACCAAAATATAAAAATCTTCCCAAAATTGCAGATTCAAAAAATTATCAGCTTGTTAAAGAAAAAGCCAAACAACTCGATAAAGAAAAACTAGAACTATTAGGATCACAACAAGAAAACTTTTTGAATAAGTGGTCTGAAAATTGGTCAACAAACACATGGTTAAAGGTTGTTTTAAGTCAAACACCATTAACACAGATCCATCAGGATCATAGCAGAGTAATTCCAGAAAGGAATCAATATCCACAAACTACTTATGCATGGGATTTTGACACGAATGGATGGCCACAATCGAAAAGGAACAAAACTCTCGAAATTCTTAAAAAATGTGCCGCTTTCCATATTTGTGGGGATCAACATTTAGGTATGAGTTTTCAATATGGTATAGATAAATGGAAAGATGCAGTAAATGGCATTAGTATTCCCGCAGCTTCTAACACCTATGCTCGTTCATGGTTCCCACCCGATTATCAGAAAAAGAAGAAAATTGCTGATCGTCCAATCGGAAATTTTAAAGATAGTTTCAATAATTACTTTACTGTGAAAGCAGTTTTTAATCCGAAACAATATAATTTCAAACCGAGTAAACTACATAATAAAGCACCAGGCTATGCCATTATAAAGTTTTTTCAGGCAACACAAAACATAGAAAGTAGTGTTTACAAAAGAGGGTATGGTTTAAATTCTGAATATAATAATAAACCAATGAGAGGCTGGCCCGTAAAGGTTAAAAGAATAGATAACTTTGGCAATACTGCCAATTTCTCTCTACCATTTATAAGGCTGAATGAGCGATTCGATCATTTGGTAAAAATTTCAGATATGAATGGAAAAGTGCTCCGTTCATTTATTCCTCATAAAAAATTGATCGTTATTAAAATGGATGAGGCTGGCACTTACAAATTAGAAATAATTGGAGAAGATTTTTATAGAGCTTATGAAGTTGAAGCTCTAGAAGGGATGAATAAGCAGATGATCGATGTGGGAGTAGAGTAAAACTAAAATTTCCTTTGAAGAATCCATTCAGCTGCACGATCCATTAATTCCTTCTTGGTTTTTAAATCCAATGCTAAAGGTAGTTGCGCAATACCAATTGATCGACGTAGAATTTCGATACCGGAAAATTGAGCCAACAAACCTTTATCAAGCTCAATGATCTGTTGGTATTCCTGCAATATTTTATCAATATAATGAACAGGCTGTTCTGCCATCATTAAATGAGCTATTAATACTGCCAAATCAAATTCTACAGGTCCCACAAACCCAAATTCAGGATCAATTACTTTAATGCCATCTGATACACTCAACCAACTACCCGGGTAGAAATCCCCATGTATTAGATGCTTACCTTTGGATAGATAAATTACACCGCATTTTTCAATTTCCTGTTTGAGTTTATCATTCGATTTATACAATATCGACACAGATTGTAATCCTTCTTGAACTTCATCCAAATTAAAACCGTTCTCTTTCAGGAAAGGAAAATTAAAGATATGCTCGTGATTAAGTTTTCTCATTGCCAGATTATCAGGAAAATCAGTTGGAATCTTCGTTTCGTGTAACATCGAAAGATAATCTATTAAACTTGCTAAGTCGGTTTCACCAAGCAATTGATCTTGCTTATATATAGAATTATAATCTGCTCCTTTTCCTAAATCTTCGGTTATCAGAATGAAATTATGATCATCAAAACGTAAACATTTTGGAGAATAATTATGTAGTCCGGTATTATCTTCTAAACTCTGAAAAAACTTAGCTTCAACTGAAACTCTTTCTATCGGAGCTCCTATTTGCGGGAATTTTTCTACCCAGGGACGAGCTTGCTTTAAAATGAATGAACGTTGATTGGTAATAACTCTTAAAACGAAATTCATATTTCCTTCTCCGGGTTTCTCCAAAGATCTGATATTCTCGTTTTTATGTAAGAATTCCTGTTGTTGTAAATATCTATTGACTTGATCCACATTTCTTTCCAAAAAGAAAGCATCAGGGAATTTCTCTAAAAACTGATCTTTTAAACTCATGATGTAAAAGTAATATGAGGTGAGCTATTATAACTAAATAAAATTGTTTCTCAGAATACAATTACAGTAATTACTATACTCCGACCGGAAATTAGTTTTTAACTTAGAACCAACTTAGAGTATGTTTAAATTTCTATCAACTGAAAACCAATATTTTATGAACCTGATGTTGAAAAATCGCATTTATTTAGCTCGCTAAACGCATAAAATTATTTTACAATGTACAGACGCAGCATTGCTACATCTCTATCAAAAATCGTTTTAAACTATAATTCTTCAAAAAATGCAAAGAAGAGCATTCATAACAAATAATTCAAAATTGATCTTTTTTTCTGGTATCTACCCTAAAGGATTACTTTCAGATCAGGAAAAAAGCACAGATCCTGTTCGGGTAATTATTGATGCAGATACCGCTAATGAGGTTGATGATCTGTACGCAATAGCATGGGCATTATTAGAACCAAAATTAGATGTTATTGGATTAACTTCGGCACAATGGCATACGAATCCGAGAACACCAAATGACTCTGTAGGTGAGAGTCAAAGACTTAATGAAGAAATCCTTGAGTTATTGGGAAAAGAGCATATACCTGCAGTAGAAGGAAGTAACTTTCCAATGGTAAATGAGCAAAGACCACAAGCTTCTGATGCAGCTAATTTTATCATAGAGCAAGCCTTAGCAAGCCCAAAAGGGGAAAAGCTATCGATTGTTATATTGGGTCCGTGTACCAATATTGCTTCTGCGGTTTTGCTTGAACCGAAGATCATAGATAAAATTTCTGTTAACTATTTAGGATTTTGGTATGAAGTAAAAAGTAATACCTGGAATAAAAGGGAGTTTAATACCAATAATGATCCGAATGCTGTAAATGCTTTATTGAATACTTCCAACTTAGATTTTAGAGTAATGACTGCTACAACAAGTCAGCATTTGGTTTTTGAGAAATCGGTAATGGATGTATTGCTTAAAAATCGTGGTGGTATTGGTGATTACTTGATAGATCGCTGGGAAAATTATGATCGATTTTGGCAGGAAACAGATAAAGAGAAAAGAAAATGGATTATGTGGGATTTAGCCATTTTAGAAGCTTTAGCATATCCTGAATTTGCTGAAGAAAAAGAAGTGCTGACTCCTCATGATAATTTTAAAAGAACCATTAAGGTTTTTACAAAAATAAATGTACCAGAAATGAAAGCAAATTTCGAAAAGTCATTGGACGCTTTTTTGATAAAATCAAGGAAGAAGAGGTAGCTTCAGGTCTTATTTCATTTATTTTTTCTTAAGCTACTCTCTTTTTTAAATTGGTATATTTCTTTTCTCTCTTAAAGCTTCTAGTTCATTTCGATATTTCGAAAGTTCAACATTGAATTGACCAATGGTATTTACGTTTCTGATCCTATCAAAATATTTTATTTTTTTGATGACTCCCCTTAAATTAAAACACCAGTAAATAGTCATAAGCGGGTTTATCCATAAATCACTTCCCTTTGTTCTTCTTGTACGATGATGATTTCCGTATTCTCCTTCTAAGGCGCTTACTATGGAGTTGGAAACTATACTTTCCATTCCACTCATTTTATCATTAGCGAATTTAACCGCATCGATATATTTTTCAGCTTCAACCATTTCCTTAGTAATTTGAAACATACCCAGATATCCTCCATCTTTTGCAATTTCAGCTACATTTTCTAAGAATCTAAAATGTGAAACGCCATGAAAATGATCAATTCCAAAACCAACACTTACAAGATATTGCTTTTTTATACCCGTTCGATATACTGCTGCCATAGAGCAAATATCTTCTTGTGGGGTTCCTAATCCATCTTCATCTCCAAACATTAAGCTATCGGTACCACCATCAACTAATAGTACTGTGTCTATTTCGTGTTTTTTAATTAAATACTTATATGCATCTCTTAGTGGATTAACACCTATTCGATCAAAAGCATATAAGTCAGGATTCTCACCTTGAAGCCCGAACCATAATTTCAAATATTTCTCTGGAAAATAATTTCTTCCCGAAAGATCACTGTCCCCACTTCTTATTTTGTAGCAATAGGGAAATACTTTTTCTGAACTAGTTTCAAATAGTAGCGTGAATGAAAAATTAGCAAGCACCACCTTCTTTCCCTGGTTCTTTAAGTTGAAGTATAAAGGAATACCACTAAAAATATCAAAACCACCACCTGCACCAGCAAGTAGAATTGATTTACTTTCTTTTAGTTCTTCAAATATGGGTATTTGGTTTAATGAGAAACTCAATTAGATTAATTTTTATGTAACAAGCTTAATATTTTAAAGATAATATCATTGAGTCTGAGATGTCCTACAATTGAATTCGGGTTGATTATTTGAGTTTGGAATAGCAGAGACATTTTAGAGGGCGGAAATTTCGACAATTAAAATATAAAGCTTGACTATCAAAATCTCCCCTACTTATTATCCTTGAACAAGTCTTTCTTCTCAACTTTTTCTACTTCCATGTCATGCTTTAGCTGCTTGCTAATCGCTCTATAAGGGGCATTCACGATCTCTTCACCATTTTCCAAGCCTTCACTAATCAAAATATAAGTGTCGTCTTGTTCGGCTGTCTTAACCGTTCTTTGTTCTACTTTACCTTCATTATATACAAAAACAACCTCTAACATTTCTTCCTGATTTTCATCCTTTTTAAGGGAATCAGCCAACTGTCTAATCGTAACTGATTGGATTGGAACGGTTAGCACACCATTGAGTTTCTTTGTTTGAATTTCTACGGAAGCTGACATACCCGGACGGAAAATGAAACTATTCCTTGCCTTATCCATTAAGTCTTTGTACGATGATTGTAAAAGAATGATCTTAACAGTATAATTTGTAACCTGATCTGTAGAAAGGGAAGCTAAAGCGCCACCTGCCTGTGCATTCGAAATTTGTTTGACAACGCCTAAAAATTCACGATCAAAATAAGCATCTATTTCTACGATGGCAGTATCACCCTCTTTTACTTTGATGATATCGTTCTCGCTTACTTCTACCTGTACTTCAAAATTACTGTAATTAGAAATACGCATCATTTCCGTTCCTTCAAACTGAGAAGTTCCTACTACCCTTTCACCTTTTTCAACATTGATCGTTGAAACGATACCTGAAATTGGTGCGTAAATATTGGTCTTTGCTAAATTCTTTTTACTTTCTCTGAAGCCTGCTTCGGCGCTTTCAACATTAAAAACAGCACCTTCGATCGATTTTATAGAAGCTACTTTTTCGGCCTCCAAATTTCGTAAAGCAGCTTCTGCATTTTGTAGTTCAACCAAAGAAATCACTTCCTCATCGAACAACTTTTTTGTTCTGTTATAATCAACTCGTGCTTTTTCGATCTGAATATCAACCTGACTTACTCTTGCTTCTAAATTCTTAATATTAGACTTTGCCGTATTAACTGCTGCTTCAGCTTGTTCCACCAATGACTCCTGCAAATCGGGCTGAATGCGGGCAATTAATTCACCTTGTCTTACAGAATCGCCTTCAACTACATTCAGATATATTATCTCACCAGAAACATCGGGTGTTACTTTTACCTCAGTTTCAGGATATAACTTACCACTTGCTGCCACCGTTTCTATGATAGTACGCTTTTTTACAGGTTCAGCGGCAATTTTAGTGTAGGTTCTTTTACCGACCATTCCCTGTTGCTTCGCATAGTAAAACCCAGCAAACAACAATATCAGGATCAATGGAAAAATAAGCATCCATTTTCTAGATTTCTTTTTTCTGCGTCTGTTCATTAGTCAAGTAATTAAAGTGAAAGAGGCTTACCAGCGTAAAATTCCATGATCTTAATAGAAAAGATATAGGCAAAACGGGCATTATTATTATTCAGTTGATTGATCGTTAAGTTATTGAGTGCAGTATTTACTTCTAAAAGCGTTGCAGTTCCATAATTATACTTCTTCTGAATAATATCGTAAGCAGTTTGTGCACTTTCAAGTGCAATTTGACTTGCTTCAAAGTTCAAGGCATTTGAGCGAGCACTCAAATAAGCTTGTTGAATAGCGTTATATAATTCGATCTCTGTACTTTCGTTCGATACTTTCTGAGCTTCGATTCCTAACAAGGCTCTCTGTTTTCCATTTTTAACCTGCCATTGATTAAAAATAGGAATATTAGCTGTTGCACCTAATCCCCACGAAAAGTTTTCAGCAAACTGACGGGGTAGCGTTGATTCAGAAATTGTAAATACATTAAAGAAACTAGCTTCACTTGGTGGGAATTTTACTTTTCGGTAGGAAGTTCCCATACTACTATTAAAGCTTACGGTTGGTAATCTTCTTGCATCAACTTCTTTTAGTCCATATTCAGCAATACTAAGTCTTAATTCGTTAGCTTGTATTTCAGGGCGCGTTCCCAAGGCATCACTAAATATTTTTTCTACTGAAAAATTCTTATAATCTTCAGTAGATGGAACTGGTAGATCTTCTGGCTTTTCAAGAGTAAAATCTTCATCGTAGTTCAATTGTTGGGACAGATTTAACATCGAAATTTCAAGTGCATTTTCAGCAGTTATTTTGGAAGCATTTTGTTGTGCGATTTGAGAAGAAAGTTCAGCAATATCTCCTTTTGGAATAACTCCAGCAGCGATTAATTTTTCAGTTCTTTCATATTGATCTTGCAAAAGTTTGTCTTGTTGCTCAACAATTCTGATTTGCTCCTCTGCTCTTAAAATTTCCAGATAGGATGAAAAGATAGATAACTGGAGGTTATTTCTGAAAACTGCTGTTTCTAATTCAGCAACATCTAAATTCAATTCGGAACTACTAACCCTTATTTTACGAGCAAAACCTTCAAAAATACTGGCATTTACACCCAAGCCTAAACTTAAAGCATGCGATCGTTGAACGAATATGTCATTAGTTTCAAAATTCCTAGATTGAGACAAGGCATAATTATAAGAAGTATTTCCATTGAAAGTTGGAAGAAAGTTATCTTTACTTTGTTTCAGATCAACTGTAGAAATTGATTCATTCAATTTTAATTGTCGAAGCTGTATATTATTTAACTCTGCAATTTTGAAACAATCTTTTAAATCAAAAGCTTGTTGAGCACATAAAGATGTGCCCGTTAATAACAAAAGCCAAAAAGCACTTAAAATAAACTTACTAAGATGAGTATTCAGCATATTAGATAGAATTACTGATATTATTATCAAATTTCAGAACAAAATAGTTCATAAAATTCCAAAAGATATTCTTATTCCTTGTAAAAAAATTTAAAAAATCTAGTGAACAGCGGAAATTTGAAGCATATTAATTAATCTTGCTTCCAATCATATATCAACAATTCCAACTATTACATAATTATTTCCTGACCTTCTGAATCAATGAATCTGTAATCGGTGATTCCCAGCATTTCATCTACACTTAGCTCAATGTTCTTCTTATATTTCCATGCCCACTGTCGTTTTTGATTCCAAATGCCATTGGTTAAGTAAGCATGTACAAAAGGGTGCATGTGCACATTCAGCTCTTTAAAATTCAATCTATTGAAAAGATACTCTATATCTTTCTCTATATCATCTAAGATCAATAGTGTTGATCGTACACTACCAGAGCCATTACATAAAGGACAAGCCTCGGCTGTTTTCACATTTATTTCAGGCTTAACTCGTTGTCGTGTAATCTGCATTAACCCAAATCGGGTAATTGGCAAAATCGTATGTCGTGCTTTATCGGGCTTCATGGCTTCTTTCATTCTGCGATAAACCATTTCCCGGTGTTCTTCGTCGTGCATATCAATAAAATCGATGACCACTATCCCACCTAGATCTCTTAATCGCAATTGACGGGCGATTTCATAAACAGCCTCCATGTTTGCAGTTACTGCTGTACTTTGTTGTGTTGTTCCTGCTGTTCTGTTCCCACTATTTACATCAACAACGTGCATGGCTTCGGTGTGTTCAATTATCAGGTAAGCACCACTCGTCATGTTTACCTTTCTCCCAAACAACGATTTGATCTGATGCGTGATATTGTATTTATCAAATAGTGGTTCTTTTCCTTTGTATTGCTCTACAGCTTTTGCCTTTTGATTGTCAATATTCTTTAAACTTGCCTTTATGTCTTTACACAGATCATTGTCGTTTGAAACGATCTTTGAAAATTCTTTTGACAAATTATCTCGGATAAGTGTATTTGCCAAATCAGCTTCGCTATAGACTTTTGTCGGATAAGTCGCTTCTTTCGCTTTTTCCAACGAAGTTTTCCAACGATTCAGTAATTCGTCGAGATCGGCTCTTAATGCCTTTTCACTAATTTCTTCAGCAGCTGTTCTTACGATTACGCCAAAGTTTTCAGGTCTTATATTTCTGATTATATCACTAAGTCTGTCTTTTTCTTCTTTAGAAGCTATTTTTCTGGAAACTGAAATTTGCTGAGAAAAAGGCATTAGTACCATATATTTTCCAGCTAGACTTAAATCACAACTTAGTCTCGCTCCTTTCTTCGCAATTGGTTCTTTTAAAACCTGAACAAGAATATATTCGGTATTCTTAATAACATTATTAATAGAACCATTTTTATCCAGTTCTGGCTCAAATATTAAGTTATCGAGCAAATAACTTTTTGTTTCACCTGAAATATAATCTTTGAGTAACTTTTGAAAGGTTTTAAAGTTCTTTCCAAGATCAGTGTAGTGCAGAAAGCCCTCCTGTTGTCTTATTCCGGTATAAATAAATGCAGCTCCTAATGAAGGCATAACACGGGCAACACGGGCAAAGAAAATATCACCAACTGCATATTGTTGGCTTTGTGAATGTTCGTGCAATTCTACCAGATCACCATCTTCGAGCAGAGCGATCTGAACTTGTTTGGGTTTTAAGTCTATAAACAGTTCTCGGTTCATTCAGCAAAGTAACAAAAGGGAGTCCGGTTTATTACCCAACTCCCAATACAATTTTATAATAACATCAAAAAGATATGGTTAAAAGAATTACTTCTTCTTCTTGTGACGATTCTTTCTAAGTCTTTTTTTACGCTTATGAGTAGAGATCTTGTGTCTTTTTCTTTTTTTACCGCAAGGCATAGAATTAAGTTTTATTGTTTATTAATTGAATTTATATATTTATCTATTTCTTGTCTGAACATAGGGTTATCAACAAGTTCTCTGCACTTTTTAAAAGTAGCAACAGCCTCTTGTTTTAGCCCTAAACCTAAATAGGCTTCTCCAAGGAAATAAAGTGCTTCTGTATTATTTGCTTCTTGCGACAGTACAGTTTTCAGTCTTTTCACTGCTTTATCGTGCTGCCCGGAAACTACAGAAAGCTTACCCAATACGAAATTGGCTTGCAAATTTAAGGAATCTTTCTCAATTACGTCACGTAAAATGAGTACTCCTTGCATAACTTGCTGTTTTTTATCAATTAAAAGGTTGGCTTTCTTTATTGAATAGCTCAAAGAATCTGGAAATTTTTCTTCGAGTGTCGAATAAAGCGCAATACTTTTATCAACAAAATATGCCTTAGCAAGAGAATCTGGGCTTAATTGAATGGCAACATCCATTTTATGCAGGCTTTCTGCATAATCTGTTTGTGTTCCTGATAAAAGTGCAGTTCTATAAGTATAGTAGGCATTCATATCAGGATTACCAAACGACAGCCATGCTTCCGCTAGTTCTCTAGTGCTAACAAGCTTATTCTGTTTATCTTTTGCTTTTTCAAGCGCTGATCTTAAAACGGTGAGTGAGTCTTTCTGGTCTTTATTGAGTGTGTTTTCAGCGATTGATTCTATTTGCTTAAAATCGGCTTCTTGTTGTTCAACTACGGCTTTACTTACTTCAGTATTATTTTTCTTTATTGGTGTCTTTGTAGAACCAAAGAAAAATAGTAAAAGTGTAATAATGCTACAAAATGAAATTAAAAGGAGCTGCTTTACTTTAAGCGTCATAAAATATTAATTGGCATCTTCTTGCAAAAGTAACTGCAATTTAGGACTATTTTTCACACGTTCGGTGAAAATTTTAGCAGGTTTAAAAGCAGGAATATAATGTGCTGGAATTTCAACAGAAGCATTTTCTTTGATATTTCTACCAATTTTCTTAGCTCTTTTCTTAGTAATAAAACTTCCGAATCCTCTGATGTAAACGTTGTTGCCACCTTCTAAACTATCTTTAACTTCTTTAAAGAAGGCTTCTAAAGTAACCATTACATCTACTTTAGGAATTCCCGTCTCATTGGAAATGCTGTTAATTAAATCAATTTTTCTCATAGTAGTATTTTTCGTTAGCTAATATATATTCAAATGTTACATATATACAAACACTGTGAATATCTTTTTAATAAATAAATTATGTTTAGTAGTATTTTGTTAGTCTTTCAGAATCTCTTTTTAAATCTTTATCTTTAATAGATTCGCGTTTATCATAGTATTTTTTACCTTTTGCTAAAGATATCAAAATTTTTGCATATCCTCTTTCATTTATGAATAATTCACAAGGTACTAAAGTTAAACCCTTTTCTTTCAATTTAGATTCTATCTTATTTATTTCCTTTTTATTAAGTAAAAGTTTTCTTTCCCGTTTGAGCTCATGATTATTGTAAGAACCGGCAGTATAATGTGCAATATGGAAATTAATAATCCAAACTTCGCCATTCTTAATAATACAATAAGCGTCTGATAAATTGGCTTTACCAGCTCTCACAGATTTAATTTCTGTACCGGTAAGCATAATACCAGCTTTAAACTTATCGAGTAAAAAATACTCGAATTCAGCTTTTCTATTCTTTATAATTATGTCTTTATCCAATGTTGCCATTTTAAGCAATTAATTAAGTTTAAAGAACGCTATTGTTTTAGTAACCAGCTCAGATAACTCTTTGGGTAAATTGGTATCCTTATAAGGATGTTTACCGTTAAAGACATGATTTGCTTTATCAATAAAAAAGCAAGTATTTGACGTATTCTTCGTCTTTAGGATACTAAAATCAACAGGCTTTATTACATTATCTTCAGTGCCATAAGCTAAAAGAACAGGTATTGGTAACAAATATAGGCTATTTTCAACCTTAAATCGTTGATAATTAGCAAGATAGTCTTCTGCAAACGACCAATAAAGTGGCATTTCCTGAAGCGTTCTTCCGTTCATTATATATCTTACACCCTGCTGTTTCCAGTCTTCTAAATTCTGAAAATATGTGCTAAAATCCATTTGTCCTGCCCATGAAGCCAATTTTTTGATTCTCTTGTCTTCATAGGCTTTGATTACAGCAGTACCAGCACCTCTACTATGTCCAATCAGATAAATATCTCTTCTGCTGAATTCATTTAAAGGAATGCCAATATCTGCATTAGCGACTTTATCTAATATCAAACCGAGGTCAAAAAGTTCCTTTGAAAAGGAATTATTTCCAAAAGCTTCCAAATCTGCAAACTCTTCTGGTCGTTCTTTGCTTGTTCCATTGTGAGAAAAGTTGAATTTCAGAAAAGCAAAACCATTCTCAGCAAATTTTTTGGCTACCAAATCCCAACAGCCCCAATCTTTAAAACCCTTAAAACCATGAGCAAATATAACTACTGGCTTTTTAGATCCGTTTAATTGTACATAAAGATCATATAAGATTGTTTTTCCTTCACTACCCGTTATACTGATATTTCTTAATACATTCATAAATTGTTCCAATTGAAATTAAATGGTAATTCTTAATGTTAGAGTATATTATAGAGCGTCGCTTAAAAAAGTGGTATTTTTTTACGTTACTTCGACTCCACTCAGTTACCGAAGGTCAGTGAGCGGAGTCGAACTGACGACATACTACAAGAATGTTGCTTTTTACCATCTTTTTAAGCGTTCCTCTATAAAATTTCTATCAACTGAAAAACAATATTTTATGAACCTGATGTTGAAAAATTGCATTTATTTAGCTTGCTAAACACATACAATTTTTCTTATTCAGAACCACAAACAATTGATTTTCAATTTAAAATAATTTTTGAATATACTCTTAAAATACTTTTAAGAAGAAAACCTTTGATAAGATACAGAAATATAATTAGCTTATGAACTAAATTTGCCCCAAATTAACGATAGTAGGTTGTTAAAACTACTATTTTATCTGTTTCAAACAGTTTTATGCTTACAATTAAGCAGATTCGCAAGCCTATCCAGGAAGAATTGGACTTCTTTGAACAATTCTTCAGAAATTCGATGAAAAGTAAAGTTGCTTTACTTGACCGAATTATGTATTACATTGTAAAACACAAAGGAAAGCAAATGCGTCCGATGCTTGTTTTCTTTTCTGCACTACTCAACGGAGAAATTACAGAACGCACCCACAGAGCCGCAGCCCTAATTGAATTACTTCACACAGCTTCTTTAGTACATGATGATGTTGTTGATGATGCAAATTTAAGAAGGGGATTTTTCTCGGTTAATGCACTTTGGAAAAATAAAGTTGCTGTTTTGGTTGGTGATTATTTATTATCGAAGGGGCTTTTGCTCAGCGTAAAACATCAGGATTATGATATTTTACAATTGGTTTCAGAAGCCGTGGAAGCCATGAGTGAAGGTGAGCTTTTGCAAATGGAAAAGGCTAGAAAGCTTGATATTACTGAGACCGTCTATTACGATATAATCAGAAGAAAGACCGCTTCTCTTTTAACAGCTGCTTGCGGAGCAGGCTTTGCATCAACAAACCAAGATGAAAATAAGCTGGAAATAATAAAATTATTTGGTGAAAAAATAGGTATTGCTTTTCAAATCAGAGATGATCTGTTTGATTATGGAAATGAAGCAGTCGGTAAACCGGTAGGTATTGATATCAAGGAGAAGAAAATGACACTTCCGCTTATTTATGCGCTTAACCAAGCTGATGAAAGCATGCGACGCAAGATCGTTAAAACGATCAAAAATCATAACGAGGACAAAAAGAAGGTCAAAGGAATTATTGATTTTGTAATCAAAAGTGGTGGCATTGAATATGCCACCCAGAAAATGTATGATTTTCAAAAAGAAGCAATTGATCTGTTAGCACAATTTCCGGATGGAGAAGGAAAGACGGGCTTATTGCAACTAATTAGTTTTACTACTGAACGTAAAAAATGATTTAATTTCCGTGATCCCTTCCTTTGATCTTTCCTGAATTATACTGTTTGTTCAACTCTTCCTCTTCTTTCAATTCTTCTTCAGAAAACTCTAAATCTCCCAAATTTGACAAGTCGGGTTGACCTGCATTAACCCATGCGGTGTACCAAATACTTCCAATGCTAAGTATGGTAGCACGCATTCTTCTTTCTACCATATTATCTAACTTCGCATTATATGCTTCTGTATATTCTTTAGAATAAACGCGCATCGTATTTACGCCTCTGCTCTCAAAAGCATACTTCTGGTCGGCAGGGAATTTAAGACTGAGTATTTTTTCAAAAGTCAGAACAGAGTCGACACAAACATGGCTTTCGGCAATAAAGTCCCATATATATGATTTAATATTTTTGATATGTTCTGCTTTGCCAACAAAGAAATCATAATCAGATGCAAAAGATTCTGGAATACGACTCTCCCAAAAACCATGAATACCTTTTTGTCCGCTTAACTGCCCATTATAGTTAACTGTAGTGTGTAAAGGAACATGTGCATCACCAATATAATGACCAATATCTGCTGAATATTTCAAAATCAGCTTTTGATTTTTATCTTCAAAAGCCCTTTTCAATCTGAAATAGTTTTTCTCAAGATTCCAGGGAAGAATGCCATAGGTTCTTATAGTATCTTCTGTGAATTTCTCAACAGCTTCATCCCAATTGCGTGGCATTGCGTCAAAAGGATCTTTACCATAAATATCAATATCTATGTAATGGTTTTTGTCTTCACCTTCAATAGCATATCTTCTTTTATCAGGATCGACCGCGTGAGAAGTTATATATTCTAAATGCTCTTTATAAAAGACGATCATTTCCGGAGGCAAGGTAAAAACAGCCATACGATTTATACGCTGATGACCGAAAAAGCCCCAAGCCCAAGCAGGTTCAGCAATGAGTAAAACACTAAGTGCAACAATTACAGTAATTGAAAACGAAGTAACTATTTTTACGGTGCTCTTTTTCATATTCATTCTTATCTACTATTGAATGTACAAAAGACAAAGTTAAGGATTTACCTTTGTTAAAGATACCTTTCAATTGAAAGTGTTTATTCGATATACATGAAGATTCTGTTAAATATCTTACTAATTATAATAGTATTTCAAAATTCTGAAGCACAGGAAGTTTCTAATACTAGTCGAAACAACTGGCAATTAGAATCTGCGTGGCACTTAGGGAAAGTGGTAAAACACAGAGATTACTTCAAACCGGAAGTAACAGAACCTAGTTTTATATATGAACTTAGTATTCAAAAACAAACTGAAAGTACTGACTTATGGGCAGGCTTGTATAATTGTCCTCTATATGGCTTTTCTTTTTCATATATAGATATAGGTGATAAAAATACACTTGGTCAAGCTATAGGTTTATTGCCATTTATTAATTTCAGAAGAAGATTCAATCATATTAACTTTAATATTAAAATTGGTGTAGGCTTAGCCTACTTCAGTAAAACATTTAATTCGGTAAATAATTACACTAATAATGCCATTGGTGGTCATTTCACAAATTATACCCGATATGAATTTGGCTTTAACCGATCTGTACATTCACGAATAGATCTGAATGCAAATTTAAGTTTCACCCATGCTTCAAATGGCAATACCGAACAACCAAACTTAGGGCTGAATTTTATAGCCGGCAAAATTGGCTTAGCTTATAAGTTTTACAATAAAAAACCAATTCTGAAAAAGGTAAAAGCAGAATACCCAAAGAATATTAAAACAAATATTCTGATCGGCATTGGGTTTAATTCTGTTGGAGTAGATAATGGACCTGATTATCCAGTTTGGACTGGTTCGTTTTTCTTAGAAAAGAAACACGCCTTAAAAGGAGCAATTACACTTGGTGGTGATTTCGAATATTACGAATCGGTAAACAGGATATTGGTTGTATCAGAGCATGAAGATCAGGATAGATTTTTAGCTTCAAGTAAATGGATGATCCTTGCAGGATATAATTTCTTATTCCCAAAATTCAGTTTTCACGCACAAACGGGGACTTATTTATATAATCCACATGTTAAAAGAGGTGATGTTGTTGTGAAATTAAATGCCTATTATCATTTTTCAGATCAATATCAAAAACAGAACATCCATCCTTTTATAGGCGTGAGTTTAAAATCTCATTATTTCAGTGCCGATTATGTACAGCTTTTATTGGGTATGAAGTTTTAACGATATTACACTTCAAGGCTTTTCAAATACTTCTTCACCGTAAGTTTTCGCCTTATTTTATTGGTTGCTGTTCTTTCAAATTTTTCTACAAACAATATTTCTTTCGGAATTTCATATTTCACTAATCTGAACAACATATCAAATTTCAACATGAACAAACTATCGGAGGCAGGTTGGTCTTTTTCGATAAATAGAACCAATTTTTCTCCAAGTCTTTCATCTGGCAAACCGGCAAAGAAATAATCTGATCTGGTAATCAGAGATGCGAGTTTTCTTTCTAATAATTCGGGTATAAGTTTTATTCCACCTGAATTGATAACATTATCGTGGCGACCAATAAATCTGAATCTATTTGAATTGCTTTCATCAATTTCGCAGAGATCATTCGTTTTTAACTTTTGCTCATTCAAATGAGGCGCGAATATATTCAGACAAGATTTTTTATCCAATTCAACTTCAACGCCTTCAAGCACATTGAACCATTCACTCGCGTTTTCACCATTTAACTGACGCATTGCAATATGGCTTACCGTTTCAGTCATTCCGTAGGTTAGGAAAATCGTTGTATCGAGCTCTTGCATATGCTCTTCCATCTCAGGTGACACAGGCGCACCTCCAACTAATATAGTATCAAATTGCTCCAGTTTATCCCATAAGCCTTCCATTCTCATTTTATGAAGCTGTGTGGGTACCATTGAAACTATCGAAAAGTGAAAGTCTTCGGGTAGTAATTGAGTCGGATTACTTGATTGAGGAACAACATGCAAATCCAAACCAAGTACAAAAGCCCTCACGATCATCATTTTTCCGGCAATATAATCGCTTGAAAGACATAAAAGTGCACTGTCATTTTCATTTAAGTTTAGGTATTCACCAGTCATTAAAGCACTATTTACCATACTTTGTTTTGGCAAACGTACTGTTTTAGGTTTTCCAGTAGAACCAGAAGTTTTCAGATTGATGGTTTCTTTGCTTTCTGTTAACCATGCAAATATGAATTGCCAGAAGCTTTTTTCCCAATCTGGGGTTTTATAATGCGCTCTTCTTTCTTCAGCAAGTGCGACCAATTGATCTCTATCCAATTGTTCTCCCTTAAGCTTCAGACTTGTATATTTTTTCCAATCTCCCATTGTTATCGTATTATCTCAATAGCGCCACGTTGCCAGTCGCGTCGTTTCTGACCATCGATAGTTATGACATAAAAATACGTACCAACAGGCAAAGGTTCATTATTTTTTTCCCATGTTCCATTCCACCAGCCATCTGTACCATAGTTTCTTGCTTCAAAAACCTTATTTCCCCATCTGTTATAGATAGTAACGGTATTATTCTGAAAGTTAGCGCAATTCAATAATGCAGGTATCACCCATTCATCATTCCTATTATCGCCATTCGGTGTCAAAGCTTCCTGAACTTTAACCGTGCACTCTCCTACTTCTATTACTACAAATGACTGAGAGAACAATCCAAATTCATTCACTACGTTATAAAACAAAGTATCTGTACCAGTGAAACCTGAATCGGGTGTATAAACCACCCAACCATTATCATTCACATAAGCTGTCCCATTTGAAGCACCTAAAGAACCTGTCATTACTGATATTGGGCTATCCTGAGGATCAGAATCATTTTCGAGTACATTTATCTCTACTGGCGCACCAGCCTCTGTAAATGCCTCATCGATTGAAGGATCAGGTGCTGAAGCACTGGAAACGGTTATCAAAACAGTTCCGAATGTGCAACCATAAGTGCTATCTGAACAAATTTGATAGGTAAAGGAATCGACACCTGTAAAACCATCGTTTGGAATATAAGTATATGAACCATCACTATTTTCTATTAAAACACCATTTTCAGGATCGGAGGTTAAAACTGTGGTAAATACTACATCATTATCATTCGGAATAGAATCATTTAAAAGTACATTGATATCAATCTGGTTATTCATTGGAGTACTCACTAAATCATCGTTAGCATCCAATAAATTTTGAATATTTATATATACCCATGCTGTATCGCAACCAAAAGGCTGGGAACAAATTGCATATTGTAAAGAATCTAATGCTGTCGTATCAGAAGGGGGATAATAAATAATCGAAGCAGCATCTATGGTATCGACAATTTCTGTAGTTCCGATCAAAGGAGGTTGAATAATATAGAGTGTATCTACCGAATTAGGAAGATCATTATTTGTAGGATAGAAGTAAGTTGGGATATTTTCTTCAATGAAATAAGTATCATCGTTTGCGGCAATTGTATTGGCTGTAACAATAGTTATTATTGCCTCAGTACAAAGGTCAGTCAGGTCACAAACCTCTATCTCCATCTGATCTTCCCCAGAGTAACCCGGATCGGGTGTAAAAGTAAAACAACCATCATCATCGAAAATAACAGATCCATTTGCAAGTTCCTGAGTAACAATTATAGTATCTATATTATTATTCGCATCGAAAATATCGAGGCAGAAATTGGTTGTGGAATTTTCAAAGGCATTAAACAATGTATCAAGAACAACTGGTGCAACCGGAAAGTCATCAACCTGAATAAAGACATCTACACTTGTACAAATATCTTGTTCATCACAGGCTATAATCGTTAACATTTCGGTTCCTACAAACCCTTGTGGATCATATTGAACACAGAATGTATTAACTAAATTCTGAGCTGTTCCATTTTCAGGAAATTCCTGAATAGTCAAAGTTATATCTTCCCCTTCCGGGTCAATGATATTATAACAGAAGTTCCAAATTGAATCAACAGTAATAAATACAAACTGATCGAGATTTTCAATGCCCGGAAATTCAGGAGGTTCATTTTCACTGAATACTGTAATTATAAGATCGAGGTCTGAACATTCTACTGGCTCTAATACATCACAAACCGTAAGTGTAATTGTATCATTACCAACGAATCCGTTATCAGGTGTATATGTTCCCTGAATATTATTAAAATCGAACGTGCCATTTTGAGGATCAGTTGCGCTTATTGTAAATGAATCTTCAGGCAGGTCCGGATCTTCAACAACGGGAAAATTAATGATAATTGGTACATTCACTTCCGTTGTGTCAAATAATTCTACAATTGGTAATCCATTATCTGTCCACTGAGGTCCTCCTTCATCACATTCATCAACAGTTACAGTCAATTCGGTTATATCGGAACACCCCGTTGTTGAATTGGTAACAGTAATGGTATATGTGGTTGTTACATCAGGAGAAAGTATGACATTATTGCTATTTATATCAGAAACACCATCAGAGGGGATCCACAAATAGCTATCACCTCCGGCTGCTGTTGCGGTCACCGATTCTCCATCACAGATAATATTATTACTTGCTGTTATGGTTGCATTTACATCATCAACGAAAACGGTAACTTCTGCCGTATTCGGACAATCGCCAGAACCAAGATCGACAGTAACGGTATATGTTGTTGTAACTGTTGGAGAAGCAATAGGATTTTGTATCGTAGGGTCATCTAATCCATCAACAGGCGACCATGAATAACCATCGTTTCCTCCGGTAACATTTAATTGTGTTGTTCCACCCTGACAAATCGTTACATCAGGGCCAGCATCAGGTGCATCTAAGATCGTAACAGTTACAGTTTCTTCAATTAACCCGCAATTCTCTGTAAATGCCTGAAATACATAATTGGTGGTTATATTCGGCTGAACAGTAACAATATTATTATCACTTACTATTTGTCCTGAACTCTGTTCTATCCATTGTGGTTCGCATAAATTAGTCAGGGCTGATAAAGTTACTGTTTGCCCTAAACAAATCGATTGATTTTGCGGTAAGGTAATTTCAACAGGAACTACCGAAATATTATCTATATAGTAATACGACAATGGAAAAGCTCCACCATTTGATTCTGTTACTGAATTTGTGTTATCATTAAAGTTTCCGATAGTCAGGTAATTATAATCCGCATCAGCAGTAATTATTTGTGTAATTTCCACCCAGCTATCTGTCGAAAAATAAGGAGCATCACCTGAATCAATTTGAGGCGTTACAGAAAAAGCATTCAAATTCTGAGGATCACCTTCAGAAAAATACACACCTAAATTTGCTGTGGCTGTACTACTATTATCTGCGCAATTGAGATAATAAGTCACACAGTATCTTTCACCTTCTTCCATAGTAGCACCAAGTTCAGAGTAAACATAGCTTCTAAAATCATTATTGGCAAAAGTGGTAACTCCTGCATAGGCAAAACCATCTTGCGCCTGTTGGTTTCCAAGCTGGTTATCGGGCACACTAGCATCAAGTTCTGTTGCGCATAAATTATAATATCCTACCGGGTTGCCATCGGCTAATGCATTCCAATTAAAAGTAAGTTCTATTTGATTAATATCATCGGGACATTGACTAATATCTTCAAAGCTTCCGTTTATTACTATATTTTCTAATTGGCATTCGTCACAAGCTTCGTTTATTGTAATCGTATCATTGAATATATCAACACAATCAGATTCCACATCAGTTACAATCAATTGAATATCATAAGTTCCTAATTCTGTAAATTCATAAAAAACAGGAATGGCTATAGTTGTACTAGTAATAAAGTTTCCATCAACGTACCAGTCGAATAGTGTTTCATTACTATAATTAGTTGAAGTGTTGAGAATTAAAGTCTCTTCCCCTAAGCAATTTGTTTCAAAAGTAAAAGCAGCTTCAGGGCTTGTACCAATCATAACATCAAAGGTTTCCACTCTGCTACAATTCCCTAAATAAGCTGTAAGGAAAACCTGATATAAGCCTGGTTCAGAAAAGCTAGTTTCAAGCGTATTTCCACTACCTAAAACCGTTCCGTCATCCAACTCCCACTCGTAGGTACAATAATCTTCAGATGCGCTAATAATAATTTGTTCATCGGCACATGCTTCCACTTCTTCCACATCAAGTAATTGAGGCAGTTCCAAAATAGAAACATTATCCAGATAGTAATAAGACAGGTTTGAACTTGGAGGTAAAGCATCGGGATGTGTATTAGTTGTAGTATTCGTATTTGCATTATCTCTGAAGTTTCCGATCGTTAAATAATTAACGGTATCGGTTGGTAAAAATGCGCCAACAATTACCGACCAGGTTTCTGTATTGGTAACAAAGCCTCCAGAACTTTCAAGAGTTGGGTTATAAGAGAAATTGGTATCAATAGAAAAATCAGAAATATCATCTTCAGAAAGATGTACACCAATATTTTCGATACCAACCGAAGAGATATCTGCTAAGCTTAAAGAAAATTCAATACAGTATTGATTGTCCGGCAATAAGGCTTCCATTAACTCGGTCGTTAAATACTCTCTTTTATCATCGTCGCGCATGGCATAAAAACCAACATAACTATTTCCAGAGGCAGGCACTTGTGTTCCGAATTCGTTATCAGGAATATCGGCACTATCACCACCCGAAGGAATATAACAGGAATTAAAGAAATCGGGTGTTCCGAGTGTAGCCTGATTCCAAATACTGATATAATCAAAATCATTATCAGGGTCTTCGAGATTCAGATCTTCGGGACAACTTTCAAATATTTCCATATCACCGTTAGGCACTAAATTCGACAGATTATCACAAGGGTCGCACGGTTGTGTAGTATCGATATTTACAACAAACTGATTTGAACAATTCCCATTAGAAACCGTGAGGCTTACTTCCGTAACAACCGGAGGATCGAATAAAAACTCTATACTTCCATTGGTAGTAAAATCTATTGTTCCATCGTTAAAAATATCCCATTCATAAATTGAATTAGCATCTACATTGCTTGAAGCATCGATAAACTGCACAACACTACCTTCACAAACATTTTCAGCCATGAAGAAAACTTCCGGAACCGGATTAGGCGTTATTTCGATCGTATCGGTTAAAGCACAACCTTCAACTATTTTTCTGACTACATAAGTTTCCTCGATCGCATTTGTCTGAAAAGTGGCACTTGTAGAAAGAATCGTATTCGGATCATCTAATGTAAACCACTCATAAGTAGAAAAATTATCAGTTTGGCTATCGGTAAGGAATATTACTTCATTATCACAATAACTCTGAGGAGAAACACTTATCAAAGGTGGTTGTATTTCAAAAATACTCACATCATCTATGTAGTAATAGGCAGGCAATAAATCATTTGTACCAGGCACATTAAGATTTCCCTGTGTGTTCTGATTATCGGCGAAATTGCCAATAGCAAAATAGTTAAGATCATCTAAAGCCTGAAATGCCCCTCTTATTTCCATCCACACATCCGATCTGTCTAGTGTTTGTCCCTGAAAAACCACCTGAGCTTCACTATTCAATAAGTTTCCTGATAAGGGTTCATCAGAGAAAAACATTCCAACATTCTGAATACCTCCACCTGCATAAGCTTCTGCCAGACTTATATTGACTTCTATGCAATAAAGCTTTCCTTCTTCCATAGGGTTATCGGAAATATCAGCAACGATATATTCTCTGTAATCATTTTCATCGAAAGCATAAAATCCGGCATAACTATCACCACTTGCCGGTGTTTGTTCTCCTAAAATATTAATCGGCACACCTGCGTCAGTACCACACACATTGAAAAGATCAGGTGTACCAAAAGCCACCTGCCAATCATCAATATTCCCATCAAAATCGCTTGTATCTGCCGGGCAATTCTGAAAATTTTCGAAGCTGGGATTTAAAACGATATTCTGCTGTGCTTTCAAACAGAAAACAGGAATAAGTGCTAAGAGAAGTAAGGTAATTATTTTCTTCATAGAAGATTTTCTAATGGAAAAATGTGCGAAACTATTTATAATACAATTTGAAAAATATATAACCGTATATATTTAAAATTGTATAACAAAGTTAACGCAATAGCAAAAGGATTAATATGCTAATTGCCTATTTGTTAAAATTCTTTTCAACAAATAGGCAATTGGATAGTGGACAGGTATATTAGTTTAATTGAAGTATTCAGTCTATGTAAATCACCGCTTATCTGACTCAGAGTAGTCGGAAAAAAGTTATAGATTGATATACATAATTTCTTTAGCTGCTTTCACTACTTCTTCTACTTTTGGTAAGTATGCTGCTACCAAGGTAGGTGCATAAGCAACTGGTGTATCAGTTCCATTAATTCTTACTATAGGTGCATCGAGGTAATCGAACGCTAAACGTTGAACAGAGTAACCTAATTCAGATGCCACACCACAAACGGGCGGTGTTTCTTCTATTATAATTAAGCGATTTGTTTTTTGAACAGATTTGATTACGGTATTATAATCCATAGGACGAATTGTTCTCAGATCGATCACTTCGGCAGAAATATCTTCTTTTGCCAATTCATCAGCAGCGTCAAAAGCGATTTTCATCGATTTGTTAAAGGAAACTATGGTAACATCTGTTCCTTTACGTTTTACATCAGCCAGACCAATAGGTATCAAATACTCTTCTTCGGGAACTTCTCCCATATCGGAATAACTTACTTCTGATTCCATGAAAACTACCGGATCATCATCACGAATTGCAGATTTCATCAGACCTTTTGCATCGTAAGGATTAGAGATTGAAATTACTTTTAAGCCCGGAATATTAGCATAAAGTGCTTCGTAATTACACGAATGTGTTGCAGCCAATTGTCCGGCAGAGCCATTTGGTCCTCTGAAAACAATAGGACAATGCAGATGCCCACCAGACATTTGCAACATTTTAGCTGCCGAATTAATAATCTGGTCAGTAGCAAGTAAGGCGAAATTCCAGGTCATGAACTCAACTATAGGTCGTAAGCCATTAATTGCGGCACCAACACCAATACCAGCAAAGCCCAATTCAGCAATTGGTGTATCGATAATTCGTTTGGGACCGAACTCATCTAACATACCCTGACTTACTTTGTAGGCGCCATTGTATTCAGCAACTTCCTCTCCCATTAAAAACACACGTTCATCGCGGCGCATTTCTTCACTCATTGCTTCACGAATGGCATCTCGAATTCTAATTGTTCTCATAGAAACTTATTGTCTTGTACAAATTTAAACATTAGACAAATGAACTATGCAGAAAATTCTTTAAAATTATTTATAAAAAAAGCCCCGAATAATTTCAGGGCTGATTTTAGAAAGCATTGTATCTTGTGATTCGGGTAAAATCTTTGATCGAAGCTTAGATATTATCGTAATGTGTAACGACGTCTCTGGCTCTCAATGCTGCCTGATAATTATATTCATTGGTTCTTCGTTTATAGGTAAACAAGTCATAAATTGTTCCTATATACAAGAATCCACAAGTTATAAAATAAAGTATTCCTTTAAATTTATGACCTACATATAATCTCTGTATTCCTGCAATACCAAAGAAACCAAGTAAAGTCAATAAAATCATTACTGTATAAGATCTACGGAACTCATCATAAACTCTGGCAAAGTTTTCTAATTCATTATAAGATAGATCTTTGGTAATTTCATTTACAAAAATAAGTTCTTCTCCTTCCAAATAAGGCAAATCTGTCAGGAGTGGGTTATTCAAATATATCCGCTCTGTAATCATTTTGGTTCAATTTTGATTTCGTTTATATAAATGAATGAAAAAGTGATTTAGTTCCAAGATTTGAGAAATTATTGGTGATGATTGATGATTGATGATTGATGGGTCATGAAATATCTTTTGTGGTTTCAGAACAAATACTGCTCAGTTATGGTTATAGGTTTATCTTTAAGCCTATAACCTTTTTAATTTTAAATAACTAATCAGAAATCATGATCGGTTTTCGTTTTCAAGAATTTGTACCAGATGACAGTTTACCGCCATTTGAGCGACTACTTGATGTTTTCATGCAATTATTAACCTATACTTCGGGTGATGTTGTTGAGGCATTGGACTGGTTGAATCAATTAGACAATGAATACGAATTAACAAGTGATGACTACGGCATGGGTGATTTTATTGAAGATCTTAGAAAGGAAGGATACATTAAAGAAGATGAAAATGTTAGGGGTGGATTCTCTATTTCTGCAAAATCGGAGCAAACTATACGCAAAAAAAGCCTTGAGGAGATTTTCGGAAAATTGAGAAAATCGGGTAAAGGAAATCATAAGACTTCATTTACAGGAAGTGGAGATGAGGCCAGCGCTGACCAGCGACCTTTTATGTTCGGTGATTCTCTGGATCAGATCGCATTTACTGAAAGTTTTAAAAATGCTCAGATACAACATGGTATCGGGAGCTTCAGAATGACTGAAAATGATTTGGTTGTTAGGGAGAAAGAATATAAAACACGTACATCAACTGTATTGATGATCGATATTTCTCATTCGATGATCTTATATGGAGAAGACAGGATAACCCCTGCGAAAAAGGTAGCAATGGCACTTTCAGAGTTGATAACTACTAAATATCCAAAAGACACTTTAGATATAATTGTCTTCGGGAATGATGCCTGGCCAATTGAGATCAAAGACCTTCCCTACCTGAAAGTTGGTCCTTATCACACCAACACTGTTGCTGGATTAGAGTTGGCGATGAATATTCTAAGAAGGAAGAAAAATCCCAATAAGCAAATTTTTATGATTACTGACGGAAAGCCTTCTTGTTTGAAAGAAGGAGCCAGATATTATAAAAACAGTTTTGGATTGGACAGAAAAATCGTCAATAAGTGCCTTAATCTTTCGGCACAATGCAGAAGATTGAAAATTCCTATAACAACGTTTATGATCGCCCAGGACTCTTACCTTCAGCAATTTGTACGTGAGTTTACGGAAGTTAATAATGGCAAAGCGTACTTTTCTGGTTTATCGGGCTTGGGTGAATATATTTTTGAAGATTTTGAAAGAGGTAAGCGTAAGAATTTAAGATAAATTATGAGTGATTGTTGATGAATTATAATTGTTACAGATCAACAATTATTCTCATTTCTATATCGACTGAAGACCCAAAACCTCCACCAAAATAATACTCCAGGTCACAAACTAAAATCTCTAAAGGGTTGCTTGAAACAATATAAACCTCCTGATTGGATTCTAAATAATTTACAGGACTTGTTTGACCAGAAATGCCAATGATTTGTCCGCTGCTATAGCCACCATATTCAATATCCCCAAAAGGTCTTGAAGTATAGACTCCAATAGATGGTGGTGTGTAAGGTTCCTCTAGTCTTATTCTCGCATATATAGTATTTCCCGGAAAATCGCCACTAAAACATCTAACCTGTAATACATATCCAAAATCATCTTCAAGGTATTCGGAGCTAACAGACATTGGTCCATAGAAAGGGGAACCAATATAATTTGCCTGAATATCGGTACATAATCCACAAGGTAAAAGACAATTCCCTCCACAGTCTATACCTTCTTCACCATTATTCTGAATGCCATCTGAACAAAAATCAAAAGCCGGAGAACAAGGTGGGCATTCGCCACCACAATCAATTTCAGTTTCAGTTCCATTTAATATGCCATCTGTACAAGAAAAGCCATTATTACAAGTTTGGCAACTACCTCCGCAATCAACACCTTCTTCGTCTTGATTCATAATTCCGTCGAAACAAGAAGGGCTATGTTTTTCACAAGCAATTAAGCAAAGCACCGTTAGCAGTAATATATATTTCACAAAAATCGATTTCATGTTATTTCAAATTTAAAAAAGTGGCACTCCAATGCCAACATGGAAATTAAATAAGTGATAAGATAAGAGCTGTTGATATAAATCCCGTTGAAGATCTTTATTACTGTTATACATAACAAAGCCAAATTCAGCGCCGAAATCAAAAAGTATATTGTTAAAGATCACAAAGTTTCGACCTGCACTTATAGAGATGCCTGCATGATGAAAATTACGTTCCCCTAATACCTTATCTGTATTGCTGAAATATTCATCTGTTCCGCTTATCACCAAATGCTCTCTACTAACAAATAATTTATACTTTACATATCTACCAATTGGTGCCAATGAGCCCATATCACTTCTTCTACCATTGAGTTGAACTCTATAAGATTTAAGAAAAATACCAATAGAATTCCTGAAGAAATTTCTATTGTATGGTAAATCTTCCTGAAAGAAATCATAGTCAGTGTCAGCTTTAAATCCTCCACGTTGAAAAAAGTAATCTACTCCTATCGCATTTTTTCTTGACACTACATATTCCATTCCTAACTTATAGGTAGGAAGAAAAGCTCTCCCAACTTTTTCTTTGCTAGTTGCATTGTAAGGAGTGAAAGGATTATTCAATAAAAAAGACAAACCAGGGCTATTGGTAGAAAAGCTAGTATATGCAATCACTTTTTTCCCCATAAAACCTGGAGTCTGTGCATTTACATCATGGATAAAAGCAATAATAAAAAAAGCTATAAATAACAGTTTTTTCATAATTTCAAATTGGATAGCAAATTAAAATTCAGTAAAGAAAAAATACTTAGTAACACTAGTTATTCTCTTATCGTTTCTTAGGTTTCGTTTTCATTTGTTGAAGAATATATCTGATATTCGTTTCAAAAATTGCTTTGTTGGCTTTCTGCTTCATACTGTTATAACTCAGCATCTTAATTTCCTCTTTGTTGATATCGACAACAATAGCGGCAAAGTTGGAAGCATTTTCAGGACGAAAAGTATAGAATGCACCTAAAGGACTTACACTTGGCATCGCTAAAAGCAATATTCCACCTAAAGTTGTAGTTGATCTTTTTCTTAAATTAATAGAGCTTGCTGATAGAAAAGCTAAATTATTAGTTTTGTATTTTTTAAAGACTTCCAAAGCGGTTTCCTGATTATTTGGAATAAAGTTTCCATTTTTTTCCAACTTCTGAGCCAACCATTTTTTAACTTCTATAATTTCCTGAAACTCTGCCATAGATGTGGAACGGTTAAGATTGTTTACATCCAGAAATTGCGTTTTGAGCCCGATGTCTTTACCATGTTTTTTAATAATATCAACCATTTCTTTCTGTTTATATTCTGAATCTATAAACTGAAAAGGTTGATCTTTATCTTTAACATTAATACTCATAAAACTAGGATTCACAAACATTACTTCATTTATTCCCAAACGATAGCCTTTTACATTCTGTTTGATTGAAAATTCATATTCTCCATTATTCTTTTTGTATTTAAAGAGTTTTTTGAAATCCTCATTTTCCATATATTCTTTAAAAAAACCATTAAGGATCATATCGTCGTTTGCTTTCTCTCCTTTTAATGCTCTTAGTTCATTTTCATCTTTAGATTTAAGATCGACTGCCAGGTTTTTCAGTCGTTTATACATCGTTTCATTTTCAGGATTTTGAATGTAATATTCCCAAAGCTGAGCAATACTCAATGCCATGACCTCATCTTCATTAAAGGAGGTAACAAAAGCATATATCTTTGAAATTTCATCTCCTTCTACCGCTTCGATCGTATCTGATTTTTCGTTCAAATAGCTTTTAGCATATTTTCCCAATCCATAATAAGCCTTCATTTTAGTTTCATTCAGGAATTTATTATCTGGATATTGTTCCTCTAAGGCGTAAGTTGAATGTAAACAATTCAAGAAAGCTTTATTTTCAAGATATATCTTACATATCTCAAATTTTGCTAATTCTCTTAAACGAAGAAAAGTATTCTCTCCGATAATAAAATCTTCACCTCCACTCTTTCCACTTTCAGCAATTTGTTCTTTAATACTTTCTTTCCGCTCATCTGTAGCCGGGTGTGAACTATATTTTTCCCTTTTCTCTTTTTCATCCTCATCAAATTCAGGTTCAACAAATACTCTGTCCTGAAAAATGGTATCTGAAAAAGTGGTATTGGCAATATTGAAATTTGAAAAATCGAATGGAGTAGCGATCATTGGCAATTCTGCCTTTGCAAGAATCTCAAAAACACCATCAATGGATTCGGTTCCATAAGATGAATCCAGAAAAAGTTGCATTCCTTCTCTATCAGCTTCAACTTCTAACTTTTTTGAATAATTACACTTTCTTAGAAGTTCATCGAATTTTTCATCGTTTCTATAATTATTATCAGCGCTGATCTCTTCGAATTCGATGTAAGTATCCATACTATGCGACTCTAATACATGTATAATTTCATGTGCAAGTACAAATGCCAACTGTGCTTCGGTTTCCAAACGGGCTATTAAACCCACATTTATAAAAATGCTTCCTCTGTCGATAGCGAATGCATTAACTTCAGCTGCTCTGGTTGCATAGAAATTAACTCTTTTTCTGATTTGAGGTTTATCTTTTAACAGCTCATCTGCTACATCATTAATATAGTTACCAATGGGATCGTTAAAAAGCACGTAACCATTTTTAAGCATGTAATCGGCTCCAAAAGTCGAATCGAGATAAAATTTCAACTTTTGCTTGCTCTTTTTCTTAGAGGTATTGGTGCTTTCAACCTTAGACTCTAATACTTTATATTTCAACGATGAACTTTGAGTTACCTCTTTAGGTAATTCACCGGATGAACTAATTCCATTAAAATCTTTTAAATCCTGTGCATTAATTGTTAAAACACATAGCATGCAAAAGAAAAAAATACTCAATTTATTTTTCATAAACCAATTGTGTTTGCTGAGTAAGTAGTTTGTTGTTAAGGTAGTTTTATCGTTTTTCAAGCGTTAGCGTACAAAATTCTTCGCCATCAAGAAAATCGACTTTTGTGGTAATTATCTTCATTTCTTTATCGTTCAGTTCTAAGATATTGAACCAATAAAATTCATTGTTATTCAAATTAGCATCTACATAAACATTCAGCCACAGTTCATCGTATTCATTATCAATCAGCCAATGTCTTTGAGATCCTGAATAACTAAATGTCTCAAATAGAAATACTTCTGCACCGAGCATAAGATGGTTATTGGATTCGACAACTGAATCGAAAGAAAAGAAAGGAATTGCGTCAAAATCACCCACTCGATTTTCATCATCACAATGTAAAGCGGTTAAGTACCAATTATGTCCTAAGATCTGAGATTTATATTCTATAGAAGAACTAAAATCTTCATCATAATAACTTTCTATGTCAATGGCATCTCCAGCTCCAACATAACAAGCACTTGAAAATAGTACAACTAATAGCGTAAGTGTACCCAGAAGAATATTTTTCATATTAAAAGCAGCATTTTGATACTATGTGGTAAATTATTATGCCAAAAATCGACATACAAAGTTACGAATACTAAATTGATTTTCAAATAAATATCGAATTAGTCCTTAACTAGTATAATTGTAAAGGTTCTGATTATTATTTAACCTAAGTTGCTATAAATCTCAACTGTCAACAGTATAATAGTCCACTGTCCACAAAAAAACCATTATAAATAGTGAAGAGTAAGGATTTGTGGTCTGTGGTCTGTTAAACAGTCGTCTATGTACAAAAATGTCATTATACATCGCAACTTGAATTATTTATCTAAATTTCCCAAAAGAAAATCAAACCAGTGGGAAAACAGTAGAATTCTTGATCTGATTCAAAACAAAAGTGCTTTTAATTTGACCAACATTTGGTAAAGCAGCTAATTTACCTGATGAAAATTGGTGGTAAGCATTCAAATCAGAAACAACTACCTTAAGCAAGAAATCATTAGCCCCACCCATTAAATAACATTCCATTACTTCAGGTAATTTTATTATTTCTTCACTAAACTTTTGAATTTCTTCCAATTTTTGACTGTCAAGAGAAACAGAACAAAAGACGACCATTGAATTACTTACTAATTTACGATTGATAACCGCTACATATTTTTCTATGATTCCCTCTTTATCATATCTTTTTATTCGTTCATAGATCGGGGATTTGGTCATATTCAATTGATCTGCAACTTCCTTAATATTAATTTTAGAATCCTCTTGTAAGCGTTCTAAAAGTCGAATATCAATAGCATCTAATTTTATCATAGGAATTATTCCTTTTTAACTTATAAATGAGTAACCATTAATATCAAAATTCCTGAAAAAAAAGAAAACAAAGGAATAATAATGGCATTAAATCAAATTTAAAATAATTATTCTCAAAAACATGAATTTTGCAGTACTAATTAAACGAAAACGGAATTTATGAAGAATAATTTATCTCCTGAAAGTCTGATGATGACACATGCCTATAAGCCTGAGTGGTCAGAAGGTGCAGTAAAGGTACCATTATTTTTAACCTCAACTTTCACTTTTAAAACAGCAGAAGAAGGAAAGTCTTTCTTTGAATTAGCATACGGAATAAGAGAAAAGGAACAAGAAGAACAACTCGGACTTATTTACAGTAGAATTAACAATCCCAATCTGGAAATTCTTGAAAATCGACTTTGCCTATGGGACAAAGCAGATGATTGTGCCATTTTTGAAAGTGGTATGTCTGCAATCAGCACTACACTCTTAGAGTTTCTAAACCCTGGAGATCTGTTATTGTTCAGTTCACCAACTTATGGAGGTACAGACCATTTCATCAAACATTTTCTTCAAAAAATAGGCATAGAAGCGATTGGGTTTTATCCTAATCAAAGCAAGGAAGAAATAATTCAGTTAATAGAAAATACAGGAAAAGCAAATCGTTTAAGTCATATCTATATAGAAACTCCTGCCAATCCAACCAACGACCTTGTAGATATAAAGATGTGTAAAGAGATTGCGAATTATTTCAGCAAATCCCAAAAAGAAGTATTCATATCAGTTGATAATACATATATGGGACCGCTTTGGTCTAACCCTTTAGAACATGGTGCTGATATAGTGATCTATTCTGCAACAAAATATATTGGTGGGCATAGTGATGTAATAGCAGGAGCAGTTTTAGGAAATACAGCCGTTATTAAAAGGGTAAAAACCTTACGTACCTTTTTAGGGAATATGGCAAGCCCTCATACTTGTTGGTTGTTACTCAGAAGCCTTGAAACACTTAAGATCAGAATGGAGAAGCAAGCTAGCAATGCTACTGAGATTGCTGATTTTTTGGATACACACCCATTGATCGATAAAGTTCTTTTTTTAGGTAAATTAGATAAATCTTCAAAGTCTTATCAAATATTTAAAGAACAGTATTCTTCTTCAGGAGCAATGATCTCATTTTATGTAAAAGGCGGCGAAGAAGAAGCATTCAGGTTTTTGAATCAACTAAAATTAATCAAATTAGCGGTTAGTTTAGGAAGTACAGAGAGCTTGGTTCAACACCCTGCATCTATGACACATGCAGGAGTTTGTTCTGAATTGAAAAAGAAATTGGGAATTGAAGAAAATCTAATTCGACTTTCTGTTGGTGTGGAAAATGCTAAAGACCTTATCTGGGATGTTAATCAGGCTTTACATGTTATGAAGCCTGAACCCGTTTTAGAAATGATTTAATACAATTTGAAAACTTTTATATCTCAAATTGTATTAGAAAGAAAAAGTAAGGAACATTTCGGCTAAAATGTAATTAGTAGCTATAGTTACATATTGCATTTAGCCGAAACGCTTCAAAAACTTCCAGACATAAAAGCTTTTTACAACTATAACCAATGATTGAGTTATTACGGTGGCAATAGCGGCTCCCCAAGCACCCAAACGTGGAATTAAAATAAAATTCAATAATAAATTCAACACAACTCCTACAAGAGCAATAGAGTTAAGAAGCCTTAGTTCACCTACTGCGGTTAATAATGTACCTACTACATATAGTAATGCCATGCTTGGCAATGCCCACATCAGCCATCCGAAGACCAAACTGTATTCAACAGTTGCTTCTGTATATAAATACTGCATGATATCAACTTTATATATCCAGCAAAATCCAGCAATACTACAAGCACCTAAAATTATTAAAACTGATAATTTTGAAGTCAAATCCTTGATCTCTAAAATTCTTTTTTCTTTATATAATTTAGAAAAATAAGAGAGCAACCAATATCCGATCAACAGAGCAAACTGATTAACACCATCTAAAATCCTGAAACCAGCAGCATAAACACCTGCCTGGTAACCATTATCATTGAGCATACGTTCTAGCATAATGCCATCTATACGGGTGTATAAACCCATTAAAACCGCTAATAAAGCAAAAGGCATACTGCTTTTCAAAATTTTCTTATACTGTTCCCATTTAAAATTGAGCTTTAGTTTTTTGATGTATTGGTTTCTGAATAGGACAAAAAAGCTAGTTATTGCCAATGCAATTGCATAAGCAAGTGTTTGTCCCCATGCAAAGTTGATAATACTGAATTCTTTATTACCATACCAAACTGCACCGCCGATTATAAAAATCATTAACAGCTTATCCAAAATTGAAGCAATGCTATCTAACTTAAAGAACTGCAAAGCGCTCAGCGTTGATCTGTTGTAGATAATTATAGATAGAAAGATTTGATTCAGCAGTATAATTGCCAACAACTTTAACTGAAAAGAAGAATAACCTAGCATAAGTGCGCAAATAAAAACAGCAATAGCGTATATCCAAGACAAGCCTAATTTAAGACTTAATGTAGGTAAAAATCGTTGGTTAAGTTGTTTAGGGTATTGAGAAATTTTCTGGTTGTGAAAATTATTGACCCCAAAATCAAGGATAGTGCTGAAGATAATGGTCAGATTCAATAAAGATAAATATTGACCATAAGCTTCAGCACCTACAATATTCTGAACTTCTACTTCTACCCCGAATATATAAAGGGGTTTCACCAATAAATTGGCAAAAAGTAGCACCGATAACTTTCCTATGAATTTTAAATTCACTGGATTTATAAAGTAAAACCTTACTTTTTATTTTGTTGCTCACGTTGTTGTTGCATCATTTGTTGCTGACGCATCGCTTCTTCCATACGTGCCTGAAAGCTACTCTTTTTCTTCGGTTTCTTTTTATTCTCTTCCATTTCAGCTCTGATCTTATCTTCGTCGATAAAGAAACGCTTGATTACCTGCTGTTGACCGAATGTTATAAGATTCGATAAGAAGAAATAATAAGTTAAGGCAGAAGAAAAGCTGTTGAAAATCAGAATTAAGAATAAAGGCATTATATACGGCAAGTATTTCATTGCAGGGTTGTCGCTACCTGCACTCATTTGAGCATTTATTTTAGCTGATAAAACCATTGCCAAACCACTTAAGATCGTGAATAAACTTACGTGCGCTCCATACGCCGGAATACTGAAAGGTAAATCTAATATAGAATCGTAAGTTGAAAGATCATCTGCCCATAAGAAAGCTTCTTGTCTTAATTCCAATGCTGCCGGAAAGAAATTATACATGGCGATCAATATCGGCAACTGCAATAAGTTAGGTAAACAACCACTCAGCGGGCTAGCGCCTGCACTTGAATACAACTTCATTGTTTCGGCTTGTTGTTGTCCCGGATCATCGGGATGTTTCTTCTTTATTTCATCTATTTCGGGCTTCAACACCTGCATTTTTGCCATACTTACATACGACTTATAGGTAAGCGGAGATAAAGCTAATTTAATCAATAGGGTCAACACTAAAATAACAATACCATAATTGCTGATAAATTTTCCTAAAACATCGAACATAGGAATGATTACCCAACGATTAACCATACCGAAAATACCCCAACCTAAGTTGACCATTTTTTCCATACCGTTATCCTTTGCACTCAATAATGAATACTTATTAGGTCCGATATACCAATTCATCGGGTAAGAAAAGTTTGAAGTAGAACGATAAGCAAAAGAAGTATTAGCTGTTAGCGACTTGATGTTATCTTCCTGAGCTTTGTCTGGTGTAATGGTTAATAAGTTCGCACCATTAAATCCATCTTTGGCAGTTAAAGTCTGATTAAAGAACTTTTGTTTGAAACCGATCCACTCTAGCTGATTGGTCAGTATTTCACTTTGGTTACCTGTTTGTGTTAAGTAAGTAGCGTTTTCTTCCTTTTCTCTATAATAAATAGAAGAAAGGTTTTTCTCATCATCACCGCTTTTTTCCTGTTGTTGTAAGATTGACTTCCAATTCAACTGAATTTGAGCATCGTTGGCAATTTCATCGTCAAGACCGATCAATCGAAAATCATAATCAATTTCATATTGACTATCGCTCAATCTGTATTCCTGCTCAATGCTTCCCTGTCCGTTAAGATCCAATGAGAAAACTACTTTATTCTGACTGCTTTCTTTAATATCGAAAACAAAGTCTTGTGTTGAAATATTTTGTGAACCTAAAGCATCTGCAAATTTCATTGGAATCACATAATCGAATGAGTTAGAATTTCCATTTACCAACTCTAAAGGCTCTTTGTTATAAGACTGAAAGCCTTTAACTTCTGCTTGTGCAATTTTCCCTCCTTTTGAATTGAACGTAATTTTTAGATCATCATTTTCGATAGTTATTTCTCTACCTTCGCCTTGCTTTGCAGCCAATGAGCCACCAATATTACTTGAAGTATTGTTTGTATTGGTATTATCGATCTCGCCATTGAGTTCAGCAGCCTGTTCTGTATTGGCTGGAGCATTCGCTTGTTCGGCGGCTTGTTTTTCTTTAATTTTTGCAGAATTAATATTGATCAGCACCAGTAATGCGCCAATCAATAGAAATGCAAATAGTGTATTCTTATCCATTAAAGTTTCTACCTTTATTAAAAAGCGGTGCAAAGTTACTGCTAATAACCAATACTAAGTGATTTGAGTTCACATAATTAGGGTGCATTTTGTAATTTAGAGGGAACTATGAGAGGGATATCAATGGTAACATTTATTTTTTTCTCATTTCCTCAATTATTTCACTTTTATATTTATTTAAATCCAACAAAGCGATCAAAGTATCTATTTGTTCTTCTGTATTGTATGCCTGTTCCATTATCAATGAACTTTTGAACTCGATTTGATGAGATCTATTCAGGTAAAAGGCAAATTTATCACCATCCAGATCGTTGTTTAAATATGCTTCATACAGCATTGGAAAATGATAATTACGATTCCCTAAATTAGTTTCATGATGAATTACGATCCAGGGAGCATCTAAAGCTTTTTGACTAAAATGGTCTTTTTGGGGGTAGCCATACTTTTTTAAATACTTATCAATCTTAATACGATTGATTTCATCTTCTTTCATCATTCTTTTATTAAAATCCTTATGTTCTTTTGAATTATAACCATGCTTGAAGATTACTTTACTTTCGGCTTCGCTATTTCTAATCAATTGGTCATTTTTATAGATTTCTTCCAAGTACATTTCTTTCGCTTCATTACTCGTTAAACGATCAATTTCAATTTGTATTTCAGCATTATTATTACCTAAGTTACAAGAACAAGCAACACACAATAACAATAAAAAGATGCTTGAATTCAGCTGGGTAAAACTGACCGAGTATTTAATATTCAAAATTTTCATGGTGTTTTATTTAAACCCTTAAAAGACTTTACGCCGAAAACTTGAGTAGAACCTTCAAATTTTACTCACACAAATATAAAATAAAGTACTATTTTTCTTATCTAGCTGTAAAACACAACATTATCACTCAAAAAACGTATAATTTCGTTAAATCTAATAGACTTTTAAATTGCAAAAAGCTCAACAAAATATACTTGTTAAATATAAAAGAAGTAGTAGAACGCTTGGTATATTTTTAATGTTAAGCATCCTTGTTGTGGCATTTCTTGCAGAATTGAGTAGTTATCGTGCTCAGAAAAAAATACTGGAACTTGAAACAAGCTCAAAATTAGAATCGATCGCTAAGAGTATTGCTTTAGAATTTCCGGTAGATCATTATAAAAAGCTATTAAAAACTTTTACTGAAAAGGATGCCATTAAAAGTAATGTTGAAGATTTAAACTATTATACCATTCAACAATACCTTCGGTCTTATTCTGAAACGCATGATCTTAATACCAATATCTACACTTTAACAAGAAATGAATCAGATCAATTTGAATTTATTGTTTCTGCCAACAACCCATTCTTCAGACATAAATACGGAGATCCAAATAAACAGCTGATTGAGAACTACACCAAAGGTGGTAGAATTCTTGAATATGAAACTGCAAATGGTTCATGGATTTCAGCGTTTGCTCCGATCAAAGATGAAATCGGAATTACTATTGGTGTTGTACATGTTGATGAAAATGCTAATATTTTTCATGCTAAAGCGAGAAAGATACTATTTCAGAATATGTTCGCTGCTTTTATTGCTTTAAGTTTCCTTGCATTACTAATTTTCTTATTTGCTAAAAGAAGCTTTAGTACAATGTTCTCTTTCGCGAAAACCCTAGATGGTCAAGTTCAGGAAAGAACAAAAGCATTGAATGAAAGTAATGAACAGCTAGTTAGAATAAATAATAATCTTGAACAGATGGTTCAGGATAAAACAGAAGAATTAACAAAGAAAAATGAAGCTTTACTACGTATTAATGAAGAGTTATCAAAATTCGCTTCTGTTGCCTCTCACGATATGAAAGAACCACTGAGAACGATTACAAGTTATGCTCAGTTGGCTAAAAGGCGTTCTAAAGACGACGCCAACTCTAAAGAACTATTAGAATTCATTGAAGACGCCTCCAGAAGAATGCAAACACTTTTATCTGACCTTTTAGAATATACTAAATCAGGCATTAATAAAATTGAATTGGTAGGTGTTGACTTAAACAATATCATGATTCTGGTACAATCGAATATAAGAAGTAGAATCGAAGAGACTGCCGCTATTATTAATATACCATCCGATCTTGCTATAATAGAAGGAAAGCAAACTTATTTACTACTTGTTTTCCAGAATTTGATCTCAAATGCGATAAAGTACCAGTTGCCTGGTAGCCGCCCGGTAATTGATATAGTTCAGAATGTAGATACGATCAATAATTGTGTATATATATCTGTAAAAGATAACGGTTTGGGAATACCTGAAGATAAGCTCGAAGAAATTTTTGAGCCATTCAGAAGATTACATGCGCGATCAGAGTACGAAGGTACCGGTGTAGGTTTAGCAACGGTTAAGAGAATTATGGAAAAGCTCGGTGGTAAGATCGTTGTAGAATCGAAAGAAGGAGTTGGAAGTATTTTCACATTGAAATTCAAGCTTTATAAAGAAGCTACTAAAATTGTAAAATTAGGTCAATCAGAATCGAAGCAGGCAAAGGGCTTGTAAAGTATCGGTTTTACTAAATTTATAAAACTGCTATCCCTGTCAGGTAGGCTGTTCAGCGTCACAGGGTTTTAAAGAAATTTTCACACCATATTTTTGAATAATCAATGTTGCGCTGAGTAAATGGAAATTTTTCAAATTGAATTGCGACTTTTTTCTTGTCATCGTATGACGAACCATCGTATGACGAATCATTCTGATTGGAAAATGAGCAAAACGAAATTTGGAATGAAGAATCTATACCTCCTATAACTTAGAGATTCTTCACTTCAATTACGCCAAGCTTCGTTTCGTTCAGAATGACGTTTGACTCGCCTTCTTTCAGGGTTAAAACCAAAATAGTAATACTTCACTAAAAATTCAAGTTGTGAAGTATAATGACATTTTTGTACATACACGCGACTGTTTAATAGACCACAAAACCTTACTCTTCACGATTATAATGTTTTTTGTGGACAGTGGACTATTGTACTGTTGAGATTTATCGCAACTTAGTGGTCTTTCATATTAATAATGGCGAGTTAGTTTTAGAGCAGTAAACTTGTGCTAATACGAGGCATAAAAGCAGCTGGGCTTGCATTCAAGCATAGCCTAAGCTATTGCGAGTATTTATAACGAAGTATTAGTATAAAGTTTAACGAAAAGAAACCGTCATTATTAACTTGATAGACCACTTAGGTTAAAAAATAAAATCCTCAACTAATTAAAGTCGAGGATTTTAGAGAGAAGGTTTTCAAATTAGCTTCCCAATAAAGGGATGCTGAGCGTGTATGTATGTGTTAATTATTATCCTTCTAATGCTGCTGCACCACTTACAATCTCTGTAAGCTCGGTTGTAATAGCAGCCTGACGTTCTTTGTTGTAAGAAATTTTCAACTCTCGTAACATTTCGCCTGCATTCTCTGTAGCATTACCCATAGCAGTCATACGAGCACCATGTTCAGAAGCATTGCTATCTAACAAGTACGAATATAGTTGAGTTTTAAGAATCTTGGGCACCAATTCGTTAATTAATTTCTCTTTATTAGGATCGAAAATATAATCACTTTTCTTTCCGCCTTCTTTAGCACCTAAGTCTTTTGCTGAAGAACTTTCAATTGGTAAGAACTGATTTAAATGAAAATACTGTACAACAGGGTTTTTGAACTCTGCATAAGCAACCATTACTTCATCATATTTTCCGTCAGCATAAGCATCCATTATATCGTTAATGGCTACACTTGCCGATTCGAATGATAAGCCTTTAAAAATATCGATATGATCATCAATTATATTGCAATCATCGTATTTTTTGAAGAAATCATTTCCTTTCTTTCCTAAGGTCATGATCGACAACTTACCAGCTTTACGCTGTTCAGCATATTTTTCTTCTACTGCCTTTCTGGCTTGTTTGATAATATTGGAGTTAAATCCACCACACAAACCTTTGTCAGAAGTAATTACAACAACCAAAGCATTATTCACCTCAGGACGAACTTTTGCCAATTCGATTGAAACATCCCCTTCAGTAGCCGCTACGATGTTACTCAGCATATTCGATAACTGCTGAGAATAAGGTCGCATTTGTACAATCGCATCGGTTGCTTTCTTCAGCTTACTAGCAGCAACTAATTTCATTGCTTTTGTAATTTGCTGTGTTGAAGTAACAGAGGCAATACGGGTTTTTACTTCTTTTAATTTTCCAGACATTTTCTGTATTAGATTTAAAGATGTTGAGACTATTAGAAAGGATAATTTCTTATAGTCTCAATATCTGATTACGCAAAACGTGATGCTACTTCTTTAGCAACTTTAGCAACTGCTTCTTTAGCACCGTCGGTTAATTTACCCGCCTTTAATTCATCCATTGATGATTGGTGCTTACTGTGTAATTGTTCTAAAAGCTCTGTTTCAAATTCTTTAACCTTATTTACGGGAACATCTCTTAATAAGTTATTTGTTCCACAATAAATAATCGCTACCTGATCTTCAACGGCATACGGTGTATATTGCGCTTGCTTCAAAATCTGCACATTACGCTCACCTTTTGCTAATACCGACTGAGTAGCCGCATCAAGGTCTGAACCGAATTTAGAGAAAGCCTCTAACTCACGGAACTGAGCCTGATCTAATTTCAATGTACCAGATACTTTTTTCATTGATTTTATCTGAGCAGAACCTCCTACTCGTGATACTGAGATACCTACATCAATAGCAGGACGAATACCAGAGTTGAATAAATCTGAATCAAGGAAAATCTGTCCGTCTGTAATAGAAATTACGTTTGTTGGAATATAAGCGGAAACGTCACCTGCCTGAGTTTCGATGATCGGTAAAGCTGTTAATGATCCACCACCTTTTACTTTCGACTTTAACACGTCTGGTAAATCGTTCATTTGTGAAGCAATTGCATCGTTATCTGTGATCTTTGCAGCACGCTCTAATAAACGAGAGTGTAAGTAGAATACATCACCAGGATATGCCTCACGCCCCGGGGGACGACGAAGTAGAAGTGATACCTCACGGTATGCAACAGCCTGCTTAGATAAATCGTCATAAATAATCAATGCCGGACGTCCTGTATCACGGAAAAACTCCCCGATAGCAGCACCTGCAAATGGTGCGTAGAACTGCATTGGAGCAGGATCAGAAGCAGAAGCGTTTACAATTACCGTATAATCCATTGCACCTGCTTCTTCCAAAGCAGCAGCAACACCGGCAACTGTAGATGATTTTTGTCCACAAGCTACATAAATACAGTAAACTGTTTCTCCACGTTCGTGGAATTCTTTTTGGTTTATGATCGTATCAATCGCTACAGCTGTTTTACCAGTCTGACGATCACCAATGATCAACTCACGTTGTCCACGACCAATTGGAATCATTGCATCGATCGCCTTGATACCAGTTTGTAAAGGTTCGTTTACCGGCTGACGGTAAATTACCCCTGGCGCTTTTCTTTCTAAAGGTAACTCGTATGTCTCACCTTTAACAGCTCCTTTTCCATCGATAGGTTTTCCTAAGGTATTAACCACACGACCGATAATACCTTCACCCACAGGGATAGAAGCGATCAATCCGGTACGTTTAACGGTACTTCCTTCACGAATACCTTCAGAAGTACCCATTAATACAACCCCTACGTTATCTTCTTCAAGGTTTAATACGATAGCACGTGTATTGTTTTCAAATTCAACCAATTCACCAGCCTGAGCGTTGGTTAATCCATAAATACGTGCAATACCATCACCTACCTGTAATACCGTACCTACTTCTTCAAGTTCGGCAGCAGTTTTGTTACCAGACAACTGCTCGCGTAGAATAGCTGATATTTCTTCAGCTCTTACTTCAACCATCTTAAAATTGTTTTATGTGTTTGTTATCAGAAAAATTTTTACTGATGTTCTTCAATTTTGTGGCAATACTTGAATCGTATTGCTGATCGTTGAACTGAAGAACGAAACCACCAATAATAGAAGGATCTACTTTTTTGGTGATCTGAACGGTATTAATACCTTTGGCATTCGCCATTACAAAGCCTTTGATCTTTTGTACCAGATCATCAGAAACTTCAGAAGCCGTTATTAAGGTTGCCTCTCCTACTCCTTTGTGTTTATTATATAAAGACACAAAAGCATCGGAAATATCTGACAAATAAGGTTCACGTTTTTTGCTAACGATTATCTCTATAAATTTCTGAAGTAAACCATTTACCTTTCCTTTATAAAGACCATCCAGACAAGCTTGTTTCTTATCAGATGAAATAATCGGGCTTTTCAAAAGCAAACTCAGATCGCGGCTTCCTGAAATATCTTTTTTCAGTGATGCCACCTGATTATACACCTCATCCAGCAGATTTTGCTCTATGGCTAAATCCAGCAATGATTTGGCATAACGACCGGCAATTCTTGATGCAGACATTGGCTTTGGGCTTTAAATATTAGTTTAAATTGATTTTGCTAACTTCCTGAGCAATAAATGCTTCCTGACTTGACTTATCGCTCAATTCACGTGAAAGAACGTTTTCAGCCAATTTAACCGTTTCTGCACCGATCATGTTTTTAACTTCCATGATAGCTGCCATTTTTTGGTTATTAATTTCAGCAATAGCATCTGAATGCTTCTTAGCAATTTCATCTTTTGCTTTATCGTTTGCTTCATCAACAATACGCTTTGCCTGATCTTTAGCTTCTTTAATGATCTGTGCACGTTCTTCACGCGCTTCTCTTAAGATCTTTTCATTATCCGCTTTAAGGCTTGCGATTTCTTCACGTGCTTTTTCAGCCTGACTTAAAGCATCATCTATAGAGTTCTGACGATCTTCTAATGATTTTGCTATTGGTTTGAAAGCATATTTTCCTAATAGCAACCAAAGCAATAGGAAAATGATCGTTGTCCAAGCAACTAAACCCCAGTCAGGGGTTACCAGTGAAAATGCACTTGATTCGAGTAATAACATAATTTGTTATTAAGAGATAAAAAAATAAGTAAAATCTACTCTTTCCTTTTACAAGAAAGAGTAGATTACAGTTTAAACTATATTAGTTTTTCAATAATGCAACAACGACACCGAATAAAGCAGCACCCTCGATAAGTGCAGCAGCGATAATCATAGTTGTACGAATGTCTCCACCCGCTTCTGGTTGACGTGCTGTTCCTTCACAAGCACCTTTTCCAATTTGTCCGATACCTAATCCGGCTCCAATTACAGCCAATCCGGCTCCGATAGCAGCTAATCCACCACCCATAGTTGTAAATTTTTAAAAGTTAAATATAATAATAATAGAATTATACAAATTAATGATGATCGTGTTCTTCAACCGCTAAACCTATGAACAATGCTGAAAGCAGTGTAAAGATAAACGCTTGCAGGAACGCAACCAATAACTCAATACAGTTCATGAATAATACAAAAGGAACTGCGATCGCTGCACCGGCACCGGCACCAGCCATACTTGCTCCCATTTTACCAAATATGAACACTAAAGAAACTAAACTCAATATAATAATGTGCCCCGCAGAAATATTCGCGAATAAACGAATCATCAGTGCAAAAGGCTTAGTAAATATTCCAATGAATTCTAATAAAGCTAAAGGTGGTTTCAACAACATTGGTACAGGAGGATTGAATATGTGCATCCAATAATCCTTAGAACCATTTAAGTTTGTTAATAAGAAAGTAATTACTGAAAGTACTAATGTTACCGCAATATTTCCTGTTACGTTAGCACTTCCAGGGAAGAAAGGAATCAAACCTAATAGGTTCAATACCAATATAAAGAAGAATACAGTACATAAGTAAGGTACGAATTTCATATACTTATGACCGATATTCGGTTTTGCAATGTCTTCAACTACAAAGTTCACAAATGGCTCCATAGCATTTTGCAAGCCTGTTGGTTTCTTACCTTCATTCTTTCTACATGCTTTAGCTACAGAAAAGAAAATAAGGCAAAGGATCAATGATCCCAACAACATTCCAAATACATTCTTAGTAATTGAAAAGTCGATTATGTTTGAGCCATCAACAGGTTTTATTCTGTCTGCAACCAATTTATATTCCATGCCAGAACCAGCTTTGTAGGTCTGCTCACCATTTCCATGACTTACATGTCCGAAGTTATTAGACATGAACATATCGAATTTTCCGTGGGTTGTATTATAGATCATGCAAGGTAGTGGTATATATACATCTCCTCCAACATGAAAACCGTTAGCATCGGCGATATGGTGTAAGATAGTTCCGGTTACATCGAACTCACCATCATCGTGTCCGTGATGATCGTGCCCATCGGCATGCTTATCATGCGAATGGCCAGCGTGTGTTCCATGCTTATGATCTTTGCCAGCAGCATGACCTTTATTGGCTTTGTCTCCTCCGCCTGCAAAAAGTGAAAAGCTAAGAAGTAAACTAAAAATAAACGTTACTGCTAAATTGATTTTTTTTCTTTTTTGCATATTAGTCATTAATCAATGCTTTACCAAATCGGCTGCAAAATTATAACTACTACATTTCTAAATCAAAAAAAACATGAATTATTTACAAATACTTGCATTTATAAGAGCATAATGGCTATACATGGGTGAGTTATTATGGGTGATAGGTGATAAATGATGGGAGATGATTAATAGTTGATGAGTGATGGATGATAATTGTTGATTATTATTGATGAGTGATGGTTGATAAGTGATCGCTCATCAACCATCATTCATCATTTATTTCTATAGAAAATCTACTTTACCTGAATCGAGGTTATAATAGGCAGCAACGATCTCAACATCACCTTTACGAACTGCATCGCCAATAATAGTTGAACGATCGATCAATTCCTGCGCATTTATTTTCGCATTTACTTTCACAACTTCATTCACTTCAGCACCTTCATCAGAAGCAGATAGTGCTGGTGTAATGTGTGATAATAAATGATTCAAATTGTAGCCATTGTCTCCGCCATTAACAGCAGCAGTAACAGCACCACAGCTCTGATGCCCTAGAACAACAATTATTTTCGAGCCACAATGTGCAACAGCATATTCTATACTTGCAATAGTAGAAGTATTTGCCACATTTCCAGCTACTCTTAAAACAAAAAGCTCACCTAGTCCGGTATCAAAAGCTAACTCTGGAACAACACGGCTGTCTGCACAACTTAAAATTATAGCGTAAGGTTGTTGCCCTCCGGTTAATTCATCTCTTCTTGAGCTATCCTGAAGTTTTCCATCAAGCTTATCAGCAACAAAACGTGCATTCCCATCGATTAATCTTTGTTTGATATCTGAAATAGTCATAATTTAAAATAGTTTTTATTGAAAGTTTAAAATTACATTAGTATAACAAATAATGTTGAAATTGTTCCGATAATTTATAAGAATTGTACTCGACGATTTCAATCATATTATCATTCATTTACTTTTTCTCTTTATAAAGCATTTATTTGTGTTGGTATAAAATGAATAATTTTTAAAAATGAGCATTGCTGGTCAGGCGACCAGCAATGGATTCCTCACCGATTGATTTTTATTGAAAAAGTTCACCATTTACTTTGTATTCGTTGATAAACACACAACGAAAGTGAGCAAATGTTTATTTGGTTAAGTTTTCAATACAACTTTAAAAGAAGTGCGATAACACCTATTGAAAAACAGAGTGGAGAAAAAAATCGTGTATCTAATTCAGCAAATTTTGTAGTTTTAACTTTTTTGGTAAAGCCAACATATTTAAAATCACCAAATGTTCTCAAAATAAAAATAATCGGAATTACCCATCCAATTAGATCGATAAGCCATACTGGTAATGGAATTGGAATTTGTAACGCCTGATAGCAATAGAAAAAGGCAATACTAGTCAGACCAATTCCAACAATCAAACAATCGGCTGATCGAGGTTCGAACAATAAAGTTCCATCTTCTTTACAAGGTAATGAATTGTAAAAACCCCATCTTCCACCAAATGCCCAATAAAAATGGAAAATTGCTAAAATTAAGAATATAGAAAAAAGTGCTATTTGTAAGTAGTACATTAGGTTGTTCATTAATTCTTCAGAATATATGGTAATGCCTCCCATTGCCAGGTAACCTGATAAGGATATACTTCATAAAAACTTGAATCTTCATTAAAGGTATAACCTTTCTGGAAGTTCTTTTTTCCTTCTTTCATAATTTCGATAGCTTCATTAGTCTTTCCTGTATTGTATAGACAAAAACTTTTATAGTATTGAGCATCTGCAAACTCAGGATATTCTTCTAAAACTTCATCTAAAACCGTGATTGCTTCTTCATATTTTTTCAATTCATAATATGCAACTGCATGGTAATATTTATCGAGGTAATGAATTGGTTCATTTCTGGCTCTTTGGGCTGCTAAACTTTTAGAAAATGTTTGTAGTGCTGCATCATATTCTCTTAGCTGTAGCTGACAAATACCAATATAGAACTCAAGCGGATGATCTTGCTCAAAAGTACTTCCATACTGTACTATGTATGACTCCAATATTTCTTTAGCCTCAGCATAATCCTGACTGAATATACATTTCAGAAAACCGAAACGACAAAGGTATTCCTGGGGTTTTAAAGCAACTGCTTTCTTAAAATACCTTTCTGCTTCAGAATATTTTTTGGTCTTCCATAATGGCATTGCTTTCTGTTGCCACAAGTAAGCAATTGTTGAATCTTCGGCAATTCCTTTATTGATCCATTCGTCCCATTCTTTTTCGAGATAGTGATATTGCCATGCTCCATTTTTAAGGTAAGTGTTTATAATTTCCTCTTCTCGTTCTTTACTATTTTCATTATTAATTTGTTGACTTTGGCAGCTAAGTGTAGAAATTATAATAAGAGATAACAGGATTCGATAAAACATCATTTTGACTTGAGTTCTTAATTTCAAACCAAATTAAATAGTATGAACAAAACGTTATTCACATTTAAGAATATTCAATATCTATTCAATCCACATTCCCATAACAATAGTATTATAGTAAACTCCATCGACAAAAAAGTCTTTGGTAATTTCGCCTTCGTGTTGAAAGCCGAGTTTTTCATATAGTTTTATAGCAGCAATATTATTTTCTGAAGTTCTTAATTTGATCTTCTTAATTATGGTATTCTCTTTCGCCCAATTAAGCAAATAATGCATCATGTGTTTACCAATGCCTTTGTTCCAATGTTCTTTTGAAACAGAAATGCCAAATTCACCACTATGTTTCAAACGTTTTTTACTACTAGCCTGAATATTCAATAAGCCAACTATCTGCTCTTTTATTCGTGCAACGATCATCAATTGATTTGGAGCAATAGCATGTTGTTGAATAATGTTTTCTTCTTCTTCTACACTTGTATTAAATTCCTCAGCATCAAACGATAAAAATGGTGTTTCAGCCGCTACAATTTTAATATAGTTAATTATATGTTCAGCATCTTTGATCGTAGCTTCTTCAATGCTTAATTCTTCACCGAATCTGAGTTTACATTTCATATTTATACAATTTAAAACATACTCTTTCTTACTCAATATCCCCCAAAATAGGACGCATCGTCAATTCTTCGATGACCGTTTGTTTCGACAATTTGTAAGCTGACCAAATTACATTGGCAATATCTTCAGGTTTCATAAATCGCTCAGGCGGTAAATCTACACCTTCCCAAGAAGCAGTTAAGGTTGCGCCGGGTAAAACAGAAGTTACTCTCACATTGTGTTCTTTCATTTCTTCTCGCAAAACCTTTGAAAAGCCCAATAAAGCAAATTTAGAAATACAATAAGAGCCTCCATTTGGATAGGCTTTCATAGAGGCAGTAGAACAAATATTGAATATGTGCCCTTCTTTTGCTGTAATCATATTGCCTATCAATGCTCTTGTAAAATGATAAGCACTATATAAATTCGTTTCTATTTGTTTTTCCAGCATGCCTTCTTCTTCTTCGTGAATGGTTCCCGGAATGAATACTCCTGCATTATTCACCAAAACTTCACATTTCCCGAACTCCTTGTTTACCAAATTGGCAAATGCGGTAAGCTGTTCTTTCTTAGACATATCAGTTGGGCTGCTCAAGACTTCTATATCGGGAAACTTAGCACTGAGATCTTTTTCCATGTTGCTTAAATCTTCCTGACTCCTTGAACAGAAAGCAACATTAAAGCCTTCAGATGCATATTTATAAACGATTGCTTTCCCTATTCCTTTAGTAGCACCTGTTACAACTATATTCATATTTATTATATTGAATTAAAAAAGGCTTGCCGTTCAAATGAACAACAAGCCTTCAAAGTTATAAGATTTATGAATTTATTATCTTCTGATCTCTATGAATCCACTTTCGACAATTGTACCTTGTTGAGTTTTCAATTGAGCTTTGAAAATATAAGTTCCTGCTTTCACTTGTGTACCCATCGTATTTAAACCATTCCAGCTTATCGTTGCCTCGGTAGTTTTAGTTCTGTAAACCAGTTTACCATTCATATCGTAAATATTGAAAGATTCGATATAAGCTTCTGATTCACATACCGGAACATTTACTTTGAATACATCATTAATTCCATCGCCATTCGGACTGAATGCGTTAGGTATTTCCATACCACATTTGTCCAATACCGAATTATTAGAAAGTCTGCTTGCATCACCACCACAGTTATCGCTAACTTCAATATGAACATGCGCTACTTCGTATTCATTACCCAATGGTGTTAATGCAGTTACTTCAATAATATCGGTTGCATAGAATCCAGGAAGTGGAACATATCGGAAACAATGATCACTTAATACCTCAATACTACAATCGTAAGTAGTATGTGTATTTACTATGGCAACGCTATCATCACAGAAATCAACACAAATATCGATAGGTGTCATGTGTCCAGTACAAGCATTAGTAGTATTATCACAAACTTCCAATACCTGAACAGTAACTGTTGTTGTAGCTTCAAAATTACCATCACAAATTGTATAAGTGTAGCTATCGAAACCAAAGAAACCATCGTTTGGCGTATAAATAAATGCTCCACCGACCAAGGTCACATTTCCATTTCCAGGAAGTGTATAATCACAAACAAATATATTATCACCATCTGTATCATAGTCATTTCCTAAAACATCAATAGTAACCGGCTCTCCCTGATTGGTTATTCCACCATCACTATTCGCAACTGGTGGTTCATTACCTGAACAATCACCAACATGCATATTAATAACAACTGAATCACAAGTTCCATCAGCTGCACAAGCAATTACTTCTATCACTTCTGATCCATAGAAACCAGGAAGTGGCGTATATCTGAAGCAGTGGTCATCTGTTTGATAAATACTACAGTTATATACTGAATTAATAGCAGAGATGGCATAAGTCATTCCATCTAATGCACAAAACTCAGGGCAAATCATTAAAGGCTCCATGTGTCCGGTACATAATTCTAAATCAGGATTCACACAAGGTGGTTCAGGTGTACAATCACCTACCTGCATATTCACAACTATACTGATACATTCACCATTTTCATTTGTAGCCTGTACATTGATATAATCAACTCCTACCATTTCCATACCCGGTAGAGGAGTATATTCAATACAACCATTTGGTAATGGATTAGCACTACAATGATATAATGACGCTGCTGATACTATTGTATAATTACCCGGAATACAAGCCTCAACACAAACGATTGTTGTTGTCATCGGCTCTGTACAAGCACTCATTGATCCGCAATCTATTGGGTTATTACAAGTATTTCCAGTACCATCAGTTGTTCCTATATCAGTTGTTCCATCATCAGTAGATATATCTGTTACACCTATGTCAGTCGTTCCATCATCAGTTGTGCCGTCGTCTGTAATTACATCATCGGTTACGATATCATCGGTTGTGCCGTCATCGGTAATTATATCATCCGTTACGATATCATCGGTTGTGCCATCATCGGTAATTACATCATCCGTTACGATATCATCAGTTGTGCCGTCATCGGTAATAACATCATCTGTTACAATATCATCGGTTGTGCCGTCATCGGTAATTACATCATCCGTTACGATATCATCGGTTGTGCCGTCATCTGTAATAACATCATCTGTTACGATATCATCGGTTGTGCCGTCATCGGTAATTACATCATCTGTTATGATATCATCGGTTGTGCCATCGTCTGCTGTACCTGTATCAGTTGAATCATCGCTTGGTTCACATAAACCAGGCACCCACGTTAAACCAGCACATTCAGCATAGCAAGGATTGAAATAAGATAAGCCATCAGAACCACAAACCGGATAATAATAATCAGGACAGTTACATAATCCACTACCATCACCATCAGTTGCTTCATCCAATGAGTCGTCTGCACTATCATCCGTAAATCCATCAACACCTTCACAATCAGCTGCAAAGAATACAGCACAAGATGAGGTACCTAAACTCACACAAGGATTATCAAAATCAATATCAGATAAAGTTCCCATTGGTGGACCTGGTACTATAGCAGGCGTGATATACAACATCATATCCAATGGTATAGAAGGATTTGAATTATCATTCATAAACACACCATTATCTGAAATAGCTACAGCTGTTCCTAATGGATCATTAGCATCTGTATGCATAATATAAGCGTTCATATATCCATCTAAAACAGTATATCCGGAAACTGTTACATAAATTCCCTGGAAAGGACAAACTGAACCATCTTCAGAGATCGGAGATGACAATTCTAATATGGTAATATCACAGAAGCCTGCAAAGTTATCTACACAATCAGGATTTGTAGCATCATCTGTTGTTCCGGCATCTGTTCCTGAAACGTCTGTTCCTGTATCATCGGTTCCTTCACAAGGACCAGCTGTGTACATAGTAATTCCAAAGCATTCTGCCAGACAAGCGTTGGCATATTCTACTCCATCAGCACAAACCGGATCATACTGTTGAGTACAGTTACAAGCAGTTCCATCATCGGTTGAATCTGTTCCGGTTGTATCTGAACTACTATCGGTAGTTCCATCATCAGTTCCTCCACAAGGCCCTGCAGTGTACATCGTAATACCAAGACATTCAGCAATACAAGCATTCGCATATTCTACACCATTAGCACAAACCGGATCGTATTGTTCTGTACAGTTACATATAGTACCATCGTCGGTTGAATCTGTACTAGTTGTGTCTGTTCCTGTTGTATCAGTACCAGTATCGTCTGTCGTATCACAAATACAATTCGCTCCAGTTGCACTTATTGAAACCTCAATTCCATTTTGATTTTCAAATGTTGCACTGAAACCTAAACCAGGAATATGGTAAGTAACAAAGATGAATTCTCCAGGGTTTATTTCAATAGCTGTTTGTGTTCCGAAAATCAAATTGGCATTTGTATCGAACATACCTGTAGATGCTGCCAGATCTAATGCCCATACATCACCAGGGCTACTGATAATAGTTATTATTTCATGTACATAATTAATTCCATTTACTGAATAATTCAATGGGTTTTCACATGAACAAGGATCAGAAATAGATACTTCTGGTACTATTGGCTCTGTACAATTTTCAGTAGCGATCGTTATTGGGTTTGAATCTGCAGTATCGCAACCATTTCCACTAAGATCGATAAGTATTAAAGTATAAGTTCCGGTTGTTCCGGTTGTTATAGTCGAATTATTTCCACCAGATTCACTATTAATGTTAACTCCATTTATCTGCCATTGATAACCATATCCTGAAGGAGCCAAATCATTACTTGATAAAGTAGCATTTACAGGACTTCCCGTTCCCACCTGACATATTGGATTAACATCTACTGAAATTGTTGGCGTATCAGGTGTGTCACAAGGAATTGTACAGTCTTCCACAACAATAGAAATACCATTAGACGTTTGACTGTCGCAACCTTGTCCACTTAAATCTACGAAGAATAAAGTATATACACCTGCATCAGAAGTTGTCAATGAAGGATCATTTCCACCTGAAGCAGCTGTTATATTAACTCCGTTTAATTGCCACTGGTAACCATAACCACCCGGTAAAGTACTTGAGGTAGATAAAGTTGATACTGTCGGCTCTCCTGTTCCAGCTATACATAAATCAGTAAGATTCGCAATAATCTCAGGAGCAACAGGAGGCGTACAATCTGGCGTACAATCTTGAACGCTTAAGCTTACAGAAGTTGAGATTAAAGAATTACAGTCATTACCTGAAAGGTCAACAAAGTATAATGAATAATCTCCAGTAGTGTTCGTACTAATAGAAGGATCATTTCCGCCTGAAGCTGCACTAATGTTCAAACCATCTAACTGCCACTGATAACCATATCCAGAAGGTGGCAAATCATTACTACTAATTACTGCGCTTGATGGGTTGCCGGTTCCAGCACTACAAATAACACTATTATCAATACTAATTGACGGTGTTGCAGGTACAGAACAATCAGGTGTACAATCTTCTGTTGTAAGAGCAATTGTATTCGATGCTTCTGAATCACAAGCATTTCCACTTAATTCTATAAAACATAAGGTATAGTTTCCAATTGTATTCGTTGTAATTGTTGAATTATTACCACCAGAAGCTGCTGTAATATTAATTCCATCTAATTTCCATTGATAACCGTAACCTGCAGGTGGTAAATCACCAGTACTGAATGTCGCATTAACTGGTGTACCTGTACCGACAATACAAACCGGATTTGCATCAACCACTATCTCTGGTGCATCTGGAGGGATACAATCAGGAGTACAATCAATTGCTGTAATTTCTATTGAGTTTGAAGCAAGAGAATTACAATTATCACCTGATAAGTCAACAAAAACAAGTGTATATATACCTGTTGAGCTTGTTGTAATACTTGAATCATTTCCACCAGAATCACTGCTTATATTTACTCCGTTCAATTGCCATTGATAACCATATCCTGAAGGTAAAAGATCTGCAGCGCTGATCGTAGCATTTACAGGAACTCCCGTACCTGAAATACAGATAACAGTAAAATCAGTAATAATTGTAGGTGTTAATGGAGGCACACAATCCGGCGTACAATCTATTTCATTAATATCAATTGAGCTCGAAATTAATGAGTTACATTCATTACCGGATAAATCAATAAAGTATAGGGTATAATTACCTGTTGTACTAGTTGTTAATGCAGGGTCATTTCCACCTGAAGCAGCACTGATATTAATACCATCTAACTGCCACTGATAACCATATCCTGCCGGAGGTAAATCACCACTTGTTAATGTTGCATTCTCAGGGGTTCCGGTTCCTGCTGTACAAATAGTAGTATTATTAACCTGAATTGTCGGAGCAGCTGGGTTTATACAATTTGGCGTACAATCTATTATAAGCAATTCTATTGGATTAGAAGCTAAAGAATTACAATCATTTCCAGAAAGATCGGCAAATATCAAAGTATAAACACCTGCAGAACTTGTAGTAAGTATTGGATCATTTCCACCCGATGCAGCGCTAATGTTCACACCATCTAATTGCCACTGATAACCATAACCAGATGCTGGTAAATTACCGGCACTGAAAGTAGTACTTGTCGGGGTTCCTGTTCCGTCAATACAAATCGGATTATTATCTATAAAAATTACCGGAGAAGATGGTGTATCACAAACTGGTGTACAATCTTCGGCAATAATTTCAATTTCATTTGAAGCTATTGAGCTACAATCACCTCCACTCAACTCAACAAACAATAAAGTATATGTACCTACAGTACTTGTAGTAATTGTTGCATCGTTTCCTCCTGAACCAGCACTTATATTAACACCATTTAGCTGCCATTGATAAGCATAACCAGATGGCGGCGTAGCCAAAGCACTAACTGTTGCATTTACTGGGCTTCCTGTTCCATCTATACAAATTGTACTGGCATCGGCGCTAATCATAGGAGCCATTGGTGGTTCACAAACCACTGTACAATCTTCAACATTGACAATTATTGAATTCGAAGCACCAGAATCACAACCAAATCCACTTTCATCAAAGAAAATTAAGGTATAAGTACCCGCTGCCATTACTTCAATACTAGCTGTATTACCTCCGGCAAACGGACTTATATTAGTTCCATTGAATAACCATTGATAAGTGTATCCACTTGGAGGAAGGTCGCCGGTATTAATAAATGTTGAAATTGGAGTACCTGTTCCATCAATACAGATAAAGTCGGCACTAGTCATTATTGTTGGTGCATCTGGTGCATTACATACAGGTGTACAGTCTTCTTCAGTTAAAGTAATTGAATTAGAAGGGGCTGTATCACATCCTGCATCACTTAAGTCAACAAAACATAAAGTATATATACCTAATGTACTAGTTGTTATTGCCGAACTATTACCACCTGAATTAGCATCAATATCAACACCATTCAATTTCCACTGATAAGTATAACCCGCCGGCGGTAATTCCCCTGTACTTAAATTAGCACTTACCGGGCTGCCCGTACCATTAATACATATAGGGTTAGCATCGGCTGAAATAGTAGGCGGTGCAGGTGTATTACAAACAGGTGTACAATCCTCAGCCGTTAAGACAATAGCATTAGAGGCCGGAGAATTACAACTACCATTTTCATCTACGAATAAAAGCGTAAATGAACCAAGTGTACTGGTAAAAATAGTTGGATCGTTGCCACCTGAAGCATTACTTATATTCACACCATCCAATTGCCATTGATAAGTATAACCTGCAGGAGGGATAGCTGTTGAACTGAACGTAGCATTCAATGGTGTTCCTGTTCCGTCTAAACAGATTGGATTTGCATCTGCAATAATTACAGGTGCATCAGGTGCATCACATGCTGGCGTACAATTAACTTTAGAAATTTCTATTTCATTTGAAATAGCTGAATCACAAGCTCCTCCATCAGTTAAAACAAGTGTATAAATACCTGGATCAAAAACGGTAATGGAATTTGTATTAGCTCCGCCAATCATAGCACCATTTATATACCATTGGTATGCATAACCTGCTGGTAATGCCCCACTAAATGAGATTGTAGCATTTTCAGGTGAACCTGTACCTGCTTCACATAAGATCAGGTTATTGGTTGCAATTGTTGGTGCATTAGGAGGAATACAAACAGGTGTACAATCTTCAGATGTTAATGTTATTCCAGATGAAACTTCAGAATCACAATCGTTGCTACTTAAATCAATGAATATTAAAGTATATATTCCTAAAGTACTTGTTGTTATAATGGAAGAATTACCGCCTGAACCACTTGATATGTTTACACCATTCAACTGCCATTGATAATCATATCCGGCAGGAGGCGTATCTGTAGTTGTTAATACAGCACTTTCCGGTGAACCTGTTCCCGACATACAAATTGGATTTGCATCAATAGAAATAACAGGTGCTCCAGGAGGAATACATTCAGGTGTACAATCTTCAGATGTTAAAGCGATTCCATTCGACAGATCAGAGTTACAATCATTTCCACTCAGGTCTGCAAATAACAAGGTATAAGTACCTAATGTATTTGTAGTGATCGAAGCATTATTTCCGCCTGAACTAGTAGTAATATTAATACCATTCAACTGCCACTGATAAGTATATCCGGCAGGTGGTGTGTCAGTTGTACTGAAAGTTGCATTGGCAGGAAATCCGGTACCAGCATTACAAATTGGGTTAGCATCTACATTAATTGAAGGTGCTGCCGGAGGATCACAAGCTGGTGTACAATCTACAATATCCAATGAAATTGATTCAGACATAGAAGAATTACATCCATTACCGCTTGTATCCAGGAAATACAATGTATAAGTTCCTGTCGTATTTGTTGTAATAGTTGAACTATTACCTCCGGAAGCGGCATCAATATCAATTCCGTTTATTTGCCATTGATAACTGTATCCTAAAGGAGCAAGATCTCCAGTACTGAAGGTCGCATTGACCGGAGTACCGGTTCCCGAAATACAAATAGGGTTCGCATCTACCGTTATTATTGGAGCTGAAGGAGCATTACAAACTGGTGTACAATCTTCAATTGTTAAACCAATTGTTGCTGAAATGGCTGAATTACACCCATTACCACTCGTATCTAAGAAATACAAAGAATAGGTTCCTGTACTACTAGTAGTATAAGAAGAACTTGTTCCGCCTGGAATATCAACTCCATTTAGCTGCCATTGATAAGTATATCCAACCGGAGCAAGATCACCAGTACTCAAAGTTGCTTCAGTAGGTGTTCCTGTACCATCTATACAAATAGGATTGTTATCTATTGTTATGGTTGGGGTTAAAGGCGGATTACAAACAGGCGTACAATCTTGTTCTGTTAAAGTTATAGGATTAGAAGCCAAGGAATTACAATTATCTCCACTCTGATCGATAAAATATAAAGTATAAACACCAAGTGTATTGGTTATTATTGTTGCATTATTTCCACCTGAAAGTGCAGATATATTCACGCCATCTAACTGCCATTGATAATCATAGCCAGAAGGAGGAAGGTCACCTGTACTGAATGTTGCATTTATTGGTGAACCAGTTCCATTTATACAAATCGGATTAGCATCTACTGTAATTGTTGGAGCAATAGGTTCGTTACAAACAGGGGTGCAATCTTCAACAGTTAATAAAATAGAGTTTGAACCACTCGAATTACAATCATTTCCACTTGTATCTAAGAAATACAAGGTATAAACACCAGGTGTATTTGTTACTATCGTTGCATTGTTACCACCACTGCCACTTGAAATATTCACACCGTCTAGTTGCCATTGATATATATAACCTGAAGGGGGAAGATCGCCTGTGCTTAAGGTTGCGTTTACCGGTGAACCAGTTCCAGAAATACAAATTGGATTGGCATCTACTACTACAGACGGTGGAGCAGGTGCATCACAAGTTGGTGTACAATCAATTTCCTGTAACAATATTCCAGAGGAAATTCCAGAGTTACATCCACCACCATTCATCTCAACAAAATATAAGGTATAGGTTCCAACAGTGCTTGTTGTAAATGATGGGCTGTCTCCACCAGCACTAGAAGAGATGTCTACTCCATTTAGCTGCCACTGGTAATCATAACCTGTAGGAGGCACATCAAATGTTGTGAATGTTGCAGTAGTAGGTGTACCTGTGGCAACCTCGCAAATAGGATTAGTATCCACTTCTATAGTAGGTGCTAAAGGTTCATTACAAACAGGTGTACAATCTACCACATTGATTGTTATCCCCACTGAGGCATCTGAAACACAATCGACACCATCAGTAATTATAAGCGTGTATTCACCTGCAATACTTGCAGTATAAATATTTGAATTCGCTCCAGAAATATCAGCACCATTTAATTGCCATTGATAGTTATAACCTGCAGGTAATAAGGTTGTTGTTGATAATTCTGTAGTTAACGGTGTTCCTGTTCCAAACTGACAAATTTCAAAGCTTTCACTAGTTATTACTGGTGCATCTGGTGCGTCACAAGTACAATTAGTATCTAAAGGAGGTGAAGTAAAAGTTGCACAAGCCGGACCATCAGGGTATGTTATTGTAAATGTAACCAAACCACTATCATTTCCAACTGTTGCGGCATTATATACATTACCAACTCCTGTTCTATTTCCATTATCCCATGTTACATCAAAGTTTGCACAAGTAGCCACTGTAAGTAAACATTCTTCTGTAGTTACAGTGAAGAAATCTTCAGGATTAGGATAAACTGTAAGATTTACTCGATAATCATAAGTTACAAAACATCCGTTTTCTTCTACCTGATAAATTGTAAAATAGACTTTTTCCAACGGAGCACAAGAAGTATTGATCTGCGGTACTTCATTAGGAACATCATACTGTTCTCCCTGAAGATTTACCCAAATAGCAGTTGGGTTATCAGAAAAAGCAGTAAGATCTAAAGTTGTTCCACTACATACTACTGTGTCTGTTTCAATAGTAATGGTATTTTCAACACAATTATCACAAGTCAATGAAATCGGATCAAAAGTTTTAGTCAAACAATTAATACCCGGATAACCTGTAAAGTTTGAAACAGCAAATTGCACTGTTGCATCTTGTCCATCTGTAGAAGTATATACATTTCCTATTTCAGAATTCACACCATCGTTCCAGCTAACAATAAAGTCAGGACAAGTATTTGCAGTAATCGTACAATTTGCTACATCTACATCGAAGGTTGCATCCAATTCAGGATATACATTCAATAAAAGAGAAACAGTATTTTCTATAGGACATCCTGTATTAGGGTCTGAAGTAAAGTAAGAACCAGTAAAGTTTAACGGGAATGCAGCACATCCTGTATTTGTTAACGGATAAGCAGCGGCATCGCCTACTATATCACCATTCGTATTAGTCCAAGTAATTACGGCAGTAGGATCATCTGCATAGTCATTAAAATTAACTACATCGCCACCACAAACATTAGATATCTTATCCTGAACTGGTGCAGTAATAGGTTCACACGCAGAAGAACAATTAAAGTTTTCAGTAAAGATATTCGTCGCACATTGGAATGGCACGTAATCTTTAAAGTTATTAACGGTAAATGTCACCGTACCTGCAGTTCCATCTGTTGCTGTATAAACCAGACCATCACCAGAGTTAGTACCATCGTCCCATGAAACGATGAAATGTGGACAAGTAGAAACTATTTGTACAGTACATCCATCATTTTCAAAAATGGCAGAAATTTCAGGCATAACTCTTATGGTAACCTCAACCGTATTAGTAACCGGACAATTATTTCCATCCAATGTTTCATAAGTCGTTGTATAACCATAAAATTCTGACTCACAAGCAAAGTTTTCTATAGCAAAAGAAGTAGAAGCTATCGGATTTCCGAATGCATCAAACCATTCTCCATTATTATCGGCAAAAGGCACAAATTCAGTTAAATCTATAGGTTCATTATGACATACATTTCTGATAAACTGGTCATTAGCGAATTGTGGTTGACAAATTGTTCCACAACCGAAATCAACGGGAACTTCTAATATCGAACAACCCGGAGGAGGATAACCATCGAAGTTATAAATGGCAAAATTGACCGTACCCAATGAGCCGTCTGCAGCAGTATATGTTGTGCCTGCTTCTGAATTAACCCCATCATCCCAAAGAACGATAAAGTTCGGACAGGTTTCTAATATTATATTACAATCATCTCCACCAATTGTGAAGTTTATTTCAGGATATAAATTGACGATAACTTCTACCTGATGATCGATCGGGCAATTATTACCATCTAAGGTTTGATAAGTTGTATAATAGAAGTTTCTAATAGTATCACAAGTTGAATTTTCTTGAAGAATACTTGCTGGATCAGCTACAATATTACCTAATTTATCTATCCAATCTGTTGTAGTTATAGAAGCGTCTAAAATACTTGTTAAGTTCAGACTTGTTCCTGCACACTCGTTTCTTACATAGTCTTCAGAAACCGTTTGAGGTGTACATCCAGTATTACAATTATATGGTATATCAGGGAATAAAGCCGTAGCACATCCAAAAGGAGAATAATCTTTATAGTTAGCAACTGTAAAAGATACTGTTCCAGAAGTACCTGTAGCAGCAGTGTAAACATTTCCTACTTGTGAATCATTTCCATCATCCCATAAAACGATCCATTCGGGACAAGTATTAACAGTAATTGTACATTCATCTGTTTGAACGATATCAGCTGTAATGAATGGAAAAACATTATGTGTAACCTCGATCTGATTCAATACCGGACAATTATTCGCATCCAGCGTTTCATACTCAATATTATAAATATACTTTTCTCTGTCGCATGAAACATTATTAATAATAATATTAGATGGATTAGAAACAGTATTTCCGTTTACATCAGTCCAGTTAGAGCCAACAACAACTGGATCTGCGTATATTGTTAAGTCGATACTTTCACCAGAACATACATTCAAAATTTGCTGATCATTTACCTGTTGGAAAGTACAAGTATCCTGACAGTCGAAAGTTTCAGGCGTAGTATCAATAGTGTAACAATCGAAAAGTGCATTACTAGCTGGGTTTGTAATTGTAAACACAACCGAACCATTAGAGTTAACTGCGGCATTATATGTTGTTCCGGTTCCTGTATTATTACCATCACTCCATATAACATCATAGTTAGCACAAGTTTCCAATTCAATAGAACATCCGCCTAAATTATTTACAGTATAACTAATTTCAGGATAAACAGTAATTGTTAAGTTAACAACGTTATTCACCGGACAACCATCAATATCTGTAGAAGGATAAGTTGTTCTATATGAAACAGTTGTAGCATTACAATCTGTATTGGTATTTACAACATTCGTTGGATCTGCAACAGGGCTTCCCAGTGAGGTCGTCCAATTAGATCCGGCAGGTGCAAAAACTGTTATATCTATTGGTTCTCCTGAACAAACTGCGGCACTTTCGTTTGTATTCACTGTAGTTGTTGCTCCACATGGATCGCAGTTATAAGGAATGTTTTCAATGATTGCAAAACCACATTCAGCCGGTGGATATCCTCCTGAAACTAAAATCTGGAAACTAACAAATCCACTTGCGTTTTGCTGAGCAGTATATACATTACCTGAGCCAGAGTCGGTACCATCGTCCCAAACAATAATATAGTTAGGACAAGTATCAACTGTTACAGTACAGCCATCATCCGAGATATCTACTGTACCTGTTACTTCAGGATAAATATTTACTGTTAACTGGAAAGTATTGATAACCGGACAGCCATCACCATCTGTTGTTTGGTAAGTTGTACTATAAATCGTTTGTGTTTCACCACAAGAATCATTTACAAGTGGAATAGTAGTAGATGGCACAGGATTACCAGACTCTGTCCAGTTTCCTCCATTCAAATTAGAGGCAACAAATTCATTAAGATTAAGATTAGTGCCTGCACATCTATTCGTTATTGCAAATGACTCGTTTGTTTGAACCGGTCCGCACGTGGTTTCACAATTATATATTCCGCTAAACTCAGCGAACTGGCAAGCAGAAAGCACATTAGGATCTTGATTAAATACAGTAAATGTAACCGTGCCAACAGTACCACCTGCTGCCGTATAAGTTGTTCCTGTACCACTGCCATTTTCATCATTCCACTCGACAAGGAAGTTAGGACATGTATTAATTGTTACTTCACAACCATCAGCAGAAGTTGATACTACTCCATCAATTTTAGGATAAACCAATACAGAAACCAGTTCACTAGTATCGTTAGGACAATCACTATTTGATGGATAGAATACTGCATAATAACTTACAGTAACCGGATCACAGGTCAGGTTTTCAAAAGAAGTTGCAGAAGGATCAGGGATTTCAATGTCTGTTCCGCTTTCAAACCAACGTAAAATACCTCCGTCATCATCTGAAACAAGGACACTTAATTCAAATTGTTGATTTGAACAAACTTCCGAAGGTCCACTCTCAGAAACCAACATAGGTGGAGCAGAAATATCAACTGTAAATGTTGCAGTATCATCACCACAATAAGTACTGGAAACCGTATATTCAAAGATGAATGTACCAACTAAACCAGTAGCATCGAATATACCATTGCTAAATGAGTTAGGAGCGAAAATCGTTGTAACTTCAGTCCAAACACCGCCTGCATCGGCACCAAGCTGCTCAGCAGTCAGATCAATGATTAAACTAGTATTATCTCCACAAACTTGTATTGAAGCATCATTACCTGCTTCTGGTGAATTGGTAGGCAATGGTAAGTTTAAAGGTCCCCAAGTTAATTCACAGCCATTTGTTGTAGTAATTGCAACCGTATAATCTGAACCAAAGTTAGCGGTGGTTAAATTAGAAGTTGTTTCACCTCCGATCGCTACCCCATTTTCAAACCATTGATAAGAAAGTATATCTCCGATGAATGCTGCATCGTCTATAATTGCTTCTAGCTCTGCCTCCGGGCCATCACAATCGTAGGTATTATTTAAAACTACACTTCCGGTGTAGTCAGAACAATCTAATTCACAAGATGGAGAGATAATAGTACTGGCTATATCAAAACAAGCAGCCGGGTCATTTGCGTCCCCAACTAAAAATGTATATTGTGTACTCCCATCGCCCGGAAATGGTCCAAGAACAATCGGAGCTCCATAAGCAAAAGTGCCATAATTGACAGCATTCTGATCGTTTACAATTACATCACTACCAATAGGATTAGAGAAAGTATAATCAAGTGTCACCGTAAATTCAGCATTTCCATCACAAGGAGATACCGTTACATCTGTTATTTCGATAACACATGGCTGACAATTAGGTGATGTAATAGCAGCAGAAGTATCTGTACAATTAGGATCGACATCGTCGATAGCCGTAAAAGTATAACTAGAACCGTCTGCCACTAATGGGCCCAATGTAACTAAAGATCCATAGTTAAATGTTCCAAGATTATTATTATTCTGATCAAAAACAGTAAAGGTAGAACTTGCAGGAGATGAGACATTATATCCGAGATCAACTGTAAAGTTTCCATCGCTATCACAGTCTCCAGGGATTACACTCGTAATTGAAAGATTACAAACTTCACATTGTGGAGCTGTAATAGTAGGTGTATTTACAGTACAAATGCTATTAGCATCGTCTGTAAGTGTAAAAGAATATTGTGTTGAACCATCACCGGGGAATGGACCTAAATCAATAGGATCACCATAATTATAAGATCCATAGCTTGTTAACCCATCCGAACTAGTAATCGAAAAAGATGTACCAGTTGGTACGTTCACTGTATATTGGATATTAACAAAGAACCCTCCATTCAAATCGCAGTTTCCACCCTGAATACTAGTGATAATAATTTCACAATCGGTCTGGAATGAGCAATCTGGCTCATCATATAGATCAGTCCCCGTGAACGTACAGGTAAAATCATTAACAAATGTTGCAACAACATCAACTCCGGTTGTTCCGTCTCCTACTATACCTGTTAAGGTTACAGTTTGTGAGCTAGCTCCTGTTACAGCAAATGTTTGACCATTTACCTCAATATCACCTGTAGGAGGATTAATGAAATCTACTGTTACGGTTGCATCATAAGTTCCTGCATCACAAGCTGAGATATTATCTAAAGAAATACCTGTAATTTGGCAATCATCACAAGGTGCAGGATCTAAAACAACGTTATTGATATTTTCAACACAATTCTTATTATCAGTAATAGTAAAATTAAATGTACCAGCAGGTAAGCCTGTGATACACTGTTGAATTCCATCAAAGAAAGTATAATTACCTGCTCCATAAGTTACATTATATGGGTCATCACCTCCACTAACAGTAATACATACAGAACCATCCTGAGCTCCACATACAGTTGGATCAACAGCAACAAACTGAACATCTATAGCAGCATCTTTCTGAATAGTTACCGGGAATGTTCCTGTTATATCACAACCATTTCCATCGATAATTGTAAAGTCGTAAAAGCCAACCGTTAATCCTGTGATACAATTTTCAACATTTTCCTGAAAAGTACCATAATTAACGGCACCTTCAAAAACAGTATATGGAGGTACACCTCCTGAAATCGTTAAACACGCCTCACCATCATCGGTATTACAAGCACTAACATTTGATGTAGATACTGCAAAGTTCACATTAGGAGCTGGATCAGCACCAACAATAATATTATTAATTACAAAGGTACAATTGTCCGCATCTGTAGCTGTTGTACTGTAAGTACCCTCAGGAAAGCCTGAAGTACAAACTTCTGTTCCATTTGAATTGATTACATTCAAAGGAACTCCAGCAATATCCGTGAATGTATAGGGTGGTGTTCCTCCACTCATTGTTAAGCAAATTTCTCCATCGCTTGAACTACAGCTTGAAGCGTTTACTGTTGATTTTGTTGCACTTATACCACAATTATTCTGACAATTAGGAGCATCAAACACATTAAATGCGTTATCTGAACAACTCGAATTATCAGTGAATGCAGCAAAGATATCATAACCCAAAGCTCCATTACCTGGTAAACCAGTTAAAGTAAACGTTTCAGTTCCTGAACCATTCGGCGTAAATATCTGACCATTAATATTTATATCTCCTTCAGGATTATTATAACTCACCGTTACATCTACTGAATAAGTTGAAGCATTATCACACGAAGGTGTACCAACATTCAAAATAGATAAAGAACAATTACAATCAGGTGCATCAAAAGCATCTGTAAATGTATCATTACAAGAAGTTCTTCCTGCAAAGAAGGCATTCAGGTCAATACCTGTTGTTCCGTCTCCGATTAGTCCTGTAAGGGTAAATGTTTCATTGCCACTTCCATCTGTAGGAAAACTCTGTCCATTGATAATAATATTACCAACCGGATTCTGATAACTAACTTGAATATCAACGGTGAACTCACCATTAGCATCACAAGCACTCGGAGTTCCAATAGTTTCAATATTTAATTCACAACTACAAGATGGAGCAGTAAAAGCATCCACATCAGTATCAGAGCAAGAAGGATCTCCAGTAAATTGACCAATTAAGGTAACCGGACTTCCATCACCAACTAAACCTGTTAAAGTTACCACTTGATTTCCTGAGCCATCAACAGTGAATGTTTGTCCATTAATATCGATCAAACCAGATGGGTTATCGTAAGTTACTGTAACATTCACGCTATAAGTTCCATCGAAATTACAAGCAGATGGTGAACCAGCTACAATTTGCATATCACATGAACAATCCGGAGCATCAAAGGCATCAGTAAAGGTATCTCTACAATTAGCATCACCGGTAAAAACGGCAATTACATCAATATTAGTCGTCCCATCACCAGATAATCCGGTTAAGGTAAAAGTTTGTTGTCCATTTTGTCCGAAAGGAGTGAATGTCTGGCCATTAATGATTATATCTCCCTGCGCATTAGAATAATCTATAAGCACGTCAACTGAAAACTGTCCATTTGCATCACAGGAAGTAGGAGTACCAACTCCCAATATGGTTAATGCACAATCACAAATAGGTGCATTAAAAGCATCTAGTTCTGTTGCTGTACAACTTGGATCACTTGGAAAGAATGCCGTTATATCTATATTTTGTGTTCCGTTTCCATCCAATCCGGTAAGCACAAAAGATTCAATTCCTGAACCTGCAAGTGTAAATACTTGTCCATTAATATTCACTGTACTTCCTGGCGGGTTAGTGTAAGAAACTGTTACCTGAACGGTATATTCTCCATTCGAATCACATTGAGTAGGGTTACCTACTTCAAATATTGTTAAGTCACAAGAACAATCTGGTGCATTATAAGCATTGGTTAATGTATTACTACAACCAGTATCTCCGGTAAAGAATGCAGTTATATCAACTCCACTGGCGCCATTACCCGGCAAATTTGTTAAAGTAATTGTTTGCGAACCAACACCATTGGGGGTAAATACTTGTCCATTTACATTAATATCACCTGAGCCATTGGCATAAGTTATAGTAACTGGTATAGAATAATTACCATTTGCATCACATGAAGAAGGACTTCCAACACTTTCTATTAATATAGAACAATCTGGTGGAGAACAATCTGGTGCATCAAAAGCATCAACAAGATCATCACTACAACCACTATCACCAGTAAAAAAAGCTGACAGGTCAATTCCTATTGAACCATCACCATTTAAACCAGTCAACGTGAAGGTTTCTGTTCCAGAACCATTCGGTGTAAAGGTTTGTCCATTTATTATTATGTTACCATCAGGGAATTCATAGAATACTGTAACTGGAACTGTAAACTGACCATTACCATCACAAGATGAAGGCGCACCTGCACTTAATATTACCAAGTTACATCCACATGAAGGTGCATTATAAGCACTAAAATCAGTATCGGTACAAGATGGATTATTAGTAAAAAAACCAGTTACATCAATATTTGAATTTCCATTCGCTGGTAAATTCGTTAAGGTAAATGTTTGAGATCCTGAACCATTAGTATTGAATACCTGTCCGTTAATGTTCACAGCTCCTGTTCCATTTGAATAAGTAACGGTAACAGGTAGTGAATAATTTCCATTTGCATCACAAGCAGATGGACTTCCTGCATTCACATTAATTGAACATGAACAATCAGGCGCATTATAAGCATTTATTAACGTACTATTACAACTACTATCTCCTGTAAAAAAGGCTGTAACATCAACACCAGTTTCTCCATTTCCAGATAAATTCGTTAAAGTAAAAGACTGTGATCCTGAGCCATTAGGTGTAAAAACCTGTCCATTAATATTAATATTTCCATTGGGATTCACATAAGTAACGGTAATAGGAATACTGTAATTCCCATTAGAATCACAAGCAGATGGGCTACCTGCGCTTACAACATTAATTGTACAATCGTTAGAAGCACAATTTGGTTCGTTATAAGCACTGGTAACAGTATCGTTACAATTAGGATCTCCAGTAAAGGAAGCATTAACATTTACTCCGGTTGTCCCATCTCCAACTAAACCACTTAAGATGAATGTTTGTGTACCTGAACCGTTGGGCGAAAATGTTTGTCCATTTATTGTTATGTTTCCAACAGGGTTAGCATAAAAAACTGTAACAGGTAAGGTATATTGTCCATTCCCGTCACAAGAAGAAGGAGAACCAACATTTGTTATATTCAAACTACAAACCGGATCAGCACAATTAGGTGCCGTAAAAGCATCTATTATCTGATCGTTACATGAGAAATCGAATACAAAAGATGCTGTTACATTTGTTGAGCTACCATTTCCGGGTAAGTTGGTAATGGTAAAAGTTTCTGTAAATGTTTGGTTACCTGAAAAACTAGGATTGAATAATTGTCCCATTATGTTTATTGGTCCACCTGGTGGCAAGAAATAACTTACCGTAACATTTATAGAATAATTACCACTGGCATCACATGAAGAAGGGACACCTACCGAAACTATATCTAGATCACAAGCTTCAAATGGTTCACAAACGGGTGTAGCAAACAAGTTATTCTCATTATCGGAACAGGAAGGATCATCAACGAAAAAAGCGTTTACATTTTGTGAAGAACCATCTCCTGGAAATACCACATTAAATGTAGTATTATTGGCATTTGAACCCGGAGCCACTGCAAAGATTTGCCCATTAATATTCAAATTACCCGGAGCATCTATATAATCCATAATAATTTGAAAGGTAGCGGTACCATCAGGATTACATGATCCCGGACCACCAATGGCTCCTTTTATCTTTATATAACACTGTGCATCTATATTCATTGAAGAACATAAGAGAACGAAAAGTGAGAAGATAAAATACGAGTAAAATTTAGAAAAAATTAAATGTAAATTTTTTTTCATCTCAAAACATTTTTTTGGGAGTCTCACATCATTCACTTAAAATAATGAATAATTTATTAGACACTCACGACAGGAATAACTAGCGAAGTTGCTCATAAACAGTTAGTTATACTGTTAATCAGTAACTATTTGCTAGTTTTTGATAATAGTTGTACGTAATAAATCCAAAAAGTGTTCCATTTATCCACACATAACATAGATTGAAAACACTCCTGATCTTTAAGCAAAAAAAAGGAGATCACAAGCTTTGTGATCTCCTAAAAATATTATTGTGTTTTTCTGCCAATAACTCTGTTACATCTCGATTTTATTATTTTCTCAGTTCAATAAAACCAGTATTCAATCCGATTCTGTTCTTGTTCAGATTTTCGATGTGATAGAAGTAAGTTCCATTACTCAGAGGAATAGATTCGTTACTAACTCCGTTCCATTTCAATTCGGCAATTGTTCCTGTAATGTAGTACAGCACTCTTCCTGACTTATCAAAAATCTTGAAACTAAACAAATCTTCAGAACTACAAGTTTCAGCGCCTTTTAGTTTCCATACATCGTTTATACCATCTGAATTTGGCGTAAACGCTTTCGGAACTGATAGATCACAGCCAAGCTCGTTCAACGGATCTGATAATCGACCATTGTCATCACCATTAACTGCAACTGTACAATCATCGCTAACAGTTATATAAACATTAGCAACTTCAAACTCATTACCAAGTGGAGTTAAGGCTGTTACTTCTATAATATCTGTAGCATAGAAACCAGGAAGCGGTACATAACGAATACAATGATCGCTAATAGCTTCAATACTACAATCGTAGGTCGTATGTGTATTATAAATCACCACACTATCATCACAGAAATCAATACAAATTTCGATAGGCGTCATGTGTCCTGTGCATGCAAAAGTTGTATTATCACAAACCTCAAGTACTTCAACTGTTACGCTTGCTGTTGACTCAAATATTCCATCACAAATTGTATAAGTAAATACATCTGTTCCGAAGAAACCAGCATTTGGAGTATAAATGAAAGTACCATTTATCAATGTTACTACACCATTTACAGCTTCAGTATGGTCACAGATATAAATTGGATCTCCGTCTGCATCAAAATCATTAGATAAAACCTCTATAGTTACAGAAGTATCCTGATTTGTTTCGGCACTATCATTATTTGCTGAAGGTGGTTCATTTCCAGAACAATCCCCAACATTTGTATTAATAATTATCGTATCACATAAACCATCGTTTGTACAAGCTATAACTTCTATTACCTCTGATCCATAGAAACCTGGCAGTGGTGTATATCTGAAACAGTGATCATCAGTTTGGTAAATGCTACAGTGATATACTGAGTTAATAGTAGATATCGTATAACTCATACCTTCAAGCGCGCAGAATTCAGGGCAAAGTAAGACAGGCTCCATATGTCCTGTACAAATATCCATTTCAGGATTCTCGCATGGAGGTTCAGGTGTGCAATCACCAACTTCCATGTTTACCACTAAGCTGACACATTGCCCATTACCATTACTAGCCAACACATCTATGTAATCTATTCCTGCTATCTCCATTCCTGGTAAAGGTGTATAATTGAAACATCCATTTGTATTAAATGAAATTGCGCAGTGATAAAGCGATTCAGCCGAAATTATACTAAAGTCTCCCTCATTACAAATTTCCGGACACACTTCAATTGTAGTCATTGGCTCTGTACAAAGTTCCATAATTCCACAATTGGATATATATATACATTCTCCTGAACCATCGGTTGCACCAATATCGCCAGTTCCAGTATCAGTTGTTCCATCATCTGTAGAAGCTGTATCAGTTCCTGAACTATCAGCTCCGGAATCGTCTGTTGTTGCAATATCGATTCCTGTATCATCTGTGCTTGAAACATCTGTTCCACTTGTATCTGTTGTAGCGGTATCCGTTCCTACGGTATCTACTGCACCGTCATCTGTTGTTGCAATATCGGTTCCTGTTGTATCAGTACTTGAAACGTCTGTTCCACTTGCATCTGTTGTAGAAGTATCTGTTCCTACGGTATCTACTGCTCCATCATCTGTTGTGGCAATATCGGTTCCTGTTGTATCAGTACTTGAAACGTCTGTTCCACTTGCATCTGTTGTAGAAGTATCTGTTCCTGTATCATCAGTATTTTCACATAATCCAGGAATCCAGTTTACGCCAGCACAATCTGCATAACAAGGATTAAAGTAAGATAGGCCATTTGCTCCACAAACCGGATAGTAATAGTCAGGGCAATTACAGAATCCATCACCTGATCCATCAGTAGCTTCATCTGCTGAATCGGCCGTTCCAGTATCTGTTAAACCATCTGTTCCATCACATGTTGATGAGAAGAAAACAGCACAAGAAGAATTCCCTACACTTACACATTCATCATTAATATCAATTGATGTTGTACTTACTAAAGGAGGTCCCGGAACAACTGTCGGAGTTATGTACAATAGTACATCCAATGGTAAATCTACAATCGAGCCATCATTCATAAACACTCCTGTTTCAGAAATTTGGATAATTGAACCTAATGGATCATTTGGATCTGAATGTAATATATAAGCATTCATATATCCTTCAGAAATAGTATAGCCATTAACCGTTGCATATATTCCCTGATAAGGGCAAACCGAACCATCAGAAGATATTGGAGAATTTAATTCTAAGATCGTTAAATCACATAATCCTGCCATATTATTACTACAATCGGAAGAACTTGAATCTGTATTTCCATTATCCGTTCCTGATACATCCGTTCCTGATACATCCGTTCCTGATACATCTGTTCCTGATACATCTGTTCCTGACACATCCGTTCCTGATACATCCGTTCCTGATACATCTGTTCCTGACACATCCGTTCCACCATCATCTACACCTTCACAAGGACCAGGTAAGTAAGTAAAACCAAAGCATTCAGCTACACAAGCATTTATGTATTCAGTACCATTAGCACAAACCGGATCGTACTCTAAACTACACCCACACAAATCATTTGAATCATCCGAAACAGCGTTATCTGATCCAGAATTATCTGTACAATCAATAGTTGTAATATTAACAAACACTGTGTATTCACAACTATTTGCATTCTGAACAGTTTCTGATCCAGAAGACGTGTAAGAAGTTCCGGTATATACTGAGCTGTAAGTATCTCCTTCACAAATTGTCGCATTCTCTATTACATCATCAGGACTTAAACAGTTATTTCCTGTTCCACTAATGCTTAAGAATTCGTCAGAATCACTGATAAATGAAGCAGTAAATCCAGTTCCCGGAACATAGAATAATTCAAAATAATATAGCCCAGAACCAGTTGGATTTTCAGTTGCTGTAAAAGAACCTAGAAGGTTATTACCTGCGTTATCAAAAAGTCCATTTGAATTTCCTAAATCGAGTGTCCAACTTGCCCCCGAAGCTCCCATTATTACAATAGTCTCCTGAACATATTGAACATTATTGAATTCATAATTTGCCTGATTGGTGCACGAACAAGGATCAGAGATCAAGATTTCAGGTGCAAGACATGTTTCTGTAAATAAGAATATTGAATTTGAAACTGAAGATGAACAACCAGACTCATTCATAAAAATCAAGGTATAAGTACCAACGGTGCTAGTTGATATTGTTGGATCATTTCCACCACTTGCTGCAGTTATATTTACACCATTCAATTGCCATTGATAACTAAATCCTGCTGGTGGAATGTCAGGTGTTCCTAATACAGCACTAGTTGGAGAACCTGTTCCTGGATCACAAATAGGATTTACATCAATTTGAATTTCAGGAGTAACAATATCACATGGATCTGTACAATCTTCCATCATTAGTTCTATACTATTTGATGCTGATGAACTACAGCCCATTCCATCTGTAAAGATCAAAGTATAAACACCTGTAGTGCTTGTCGTTATTGTTGGATCATTTCCACCACTTGCTGCAGTTATATTCACGCCATTCAATTGCCATTGATAACCAAATCCTGCTGGTGGAACACTGCTTGTACTGAAGGTCGCATTTACTGGTGTACCTGTACCATTCATACATATTGGATTCGCATCGGCTGCAATCACTGGTGCAGCTACATCACATGGATCTGTACAATCTTCCATCATTAGTTCTATACTATTTGATGCTGATGAACTACAGCCCATTCCATCTGTAAAGATCAAAGTATAAACACCTGTAGTGCTTGTCGTTATTGTTGGATCATTTCCACCACTTGCTGCAGTTATATTCACGCCATTCAATTGCCATTGATAACCAAATCCTGCTGGTGGAACACTGCTTGTACTGAAGGTCGCATTTACTGGTGTGCCTGTACCATTCATACATATTGGATTCGCATCGGCTACAATTACTGGTGCAGCTACATCGCATGGATCAGTACAATCTTCACTTGTTAATTCTACACTATTAGAAGCACTTGAACTACAACCCATTCCATCTGTAAAGATCAAAGTATAAACACCTGTAGTGCTTGTCGTTATTGTTGGATCATTTCCACCACTTGCTGCAGTTATATTCACGCCATTCAATTGCCATTGATAACCAAATCCTGCTGGTGGAACACTGCTTGTACTGAAGGTCGCATTTACTGGTGTGCCTGTACCATTCATACATATTGGATTCGCATCGGCTACAATTACTGGTGCAGCTACATCGCATGGATCAGTACAATCTTCACTTGTTAATTCTACACTATTAGAAGCACTTGAACTACAACCCATTCCATCTGTAAAGATCAAAGTATAAACACCTGTAGTGCTTGTCGTTATTGTTGGATCATTTCCACCACTTGCTGCAGTTATATTCACGCCATTCAATTGCCATTGATAACCAAAGCCTGTTGGAGGAACACTGCTTGTACTTAAAATCGCATTTACTGGTGTACCTGTACCATTCATACAAATCGGATTCGCATCTGCTGCAATTACTGGTGCAGCTACATCACATGGATCTGTACAATCTTCCATCATTAGTTCTATACTATTTGATGCTGATGAACTACAGCCCATTCCATCTGTAAAGATCAAAGTATAAACACCTGTAGTGCTTGTCGTTATTGTTGGATCATTTCCACCATTTGCTGCAGTTATATTCACGCCATTCAATTGCCATTGATAGCTGAATCCTGCTGGTGGAACACTGCTTGTACTGAAAGTAGCATTTACTGGTGTACCTGTACCATTCATACAAATCGGATTCGCATCTGCTGCAATTACTGGTGCAGCTACATCACATGGATCTGTACAATCTTCCATCATTAGTTCTATACTATTTGATGCTGATGAACTACAGCCCATTCCATCTGTAAAGATCAAAGTATAAACACCTGTAGTGCTTGTCGTTATTGTTGGATCATTTCCACCATTTGCTGCAGTTATATTCACGCCATTCAATTGCCATTGATAACCAAAGCCTGTTGGAGGAACACTGCTTGTACTTAAAATCGCATTTACTGGTGTACCTGTACCATTCATACAAATCGGATTCGCATCTGCTGCAATTACTGGTGCAGCTACATCACATGGATCTGTACAATCTTCCATCATTAGTTCTATACTATTTGATGCTGATGAACTACAGCCCATTCCATCTGTAAAGATCAAAGTATAAACACCTGTAGTGCTTGTCGTTATTGTTGGATCATTTCCACCATTTGCTGCAGTTATATTCACGCCATTCAATTGCCATTGATAGCTGAATCCTGCTGGTGGAACACTGCTTGTACTGAAAGTAGCATTTACTGGTGTACCTGTACCATTCATACAAATCGGATTCGCATCGGCTGCAATTAATGGTGCAGCTATATCACAAACTGGAGTACAATCTGAAGGTTCAATACACAATTCATTACTCAATGCATAACAGAAAGGAATAATTGTAACATTAACTGGTATAGGTACTCCTAATAAAGGACCAACATTAAAAGTACCTCCATCACCATTCATTAAAAATGATTCAATATCAGCTACTGACAGTGTGTTTCCTCCAAGAATTTGATTTGCAAATTCTGCAAGCGTATTTATAGGACAATTTATGTTAGGGTCAGCACATAATAAGCCGCCTAATTCTCCATCAATTGTATTTACTAACTCTTCAAGTCCCTCATGGTTAATCGTTTGGATACAAGAAGTACCAATCACTTCCGCAGCAGCAACAGCATCAGATAAATTGGTATAAACACCTAACACCGCGCCACCTGAACCATTAGTAACAATGTATTCAGTTATGAAGTTAGTATTGCCAAAATCTAAAATTGTAAATTCATAAGGTACAGGCATTCCACTATTATCGCAACCGCCGCCTGTTAGATTTATTATTGGTGCTGCAGCTGTACAATCTGGGTCAACAGTACAATCTTCTACAACAACTTCAAAAGAAGGAATAGAGATAGCTGCACAAATACTACCACCACCCTGAATTATCTGACTTTCTATTTCTGTAAGTGTTGTTGTACCTAATGAAATACTGTTTATATCAAAATAATTCGGGCTATTAGAATCTGGATTAAATATAAATGTTTGAATTCCATAAGTTCCTAAACTATCAGGAGCAGTAAAGACACTTAATGAACTTGAATCGATTATAGCACCATTACTATCATTCAATAAATAAAGTATATCATAACCAATAGGGAATGTACTTGTAGTTGTTCCAAAATCAATAATATCATCAGGGCAATAGTTTAGTGTCGATTCTACTATTTGTCCAATATCAATATTACATTCAGGAATGCAATCCTCCACTACGATCTCTCCACCGGTTAAGGTCAGACTTCCACAAATATCTCCTCCGCCCTGTATTAATAAGGCATTCACATCACTTGCTGGCGTTGTACCTGGTACGACTGTACTCAAATCTAAAGTTGCCGGATCATAGATCAGCAGGTGTATCTGGTAGTTTCCGGCTGTTGACTGTGCAGGAAAATCACTACTAATATTCGTATCCTGAATAATTCCTCCACTTGTCAATACATATAATACTTCATAACCTACCGGAAAGGTACTTGTACTTGCTCCAAAGTCGATTGCATCATCTGTACAGAAAGTCGTTGTTGCTAATGTTATCTCTCCTGGTGTGATATTACATGGTTCTGTACACTCTTCTACTACGATCTCTCCGCCGGTTGTACTCAAAGTAGCACAAATACTGCCACCTCCTTGTATTAACTGAGCCTCTACATCTGCTATCGTAGTTGTCCCTGCTATAATTGTTGTTGTATCAAATGTATTAGGATCACAAACCATTAAATGAATCTGATAATTTCCGGCTGTCGCCTGTGCTGGAAAATCACTGCCAGTAATGCTAACATCTATAATCGTTCCACCGCTTGATAATATGTATTTTACACTATAACCTACCGGGAAGGTACTTGTACTTGCTCCGAAGTCAATCGCATCATCTGTACAGAAAGTTGTAGTCGCTAATGTTATTTCTCCTGGAGTAATGTTACATGGCTGTGTACATTCTTCTACTACGATCTCTCCGCCAGTGGTACTCAAAGTAGCACAAATACTGCCACCTCCTTGTATTAACTGAGCCTCTACATCTGCTATCGTAGTTGTCCCTGCTATAATTGTTGTTGTATCAAATGTATTAGGATCACAAACCATTAAATGAATCTGATAATTTCCGGCTGTCGCCTGTGCTGGAAAATCACTGCCAGTAATGCTAACATCTATAATCGTTCCACCGCTTGATAATATATATTTCACACTATAACCTACTGGGAATGTACTTGTACTTGCTCCGAAGTCGATCGCATCATCTGTACAGAAAGTCGTTGTTGCTAATGTTATCTCTCCTGGAGTAATGTTACATGGCTGTGTACATTCTTCTACTACAATCTCTCCGCCAGTAGTGCTCAAAGTAGCACAAATACTGCCACCTCCTTGTATTAACTGAGCCTCTACATCTGCTATCGTAGTTGTCCCTGCTATAATTGTTGTTGTATCAAATGTATTAGGATCACAAACCATTAAATGAATCTGATAATTTCCGGCTGTCGCCTGTGCTGGAAAATCACTGCCAGTAATGCTAACATCTATAATCGTTCCACCGCTTGATAATATATATTTCACACTATAACCTACTGGGAATGTACTTGTACTTGCTCCGAAGTCGATTGCATCATCTGTACAGAAAGTTGTCGCTGCTAATGTTATTTCTCCTGGAGTAATGTTACATGGCTGTGTACATTCTTCTACTACAATCTCTCCGC
>JAHDFD010000035.1 GCA_020628375.1 Chitinophagales bacterium | reverse complement strand
TTACCAATCTAAGGATTTGCTCCCTATTTTCAAAATCTTTATGCAACAACGCCGTTTGTGAAGGTGAAAAAACTGAGCCGAACTATTTTGAAGTTTTGAAAGAACAACTACCCAAAGGAGTATTAGAATTATATGAAATAAATATTCAGGGACTGGTAAAAATACTTTATCTATTGTAGATGAATGTGTTAAGCTGCGAGATAAATATTCGGAAGAAAATAAAACAATAGATGAAACATGGGCAGTATTTGATAGAGATAGTTTTCCTGCTCAAAATTTTAACAATGCAATATTCAAAGCTAAAAGCCAAAGCCCTGAAGTAAAATGTGCTTGGTCAAATGAAGCTTTTGAGTTATGGTATTTACTTCATTTTAGTTATTACCATACAAGTATTTCAAGAAAAGAATATCAAAAACTAATAGAAAAGGAATTCAAGAATGCAGGGTTAAAGGATTATGAGTACAAGAAAAATGATAAGGCAATGTATGTACTTCTTAAAAAGTATGGTAATCAGAAATCTGCTATTGAAAATGCAGAAAAGTTAGAGAAACTTTGGGAAGGTGAAAAATTTGCTGAGCACAATCCTTGTACTAAAGTTCATCTACTCGTTAAAGAGTTAGAAAGTTTAAACATAGAAACCTAAAAGAATGAACCTTAAAAACGCGAATGTAATTATAACCGGAGGAAGTTCGGGAATAGGAAAAGAAACGGCAAAACGCTGCGTAGAGTTAGGAGCAAAAGTATTGATAACCGGAAGAAATGAAGAGAAGCTGGAGCAGGTTGCCGATGAAATTGGCGCTATTCCTTTTCCTTTTGATATTAGCAATATCGATACTGTTTCAGATAAAGCTAAAGAGATCGTTCAGCTTTTAGATGGAAAAGTAGATGTATTGGTGAATAATGCAGGTGTTGGTGGTGATTTTGCTTTGCTAGGAGAAATCGAAGCAGCCGACTTCGATCTTGTTTTCAGAACCAATGTATTTGGTTTGGCATTATTTACACAAGCATTATTGCCTGTTTTCAGGGAACAAAAAGCCGGAACAATTATCAATATCGCTTCTACGGCAGGCTTGAAAGGTTTTGCCAGAGGAACGGTTTATTCTGCTTCCAAGTTTGCTGTTAGAAGTATGACCCAAAGTTGGCAGGCAGAATTAAGAAAAGATAATATCAGGGTTTGCCTCGTTAATCCAAGTGCGGTTACTACTGCTTTTGGCAGTAAAGACCGAGCAGAAAGAGAAGAACAGGAAAAGTTGTTAAGTTCACGAGAAATTGCCCATAGTATCGTTTCGGTTATAGAAATGGATGACAGAGGTTTTGTACCAGAGATAACTATTTGGGCAACTAATCCGTTTTAATGAGCTTTTAATCTACTTGTTAAGCGTTGACATGTCAACAGGGCTAAATCCTTCCCCATTTACATACCACCAAATAGAATTATCTTCGAGTAAAACCAATAACCTTGTTGATGCTTTTATAGAAGACATTTTCTGATAAACTTTAATAGACTTGATCTTATAATTTTCAGGTAAATCATCGGTGTTTACCTGTTCCCAATATTCATTTTTTGCAGAGCCCCACCAAATACTTTCATCAGATAATACTGCAATAAGCCTACCTTCCGGCATAGTCATCTGATTGGATTTTGAATATACTTCAAGAAGTCTTATAGGTTTGTCATTTGGCAAATCATCTCCAGAAAATTCTTTCCATTTTTTTGCTTTTGCAGAAAACCACCAAATAGAATTATCACTCATTAAAACAACATATCTGGTATCTGAACTTCCCATCATTGAGTATTTCTGGTAAGTTCTAATAAATTCTATTTTTTCTTCTTTAGGAAGCCCGGTGGTTTTTACTTGTTGCCAATCATTATCGTTGGCATACCACCAAAGGCTATTATCTTCTAATAAGGTAACAACTCGAGTCTTGGTCATTCCATATAAACCAATTTTTGAATATGGCTTAAAGTCATTTATCTTATAGTTTTCAGGTAAACCTTTACTGGTAATTTTTTCCCAACTATCTTCTTTACTCCACCATATACTATTATCTTCCAATACAGTCATTAATCGAGTATTAAACCCTTTCTGATATACATCTAAAAATTTGACTTCTCCATCGGGAAACTCATCAACAGGCAAAGTGCGCCAACCATTTTCTAATGTATAAAACCATCCACTTTGATCAGATAAAAGGGCTATGATTCTGGTGGAGCCTTCTAGTTTGGTATAAGCTTGAATTTGCTGAATATCCTGAGCTACCAGTGAAGTAGTCGAGCATAAGATAAGTAAAAGTAATACTAATTTTTTCATAAAAATTAATTTGAATAAGTGGTTTTTTGTTAAGTTCGGCAGTGTTACTTTACGAGTGATTTTAAAAATTAAAAAGGAAATTAGACAATAGATGTTAGCTTATTTCAAAAGCTTACTAAAAACCACAATCAGGAAGTCTAATTTCTTTTTCTAAAAAGATCACTCAATATGAATCACTACCATAAGTTCAATTTAAAACAAAAGTAACTAATTAACTTTAAAATTTAAAAGGTTTTGATCTTACTCTATTAAAAAGACAGTTGTTGTAATTCCTGCATATTTATACAATTTAAAAAATATTTATACGAAAAATTATATTTCAAATTGTATTACTTATCAATTGTTGATATATCAATAAGGCTAAATCCATTGTCGTGGGTATATCGCCAAATGGAATTGTCTTCCAGTACAACTAATATCTTTGTATTAGGTTCTTTGGATAACCCTTTTTGGTAAGCCCTAATGGTTCGAATTTTATAGTTCTCAGGTAAGTTTTTTGTATCTACCTGTTCCCATTCTCCATCTTTTACAAAGCTCCACCAAATACTTTCATCGGATAATACCGCAAGGATTCTACCTGATCTAACCGGAATTTGAGTTACTTTTGAATATGCTTCAATGAGTTTAATAGTTTTATCATTTGGTAAACCATTACCTTCATATTCTTTCCATTTTTTGCTTTTTGAAGGTAAATACCAAACGGAATTATCACTCATTAAAACAACGAATAAGGTTTCAAAAGATAATAGCATTACTTTATTTCTCTGATAAGTACTGAGCAATTCTATTGTTTCATCTTCAGGAAGATTCGTGTTTGATATTTTTTGCCATTTAGTTACATTATACTTCCAAAGACTATTATCTTCTAACATAATAACCATACCAGCAGTTAAAGTAGCGTATTGGCTGATTCTTGCGTAAGGTTTTATGGCTTTGATCTTATAATTTTCTGGTAAACCTCTGGTTCTAGCCTTATACCAACGTTCATTTTCATTCCACCATATACTATTATCTTCCATTACTAACATTAAACCAGTCTCGAATGCCTTTTGATATACATCCAGAAGTTTAATTTTTCCTTTGGGAAGGTCGTCCATGTTTAGTGTACTCCAATCATTTTCAATTGCATAAAACCAATCGTTTTGATCAAAAAAACTATTTTTATTCTTGTTTTTCTTTTTTTTAGAATAAGCTCGTGCTTCTGGATTCTCCTGAGCAATTAAAGAAGCTGATGAGCACAAAATGAGCAGAAATAATATTAATTTTTTCATGAAAATTAATTTGAATAAGTGGTTTGCTGTTAATGATAAGTTCAGTTTGATACAAAAGTAATAAATCAACCTCAATAGCTTTCGATCTCTCCCAATTCATCATCAAACAAGCTATCTTTTCTTAGTTGTTCCATATCATCCAGTTCACGATTCAGTTGATAAAAATTATAAACGACTTCACCTTCATCGCTTGCAGTACCATCACCGCCCATATCAATTATAAAATCAGAAACGACCTTGTCAACCGTTGCTTTATCAAGAACTTCTTCTGTTTTACGCCAGTCGTTTGCCGTATTGGTTAACTCTGTAAGTGAAATTTTTTCTTTGTGTTTACTGAATATCACCCGCATGAGTCTTTTGCGAATATTCTGGATATGTTGTTCTCTTTGTCGGCGTTTTATTCCCGGATAGCGGAGTATTGGAACAACGAAGAAAATAATAGAATAGATCAGTGGAAACCAACCCAGTAAAATACTTACCAAAAGAGGGCTAGGTGTTGACATTATCAGTTCTGTTCCTGAATAAAAACCACCGATCATAAAAAGAGAAAAGCATAAATTGAATAAGTTCATGAAAATAATCCAGCCATTCGTGCTTTTTTTATTACCGGTCAATTCCCATTCCGGTTCGTATTCATCCCAGAAAAACTGAATCGGATAATCTTTTTGCTCTTTAGTCGTACGGGTAAGATCATAGAATTCACCATAAAAGGTCGCATTCTCATTGATCTCTGCATTGCCATCAAAATAAGTCAGGCAATCGGTCATGAATTCTTCGGCTTCTGCTCTGGTCCAGCCTGCTAACGCTTGTACTTCTGAGGTGCTTATTAGTCCTTTGGTTTGTTTTAAGTAACTGGCAACTTCCATTTGATTGGTCAATGGGTGTAATTCGATACGTGGAGGACCGAAAACAAAATCGTATATAGAAGCGATGAAACTTTTCTTTTCTAAACGTTCTAATTTAGGATTTTCACCTTTTCTGCCTTTGTATTGTTTACGTGGTAAATTGGTTCTGCGTGGCTCGTAATGCTTATAAGGATAACCCCAGGTATCTCTGGGTCTGTAAGTATCACGATGATGGGTTCTGAATCTGAAAATAGAGCTGAACATACGTCCAACGATCTGAAATAAACCTGAACCGCTGCCTCGGCTATCTCTGTTGTCACTTTTGCCACCACCACTTAACATGGCTACAATAAGCGCTACAAGAATAAGCACGAAAACAATAAAATAAACTATGAGTACAACTGCTATTACAACTTTATAAACAGCTTTGAAAACCTTCCAAAGCAATGATTTTATTTCTGTCCATCTTTCGGCGAAACTTTTATCTCCTCTTCTTTTTAGTTGTTCCCCAAAATCATAAATAAGGTCTCCGTTTTCTGTTGCTCGAATACGACCATTATACTTACTGAGTAGCTCTTTAATAGCATACCTCGATTCAAGCATAGGAATACCTGTAAGTGAAGAAAAATCACCTTCGGTATATTTTCCCGATTTCTTTTTAATGACCTTTTCTAATGCCTTTGCATCTTCGCTTAAAGGTTTGGCTTTTATATTATCTTCAAATTCCTGATAAGCTTCCAATCCGACCAATTCTAATTTAAAATTGCTCTAATATATAACATATGTTGCTCTTAAGCCTTTATTTCTACCTGTGAGCAAAAGCCCTTACAGGGAAAAGATATATTAGATCTTATTACGAAAATTATTGTAAAGTCAGTTCGACAAGCTCACTGACCGCATAATTTCTGTAGCTGAGCAGAGTGGCAGCCACTGCTGTCGAAGCTTCTTATCGAAATGACGTAATCAGTTTTCGTAATAAACTCTATTATGAATTCAAATTGTGATGTCATAACATCAATGTTAATAGTTGAAAGACCACAGACCATAAAATATTATCCTTTGAAAGTAATGTTAGTCTTTTATTGACAGTTGGCTATTATTATTCAGGAAACAATATTTTGAACGTTGTGCCTATCCCTTTTTCAGAACTTACTTCAATTTTTGCCTTATACTGCTTTAATAATTTTACTACGGTGGCAAGGCCAATTCCGGTACCTTCATAAGCCGATTTACTGTTTAGTCGTGTAAACAGATCGAAAATCTTATCTATATTTTTCTTTTCAATACCAATACCATTATCGCTTATTTCAAAAACGGTATAAGCTTCGTTTTTATGAGCAGAGATGTTTATAATCGGCGCTACATTCTTTTTTCGGAATTTAATAGCATTGGAAATAATGTTCTGAAAGATTTGGATAACGGGTGTTTTGTGGGCAATGATCGTTGGGAGATCTTCAGCAATTATTTGTCCATTACATTCACTTAAATGAAATTCTAAATTTTTTCTGATCTTATCTATTACCTGATTGACATTAACTGAAACAAGTTCTTCAGTGATTGCTCCTGCTATTGAATATTGCAGCACATCATTAACCAGATCACTAAGATCAATAGCTCCTTTTTTAATATAGCTCAGATGAGTATTTGCCTTTTCATTCAGGCTTGTATTCAAATCTCTTTCAAAAAGCTGAATAAAACTTCTAATAGTTCTTATAGGTTGCTTGATGTCGTGGGCTATTACATGTGCAAATGCCTCAAGATCGTTGTTCACTTTTAAAAGTTGTTTTGTTTTTTCTTCTAAAGCAATACTTTGTTGTTCAATTTTGGTGTTTGCTTGTTTCAATAGATCATTCTGTTCTTTTAAAATATTCCGTTCTTTTTTTATTTCATCAATTTCTAATTTGAACTTAATAGCTTTATTTGAATTACCCAATATTTGTTGTTCACGCATATTGGAAATGTGTTTGTATTCTTTGAAAGTTTCTTTGAGTTTATCTTTGAGGTTAAGCTCTATTTCAATCTTGATCTGTAAATTCAATATGCGTTGAATTTCTGTAAGATATTGGTATTTATCGGTTAATATCTGACTTGCTGTAAGTGTAAAATCATAAGCTTTGTCAAATTCTTTCTTATGGAAAAAGAGTTCACCAAAGAAAAAGTAAAAGGCAGCTTCCATATCAGCAAATTGGTGCTTAATGGCTATTTTTAATCCTTGTTCAAAATATTGTTCCGATCTTTCAAATTCCTTTTGAAGTAAGTAACATTCGCCAATATTTTTAAGCGATGCACAAACGATATTACTACATGCCTGAGGATGATAATAATTTTCATTAAAAATAGCAATTGCTTCATTATATCTCGAAAGCATCATGTAGGAATAGGCAATATTGTTCTTAATGCGAATTACTTCTTTAGGATTATCAAATGCTTTAAGCAATTCCAGACATTTTAAGCTATATTCCAATCTTTTTTCATGATTTTCGAGTTTACCGAAAGTAATGGCTAGTGTTCTTAGGCAGGTTTCATGTTTTGCTCTATTATCACTTTTTGAAAAATATTGAAGTGCTTCAAAAGCTTGCTCTAATGCTTGATCGAAAACACCATTTTCTAGTAATATATCGGCAAGGAAAAGACTTACTTCTGCTTTTAATGCTTTATTATTTACTTCTGAAGCTTTTTGTTTTACCGCTAACGATAAATTATAAGCTTCAAGCGAGCTTTGCTTTTTCTTAGCATCTAAAAATATCTCCTGTATCTTGATTTGTTCAGACAATGATTTTTTCTATTACTATTTGTTGTCAATTGTATGGATTAAATCTAAGATTTTTTTCTTTTATTGTAAATGAATAGAATGATAAATTGAGGAAAGGTATAATAAGTAACGAAAAAAGAATAGTCAAGCTCGACAGCAGTTGCTGCCACTCCGCTCGGTTACTGAATCACTCTCAATCCATAAACCCATAAACTCATAAATCCATAAACCTATGTTGTTCAAAATTATGGGGTTTTAAAGAAATTTTCACACCACATTTTTGGATACTCAATGTCGCGTTGAGTAAATGGAAATATTTTAAATTGCATTACGACTTTTTCTAGTCATTCAGAATGGAAAATGAGCAAAGCGAAATTTGGAATGAAGAATCTAATACCTCGAGTAATTTATAGATTCTTCGCTTCAACTACACAAAGCTTCGTTTCGTTTAGAATGACCAAAACTTTTTAATCATGTCATTTTTATATGTTAGGTTTTGCTAAATATGGAACCTCAGTTTGACACAGTTTTGTAACTCAAAAATAAGGGGAATATTTTCTCATATAATAGACTTTAAAACGATTTTTTTTCATACAATTATTTTACAATGTACAGACGTAGCATTGCTACGTCTCTATCAAAAATCGTTTTAAACTTTAATGAACAGCCTACCATAAACTCACAAAATAAGCTACCTCCTCGAGTAATTTGGAGCCTCCTTAGTAATGATAACATCGTGTGGATGACTTTCGTGAATGCCGGCAGCCGTGATTTGCACGAATTTAGCATCTTTCATTTGCTCGATATTTTCGGCCCCACAATAACCCATCCCGGCACGTAAACCACCAATATATTGTGTCATTACTTCTTCCAAACGCCCTTTATAAGGAACACGTCCAACTATTCCTTCCGGTACAAGTTTTTTGATATCGCTTTCCATATCCTGAAAATATCGATCTTTTGAACCATCCTGCATGGCTTCCAACGATCCCATACCTCGATACGACTTGAATTTTCTACCTTCAAAAATGATTGTTTCTCCCGGTGATTCTTCTACGCCGGCAAATAAAGAACCCGCCATAATTACATCGGCACCTGCAGCGATTGCCTTAGCAATATCACCAGTATAGCGAATACCACCATCGGCAATAATAGGAACTCCGCTTCCTTTAATTGCCTGTGCTGCCTCATAAATAGCAGAAAGCTGAGGAACACCAACACCTGCTACTACGCGTGTAGTACAAATTGAACCCGGTCCAACACCAACTTTAACAGCATCTACACCAGCATCTACAAGTGCTTTGGCAGCTGCTCCTGTAGCAACATTACCTGCAACGATTTCCAGATCTGGAAAAGCCTCTTTCACCTCCTTCACCATTTTTAATACTCCGGCAGAATGACCATGCGCCGTATCAATACAAATCATATCAACACCTACGTTTTTAAGCGCGCTTACCCGCTGAACTGTATCGGCTGTAACCCCAACAGCAGCACCAACACGTAAACGACCATACTGATCTTTACAGGCATTGGGATTTCTTGAAACCTTACTTATATCTTTATAAGTGATTAATCCGATCAAAGTATTGGTATCGTCAACAACAGGTAGTTTTTCAATACGATGCTGTTTTAAAATGCTAGCAGCTTGTTGCAGGCTTGTTCCTTTAGGAGCTGTAATTAAGGGAGCTTTGGTCATTAGTTCACTCACCAATTTCGTTCCATCATCTTCAAAACGCAGATCGCGGTTCGTAATAATGCCCACCAAGGTCATATTAGTATCTACTACCGGAATTCCTCCAATACGATGTTCGCGCATCATAGCCAGTGCTTCACTGATCGTTGCATCAGGTCGTAATGTTACAGGATCTTGTATCATTCCACTTTCCGAACGTTTCACTTTTCTTACTTCATTCGCCTGACGTTCAATACTCATGTTTTTATGTAGAATGCCAATTCCTCCCTGACGTGCAATTGCAATTGCCAAAGCCGATTCAGTAACCGTATCCATTGCCGCTGAAACAATAGGTACATTTACTCGAATATTACGGGTAACCTGAGAAGAAATATCAACCTGACGTGGTAAGATCTCTGAATAAGCCGGAACAAGAAGTACATCATCGTAAGTAATTCCGGTGAAAGCAAATTTATCGACAATTGAGCCGACCTTTCCATTTTGATTTGCCTGATGCTTGATTTCCATTTACAAAGATATTCGCTTTTTTATTAAATTTCCATAAAGAGCACTGTTAAGGCTTTGTTAAGCAATTCGTTATGGTGAACTATTTCAGGATATTCTATATTTGGGTAATAGTTATGAGTACGGAAGTTAAAAAACAAGAAGCCTTAAGCATTAGTAAACCGATCATGTTGTTCGATGGGGTTTGCAATTTGTGTAATAATACCGTACAATTCGTGATCGAGCGAGATAAGCAGGCTAAAATCATGTTTACTTCTTTACAATCGGAAGCAGGACAGGCGATACTTCAGAAGTATAATTTACCGAGTGATGATTTCGACTCATTTGTTTTGTTGAAAGATGGGACGATCTATCAGCGTTCAACAGCAGCTTTGAAAGTAGCGGCAGAACTAGGAATGCCTTATGCCTTAATGGGCTTGTTCTTGATTATTCCAGAACCGATACGCGATGCTGTTTACAATTTTATTGCAAAGAACAGATATAAATGGTTCGGTAAAGAAGAAAGTTGCTGGTTGCCAACACCGGAGCTTAAAAGTAGATTCTTATAGGAAAGACTTTTGTGTGATTCATGGTTGATGGTTCATGGTTCATAATTGATAGTTGATCATTCATCGCCCATCATTCATCGCCCATCATTCATCACTCATCGCCCATCACTCATCGCCCATCACTCATCATTCATCACCCATCATTCATCACTTATCAATCGAATACCCGAACTTTGCAATACTTTGACCTTTCTTATTCAATATATCATTTATCCAATCTTTTTAAGGGTTTACTATTGGGGCATTTTTATAGCTTCCTTTTTCAATAAAAAAGCAAAAAAATGGATTGAAGGTAGAAAGAACTGGTTTTGGGATATAGGTATTATTGGTGCAAGCAATGGAAAAATTCCACCTCAGTTAAAGTCATGGCGTGATAAGCCTGAAGATTATAAACTCAATAAACGTCCTAAACGAATTTGGATACATACTTCCTCTTTGGGAGAATTTGAGCAAGCCCGACCACTTATAAAAGCATTAAAAGAAACATTGCCACACTGTCAGATTATATGTACTTTTTTCTCTCCTTCAGGCTACGAGATCAGAAAAGATTATAAAGCGGTTAATTGGGTAGGGTATTTGCCCCTCGATACACGCAAAAATGCAAAATTCTGGGCAGAAAAAATAAATGCTGATGTGGTATTATGGGTGAAATACGATATATGGGTTAACTTTTTAGTGGAACTGAAAAAACAAGGCATTCCCGTTCTTCTTTTTTCTTCCATTTTCAGAAAAGAACAACATTATTTTCGCTGGTATGGGCAATTTTTCAAGAGAGGGCTAGAAAGTTTTGAGCATATTTTTGTTCAGAATGAAAGCTCGGAAAGCTTATTGAAAAAACACAATTTATCTAATGTAAGTGTTGCACACGATACGCGTTTTGACAGAGTTTGGAATAATGCTCAAAATCCTAAAGAAATACCAGTGATTACTGCATTGAAACAAGATAAAAAACTTTTAATTGCTGGAAGTACCTGGCAGGAAGATGAAAAATTATTGATTGAAATAATTAATAATAAACAGCAGAATAATAATTATAAATTCATTATAGCACCACATGAAATTCATCACAATAATATTCAAAAACTAAAGGATGAAATAACACTACCTTGTTTGTGTTATTCTGAAATTCAGCAAAAAAAAATTACTAACTTCGATGTGCTTATAATTGATAATATTGGTTTACTTTCCTCAATTTATCAATACGGAGATATTGCCTACATTGGTGGTGGTTTTGGAACAGGTATTCACAATATTTTGGAAGCGGCGGTTTTTGATCTGCCTGTCATTTTCGGTCCTGAATATCATAAATTTCAGGAAGCAAAAGATTTAATAAAAGAGAAATTTGCCATTAGTATAAAAAATACTGATGAACTTTTAAGTGCCATTTATTATTTTGAACAACATAGTGTAGAGAATAAAAATTATGTAGCTTCTAAAATGGGTGGAACGGCGCGTGTTATGGAAAAAGTATTGGAAGTAATAAAAATCACTAGCTAAAAATCTTTTATCTCTAAAAAGTTAACTTAATAATATGAATTTATTAATTTTGTTTTCATGAGTTTGAATCTGTTTCTGGATTTCATTAAAAAGTCTGATAAAGAAAAGGAATTTATTTTATATGTTCAAAAGGAATTTTCTTCGGGTGAAATATCTGATTACTTTAGCAGTGGGCTAGAATTACTAAACCAGCAACACAATACAAAAGATTATCTTTTCCTAGCTCGTTGTAATCTTCAATACAAAATGCAAATATTTGGTAAAGATTCGATTGAAAATAGAGAGGCAGAGTATGAATTGTGCAGAGCCTGGGTTAATTCAAGAGATAATAAGATGATGATAGAAGCAGAAGCGACTCTGAAAAAAATGCTGCTGAATAAAGATGCTGGATTTATCTATAAACTATATGCTGAGCTAGGATTATTATATTTCAAAAAACACCAATTTGATAAAGCAAAAACCTATTTGGTTTATGCTTTGAATAATGTTTCATTCGATCAACAAAATAAGATCGAAATATTTGAGAACTATGCTCCCATTTTAAATAATTTGATAATAGTTCAAATTGCATTAAGGGAATTTGAAACAGCTGAAAAAAAATTACATCAATTAAAAAAGATCGTTTTAGATGCTGGTGAGCAAGGAAAAGGCAGATTAGCTTTTGTTTACTTTCAGTATGGTAGTTTATATAATAACTGGTTAGTAGATTCTGATTCAGAAGATCCTGAACTTTTTCAAAAATCTAAACGGTATTTTAAAGACGTTATAGAAAAAAGTAAAAATAATATTATACTTCAGGGGACTGCTTATAAAGGTTTAGCCGATTTACATAATACTAAACACTACATTAAAAAAAACACTTATTATCCCAAAGCCATTTCTTTAATTGAACAGACACCATTCAGATTAGAGAATAATAACTTTTACCTCCTTAACTTTTATAAGTTCTGGTTGATTCAACTCAATAGGGGAAGTGAATACAGCAAAATTTTAGCAATAGTAAATGATATTGAAAATAAGCTGAAAAGTTCTGATAATAAAGATATCATTGATGGGAATTTTACTATTAAAAGCATACCCTTATTTCTTGCCGACATTTACTACTTTAAAATAATTGCACAATTCAACTTAAACATAGAATATGAGTGCGATCTGAATTATACTATTCGGCTTTGTGAACATCTTTTTGCTAATAATCCCATTAATGAACTTTCAGAAATATTTAATATTTACCGGAACGTTTTGCTACTAAAGTGGGAATTAGCAACTGTACAAAAGAAAGTAAACATAGAAGAAACATATACATTATTGATTTGGAGCAAATCACTTTATACAAGACATTTAAGCAACTTAAATAAAAACTTTAAAGAGCAATTATTAAAAGAAAGATACACAGTTGGGCAATTAACTAACGATTTGTTAGACAGTATTAATAAACAAGATGAAAAAAAGGTATTTGATATTGAAGGTGAAATAGCAAAAGCTAAATTATCAATTATTGATATAACTGAAAAGACAGAAAATTATGCACTAGTTAATTATAAGAGTATTAAGAGTAAAATACAATCAAGATTAAATCGTAAAGAAGTACTTTTCGACTTTTATAGCAGCGATAATTTCTTATTTCTGGTAATTGTTTCACAAGACATTTTTGAAACGTTGAAGATAAAATTACCCAAAAAAAGATTAAATGTACTGATTGATGAATTTATTGAATCTATTTGTAATTACCTAATCGACAAAAGCGAATTTGAAGAAATACAACAAATACTATCTAAGGAAATCTTAGACCCGATTTTAAATCTTATACCCTTAAGTAAATTCACAAAACTCAATATAGTTATAGATGAAAAAATTGGACAGCTACCACTAGGTTTATTATTGTTTAATGATAAAGTTCTAGACATTCAAATTGAAATAAACTATTTTTTTAGTACTTATGCTTTTATTGAAAAAACAAAAAAGGCTGAAAACAGTATCAAGAATATCGGTTTTTTAAGACCACAATATGCAAATTCTGCTAACCTGAAAGAGGCTAAGACAGAAATTCATAATATTAGGAGAACTCTTACAGATCACAAACAAGATACTGAGATTCTATCTTATGAATACAAAGACCAGCTATTGAATACGGTCATTCAAAAAGATGTATTACACATAAGTGCTCATTTAGAAGCAAACTTTTATACAGGAAAGCTAGAACCTGCAATACCTTTAAAATCGTTTGCAAGTATTAGTAATGACTACTTATTTTTAAATGATATTTTTTATAATAATTTTGAAAATCTTCAGATGGTATTTCTGAATTGTTGCAATACAACATCGGGGAAAAATATAGTTGGCGAGGGATTACAATCTTTCAGCACAATTTTTATTAAATCAGGAGCTAGAAATGTAATACATACTGTTGTAAAAGTGAATGATAAGAATGCACGTATTTTCGCAGAAAAATTTTATGCGTATTATCTGAAAACAGGAACTCCTTCAAAGGCTTTATGGGAAACTAAAAAAGACTTATATAGTTTGGGATATCAGCCACACATGTTTGGTATTTATCAAATTATGATTGCTTAGGTTTCAAATATTCATCTACATAAAAAACACCATAATGTAGATCAATTTCACTACTATTGGCAATCCATAAATAGGCACCTGCGTGCAACATTAATCCCGCCAGGTCAATTGTTTCATTGTTTTTTAATTTGGTATTAATGACTTTTATACCTTCTGTGTCTTCTATGGAGAATTTAACAGGCTTTTGCGCTGTAAAGTTTAGCTGTATCTCTGCGTTCAAATGCTCATTTATACATACTTCAATAGTATTGGATGAACTTCTGGTTCTACTTAATTCTAAGGCTGGGTGGTTAAGCAAGATCGTTTCATCGAACCATTTAATCAAACGTTGTTCAAATTCCTTGATTTTCCTAACAAAAGAATCTGAATTATCTTTCTCAACATTTTTAAGATTCTTAATAAATAAGCTTGCGTTTTCTTTTATCCAGATTTGCATTTGGTGCATACTCATTTTTTCTCGAATGCCAATGTTAATAATACTATCAGCAGCCTCAAACTCAAGCTCATACTCTGGTAAACTTAACAGTTCTTCAATTTTTTCAATGTCATTTTCAGGTAAGCTTGAGTAAGCATACTTTATTAAGGTATTTATATCTAACTTCATATACAGTTGGTTAATTAAGTGCTATTTTTCAAAAGATTTCAATACCTTTCTTTTTATTCGTTGTTTAATCACTTCTACTCTACGATTTTCTCCAGCACCAATCAATTTCGCTACTTTAGTATTCGAATCTCCCCTTCTCCAAGCATTAAAAACTACTTTTTCATCTTCTTCAGTTAAAAATAAATGAATCTTGTCCAATAACTCCGTAGTAAAGAATTGATAGAAATCATTATTGGTTGAAACATTATTAAAATCTTCATTTTGCATCGACAGAAACTTTAATTGCTGTTTCCTAAGTCGGTCAATAGCCGTAAATCTCACACATTTTGCTAAATAAGATTTGAAATTATGGATTTTGTCAATTTTTTTGCTTTTAGAAAGTCGTTCATAGAGTTCACCTCTTAATTCTGGAAAATCACTCTCAGGGATAGTTATGTACTTATTAGCGATAACTAGTATATATTTTGAGAATTTTTCTAAAAGCATATAAAGTGCAACCTTTTGTTTTTCTTTATTATCACTCTTAAGTTCTTCAATTAGTTCGGGTTCACTTAAGTTGGAGATTTTGTATAGTTCGAGAGACATAAGATGGTTTTCGTTAAAAGTATGATTTAGCTTTCTGTGGTTGATGTATGTATTAACTAAATAGTTAAATGCTTGTTTTTGATAATAAGTTCATAGTACATTGATTCTAAGCTGATAAAGGTCAATATTATTTTATGATATAAAGATAATTAATTTCAAAAATATTTTTGAAATGTGAGATGAATAAATATTTGTTCGACTATGTGGGAAACAAATATTTATTCAAATGAAAAACTTAATTAAACTCCTATTTTTTATATTTCTTACTACTTCAACAACAGATGCCTTTTCACAAATTAATAAAAGAGCACACATAGGTTTTGGAGTTGGTAAATCACATAGCTTCTATACTTTCTTAGGAGAGAAAAGGATAGGTTCTCTTTCGATTTCAAAAGTATCATCAGGGTTAATACAAAAAATAACAGATAACGAAAGTATAGATTTCATATACTTAGGCTGGTATTTAAATACAGCAGTTCACAGATTAAAAAATGATTGGCTTTATGAAGATGCTGTTGATATTTCTCTAAGCACAGGGCTTAAAGTGGAATTGAATATATTCGATATGATAGAAAAGTTTACAGGTAATCCTGTTGACCTAAAGGGATTGGAAGTATATACAGGCTTTCAAACTGGTCCAGAGTATATTGCCTACCTTCCATTTGATGAATACTATGTAGGTGAATTCCTGTATAAATTCAACCCCTATATTGGCGTCAGATATTTCCTGAATGAACGAATTGGATTCTTCTTGGACTTAGGTAGAACTAACTATGGTATTGCTAATATTGGAGTTGCTTTTGGTAAGAGTAAGTAGTGTTAAACATTAAAAATTTATAAGATGAAGAAGTTAATATATTTACTTGTTTTAATGCTATTGAATATAACAACAGTTATTGCACAAACCACCGAACAACAAATTGATGATTTATTAAATAGATTAGCCAATGGTGAAAATGTTGAAGGTACTACTGTGAACATCAGAGATGTGCAGTTTGAAACTGGTAGTGCGGTTCTTAATCCTAATACCATTTATCTTTTAGATAAAGTTGTTCAGTTGTTAGAGCGTCTGCCGAATATAAGTCTTAATATAGAGGGACATACGGATGATACTGGTTCTGAAGCAGTAAATAATAAAATGTCGCTCGACAGAGCTTCCTCTGTAAAAAAATATCTTGAGGAAAAAAGGATTAATAGTTCAAGATTAAATGCAAGAGGCTATGGTGAAACTAGTCCTAAAGTAGCTAATACTTCAGAAGCAAACAGAGCTATAAACAGAAGGGTAGAATTTAAGATACAGAAGAGTGAGAAAAAAGGGATCATTACAATTCAGGATATAATTAAAATGCTTGATGGAAGCCAGAAGGGGGTTGTTTTCATTGAACTTACTGATGATAAGATCAAGTATAAGGATATTGAAACGAATCAGATAATACTGATCGACAAAAGTCTGGTAGACAGAATTATTCTGGCAAATGGAGAAGAAATCATAATTGACCATATAAAGAAGGAAAATACTAATACTGAACCTGAATGTCAAGCAGAAGAAAAGCCTAAACAAACAATCGATGTTAAAGAAAAATTACGCCAAGCCTTATTCCTATTCGAAGAATCGACAAGCGTACCAAAGGGAAGTGGTATTTTTTCATTCGGATTAGGCTTAGGTAATAATATCGGAGTTAATAGAAGTGAAAGAAAATTTATTATTCCCCCCCTGCATATTGCTTATGAAAAGATACTAAAAAGAAATATAGGAATTGGTGCTTCTTTCGGTGCTTATGACTGGAAATATAAATCAAATAATGATGTTAACCTCATGTATTTCACACTAAGTCCAAAAGTAGCTTATCACTTCAATCTTGGAAACAACGAAATTCTTAAAAAAATAGATATTTATTCCGGAATAGCTACAAATATCAGAATGGTTAGGTCGAAAAGCAAAGAAGCTGATGTTGTATTGTCAAATACAAAGTTCGATATAGGGTTATTTACTGGAATCAGATATTTTCTAAAACCTGGTTTTGGGTTCTTTTTAGAACGCGGAAGCGATGGAATTTCATGCAATAAAGCAGGGATTAACTTTAAATTTTAACATTATGAGATACATTATACTTTCTTTATTCTTTATATTTTTTTCTGCAGGATGTTGTAAAGATCATTCTGAACTAATTCCGGGACAAGATTTTATTCCAGATGAGATTTTGGAAGAAATAATTGCAAATGGCCAACCTATATATGATGGCTATGACCCGCCTAGTCTGGAAGGAACTTATTTAATTGCTCCTTTAACCAGAATTTCCAGTAATTTCCCAGACAATGCTAATAATTTTGGAAATAAAGAAATCAGATTTTACGATTTTAATAGGAACTCGCTTACCTTGAAAATGGCTACTCTGCAAGGTGGATCAGAAGGAGAAGGTTTCGGTAGTTTCATATCTGGAGAAGGTGATTATTTTACGGTATATGTCAGAATTGACGCAAAAGGGGATGATGGATCAGAAAGTTTAACCACTCAGGTTTATTCAGGCAGAATTGTTGATAATGGAATTGAAGATCTAACATATTCCTTATTCATGATAAATGACTATGGCGATATAAATGACGACTTAATTGAAATTGGGCAGGGAAGAACATTTGTGGATGGAGATGGATTTTCCCCTAAGATCTAAAATATTGATTATGTGATATAAGATTAAGTTTTACATAGTGAAACCTGTTTAATGAATTAAATATTGAAAAAAAATCTCCATTATGTGAGTAATTGATTGTCGTAACGACTTTGTAAGCAGATAGTGAATAAAGCTATCTGCTTTTTTATTTAAAACTATGTTTTATGAAACAATCAATTACACTTTTTTTTCTACTCATTTTTATTTCTTCTTATTCGTTAGTTGCTCAGACGTACACAACTATCCCATTTTTTGAAGATTTTGAATCGGCAGAGCTTGCTAATTACTGGATTACAAATCCTGATAATGCTAATAATGGCTTAATAGATATTGCCAATAATTGGGGTGTCGGAGAGTCTTATGGTTTAAGACTTGGAAAATCTTCCGATGGAGGTGATGGAGCTTTAAACTCCATAGACTTACATTTAGATTTAACCGCAGTTGCTAATAGTGAATTAGTATTTAATTTTCAGGTAAGAGATCATTACGATGATAATCATATAGAAGATGGAGTTTACTTTAGTGATGATGGTGGTAATACCTTTACTAAAATTACTGAAATCAATTTCTATCCGGAAACCTGGACAGACAATTGGTACGCAAATATCCGTCCTTATGGTTACGATTTTGATGAATTAATGAGCCAATATGATCTAAGCTATACCAATAATTTTATAATTCGATTCCAACAATTTGATTATGGCGATTTTAGCACAAGTGGAGATGAAGACGGTATAACAATAGATAATATAAACCTTTATTTTGATGCTCCTTTTGCGCCAGCGTCTGTTCCCTATTATCAAGATTTTGAAAGTAGTGATGACTTAGCAGATTACCCTGAATTTGTAAGGAGTAATGATAAGGTTGGAGGTTATACCGCAGATAATAATATGATTAGTCGTTTTGCAAATTTAGGAATAGCTAACAACTGGGGTTATAATGAATCTTATGGTTTGGTAATGGGTAAATGGAGTGATGGTGAAGGAGGTAATATCAATGCGCTCGATTTACATTTAGATTTAAGCTCAGTGGTTGATAGTCAATTAGTATTTAATTTTCAGATAAGAGATTATTTTGATGATAATCATATAGAAGATGGAGTTTACTTTAGTGATGATGGTGGTAATACCTTTACTAAAATTACTGAAATCAATTTCTATCCGGAAACCTGGACAGACAATTGGTACGCAAATATCCGTCCTTATGGTTACGATTTTGATGAATTAATGAGCCAATATGATCTAAGCTATACCAATAATTTTATAATTCGATTCCAACAATTTGATTATGGCGATTTTAGCACAAGTGGAGATGAAGACGGTATAACAATAGATAATATAAACCTTTATTTTGATGCTCCTTTTGCGCCAGCGTCTGTTCCCTATTATCAAGATTTTGAAAGTAGTGATGACTTAGCAGATTACCCTGAATTTGTAAGGAGTAATGATAAGGTTGGAGGTTATACCGCAGATAATAATATGATTAGTCGTTTTGCAAATTTAGGAATAGCTAACAACTGGGGTTATAATGAATCTTATGGTTTGGTAATGGGTAAATGGAGTGATGGTGAAGGAGGTAATATCAATGCGCTCGATTTACATTTAGATTTAAGCTCAGTGGTTGATAGTCAATTAGTATTTAATTTTCAGATAAGAGATTATTTTGATGATAATCATATAGAAGATGGAGTTTACTTTAGTGATGATGGTGGTAATACCTTTACTAAAATTACTGAAATCAATTTCTATCCGGAAACCTGGACAGACAATTGGTACGCAAATATCCGTCCTTATGGTTACGATTTTGATGAATTAATGAGCCAATATGATCTAAGCTATACCAATAATTTTATAATTCGATTCCAACAATTTGATTATGGCGATTTTAGCACAAGTGGAGATGAAGACGGTATAACAATAGATAATATAAACCTTTATTTTGATGCTCCTTTTGCGCCAGCGTCTGTTCCCTATTATCAAGATTTTGAAAGTAGTGATGACTTAGCAGATTACCCTGAATTTGTAAGGAGTAATGATAAGGTTGGAGGTTATACCGCAGATAATAATATGATTAGTCGTTTTGCAAATTTAGGAATAGCTAACAACTGGGGTTATAATGAATCTTATGGTTTGGTAATGGGTAAATGGAGTGATGGTGAAGGAGGTAATATCAATGCGCTCGATTTACATTTAGATTTAAGCTCAGTGGTTGATAGTCAATTAGTATTTAATTTTCAGATAAGAGATTATTTTGATGATAATCATATAGAAGATGGAGTTTACTTTAGTGATGATGGTGGTAATACCTTTACTAAAGTTACTGAAATGAATTTCTATCCAGAAACTTGGACAGACAATTGGTATGGTAATATTAGAGCATATGGTTACGATTTTGATGAATTAATGAGTCAGTATGATATGAACTATACCAATGATTTTGTAATACGATTTCAGCAATTTGATTATGGCGATTTCAGTTCAAGCGGAGATGAAGATGGTATAACAATAGATAATATAAATCTTTATTTTGATAAAAAAGTAGAATATCAAAAACTACCGTTTTGTGATAATTTCTTTGAAACTTGTATAAGTACAAATAATTGTCCATTGAGTAATGCGTGGTATATTAATAGTACCGATGCTTTATACGCTGAAAATCCTACCTGCTTTCAGGAAAATACACTTAATAGATATGCAAGGCTTCAAATTACAAATGGCGCAAGCTCAGATGAAGATGGTTATAGTTTATATTTAGGAAAATGGAATGATAATGAAGGATACAATACCAATGCACTTGATCTACATTTAGATTTAAGCGAGAATGTAGATGAAGAAATCGTTCTTAGCTTTGACTTTTTAGATGTAAATGATGAAACACACTTAGAAGATGCAATATTTTTGAGTGCAGACGGAGGTGTTACATGGGAAAAAGTGTATAACTTTCAACCTGAATCTTTTGGAGACGACTTTCATACCGTAGTTATTAATATTTCAGATGAAATTCAAGCTTCTAACCAATTGTCTTTTTCTAATCAATTTGTGGTTAGATTTCAACAATATGACAATGCAGATTTTGACTATAGCAGTGATGAAGATGGGTTTGTTATTGATAATGTAGAAGTTTATGCTAATGATGTTACTTGTGATTGTCCTGAACTTTTATCATTGTACCCTGACATAGATGGTGATGGATTGGGAGATGGATCTGCAGATGCATTAATTTCTTGTGAAGAAATTTCTAATTATGTTACGAATAATTCAGATGTTGATGATTCAATTTTTTGTCCTTCAAATGAAATTGATGAATGTGGAATTTGTAATGGAACTGGAGCTTCTATCTGGTATGCCGATAACGATAATGATGGTTTTGGTAATGCCTCTGAAAGTTTTGAATCATGTGACCAACCAAGTGGCTATGTTTTAAATAATGAAGATACTGATGATGGAATAACTTGTGTTTCAAATCTAATCGATGAATGCGGAATTTGTGATGGCCCGGGGGCTTCAACATGGTATGCTGATATAGATAACGATGGATTGGGTGATCCAGTCAATACACTTATCTCTTGCGACGAACCGACAGGATATGTAACAAATAATAATGATAATAATGATGCAGTTCCGACCAATACAGAAATACTCAATACTATATCAAAACTTCAGTTATATCCTAATCCAGCTAGTGAATTCATTCATCTTGAATTTTATACTGATATAAGTGAAAATGCTATTCTGAATATTTATGACATACAAGGAAAACGTATAGAAGAAATAATGATAAATGTTGTGAACGGAACAAACAGTTTTGTTATTGATATTTCTAAACTGAACAATGGGCTTTATTTATTGAATATTCAGATTAAAGGAGTACAAACGACAACTTCATTTATTGTTGAATAACTCCTGTTAAATAGCTTTCTTCGTATGCTTCAAAAAGTATTTACACATAATATTCTCAGAAGAAACAGTATTAAGTGTCAATTTCTTGAGGGAATTGTCAGTAACCATTACACTTATTCTAAATCCAATAAGTTTAGTTACTCTTTCATTACCAGTAGCTCGAAAAGAGCCATCCGCAATTGGAAAGTTATTGGTAATGAAATAAGTCTGAATAATTATGTACCTATGTTAAAAGAACCTAAAGAAGTTCCGGTGTCTTATTTTACCTTGCTTTATGAAGATGGTGAAAAAGAACAATATTCTATTGGAAAACATCTGAAAATTAAAGATGGAGACAGAATAGTTCTGAAATATTTATCATTTGAACAAGGGAATTATTATCTGCATCAAATTGAGAATAAACATTCTGGAACAACTGATTTTCTAATCAACAAAAATGAATTAGAAAGATTTACTATATTAATAACAAGTAAGTCTTTCAGCATACTGATTGGTTTTGTGACAGTTTTGATAGCCTGTCTTTTTCTTGATCCATATATTTCAGGTTTTGCAGGTTTTATGGTGTACTTAACAACAAAAAAAATAATCTTATTTAGAAATGTAAGGTTATTAAAAAGTCTAATTTTCAATATGCAAGCCTATTGATAAACCACTAACTCGCATGGTCAAAATTGATTGACTGTGTGAGTTTTATATTAAATCTTTATTAAAACCCTTACAAAAACAACTTGCAAAGTTCATAGAAATCATCCTAACATAAGCCGTCAATCACCTTTTATCACTAATCCCCGTCTTCACACAACTTTTCAACAGTTATTTCATTTATTAGCGGCATTGTCTAATTTTGGGACCTATGTTTAAAGAATCGGCACGACACTTAGGCTTACGTAAAAAATTAGTAGAAGAACTCCGCAAAATGGGTATTCAGGATGAACGCGTTTTAGCCGCAATTGGCAAAATACCCCGTCATGCTTTTATCGATTCTATTTTTGAAGAACAGGCGTACGCGAACTGTGCTTTCGTTATCGATGAAGAACAAACCATTTCACATCCCTATTCTGTTGCTTTTCAAACCGAGCTTCTGGAATTGAAATCTGATGATAAGGTACTGGAAATTGGTACGGGCTCTGGTTATCAGGCAAGTGTTTTGGCTGAGATGGGCGTTAATGTATATACCGTCGAAAGAATAAAAAGTTTATATACCAAATCGCGCGATATGCTAATGAGTTTGGGGTATGCTTTAGTCAGAACCAAACTTGGCGATGGTTTTAAGGGTTGGGAAAAATATGCTCCTTTCGATAAAATCATCGTTACAGCTGCAGCTCCTGAAATACCTCAGAATTTAAAAGATCAATTGGCAGTAGGTGGTAAAATGGTTATTCCGGTTGGTGATGAAACGGCTTCTAGAACAGAAAGTCAACAGATTATGCTACTTATCGAAAAAAATGAAGATGGCAGTTTCAGCGAAACGCAAAAAGGCGGAGCGGCCTTTGTTCCGATGTTGAAGGGTAAAGAACTGAACAGCCGTTTTAGTTAAGAGGAATTTAAACATACTCAAAGAGTCATACCACAATGCTATACATTTTCATTGTTTTTCAGAAAATGTTTACTTTTACTACAAGAAACTCTACTTTTCAGGTATCCGTTGGTTTGGAAACGCAACGGAGGTAAACAAATGTATAGTAGTGTGGAGTCATACTTCTATTTTGCGATAATTTTATACAATTTTAACTTTAATATATCGTACATTTATGAGAGCGTGAGCTACTATCAAATTAAGCCCAATATACGAGTCATGCCCCGAAAAATAGGGAGGTGTCTATATTTCGACTTCATTACATTACGCTCAATATGACACGAAAATTTGTACGTTTTTTAATATTAAAATTTGTATTACATTACTTTTCATCTTTTTTGTTTGAAAAGTGATCAACCTATTTTAGAGGCATACAGTATGAACAAAACGTTATTTATAATCACAATTGCAATCCTACTTTTTTCTGCTTGTAAAGACGATGAAGCTATTACAACTGATAATGGAATTCCCAAGGTTCAATCTGAATCATCCTATCCTGTATTAATAGATGAAAATATAATATATGCTGAAGGGCTCGGTCATACTAGTACTAGCACTTCCTCTTCTGCAGTACCCTTGCTATTAGATGTTTATTACCCAGATAACAGCTCAATGAACAGACCTGTTTTTATGTTCATCCATGGAGGTGGCTTTCAAGGTGGTACAAAAACAAAACCAGAGATCGTAAATATGGCTAATTACTTTGCATCGAGGGGATGGGTTTTTGCTTCTATAGATTATAGGACGACGGAGGAATCAGGAATAATATCCGGAATGTCAATAGAGGAATTAAGCACATTCTATAAAGGATTTGCGCCAGAAGAATGGATAAACTTCACCCTCCAAAATGCAATGTCACCTGATGAAATTCAGACGAGTATTGCTATGTACACTGCTCAAAGGGATGCCAAAGCAGCGCTCAGATGGCTTGTTGCCAACGCCAATACATATAAGTCGAATAATGACTTTATTACAGTTGGTGGAGCTTCAGCTGGTGCAATATCAACAATAGCCTTGGGAATTTCAGATCAGGATGATTTTAGAGATGAAATTTCTTTTACTGATGATCCGACACTCTCTTCAACAAATTTAGATGAGTCTTATGACGTAAAAAGTATGATTTACTTCTGGGGATCTAATGTCAAATTAGAATTGTTTGATGCCATCTATGGAGTAAATTCCTATGATAGCTATGATCCGGAGTTATTTATGGCTCATGGAACTATGGATATTAATCCTTCCACTCCTTTTTCAGAAGCTACTGAGTTAAATAATATTTACGACTCGTTAGGTATTTATAATGAGCTTGTACCATTGGAAGGTGCAGGTCATGGAGCTTGGAATGCACAAGTGAACGGAAAAGGCTTAAATGAATTAACATTTACCTTTTTAGTTGAAAGGCAAAATTTGAATGTTGAGTAAAAATTAGGGCAAACGCACCAAACACTTTTAGAAACAAAGTGTATTTAATACACAATTAATTACAAAACAATAATATTATAAATTGTTAAAATAAAATTTTGTTTATAATTGATTATCAATACTCTTGAATTTTGATGCGTTTGCCCTAAGTAAAAATAACTACCGCTAACAAATACTATATTGTTTATAGGCTGTTATTACATTCGGTTTACCTTTTTCGCTTTTTGGGGTTAGCACACTCAACCGGTGGTGCGTTGCGGTAAGCCTTGTTTACCTTTCCTTTCGCCTCTTTTTCTTTTGCTTCTCTGTCTCTGAAAATTAAATTTAATCCGGTTCTGAAATTGGCATTTCGCTGACTTTCAGGACTGAATACTGCCAGCATATTATCGGTCATAGCAAAGAATTGAATCGGTCCAAGATTCAATACCGTACTCAAGCCAATATTTGCAGCACTATTCGATCTGATAGAATAGTTTGCTCCCAAGTCCAGAATCTTTCCTAAATGCAATGTAGCTCCTGCTGAAAAACCTGCATTCAAGTTTCTTTGATAGTCTTCAAAATAGACTAACCCGCCTAAAGTAATCCATTTATTCAATTCATAATCAGCATTAAAATAAGCACGTTTTGGTAGTGGACTTGTAAACGTTTTTTCTTCTTCTGAAACATTGAATAAGTTCAGTATAGAGTCTTTTTTCTCTTCAAAAGAAAGCGAAAAATCCTGTGTGTAGCTTATCAGGTTTATGCCTTCAAAACGTGCGTTTCCACTTGCAGAATAAACTTTGGGAATATCTTTCCAACGAATGCCTCCCAAATCCAAAAGACTGGCAGAAAGTGTTAACTTATCAGTCATTCGATAACTCAATCCTAAGTCTATACCAATGCCTAAATTTCCTGAAAACAATCTATTACTGTTAATCAGATCTTCTTCCAATGTAATACCATCCTGTGCATCAATAGTGAATAAGCCTGCTGTTCTGATAGAGTAGTCTCCATTAAAATCCAATTGATAAACATCTGAATCAGTAGTTAATGATACACTAGGGTTTTTTGAACTGATCGTACCGATGCCGGCTAATAGTTTTATTTTCGCCCCTACCGTTAAATTGCCTGTCTCATAGCTTCCACCAATATTATATTCATTGTACAAATTGAAGAGAACATGTGGTGATATTTCCAAATTCTCTCCTATATAAGCAGCATTTCCATTCCAAGCTAAAGCAGCTAGTTCTTTAGGAAACCTGATTCCTAAGTCACTTCTCACTACATGACCTAAATTGAACGTCATATTCTTAACCTTGAATGCTATATTGAATGAATGAGCATGAGCATTTAAAAATAATCGGCTATTATTATTTAAAGTGCCAATTGCATTATCAATATCCAGCAAATTGCCTGTCGCCGTAGCGGTAATAAGTTGGTTATAAGCCAAAGGTGAGCTTACATTGGCATATAAACCCGGCAGGCTGATCGCAAAACGCATTCCCTCAGGTGTGCGTGCAGGATTGGTGTAATTGATCTGCCAGGTATCTCTTAGAAAGCTAGTGCCAAGATCTTGCTGACCAGAAAGTTCTAAACCAACAAATAAGAGTAATGCAATGAATGTTATTTTTCTCATGAATGGATTTAATTATAAATTGGTTGGATTTTTTGAATACTTTATTAAACTTTAAATTGAATTTTTATAGACTTCTACCATGTTCGGGCACCATAAAAACGATCATATATCGAATATGACTTTCGCCCCTAATCGAATACTTAAATTCTGACTAGTGAACACATTTCCGCCATTGCTGGTTTGGAAGTATGTTTCAATAAGCATTTGTTTAGTGTTCAAAAGATTTTGTACAGCATCGTTATCAAAAGGAATAATGACTTCCTGATAAGTAGTATTAATAACATTACCGGAATTATCTATTTCTGCAGGAAGTATAATTTGCTCAGTTTCATCTAAAAGCGTTGTTGTTGTATTTCCGTTTTCATCTAAGAAATATAACTGCATTTCTCCGCCGACTGGAACTCCATTTTCGATCACTAATTTATATTCCATTGTTTGTATCGATTCACCAACATCACTAAGATCGACTTCAAAAGTATCTGTTCTCGCAATATTCAAATTGTCTTCATCATATATAACCAAACCATTTTGTTCAATGGTATATGAGCCAGGTGTAGCATCCTGAAGAACTTCTTCTACTCCAACATTCAGGGTAATGAGTGGTAATGCAAACTCCGGATTATAGTCGGGCGATTCAATATTGTCTGTTTCAATATTCTTAGTACAGGAAAAAAGAAAAAAACAAGCGCAAAGGAGTAAAGCAAGATAATTTTTCATTTACAGGAATTAAGAAAATTTAAGATTCAAATTCAACAAAGTCAGAACGCTATTCATCTGAAAATTATTTTTTAGAATTGTAATTTAAGGAAATCATCAGCAAATTATAGCCCAATAAAATGATTCTGCCTCAGAAATAGGGCATTTCCAATAATTAATTACAAAAAATATAAAACATCGAAAATAAAAGGCATTACTTTTGATAAATTCAATATGTTTTAATGTTGAACCCTGACAGGGGAAGAATCTTGATAGAAAGTAAAAAAATAAAAGATGTCTGTAGAAACCTTACCAGTTGAAGATAAGAATACACCGACGGCAAAAATTGTTTCAGGTGCAGAAGCACTTTGTTTAGCATTAATTGCAGAAGGGATAGATACCATTTTTGGATATCCCGGTGGTGCGATCATGCCGGTTTATGATGTGTTGTATTATTATCAGAAAGAACTTAACCATATACTGGTTCGTCATGAACAAGGCGCAACGCATGCTGCCGAAGGTTATGCACGTGTACATAACAAAGCTGCAGTTTGTATGGCAACTTCTGGTCCGGGTGCAACTAACTTAATTACAGGTATTGCCGATGCACAGATCGATTCAACGCCAATGGTTTGTATTACAGGTCAGGTAGCGAGTCATTTATTAGGAAGTGATGCTTTTCAGGAAACAGATGTGATAGGGGTTACAATGCCGATAACTAAATGGAATTATCAGGTAACCAAAGCTGATGAAATTCCTGAAATTATTGCTAAGGCATTTTATATTGCTAATACTGGCAGACCAGGACCGGTAGTAATTGATATTACTAAAGATGCACAGATTGCAATGATGTCGAAACCATTTGAGTACAAAAAATGTACTTCGATGAAAAGTTATTCGCCAGATAAAATTCTAAATGAAACGGCTATTGAAGCAGCGGCAGATTTATTGAATGCTGCAAAACAACCATTCTGTTTATTAGGGCATGGCGTTTTAATCTCAGGTGCACAGAATGAATTCAGAAAATTCATTGAAAAGACCGGTATTCCGGTTGGAAGCACTTTACAAGGCTTATCGGCTTTGCCAAGTAAACACGAATTACATATGGGGATGTTGGGCATGCATGGTAATTATGGCCCCAACGTGTTAACGAATGAAGCAGATGTAATTATTGCTATTGGAATGCGCTTTGATGACCGGGTAACCGGCAATCTGAATAAGTATGCAAAACAAGCCAAGATCATTCATATAGAGATCGATCCGGCTGAGATCAATAAAAATGTAAAATGCCACATTCCTATCGTTGCCGATGCTAAACAAGCATTAAAGGCATTGACTCCTTTAGTTTACAAAAAATCTTACCCAGACTGGATACAGGAATTTAAAAAACGTGCTGAAATCGAATATGAAAAAGTAATTAAGAAAGATCTTTTTCCAACTGACGGACCTATTAAAATGGGGGAAGTAGTACGTATGCTTTCAGATAAGACAGAAGGGAAGGCTATTGTAGTTACCGATGTTGGTCAGCACCAGATGGCTGCTGCTCGTTACTATGAATTCGATGATACAGATGCATGGGTTTCTTCTGGTGGATTAGGAACAATGGGATTCTGTTTACCAGCGGCATTCGGTGCTAAAAAGGCGCATCCACATCGTGAGGTATTGGCGTTTATTGGTGATGGTAGTTTTCAGATGACCATTCAGGAGTTGGGTACGATCTGGCAGAATGAATTGGCTGTTAAAATTATTGTATTGAATAACGAACATTTGGGAATGGTGCGCCAATGGCAGCAACTTTTCTTTGATAGACGCTATTCAGCTGTAGAATTACGCAACCCGGATTTTATAAAAATATCGGAAGGTTTTGGTGTTAAAGCTAAAAAAGTTACAGAAAGAGATAACTTGAGTGCAGCTTTAGATGAAATGTTGGACTCTAAAGAATCATTTTTACTAGAGGTATTGGTAGAAAAAGAAGAAAATGTATTTCCTATGGTTGCTTCAGGTGATGGTGTTGGAGATATACGACTTGAGTAATATTTTACACCATTATACATTAAATATAATTTTAGCAGTAGGAACGAGGCAATGCCTCGTTCCTAACTCTATATTCCAACCAAGTAAACAGTTTTTAAATACCGGATGTATAGTAATCAATACTTCGGAAAAGAATTAAGCCGCAATCTTGCCGAAACACATAACTTT
>JAHDFD010000034.1 GCA_020628375.1 Chitinophagales bacterium | reverse complement strand
TGGCAATTTTATAGGTAATTATTAAAAATCAAATCTAAGGGTGCGGAATGTAGGTCAAATTGCTTGAATTGAAATGGTTTTAACTTTTTTTGTTCAGGTTTCATAAATATTTCAATTACTGGTCGTGTTACTTTACGAGTGATTTTAAAAATTAAAAAAGACATTAGAAATTAGACGAAAGATTTTAGAATATTTCAAAAGCTTACTAAAAACCATATTTAGGCAGTCTAATGTCTATCTGTAGTGGGTAAGCAATTTATGGACATTATATTGTTGGTCAAGAGACCAACAAAGGTCTGTACCTAAGTTGGTCTCTTGACCAACTGAATTTCTTTAAAGTATCCACAAGTTTTTTGCCCATTACATCTATCGTCTAATATCTTTTACTGAAAAAAGTTAGATAATAATATTCATGTAAAATAAAAAAATTACTCAATATGAACTACTACCCAATTACTTATTAACTACATACTCAATATCATGTGCTTCTGAATAATTCGGTATTTCTAATTTAGCAATCATATTTTCAATTACCTTTTCAGGTACTTTATAGGTTCGATTATGGTTTTGCTTCATCAATTGTTTATAAGGTACCTCTATATAAATGATTTTTACCTTTGCTTTATAGTCAGTAAATAAAGATATCCATTTACTTCTTCTGTCTTTTGTTAGGTTGGTTGCATTGAAAACAAAGGATTGTTTTTTACGCATAAATACTTTTGCTTGTTCTTTGCCTAATTGTATAACCTTTCCATTTGCTTTTTTGTCAGTTGGTTCTATTTTGTTTTCTCTTCTGATATTATCTAATGACAAAACCGGGAGATCAATATTGTTTTTGATATAAGTATCTTTTCCGCTACCTGGTAATGCGGACATCATTATTACTTCAAATTTTGTATCATCATAAGGATCGTAATCAGGGGCAACTTCTTCTCCGCTCAGAAATTTGTATCTCCCAAGATTTGAAGAGAATTTTCTTGCTTTACCGAAGCAGTTATGTTCTTGGCATAGTTCTTTAAAAAGTGCAATTTTGTATAATTGTTCTTCAGCATCATCACAAATTCTCCCTAACATATCGGCTTTAGAAAAAATAGCCAATAACTCAGTATCCAATAATAAGCTTGCTTCGATAACTTTTTTTCTTGGATCTGATTTCTGTATTGCCCAGATCGGTAAGCCATGATAACGAACCAATTTACAAATATGTTCTCTTACCTTAAATGGAACATTGAGTTTTTTGTATAGATATGTCCGCGCTGTATATTCTCCTTTAAGCGCGTGTCGTGGAGAAACGATCCTTTCTTGCCCGTCGATGATCTCAACTGAACTTGTAGATCGTTTTTCTACATCGTGGAGTAGGGCAGTTGTAAATAGAATATGCTTATCCTGTTCGGTTAGGTTTTTGAATTCAGCAAGTTGCAATAATTTTTTGACAACCATTTTGGTATGAACTTGTACGTTTCCCTCTCCGTGCCAGATTATATCCTGCGGAACTTGTTTCATCTCTTTAAACCAATCGAGTTCATTTTCTATCTTTTCCCAATTGATTTCAGCATCTATTTTGTAATATGGATTTTCAAATTTCATGTGAATATTTAGTTTGAAAGATATTCGTAAGCGTGCCAATTGTGTTTTTTATAATCGATCAATTTTGCAGCTTTCCAGTTTTTTGTCCAGTGAATATCTGTTTTAACATGTGCTTTACGAACAAGTTTGAAGAGGTTGTTGAATTCATTTTCAGCAACAGGAATAGTCCCATCATTCGCATGAAACCCAGCTTTGTTCCTAATCACAAAACCTTCTGAACATGCTTTGTTATTATTAGGATCATAACCACCTAAAAGACCACTAGTTTCCACACTTTCTTCCCAGGGCATACCCAAATTTTCTGACAGCCACGCTTCTAAAATCCGATCCTCATTAATTTTTTCATTGTAAAGCTCTTTCAAGTTTTTTACAATTGGGATTTCAGGAACAATTGGAAAATCCAACATCGAAGCATAGAACTTTACTTCATCCCAGGATAACCAATAGTCTTTTTCCCGAACAGCAAAAACATAGAAGTAAGACTCAAGATTATCGTATGCAATAGAATGTACTCCGTACATATTCTCTCCAAAGATCTCCAATTCTCCTAAATCATTTTTTATTAATTCCCAGCGTTCTCTCATGGGTTTATCCCATGGATGATTGCTCGTTGAAGTGTGTGATCGGGCAAAAACACCATGCTTATTGAAACAATTGTTTTGACCATCTAATTTTTCTGTCAGAACCAAATCTTCCATTTCTGCGAACGCCTTTACGTAGCCTTCAGGCATAAAGCGATCGTCAGAAGTTGTTCCTAAACTTATACGCGCATGAAGAGATCTATTGTATTTTCTGGATTCGTTCATAACAGGTGTAGATTTTATAAAGGTTGTGGTTTTTAAAAGTTTGATTTTTTAGTCGTTTATGTAGATTTGTTCATTAGTGTTACAGAGCTAGGTTTTCAAGTTGTTTCCTGTGATCCATATTAACAGCATTGTTTTTCCAATAGTCGATCAGCTTATTAACTTCTTTGTTTTCCGGATTAAGCTGATAGCAGAATGATAGAATAAATACAATATGTTGTTCATTATAACTTTCTGTTATTTCAATTCCATTTTGAAAAAACTGAACTGTTCCATCTTCATTGGTTTGCATCACTGCCCCATCTAATAAAGGACTTCTTGTTTCATTAGAAAGTGTTTCAACAGCATTTAGTAAATATGGAATTTTCAACCTTGCCTTATCAGGATAATTAACTGCCAAACATTGGATTACTTCCAAACCATCAATTACATCTTCCTTAAGCTCGTTAAAAACCTTTTCATAGATTGGTGGTATAGAGTCGTGCTTTATTCTTGTAAGCGAATTAATACAGGGTAATAATGCCTCATATCTAAAGCTTAAGATCTCTTCATCGAGTTTGTTGATCGTTGTTTCTGTTGCTATACCTTCTGAAGCCAGTTGGCAAATTTTATCTATAGCTTTGTATTGTGTCCAATCATATTTTCCAAAACCAATTTCATATAAAGTTGGAATAATGGCTTCTTTGAAATTATACAAAATTTCTAAAATAGCGTTCTGACAAATATCCATCCAAACACCCAAAGTACCATACTTTCTGATAGTTGCTTTCAGGTATTCCGGTTCTTCTGGATTGTTATGAAAATATTTGGTTAGTAACTTAGCTTCTTCTACTTCGATTTTGTTTGCAATAATTTTTGCTGAAGCTTTGAATTTATATGGTTCTTCAAAATGCTTTGCAACTTCGATTATATAACTTTTCAGGAATAGATCTTTCATAATCGCTAAATATGCTTTTGTAAGTTTTTCAAAAATTGCTCAAAAATGAGCGTATTCCCTGCAACAATCTGTTCTCCGAATAAATAGTTCCCTTCACCTGAAAAATCTTTGATTTTCCCTCCTGCTTGTTCAACAATGACGATTCCTGCAGCTACATCCCAAGCTTGTAAACTGTGTTCATAAAATACATCGTATTTACCACAAGCCACCCAACAAAGGTCTAAAGCTGCCGAGCCAAATCGACGAATTCCTCTTGTGTCTTTCATTAGGGTTTTAAAAAAAGCTAAGTAATTGTCAGCCCAGCTGAAGTCTGTATAAGGGAAGCCCGTACCTACCAATATTTTACTATAATCTTTAGTTTGTGAAACCTGAATAGCCTTTTTCCCTAAAAATGCTCCACCACCTTTATATGCGTAATAACAATGATCTCTTGTGATATCATATATTACTCCAATCAAGCCTTCATTCCCTTTATAAAGAGCAATACTTACACAATAAGCAGGTAGTTGATAAAGGAAATTGGTTGTTCCATCTAATGGATCTATTATCCACTGTATATCTCCTTCTTTATTCAACGTTGCCTCTTCGCAAATAAAACCCGCTTCAGGCGTGAGTTTTTGTAGTGCTTTTACAATTAATGCTTCAGCTTCTTTATCAACATAGCTTACTAGTTGATTCTTGGCTTTCTCTTCTATATCATTCTGTTGGAATTTATTACTTTGAGATTGAATGAATTGACCTGCCTTATGGGCAATTTCAATTACTTCGTAAGTTAGTTTTTTAAGCTTTTCTTTATTCATTATTAATAATTTTAACTGAAACAACAAAACCCGAATAAATCGGGCTTTGAAAGAATTGTTAATTTCTATAAGGCTATATTTCAAAATTGGGTGATGGATTAAAATGGTTGATTTGGTCAGGCAACTGTGCATCCCAGACTGTGCGTCTCAGACCAAATCGGGAATCGATTGCTAGTCGCCTGACCAGCAATGCTCTTTTTTAAAAATCATTCATTTTGCACCACCACACAAAATTGTTTAGTTCAATATTGTTGCTTCTGCTTGATTAAGTATATCTTCTACCGCTTCCATTGAACTCCCTTCAGCGTAAACACGTAAAACCGGCTCTGTACCAGAAGGTCTTATCATTAACCAATCGTTTTCATTTAAGAAAAATTTAAAGCCATCTACTGTTTCTACTCTGTCTATTTTATAATCACCGAACGATTCATATTTGCCATCTTTACAATTTTGAATGATCGCTTTTTTAAGCTCATCTGTAATGTGTAGATCATTTCGCTTATAAACGAATCCACCAACTACATCATAAACTTCCTGAATTAGTTCGGTCATAGATTTACCTGTTTTTGCCATCATTTCAAAGATCAATAATCCCATCCATATACCATCTCTTTCAGGAATGAATCCTTTAACAGCAATACCACCCGATTCTTCACCGCCGAGTAATACATCTTCTTCAGCCATTATTTTACAAATGTATTTGAAGCCTACTTTGGTTACCTGATATTCTAGACCATATAGGGCACACATTTTTTGAACTCGGGCAGTTACAGAAAAGGCATTAACAACTTTACCATTCAAGCCTTTATATTTATGTAAATAATGTATTAGGAGCAGTATTAAGTGATGAGCATCGACGAAATTACCATTTTCATCATACATGCCTATCCTATCGGCATCTCCATCATTCGCCAGACCAACATGAATGTCTGCATTGTTTTTTATTAATTCACTTAGTTCAGTTAAATTTTTATGCAAAGGTTCAGGCGCCTGACCTTTAAAACTTGGATTCAGATCACAATGTAATTTGTGAGCGTTAGGTAGAATTTTATCAATAATTATCTGACCAGCTCCATACATTGCATCGTAAGCTATTCCAAAATCAGCATTACGAATAGCTTCAAGATCAAAAGCTGCTTCTACTGCTTGAAGGTACATAGTTGACAGATCAACTTTTTCGATCAAACCTTGTAATTCATATTCTGCCAATGTTGTTTCAGGTGTTATTTTATTTTCAGGAATCAGAGCTTCTACCTCAGCGACAACATCGGGTGTTGAAGGACCACCGATCTGTGATTTTAATTTGAAGCCATTATAATTTGGTGGGTTGTGGCTTGCAGTGATAACGATTCCCTGACCACAATCTAATTTATTAGCTGCTAACGAGATCATGGGAGTAGTTGCTATATCATCTGCAACAAAAACTTTAATTCCCTGATCGCATAATACTTTTGTTGCTGTTTCAACAAACAATGCTCCACCAAATCTGCAATCGTGTCCAATCACGACTTTTAATGGTTTATTGTTTTGTTTGAGCCAAAGCGCAGTAGCTTCTGCAACTCGTGCTACATTGTCTGTTGTATATTCTTTAGCGATAATTGCTCGCCATCCATCTGTTCCGAATTTAATTTTAATTGCCACTTTGTGTATTTGAGTTTTAAGTTTAAAATAGATTTATACGTACAAAGGTAGCTTTTGGTCTAAAAACATAAAAGAAAAAAGCCTAACCCGAATAAACGGATTAGGCTTTGAAAATAAATTATCGGTAAGTGAAATTTATTATTGATCGCTTAATTCTTCGTTAGTACGAGCAGAATAATTGATCTTTAATGCACTTGCCTTACGTAATTCAGTTTTTATTTCTGAAATAATACCCATTTTAACACCTTCATCTACTTTTAGAGAAGTTGTCATTTTTCCTTGTAAAGCTTCTTTAAGCTTACCACGTTCATTTTGAATAAATGTACGTACTTCTTTTACATCAGTAGCAATACGATCATTTAACTGAATACGCGGAGCCGTTCCGAATTTAGTTTGCCATTTAGCTGTCGGAGGACCAACAGATAGGTGACTAACTAAAGATTTCTTTTCTAATTTCTGAAGCTCTGTTGCTTTAGGATAAGAAACTTCAACCATCTGATCTGTATCACGCATTACTGTTACTACCATGAAGAAGAATAATAACATGAATACAATATCAGGAAGGGATGCAGTTGATATTTTTGGTAAGGATTTACCACCTTTTTTACGAATCATAATTTTACAATTTAAAGATTAATAAATAAGTTTACTGCCCACCTCCGGAGTAATCTTTTGGTTCTGCTTCTGAAAGCTTTAATGGATATACTTCACGTACTTTTTTCTGATCTACTTTTTCAAGATCATCATAAGCTTTTCCGTAAGTATTCATAGAGAAATCGTTACGAACTTGGTTATAAGCTGCCCTTAGTCGATCATAAACCGATAAATAACGACCATAAGATGTTCCTTTATCATTTTTAAGCGAAACGATCGCTTTTTGAGGCGATAAAGAAAAGTCGGGATCAACACCATTATTCGTAATGTGTTTAATCGTAATTCCTTTAAGGTCCTTAATGTCCATTACTTCGCCCTCAACCAATAACTGGTCATTTGCGTTTACCAGAATTTCAAGAACATTACGGGCATTAGCTTCTACATCCTCTGGTGGCTCCTGCTCTGGAACCCAAGGTGGAAGTGTTGCCACTATACCTTTATCAACATCCATTGTTGTTGTTACGAGGAAAAATATTAGTAGAAGGAAGGCAATATCTGCCATTGAACTGGCATTTATTTCCGGCGCTTCTCTTTTTTTCTTTGCCATAATTTAGAATTTTGAAAGTTAATTTAATAGTCAGACTATACTGATTATCAGGAATTCCATCTAAAAATTAACTTTTTAAAGTTTCAAAAAATTGTTTTAATCAAAATCTTAACATTTGAAGTTGTAGATTAAAACATTCGATTAGCAAAGTTTAATACTTCTAAACCAATCCAGGAAATAACTGCTATTGCCAATAGTAATAAGGTAACTCCTATGCCTGTTTCGACATATTTCATGAGTTTAAACTCTTGACCTAACAAGGAAATATTTTCGGTAATTCCATCTTTTGCATATTTAGCAGTATCGAACATTTCCCAGCCCTCACCGGGCATCATAGTATAAACAATAAAGATGATTGCCAGTAATGCTATAATTCCTGCTATTGATTTAATAGAAATTTGCCCATTCAATAAAGTTGTTATTAAGGGCATTACTATAAATGCTAGTCCGGCTGTTATTAAAACAGCCCAGGGCATTAATGGAACAATCGTTTCAGTGAATAACTCTTGCATTTGCTTTGTTTTAAAGGTTAATGAATAATTTTACAAAGCCAATGATTAAGCTCTTCTGTTTTTGTAATTAGAAATCAGATCAACTAAGCTAATAGAAGCATCTTCCATATCGTTTACGATTCCATCTACTTTAGATACTAAGTAGTTATAGAAAATTTGAAGAATAATTGCAACCACAAGACCAAATACCGTTGTTAATAGTGCTACTTTAATACCACCCGCAACTAATGAAGGAGAAATATCACCTGCTGCCTCAATTGCATCGAATGCACCGATCATACCTAATACCGTACCCATGAAACCAAGCATCGGAGCTAAGGCAATAAATAAGCTGATCCAAACTAAACCACGTTCTAAACGACCCATTTGAACTGATCCGTAAGAAATGATCGATTTTTCAACCACATCTAAGCCCTGATCTGCACGGCTAAGTCCCTGATAGAAGATACTTGCAATTGGTCCACGAGATGACTTACATAATTCTGTTGCACCTTCTAAGTCATTGTCATCTAGTTTAGCCGATACTTTTTTGAGTAGTCTTGTTGAATTCGTAGAAGCTAAATTGAGTGAAATAATACGTTCGATACAAATAGCTAAACCAATAATCAGACAGATCAATACGAGTGTCATGAATTCCCATCCACCATCAATGAATTGTTTTTTTAACCATTCTGTACCAGTAAGTTCTGGTTCATCAGCAGCAGGAGCTGCAGCAGCCGGCTTTGTTTCAGCAGCAGCCTCTTTAACTTCTTCAGTTTTTTCTGCTTCGCCATCTTGTGCATACGTGTAATTTAATGTTGCACTTGAAAGGAATAATGTTGCCATTAAAGCAAAAAGCATTAATAATTTTTTCATAAGAATAAAATTTAGTATATAATAATTATTAAAATTTAATTTCAAAGCTACGCGGAGAGAGCGGGATTCGAACCCGCGATATCCTTTTGGGATATACACACTTTCCAGGCGTGCGCCTTCGACCACTCGGCCACCTCTCCCTCAAACTAGGTTTGAGTAGCCGATAAAAATACCAAATGATTTATGAATGTAAAAATTAAATGAATAAATTTTTAACATCGATTAAAAAACTTACAATCATATTACGCTTCAGAAAACGCAGATGAGTAAAGATTTAAGGCATTTTTTGTCGTTATTTCAGCAACTTGGTCAATACTTATACCTTTTATTTCAGCTATTTTTTGAGCAACTAAAGGCAAATAACTGCTTTCATTTCTTTTTCCTCTGTTAGGAGAAGGAGCTAAGTACGGTGAATCTGTCTCTAAAACGATCATTTCTAGTGGAGTATTTTCGATAACATCTGGTAAATGACTTTTCTTGAAGGTTACTACACCTCCAATTCCAATGTAAAAACCTTCTAATCCTGCCACTTTTTCCATTTCTTCAACAGAACCGCTGAAACAATGGAATACACCTGTAAGGTTTTCATTATTATGTTCTTTCATTATTGCATAAGAGTCATCGAACGATTCACGAGTATGAAGTATGATAGGCAAATGATATTGCTTTGCCCATTCAGCATGCTGGTGCAGAGAAGCTTGCTGTTCATTTTTATAGGTGGTGTCCCAATAATAGTCTAGCCCTGTTTCGCCTATGCCTGCATATTTCCTTGTTTCCAATTCTTTTTGAATTATTGACAAATTTTCTTTGTAATCATGAAATACATGACAAGGATGCAAGCCGATCATTGAAAAACAGTTTTCAGGAAAGGTCTTTTCTAATTCATTCATTTTTGAAATGGTTGAGACATCTACATTGGGTAGGAACATTTTTTCTACACCTGCTTCTATGGCTCTTTCGACCATTTCAATTCTGTCTTCATCAAATTTTTCAGCGAATAGGTGCGTATGAGTATCTATAAACATTAGTTATGATTTTGTTTGCGTTTAAAAATTTGAGTAGGTGGAAAGTGTAAATTGTAATAGTATTTAACTAAAAAAAGCCATATCCCCGAAAGAATATGGCTAATATTTAAATTTTTGAATAGTTAATGTTATTCTGCAGCTGGTGCAGCTGGTGCCGCTTCAGATTCTGCAGCTGATTGTTTAGAACGAAGTGAACGAGGGATTTCGATACTTACGATCGGTGAGCCACCTGCATTCATAATCTCTAAGCCTTCGTAAGAAAGCTCACGAACTTTAATTGATTTTCCTAACTGAAGAGCAGATACATCAACATCCAGAACTGGAATTAAATCTTTAGGAAGTGCTTTAACTTTCAATTTACGCATTTGGGCTAAAAGTTTACCACCGGCTTTTACCCCTTCTGCAAGACCATTGAATTCAAGAGGTAATTCAACAATTACTTTCTTACCATCAACTAATTCCATAAAATCTATGTGAAGAATTTTATCTGTCACAGGATGAAATTGAATATCTTTTAATACACACTTGTATGTCTTTCCATCAATAGTTAACTCTACCACGTTAAAGTCAGGAGTATAAACTATTGGTTTGAATGTCAATTCAGCAGCGCTGAAGTGTACAACATCCTCACCACCATAAATAACGCAAGGTACATTACCTTCACGGCGTAAAGATTTAGCTGCTTTTTGTCCTAAGTCGCTTCTTTTCTGAGCTTCGATCGCAACAACGTTCATTTTCTAATATTTTAAATAAAAAGATTACTTATTGAATTATTACTGTTCACACATTTGATTGCATTTGCAAACAAGGGTGCAACAGATAAAACATTGATTTTTTCTGATGATTGTTTCAATGGAATTGTATCACAAACCACTAACTCAGTCAGTACAGAGTTTTCGATACGTTCATAAGCATTTCCAGATAATACAGGATGTGTACATAATGCTCTTACACTTTTTGCACCTTTTTCCATTAATTTCTCAGCAGCAGTACATAAAGTATTTCCGGTATCGATTATATCATCAATAATAATAACGTCTCTTTCATTTGCATCTCCAATCACGCGCATTTCAGCAATTTCATTAGCACGTTTTCGGTATTTGTCGCAAATAACCATATCAGCACTGAATTTTTTAGCAAAAGCACGCACTCTTTTAGAACTACCGACATCGGGTGCAGCAAAAAGAATGTTATCTAATTTCAACGTTTTAATATAGGGAACGAAAATGGCTGAATTATCCAGATGATCTACTGGAATATCAAAAAAGCCCTGAATTTGCGGGGCATGTAAATCCATTGTCATTATCCTATCAGCGCCAGAAGCCATTAATAAATTAGCTACCAGCTTCGCACCTATCGAAACACGCGGTTTATCTTTTCTGTCTTGTCGCGAAAATCCGAAGTAAGGCATAACTGCAATTACATATTCTGCTGAAGCTCTTTTTGCTGCATCTATAAGCATTAACAACTCAAAAAGATTATCAACAGGAGGATTCGTTGACTGAATAAAGAAAACTTTTGCCCCTCTGACAGATTCAAGAATATTAGGCTGATACTCACCATCACTGAAACGCTCAAAAATTACACTACCTAATTCTTGATCGAAATTCTGTGCAATCTTTTCAGCGAGTATTTTGGTCGATTCGCCAGCAAATAATTGAACCTTTTGAGTATTGGGCATTTCACTCCGTTTCAAATAGGGGTGCAAAATTAGCACTTTTTTACTAAATTATCTTGATTTTGTGATTTTTGTGTGTTTATCTGGAATCCTTTGCAGTGGGATTGTTATTGATTTTGGTACTGAATACAAAAGGAAGTCCGATAATAGAGGTTGAGACAAGTAAACTAAAGTACGATAGTGTAAAAGCTACTGCGGTTTCCTGACTGATATTCAAATAATCGTAACCCATTAGAAATACTAGCTCTCTAGCACCTACACCGCTCAGAGAAATAGGTATTACTGCGGCTACTGAAGAAAATAGGAATAATGTTAAATAATCAATGAAATAGTTGTGTACGCCTAGTGCAATTAACAGCAGATATGCAGCGATCATATCGCCCATTTGAACTATAACGGAAAGTAAAGTAGCTATTGTGAATTTTGGTAGTAGAGGTTTGAAAAGAATTTTACTTAGCAACCAAAAAGCAGGCAAAATTAAAAATGCCAAGCCGAAAAATAAAGGCTTTAAGTTAATTGAATTATAGGTAAATGAACTTAAGCATATACAAATTAATGCAAGAATGGTTAAAACGGCCAAGCCACAAAGCCGGTCAAATAAGGTCGCCGAAACTATGTTTTTTGTGGCAGTTTCAGGATATTGATCATATAAAAGATATACTTTATAAGCATCACCACCGACCGAGCTTGGTAAGAACATATTATAAAATCGACCAATATAAAATAGTTTAAGATTGTTCTTTATGCTTAGTATAATGTTAATGCCCTTATAAAGATGCCATATTCGGATGGAAGCAAAAATTCTTGCAATATTGATCATAACTAAAGCTAACAGGTAGTAGGTAATATTTATTTTTTTGAATATTGCTTTTAAAGATTGCCAATCGATTTTTGTGAAAACATAATAAAGCGCTAAACTGCTGAATATGATCGTTACAAGCAGTCGTAGTCTTTTTTTGTTTTTTGTTTTGATAATTATTCTTTTTGAAGCACAAATATATACAGCTATTTTTGCCCTACTATCTTGTAACGAATTTTTAAAGATGATATATATTGAAAAATAAACATGCTATTTTTCTTTTATTCCTTGCCAATACTATATCTGGTTTTTCACAGGGAATTAGTTTGATTGCAATACCCTGGTATATAGTTGATGTTTTAGAAAACCCTAAGTTAAACGCCTATATCTATTTCTTTGCTACTGTTCTGTCGCTTTTTTGGGGAGCTTACGCTGGTACACTGGTCGATAAATATAGTAGAAAGCAAATTTTTTTATGGCTCAATGTAGTAGGAGCAAGTTTATTTATTGGAGGTGGAGCGTATTTCTATTATGCAAATGCAATTGAAATTCCATTGTTGGCCTGTTTGTTTGCATCCACTTTTTTGATCTTCAATTTACACTATCCGACCTTATATGCTTTTGCTCAGGAATTGGTAGAGCAAAAAGATTATGGTCGCATTACTTCATATATCGAAGTTCAGGGACAAAGTACTGCCGTTATTTCAGGTGCAGTTGCAGCATTATTATTATCAGGCGCAAGTCTTGATTTGAAGTTTTTTACAATTGAAGTGCCCAAATGGGAAATGTATAAGATCATACTGCTGGATGGTTTCACTTATTTAACTTGCATTTTTATTATACTTTTTATAAAGTATGTGCCCACCGTAAATCGTTTTAAAGAAGAACAAAGTTTAATTGACAGATTAAAAACAGGAGTTAACTTTTTTAAATTGAACCCACTGATCTTCTTGTTCGGTGTTACAAGCTTTACAGTATTTGCCACCATATTGGTCAATAACTTTGTACTCTCTCCAGATTATGTTAAAAATTATTTGAATGCAGATGCTAATGTATATGCGTTACATGAGTTGATGTATGCATTCGGTGCTATTTGTGCTGGTTTGTTTATTAACAGAATATTCTCAAAATGGAACAATGTTTTGGGCTGTATAGTTTTACATTTTATATGTGCGATAGTTTATTTCATTTTTGCGACAGTATGGTCTATACCTGTTTTTCTTGGCTTAATGTTGTTTGTAGGATTGTGTAATGCAGGTTCAAGGGTATTACGAATAACCTACTTATTAGAGCGAATTCCAAATCAGGTAATTGGTAGGGTAGGGAGTGTGTATATGGTTTTGAATGTTATTGAACGATTGGCATTAATAGCATTGTTCTCAACTCCATTTTTTTCAGCAAATTTAAGCAGGGCTTATATAGTTTGTTTTTTGTTGTGTTTAATAGCTGCAATAGTTTTAATGTTCTTCTACAAAGGCCTATTGAAAATAGAGAAACAAAAAATGGATGAATAAATCACTTTATTCATCCATTTTGAAATTAATAATTTAAGGTGAAATATTACAGTTTTAATGAAACACCTGCATTAAAATAGCCTACACTATAACCAAGCTCTCCAAAAACAGCAAGACGTTTGGTGAAGAAATAATGTCCTCCAATAACCGTACCCGGAAATATGAAGAAGCTATTAACATTAGAAATTAGTTCGTTATCTGTAGAATATCTGTATAAACGAGCGGCTAATACTACACCAGCATATAAGTCCCACTTATCGCTATTAACTCTATCCCAGTGGTACAAACATCTTGCACCAATAAAAGTATTGGTATAAGTGTTTCTGATACCAAAATCTTTTCCTGTTGATACTTTGTAGCCGAAAATACCTCCAACGCTTAAATGCCCCGGGCCAAGATCACTTTTTAAAGCCTGATCGTAAGAAATAGCTACAGATGGTAAATTAGTAACACCTCCATACGAAATACCACCTAAGCCGAAACCAACGTGCAACATGCCATCGCCATTGTCCCATACCTGAGCATTCGTTTCTTGTGTAGTGAAGCATAAACATAATGCTGCACACAATGTGAAAAATAAATTTTTAATCATAATAATAGGGTTTGTTGATGGGCAAATATATAGGTAGGCTAAGGAGTTGGTCAATTATTTTGCAAAAAATAAACTATAAAGAACACACAAAAAATTAACATCATTCATCTATGATCTTCTATCATCTACTATTTCTGACTAGTGTCTCATGGCTTCAACAGGGTCAAGTCGGCTTCCTGTCCATGCCGGTATAAAACCTGCAACAATACCAATTACGATCGAAATCGCCATTCCCCAGATAATATTATTCATGCCTAAAACCAATTCGAAGGTATCCAAAAATTGGTTGCCTAGTTGTAAAACAAGGTACACCGATAATAATCCACAAAAGCCACCAATGAGTGTGAGCATGACAGACTCGATCAAAAATTCAAACAATATATAGAACTGTTTTGCCCCTAAAGATTTTTTAATGCCTATTAATTTAGTGCGTTCCTTTACTGTAACAAACATAATATTAGCAATTCCAAAGCCACCGACTAATATGGCAAAACCACCTATAATGAAAGCGGACCAATTCAAACTTGAAAAGAAAATATCCAGATATTTTGTAAATATGGTCATCTGATTGAACTCAAAATTGTCTTCTTCACTAGGTTTTAATTTGCGCTTTGCACGCATAATGCCTCTTACTTCATCTTCCAATAACGTAGTAGAAATATCCGGCTTTGCTTTAATGGCAATAATCGGGTTTACTTCCCGGCTATTTACATCTACATATTTTCTCATGTAATGATAAGGAACAATGGCAAAATCATCCATACCATCACTTAATACACTTTCTCCTTCTTTTTCCAGTACTCCGATTACTTTCATCTTTCTTCCGGATACTTTAATATCCTTACCTATTGGAAAGGAACCATAAGGGAAAAGCTTTTCTGCAATATTGGCCCCAAGAATTACCTTATTCTGACCGATATGTGATTCTTCCTGTGAAAAATATCGACCATTTTCGAGTGTCATATCAAATATTTCCTGTAAACCATGTGTGCCTGCTACTACTATTACACTTTCAACTCTGTTATTTTTATGGATTAATGTCTTATTCGGTAAAAAAGAACGAGTAACAACTGCCTCCGCTAATTCAGATTGTTCCTGTATGGCTTTATACTCTTTATAACTTACTTCCGGTCGGCGAATATAATCGAACCATTTTGCTTGTAACTTACTGAAATCCCATGATTCTTTGGTGATATAAACAACATTTTCCCCCATACTTTCAAAAGAAAGTTTAATATTCCTTTCGAGGCTATCGATGACAGCGAGTACAGAAATAACACAAAAAATACCAATGGTTATTCCCAATAAAGAGAGCATAGATCTTAATTTATTAGACCATAATTCCTGAATCGCAAGCCAAACCCCCTCGGTTAATATTCTGAAAAAAATAAACATTAAGTTACAATTATCGTATTTCTTTGAAGTGAGAATTAATTATTATAATTTAATTCCAATAACCAATCAATGCAAACATCAACATTAAAGTTCTTAAAAATGAACTTTATGCTAATATATTACAGTAAATAATTTTCAAGCATTAAGTTTTGAGTGAAATTTAGTTTACTTAGCACTATCTTTGCACTCCTTTTGAAGAAATATGAAAAAGAAGAAATTAGCACATTACGATTTTGAACTGCCAAAAGAATTAATTGCAGAATATCCGGCAGAATACAGAGATGAATCACGTTTAATGGTCGTTCATCGCGATACGGGAAAGATAGAACATCGAATTTTTAAAGATATTATTGAATATTTTGATGAGGGTGATGTTTTAGTGGCTAACAACACACGCGTTTTTCCTGCCAGATTGTACGGTTGCAAAGAAAAAACTGGTGCCAAAATCGAGGTTTTCTTATTAAGAGAATTAAATAAGGAAAATAGATTATGGGATGTTTTAGTTGACCCTGCCAGAAAAATCAGAGTTGGCAATAAACTGTATTTCGGGCAGGATGAAGATTGCCAGCTAGTTGCCGAAGTTGAAGATAATACAACTTCACGAGGCAGAACAATTCGTTTTATTTTTGAAGGTTCAGAAGAAGAATTTTTAAATACACTGGAAAAATTAGGTAACACTCCTTTACCAAGATATATCGAGAGAGAAGTAGAGCCACAAGACAGAGAAAGATATCAAACACTTTTTGCTAAAGAAAGAGGTGCTGTTGCTGCTCCTACTGCTGGCTTACACTTTAGTCGCGAGGTTTTAACCCATTGCCAAATTAAAGGAGTTGATCTTACTGAGTTAACATTACATGTAGGTTTAGGCACTTTCAAGCCAATTGAAGTAGAAGATTTGTCTAAACACAAAATGGATGCTGAATATTTTACCATAACAGATGCAGCAGCCAACAGAGTAAACAGAGCCCTGAAAGAAAAGAGAAAAATCTGTGCCATTGGAACAACTTCTGTTAGGTCTATGGAGTCTTCTGTTTCTGCTAGAGGAGAGTTAAAAGCTTCTAGTGGTTGGACGAATGTGTTTATTTATGAGCCTTATGATTTCAAAATCCATAATTGTATGGTAACTAATTTTCATTTGCCTAAAACTAGCTTAATAATAATGGTTTGTGCTTTTGCGGGTTATGATTTAATGATGAAAGCTTATCAGGAAGCTATTAAAGAAAAATATCGTTTCTTTAGTTATGGAGATGCGATGTTGATTTTGTAATTTTTTTTTGAGTATAAATAATTTTAAAGGGAGCATCTTATATGCTCCCTTTTTTGTTTCTATTTTTGATCAATGAATTATCAGGCTATTATCGTTGCAGGAGGAACAGGTACAAGGATGGGGGCAGATATGCCGAAGCAGTTTTTAAGTTATGCCAATAAGCCTATTCTTATTCATACAGTAAGTAAGTTTCTATCATGTAGCTTTGAAATCAGGTTAATTATCGTAGTTCACAAAGATTATTTTTCTTATGCTGAGAATTTGTGTAATGAATATTTTGGGAAAGATATTGTCGAAAAGTTTGTTTTTGTAGAAGGAGGCAATTCACGATTTCAATCTGTGAAAAATGGCTTGGAAAAAGTAAAAAATGAAAGTGGAATAGTGGCGATTCACGACAGTGTGCGATCATTATTAAGCCCTGAATTAATTGAAAGATGTTTTCTGCATGCTGCAAAATTCGGATCGGCCATACCAGTAGTAAAAGTTACCGATAGTATCAGAATGTTACGAACTGATGGCTTAACTAAAGCACTTGACCGTTCAATTTTAAGATCGGTGCAAACGCCACAGTGCTTCGATATTGCTCTTGTTCATTATGCTTATTGTGTAGAAGAACAAAATAGTTTTACCGATTCGGCAAGTGTAGTGGAATTTGTAGGAGAAAAGGTAAGCATTGTTGAAGGCGAAGACCAAAATATAAAAATTACCCGTCCTCAGGATCTTTTAATTGCAGACAAATTAGACGGTTGATTTCGTTTCATTAAAGTATATCAATTAAAATTGTATTATCTATATAATTCAAGTTGCGATGTATCATGTTTTTTTTGTGGACAGTGGAGTATTGTACTGTTGACAGTTGTATGGTTTCAGATATGAAACTGATCGAAGTTGAACACTAATGTAGAAAACCTGCTTTTAAATAATTACATAATCACTATTCCTAATCTTTTGGAAATTTCAGCCTGAATTTTTTTAAGTTGTTGATGAATTTGAAGAATTTCAATTACTTCCTCATCACTAAGATCTTGTTTAAGTTTCTCTTGATTTTCCTCCAATAATTTAGTGAGTTTAGCCAACTTGTACCGATCGAGCAGTTCTTTTACTTCCCGTTTAAAATGTTTGCCATCTGGTGTAACAATAACCTGATGTAAGCTAAACCAGTTTTCGCTTGGTTCAGCCCTATCTGCAATGAGTGTTGTACATTCTTTAGCTATCTGCATATTAGAATGATTTAAAAAATGGGGCTCTTCTAATAGCTTTTGTTGAACTAGTCCTTCACTAAATTCATCGAATATTAATTGATATATCTGTTTGTCGAAACGAATTTCTGCATTATTCAGATCTTGAATAATATATGGAATGACGGCTTGTCCTTGTTCTAATTCATTTCTGCCATAAAGCAGCATTGCTCTTATTATGTATCTCTCTAATAAATGAAGGTGTTTATTGTCTTCAGTATTAATTACAGGAACATCGTATTCCGGAATAATATCATCTTCTTCCGGGTAGTAATATGCACCTTCGTCGAGTTGAGGAGACTTATTTGAATTGGGTGGAGGTTGTGAATTATTTTCCTTTTCTTTCTGTCGGTTATACTGCTTTATTTTTGCCATTTGCAGCTTGTTAACCTCGCTTATAATTATTCCTTCTTCAACCTCGAATAACTGACTGCATTGTTTAATATATAAAGATCTTTTTATAGGATCGGGAATGCTGGATAAAGATTCTACTATACTTCTTATTGCATTGGATTTCTTTATTGGATCATTAGAAATATCTTTTAGTAAAATCTTAATTTTAAATAAGATAAAGTCGCTTGCTTCATTGCTTATGAATTGTTCAAAACCAGAATGCCCATGTTGTTTTACAAATGAATCCGGATCTTCACCCTCTGGTAAAACAGCAACTTTAATATTCATGTCAGCTGCAAGCAGCATATCCGTTCCACGCATTGCTGCTTTAATTCCAGCTGCATCACCATCATATAGAACAGTTATATTTTGAGTGAATCTTTTTATTAATCTGATCTGCCCGTCTGTGAGAGATGTTCCGGAAGAGGCTACAACATTTTCTATACCTGCCTGATGCATAGAAATGACATCGGTATAACCCTCAACAAGGTAACAGTTATCATTTGCTCTGATGCTGCTTTTTGCCTGGAAAATACCATAGAGTACTTTGTTTTTTACATAGATCTCGGATTCAGGAGAATTTACATATTTAGGCGTTTTTTTGTTGTTGCTTAGTGTTCTGCCCGCAAATGCAATCACCTTTCCAGATAAATTATGAATGGGAAACATCACTCGTTCTCTGAAAAAATCATAAGATCTGTTATCTCTTTGCCCAACTAGCCCAATTTTGGCAGCATATTCAGTTTTATATCCGTTTTTTTCTAAAAGTTTTAATAAAGCCTTTCCTTCACTTAATGAATAGCCGAGTTTAAATTTTTCAATGGTTTTTTCTAGGTATCCTCTTTCTTTAAAATAACTTAATCCAATATTTATTCCTTCATTAGTATTAACAAGGTTTTCAATAAAATGCTTTTCAGCAAATACATTAATAAGTTGTAAACTTTCTCTTAATTGCTTCGATTCCCTTGCTGTCTCATTATCAACCTCAGGTATGTCTATATTATACCTTTTGGCAAGGTATCTTAATGCTTCAGGATACGAAAATTGTTCATGTTCCATTATAAATCCAACTGGATTTCCTGCTTTCCCACATCCAAAGCATTTATAAATGTTTTTTGTAGGTGATACAGTAAAAGAAGGCGTTTTTTCATTGTGAAAAGGACAAAGACCTAAAAGGTTAGCACCTCTCTTTTTCAAGTTCACAAAATCATTAACGATGTCTTCAATTTGAGCAGTATCGTGAATTTGAGCTACTATTTCAGCAGGAATCATAAACAATAATAAATAAAAAAGCCTGAATCCGTTAAGATTCAGGCTTGAGAATTTCAATTATCTATCAACATTTATGCTTAGTAAGGGCGATGTGGACTCATCGGCTTAGACTCTTTTCTTTTCACTGCACGTGATGCTTTTATTTTTTCTACATAAGCATCGAACTTTGTTCGTTGTTCTTTAGTATTCAACACTTTTCTGATGGCATCGTTTGTCTCATTTTCGATTTTATGCAATTCTTTCATTCTTTTAGAACGAGTAAGTGGCTCGACCTCTGGGCTTAAAGCACGTATTTTTTCTGCTGCTGTTTTATGAATGTCTAAAACCTGTGCCTCCTGCGAACTGTTCAGATCCAAAGCATTGGAAAGTCTTGCCGTTCTTTTAATGGCCATGTTTTTAGAAGATTTTCCTTTTTGAACACTTCTTCCCTGACTTTTTGCTACGCTATCAGCTGATCTTAGATTACCAGATCTGCTATTATTTCTGTTCATCCTTTCAGTGTTCATACGTTCCTTCTGACCTCTGGCATTCCCCTTTCTTTCAGCCTTTTTTGCCTTTCTTACTTCTAACATTTGCTCATATTTGATAAGCTGCTTTTTATTCAGAATACCTTTAATTTGAGAATTGTGTTCTTTTCTTAAAGCTTTTATCTGCTTCATTTGTGTTTCACGAGGCATTTTACCTTCTCGGATAGTACGAACCTGATTTCCATAATCTTTGTTAATGGCTCTGAGTTTTTTTACTTGTGCCTTATTCAGGTTCAGTTCTTCAATCAATTTGTCAGTCTTTTCTTTAACTCGTTCCGAACGATCCCCTTTTTTTTCTAATTGATGAACTTTATTTGTTCGATCGTTAGTTCTTTGTGCATTAAGGTCAACATTGTTTACAGTTAAACATCCTAATGCAATAATCCCTGCAATTAATGACTTTTTCATATTATTGAATTTTTAGTTTTCCAATTTTTTGAACGACTATAAGATATAATTAGTGAATACATGGTTTAATTTGCACTTTATTAAAAAATGTCGATTTTGATTTTATCATTGATAAAACGGTAACAGATTTCTGTTATTATGTTAAAATACTTTTCATGGAATTAATTAGAAAATACTTTCCGGAATTTACTGAAAATCAATTTTTACAATTCGAGAAGTTTAAAAATTTGATCTTAGAGTGGAATGAAAAAATAAATCTTATTTCAAGAAAAAATACAGATCAGGTTGAAGTTCAACATATTTTACATTCTCTTGCTATAATTAAAGTTATCAGATTCAAGGCTAATACAAAAATATTGGACGTTGGAAGTGGGGGAGGCTTCCCTGGTATTCCCTTGGCAATAGCTTTTCCTGATGTAGAGTTTACTTTTGTAGATTCCATTCAAAAAAAAATGATTGCAGTAGAAGATATGGTACAGAACTTAGGATTGAAAAATGTAAAAGTTATACATGGAAGAGCCGAAAAGGTATCAGGTAAATTTGATTTTATAACTGCAAGAGCTGTTGCTAAAACTGAAAAAATTTATAATTGGACTAGAAAGAAAGTAAATAAAAAGCCTTCTGGAAATGATTTGGCAAATGGTTACTTATTACTTAAAGGAGGGAATTTACAGGAAGAACTTGAGATAGTTCAATTGCCCTTCAAATCTTTTGCAATAATTGATTTTTTTGCAGATGATTTTTTTGAAACCAAGCATGTAATTTATTTAGCTGCATAGCTTTTGTCTTCAAAACAGTTAGTACATAAAAAATATTATGCAATTGAATAAGGAGTTCGATTATACCATTTGGTTTATTCCAATCAGTAAAACGGAAGTAGGATTAATGCAGAGCGCAATTGAAGAATTAAAGTCAGAATCCAAAGAATTTTCTGAAAGAACAATTAAACTTCTGGTTATGTTCGATGGTAATGAAGTATGTGAAACCTTGGAAAAGGTCGAAAATGGTTTCAATAAAAGTGCAAAACCAAACCTGATACTCTTATATACAAATATTAGCGGTCTTGATGCACGAGAGGTTTTGAAAGTAATTAAATCAAGAATTTTCTATAACGATGTTCCTGTTGTAATATTTACTGTTGCCAGTATTACTACTCTTATAGAACAATGTTATGATTTAAGAGCCAATTCTTATGTTGTGATGCATAATGATATAGAGGAACATTTGAAACAATGTAAACGTATGCTTTATTATTGGTTGTTAGATAATGTTTGTTTGAGTTAGCATCAATAAATTTATTAAAAAGTAGATTTTCAGTTTAACCCAAATCAATCAGATGTAGAATATGTAAGTATTCATCATAAATTTCACTTGGCTGTTGTGGCAAATATTTCTAGTATTGAATAGAAGTAAAGTCGGGCAACCGCTTATTCAGTTTTAGAAAATACAAAAACAGTGCTTAAACAATAGTAAAAAAAATCTGGTAGTATAAAAAAATGACCTAACAAGATATTATTAAGTCATTTTTTAGTTTTACTTGAAATTATTCAAATCCATTACTGGTGCTTTTTGAGTGGTATCATTAACAACTCCATATCTATCTGTTGGCAGCATATTTGCGTACATACTCAAAAAAATTGTTGAAGTTTGCTCACAAAATTGACTGAACTTTGATAAAAATCTTTGATTATATTTATCTTTTTCTTCATCGGTTAAAGTGTCAACATATTCCCACTTATATATTTGATCTTCCTGATTAGAAGTTTCCGCAATACATATAGAATTATTGCTAAGAACAATCATACTATTCTCTACAGCAATAGTATTTGCTTCTGAATCTACATCATACTTTTGTTGGTGCCAGAAATGATCTTCCATATACCTTGTATATCCTCCCAGGCAATTGCAATATCTCTTTGCATCTTGAGTAGTAAACCTTTCAAACAAGTCAGTATTTATAGAGGAAACATCTTTTTTTACTTCTTCTGTTATTTTCGTGGACTCGACTTTTTCTTGATCGGAGTTTTCAGTTTTACACGAAAAAATGAAAAGTAATATAAGTAAATTAATGTACAATTTCATAGCTGTAAATATGTTTTTTAACTTTTCCTCAATTAAGATACCAAATTTATCCTGAATTTATTTCAGGATCTCATTTTGTAGAATTTATTTCAGGATCTCATTTAATTGGTGAATCTTACAGCTTATTTAACTTTATTCTATCTTACTTGATTAACAATAAGACACTTATCATGTAACTACTACACTAAAAATGCGTATTAGTATGATACGTTCTCTTTTAGTTCAAGTAATGAAAAAACAACTCTTATACGTATTTCTAATAATACTATTTAATTTTTTCTCTCTTTTGGGGCAACTTCCAAATCAAAGTTATACATCCGCAGAAGTAGGTGAAATTATTAGTCCACAACTTAGTATTAAGCATTTAAATCAACCTTCAGTAGTTAATGGTTATGCTGTTTTAGCTGGAAATGCTGCACACGAGATTTGGGATATTTCTGATCCTTATAATCCAGTGTTTCAAACTGAATTTACCAGTATTCATGCAAATGGAGAGGCGGAAAGCCATCAGGTTTCTTATCATAAAACTAAAGATGGTAAAACCTATTTAGGTACAGTATCAGGCAAGGGAATCGATATATGGGACCTTACCGATCCAATAAATGTTGTTTATTTGTCAGCAATGGAGTTGCCAGGTATAAACTATGGTGATGTTTCTAATGCTATATGGGGAATATGCTGGCAAGGAGATTATATTTATCTTGGAGCAACTAATAATGGTATTTACATAGTAGATGCAAGCGATAAATCCAACCCTGTTTTAGTAAATACCATTGGCACAGACCAAATTGGGAATATTTTTGCTGGACCCTTATTTGCACTCGGAAACTTATTAGTTGTTACTACACCGAAGGGGCATGCTGGAATTGCAACATTAGACATAAGTGATAGTGAAAACCCTTTTTTACTCGATAGTTGGACTTCAAGCGATAATAGCTATATAGGAGGCTTTTATGGAAATCATGCAACATTGATAGGGCCGTATAGGGTATTTGATGTTACAACCGATCCTACTAATATTAGTTTGGTACATTCTCAAACAATCCCTAGCTCAGAATATGTCTCATTTGATGGTGGACATTTATTTCTTGGGGGATTAAGAGGGGGGACACAAGGAATCTATAAATATGATATTTCTGACGTTTCCAATCCAACGCTAATCAGAAGAATTGAAGGAAGAGATGATCGTTGGGATGATCAGTTTAGTTGTGCCATAGGAAATTTACTGATAATGGCAGATGACCAGAATGTGAATGGATATGTAGGAGCTGTTTTAGCCGTTCATGAACAAAATGCCGACTTGAATCCACCGGAAGTTATGTATGTGAACCCTCCCGATTTGAGTACAGATCAACCCATAACCTCTAAAATTGGACTTTCAATGAGTGATTGGATAGACCTTGAATCGGTAGATATTACTAGTTTTGTAGTACGTCCGGTGGGAGGTCAACCCATTTCAGGAAAATGGGGATGGACTTATACCACCCTTAATTTTGAACCAGACGAATTATTAATTCCTTATACTACATACGAAGTTGTTATTCCTCAAAATGGAATAACAGATCTTGTTGGAAATAATTTACAAAATGATTTTATTACTTCTTTTACAACAGGAAGCACTGTTAATAATAATGGAGATCCTTCAATTGGTCCTATTCAACCAATAGAAGTTTCTGATCAATCGAACTGGTTTATGGTTAACCCCGATCCAAATTTGATTTACGAATGGGAAACAGGTGATGGAAATACTGTTCAGGGGACTTCTGCAAATTATCAATATAGTGAGCCGGGCAGATATCCTGTTACACTCAATATTTATGAACCTGCAAACGCTCAATCGGTTTATGAAGCAGAAGGAGCGATTTTAAGTGGAGGTGTAGCTCATGCGACCAATCATTTTGGATATTCAGGAACAGGGTTTGCTGATTATCCTTCTTCAATGGGAGAAAGTGTTTATGTTGAATGGAATATCAACAGGAACACTTCTTCTATCGAAACACTATATTTTTCTTACGCATTATCTAATGGTAGCAGACCCTTGAACTTATCTGTTAATGGAGGTAATGATATATTAATAGATTTTACAGGTTTGGGGGCTTGGGATAATTACACTGAAGTTGCCATTCCGAACATAACATTAAATGCAGGGAGTAATACTATCAGATTATCTGCAACAGCAGGTTCTGCTGGTCCCAATATCGATTACTTAAGGGTAGAGCCAGAAGTAACTTCAGCTCCACCTGTTTTGGTAAGTGCTATCTCTTTTACTCAAATTGTTTATAATACAATTACTTCTTATCCATCCATTGAAAGTACGGCTATTATCAAATCAGATGAAAGTATTTGTGTTGTTAATCAAGATGCAAATACTGTAACCTTTGTTGATTATCTTAACTTTAATAAATTAGCTGAAACTCAGGTTGGTATAAAACCTGTATCATTATGCAGTGTTAATGGTGAAATTTGGGTAGTGAACAAAGAAAGTCACAATATTTCAATAATAGATAAATCTACCTTCAGTGTAATTCAAACTTTAGATTTGCCTTATGCATCACAACCTACGGCTATTATAGCGGAGCCTGTTCTAAATAAAGTTTATATAACTTTAGAAGCTTCAGGAGAAGTAATCGAAATAAACACCGCTTCTAAAACGATTACCAATGAATTATTAATACCAGAGCTTTCAGATCAAGTTAAGCCGGCATTAGGAGCAATGGTTTTAAATAGCACAAGGGAATTCCTGTACATTACTCAGTTGATTTCAGCAGATGAAATTGCTATGGTTTATAAAATAAATACTGCCACATTTTCTGTCGATAAAGTAATTACTTTGAGTGAATCGTTAGGCGTTGATGAAAGTAAATTTGCAAGAGGAATCCCGAATTATCTGACAGGTATTTCAATTAGTCCCGACGGAAAGCAAGCTTGGGTTGCTTCTAAAAAAGATAACATAAACAGAGGTTTAATAAAAGATGGACAGCCATTGCAACATGATAATACGGTTAGAGCAATCACATCTCTTATAAATCTTGATACTGATATTGAAGCATTAAATGATAGGGTTGATATTGACAACAGTGATCGTTGTCATTCAGTTACTTTCAGTACCCTTGGCGATGTTGCATTTATTGCCATGCCGGGAAATAAAGAGGTATTTGTGATAGATACTGAGTCAAAACAAGAAATTGCACGCTTACCTTGCGAAGATGTGCCTACACATGTTTATTATGATGATGGAATTAAAAGACTGTTTTGCTTAAATTTCATGCATAGGAGTTTAACGGTTTTTGATGTTTCTGGGATTATTTATGGTGGTAGTACATACAATAAATTATCTACAATATCAACAGTTGCTAACGAATTACTGACTTCGGATGTATTCCATGGTAAAAAAATATTTTATGATGCAACATCATTAAAGTTGAATGAAGATGGATATATGTCTTGTGCTTCTTGTCATTTAGACGGAGGACATGATGGACAAGTTTGGGATATCAGCAATTTGGGAGAGGGTTTAAGAAATACAATAGACCTCAGGGGAAAGTCTGGTACTGGGCATGGAAAACTTCATTGGACAGGTAATTTTGATGAAGTACATGATTTTGAAATTCAGATCAGAGAACTGAATAATGGAACTGGACTAATGACTGATATTGATTTTTATTCTGGAACAACCCAGGAAGCTTTAGGAGATCCTAAGACCGGTAAATCCCCAGACCTCGATGCTTTAGCAGCTTATGTCGAATCTTTGGATCATTTTCCTGAAAGCCCTTATAAGAACAGCGATGGTAGTCTGACTAATGAAGCAATGTTAGGTAGAGATATATTTGTTCAGCTAGAATGTTTTAATTGTCATTCTGGTAATGAATATACAAATAGTAACGCCAATTATTTTTATGATGTTGGTACTATTAAAAATTCGTCAGGAACTAGATTAGGTAGTAGTTTGCTTGGGCTTGATGTACCTACATTGAAGGGGCTTTGGTACACAGCTCCTTATTTACACGATGGTTCAGCAAAAAATCTGAAAGAAGTGCTGACAACTCATAATCCTGATGGTAAGCATACCGATTTAACCACTTTGTCTGATACCGATTTAGATCATCTAATAGCTTTTCTTAAACAAATAGATGATGCTACACCAAATGCTCCTGAATCTAATATCGCTTTAACTATAGATTACCCTTCAGAAGGAGACCAGATAGAAGAAAATATACAGCTACCTATCAATATCTCTTTCTCTTTAGACAATCTGAACAAAGTTGAATACTACATAGATGATACATTGGTCGATATTACTACTGAAAATGACTTTAATGGTTTATGGAACAATACTCAAGTCGGAATTCATGAGATATATGTCAAAGCATACTATGAAAGTGGTATGGCAGTAGTTTCTGATTGTTTACAGTTTGAAGTATTGCCCGCTTCACCATGTCCTGTCGAAGGAACTCTGTGTGATGATAATGATAGCTGCACTACTTTTGATATATATGATGCAAATTGTAATTGTATAGGCATTTTTGCTGACGAAGATTTCGATGGAGTTTGTGATGTTGAAGATCAATACCCTGGTTTCGTCGATAGTCTTGTTGGAAGAGTGAATGTCAGGATTTGTTTGGAAGGTTTTCTTGAGCCGAATTCAAATTTAATGAGTACTCAGCTTAGAACAACTGAAATTATTGAGCCCGTTCAACCTTATAATGCCGAACCATACTTTTACAGTGGAAGTGAAGCGGTTATAGCTCCCTCTTCTTTTGATTCAAATGTGGTCGATTGGGTATTGATTGAACTTAGAACAAGTAATGATCTCGAAGCTGTTGTAGAAAGAAAAGCAGCCTTACTACATGCCAATGGTGTAATTCATGATATTGATGGCTCACCTGGAGTAAGTTTTAGTGCCAATCCCCATGATACCTATCATTTAGCTGTTTTTCATAAATCACATCTTGGTGTTGTTTCTGCACAGGAAATTGATTTACTCACTTTTGACCAGATTGATTTTACTAATTCTTCAAATGTTGTTTTAGGGGTTGATCAACTCAAGCAATTACAGGGAACGATCGAATTTGCACTTTACTGTGGTGATTTTGATGGGAATGGTATTATTAATAATATTGATTATAATTTATGGAGTTCGAATAATTCAGCTGTCAATCAATATTTGAGTCATGATGGTGATGGAAATGGTATTGTCAATAATCTCGATTATAACTTATGGTTAAAGAATAGAAGTAAAGTAGGAGAGTTATCCATTCAGTTCTGATTCATCCTGAATTCATCCTGAATTTATTTCAGGATCTCATTTCAGAACTTTATTTCAGGACCTCATTTTATAGAACTCATTTCAGCTTCTCCCTTCCTCATTGTTCTCGTTAAGGATAACTTTGAGTAGTTGTGAAGAAGGAAGCTGATAACTGATGTTACGCACTATGTCAAACTGAGTAAGTTTTGAAGCAAATTTTGAAAAAATTGTGCTTTAAAACGCATCGAAGTTAAGTTCTTGATAGTCAAATACTTCGCAGGGTCGCCTGGCGATGCACTATGCTTTTTCTGCGTTTTCACTTGAAAAATCTCCGTTTACTCAGTGTGACACGAACTCTGCGTAACATTAGCTGATAATATAATTTAAAAGTAGAAAAACGTACTAATTATCGTGTCATATTGATTCCTATGGTATATTCAAATAATTAACATATTTATTTTGATTTTTAATTAGGGCAAAGGAAATATGAATAATTTTGTTCCTAACGGCATTTATTACGCTCATTTTATTTTTGCCCTCATTGACTTTTCTAAGGTAATATTCTCTGAGCTGATTTTCGCATTGTATAGCACTTAAGGCAGCCATATGTAAAACCTTTTTGACCTGTTTATCTGCAAAACAAGATAGTTTAGCTTTTCCTTTATAAATGCCAGAAGAGTTAGCAAAGGGCACTACTCCTGCATAGCAAGCAAATTTTCTTGGATTATCGAATTTAGTGAAGCCTTGAGTTTTAATGATAAGTGTCCAAGCAGTAACTTTCCCTATTCCAGGAATACTACAAAGAATCTCGAACTGTTTATTTAGCTCTTGATCTTGTTGAATTCTGCTAAGGATTTCCTGTTCAATAATGTTAATTAAATCATTAATATTATTTAGTTCATCTTTAGTTGTTTGTTCTAAGGTTCTATATGCATCAGAGCCATCGAGTAAATGTATTTCTTTTAGTTCAGTTTTTAAGACTACCTTTCTCTTTATCAAAGACTTACGCTTGGTGTAAAGTAACTTTAAATCTTGAATTATAATCGGTTCTGGCTTCCAGATAGTATAATAACCTTGATACTTTTCAATATGCTCACATATTCTACGTGCATCCAACTTGTCATTTTTACCACGTAAAAATCCAGCCGTATTTTTTAGGGTCATAGGATTAAGTAGATATACTTGATGATTGAATTGAGATAGGTAATCCAATAAGGCGATATTATATCTTCCTGTATTTTCCATCGCGATCACAAAAGAAGAGTCCACTTGATCATTGAACCATTTTTCAATATTTTTTCTTTCATTTTTTATGCAAAAATGAGAATAGATACCTTTTGGGTTTTTGACAACAATGTCTAAAACAGCCTTACTAATATCAATGCCAATAAAAGTTATCATATCTTTGGATTTAAAGGAATAAATAATGGAGTATTTATCAGAGAAATCAGCTCCTTGATAATGGATCATTAGTCCGAATTTCTATTTGAGCCTTTGATAAAAACATAACGAAAGTCCGAATCAGTGAATGAATTAAGATTCAGAGCGCAGTTTGGTTTACTCTCGTTATGCTCCATTTTAGGTAAATTTAAGTTGATGCAAACCTAAAGGAGCGTAGTGGCAGCCACTGCTGTCGAAATGACGACATACTACAAGAATGTTGCTTTTTACCATCTTTTTAAGCGTTCCTCTAAATATAGACACCTCGCTGTTTATTAGGCTATTAGCTTTTATTATTTGGCATCATTTGATTGTGATTCACTTTTACGTAGGTCTATAATTAACAGCTCTTCTAATTTTTATTAGTCAATCTCATTATTCATAATTGTAAAAGGCGTTGTTGCATAAAGATTTTGAAAATAGGGAGCAAATCCTTAGATTGGTA
>JAHDFD010000041.1 GCA_020628375.1 Chitinophagales bacterium | reverse complement strand
TGGCGGAAGTGTTTAGCCCTTTCGAATTGATTAATGGGCGATTAATAAAAGCATAATGTGAACGATACACCAAAGCGTGTCCATCGATGAGAAAGAGCTTTTTTTCAGACATGGGTTGATTTTGGATGGAAGATATGAACTAATGATTGAATTCATCGAATCTCCTATTGAAATTTGGAAAGAATAAGAAATCGTCATTCCGAGAATATAGATATTGAGAGAAGGTTTTTTTCATTGGTAATGTAATAAAAAAGCCCATCCAGGATTCTGAACGGGCTTAGTAATATTTTTTATTCGATTCTTAGAAACCGTAAGATAAACCTAAGTTGTAAAAGAATTGAATTGGGTTGTCACCAGAACTTAAATCAGGATCGATATATGTTGCTCCTAGATCGTTAGTAGCAATTGCAGCATAATTATCAACCAACTGGCGATCTCCTCTTAAACCAACATTTAGACCTACGCCAATACCTTTCCAGATACTAAAACCAAATCCATTCAACCAAGTCCAGTTGGTTAAATCACCAGCACCATAGTTTGAAACGACATCAGTTCCAAGGATATTTCTTGTCACATCACCTCCACCGTAAGCAATAAATGCGTTTAGAGCAGAATTCCATGATACTCCTTTGAAAATTTCAGCAGTATAAGTAGCACCGATTTTGGCACCAGCAGCAGAAGTAAAATCTCCTGAAGGGAAGTTAAACTGATAACCCAATGGGTGTACCACAACAGTTAAGTTGTTAATGGGCAACCAAGTGATACCTGCACTTAAAGTCAACTGACCTGGATCATTGAAATTGAAAAGTGTAGAGTTATAAGCTCCTTCCGCAGATAAAGCCAATTTGTCAGTCAACTTGTATCCACCAAGAGAGTTGATTAATAAAGCATCAGTAATCGTTTCAACTTCTGTGTCGTCTGCGAAATTTCTAGCTTTCTGGTTTTTAACATTCAAGGTTAATCCATTTCTCCAGAATAATTTGTCAGCATCATAATTTCCAAAAGCTGTGAAACCTAGACCAATACTGTTTTGCTTAGCGTATGCTTGTGGTAAAGCAAACCATCCATTGTTATCAGAAATATCCAATCCGATAATACCAAGACCACCAAATTTCCATCCTGGAAATTCATCAATTTGCTTTTGAAGCGCATCCGCTTCTCCCATTAAGGCTTCTGCCGCAGATTTTTTCTCTGCTTGCATCGCTTTCAATTCCTCTAGTGACTGTGCACTAATTGTAGCAGTTAGAATAAACATACTACATAAAAACATCATTAATTTCTTCATTGTAAAATTCGTTTAGTACTCAAAAATGATTTTAAAAAGTTTAGTTATGTATTTCAATTTTCTCGCTAGTAACCTTACTAAGCGGTATAATTACCTTGCTATTTTGAGTGTCTATAGTGATGGAAGTTTTATCAAGTTCGGAAATGTTTCCAGTAACATCATTGATGGTTACTCGGTCTCCAACTTTGAATTTGTCTTTGGAATAAAAAGATGCCAAATAATTTGCAACTACATTTTTGGAAGCCAAGCCATATCCTATCGCAAATGCCAATACTCCTCCCCCTATAACCAACGAGATGTTTTGAGATAAAAACTCAGTATTAATTTTTGCTTGTGATAATGCACTTATGATAACATTGATCAACAAAAAATAGAACAAAAAACTCGATATCAATTTAGCCGATGGAATTCCTAAAGAATTACATGCGGTATAAACTATATTTTTTATAAAATCTGCAATTAGTAATCCTATGATTAAAAATATTAATGCAGAAATAACATTCGGTATAAACTTAAATATTCCAGCAACCAATTCTGAAACGGCGGGCATATTTAAAACGTCCGTTGCCATGACGAGGAAAAATAAAACCAATACGTAGTAAATGATTTTACTAAAGAATTCGCTGATTTTTATTTGAATATTTGATTGGGCAATGATGTCTATTGAATTTAGTTTTTCTCCAATCTTATCAGCATTGATTGATTGAAGTAATTTCAATATCATTTTTGCAACAAATTTAGAGATAATCAATCCCAATAAAATGATGACTATGGCAGAAACAAAATTAGGTACACCATTGATGAAACCAGAAACGAGCTCTCCGAGCATTCCTGAAAAGTCAATATTGAATAAATTAAAACTCATCTTTTCGTTTTGAATAAATTATTTTAACTGGTTAGGGTATTTAGGGTTATCGTTTCCTTTTTTTTTGTGTGCTCCATTTTCATTTGGTCCACCGCCAGACATTCGTACAAACATGTCGATTACCTTAGGTAAATAAAGCTCAAAAATGTCCCCGATAAATCGAAACACCCCAATAGAACTGTCAATGCTATTCTTGACATTTTCTTTTTGAGTTTGGTTGAATTTTTCAACCTGCTCTTTTTCCAGTTCTTTAAAATTGTTTACACCCATGTTTAATTATTTACGACTCTTTGTAAATTTCATAATATGTCTTCTTGAACTTTTGTTTTGCTCTTTTGATCTTCATTTTAATAGCACTTTCGGATTTATCCAAAAGTTGTCCGATTTCTTTAATAGACATCTCATCTTGATATTTCATTAACAAAATGGTTTTGTCTTTTAAAGGAATTTCATCTAAAATGATTTTCAATCGTTTAACATTGGTTTCAAGTATGAAGCTGTCGTCAATTTCAGCTTCTTTATCATATTGGTTGGTAAGATCATCTACAGTGACTAGAGGGTCCTTTTTCTTCTTTCGGATCGTATCAATACAATAATTATAAGTTATTGAATAAATCCATGTAGAGAATCGAGATTTTCCACTGAATTTCGAAAGATTTAAAAGAATCTTCACAAAGATGTCTTGCATTGCGTCGGCTGCTTTTTCCTCATTCTTTAATAAAGAAATGCACTTTCCATACACTTTTCCAGAATAACGATTATAAAGCATATCAAAATATTGCCCTTTCTGGGTTTCCAAAAAGAGCACTATAATGTCTTCATCAGACATTTTTGTAGTCTTTTTGTCAGTTAAAGCAGGATTTAATAAATTGATATACATCAAAGTCCCTTATTCTAGGTTTTTTGGTCGTTGTTAAACTTAAGACGTAATTTGAGAGGAAAGTTACACATATTATATTATGCTTTATAATAATGTATAACTAAAATGAGCTAATGCCTAAGCATTAGCTCAACCCTAACCTTTAGATACTTTTGTGTATTTAGTTATTGTAGAATATACACAAAGTAGATTAAAAGTATGTTTTTAATTACGGATAACCAAAACATCTTACTTTTATCATCAATAAAAATTAAACTTAATCCAAGCCATGTTCAATAAAATTTTATTCAGTCTATTTCTAACTTTCGTTCTGTTCAATGTACAAGCACAGAATGACGATGACGCACTTAAAATCAAAGAGATCTATAACCATACCTTAACTCAAGGGGATTGCTACCAATGGTTGTATGATATGACAACCCAAATCGGGGGAAGATTGGCAGGTTCAGAAGGAGCAGATCGTAGCGTTTTATTTACCAAAACCATTTTGGATACCTTAGGTGCCGATAAAGTTTGGTTGCAAGAATGTGAAGTGCCTCATTGGGATAGAGGAATACCAGAACTTGTACGGATTGTTGGCGGTAAAACGCTTAATTCTACTGCGTTGGGAGGTACGATAGGTACTGGAGAGGCTGGCCTTACGGCGAATGTGATAGAGCTACAAGGATTGGATGATTTAGAAGTTTTGGGTGAGGAAAAAATTAAAGGAAAAATTGTATTCTACAATAGACCAATGGATCCTACGCAAATCCGAACTTTCAATGCCTATGGAGGAGCTGTTGATCAAAGGGTTTTTGGAGCCTCAAGAGCTTCTAAGTATGGGGCAGTTGCAGCGATTGTGCGATCTATGACACTTAAACAGGATGACAATCCACATACGGGAGTCAGCATCTATGAGGATGGTGCTGAACAAATTCCTTCTTTAGCAATTAGCACCAATGATGCTAATTATTTGAGCAAGATGTTGAAAAATCAAGAAGTACAACTTTATATCCGAAACACCTCTAAAAACTTAGCTCCCAAAACCTCTCATAGTGTTATTGCAGAAATTAAAGGAACTGATTTTCCAGATGAGATCATATTAGTTGGAGGGCATCTTGATTCATGGGACATTGGTAGTGGAGCACATGATGATGGGGCAGGCTGTGTCCATGCGATGCAAGTATTTCAAACATTGAAAGCCATTGGGTACAAACCCAAAAGAACCTTACGTTGTGTACTGTTTATGAATGAAGAAAATGGCCTAAAAGGTGGGCTGGCTTACGCCGAAGAATCAAATAAAAACAATGAATTTCATTTGGCGGCCATTGAGTCTGATGCTGGAGGATTTACGCCCAGAGGATTTAGCTGTGATGCCCAAGATTCTATTTTTGCGGACTATTTTAAAAAATTAACATCCTGGTCCGATCTTTTAGAACCCTACGGTTTAAGTTTGGTGAAAGGTGGTTCGGGCGCAGACATCAATCCGTTGAAAAGTCAGAATGGTTTACTGATAGGATTTCGTCCAGATTCACAGCGATATTTTGATTATCACCATACTCGGATTGATAATATTGATGCGGTTAATAAAAGGGAACTCGAACTTGGAGCGGCTTCAATTACCAGTTTAGTTTATTTAATTGATAAATATGGACTTAAGTAAATGGGAGAACTGATACAACTACACGATAAGAAATTCAAATTATTTTTATCAGAAGATCAAATTCGCTCGAAAGTAAAGCAATTAGCTGCCCAAATTGATGAAGATTTTGATGGTCAGAATCCTGTTTTTTTATGTATACTCAATGGATCATTCATTTTTGCAGCTGATTTATTGAGGTTCATTCGATTTCATACCGAGATGCAATTTGTCAAACTTTCTAGTTATGATGGTCTTGAATCGACAGGAGAGATCAAAGAAGAACACTGGAATAGTGAAAAGTTGATAGGAAGGAGAGTCATCATTATCGAAGATATTATTGATTCTGGACAGACATTGAATTATTTTATTCCTAGGCTTAAATCTCTTGGTGTCCACGATGTTACTATTGTTTCTTTTTTGGTTAAACGTGCTGCATTAAAGTTTGATCTGGAGATAAAGTACTTTGGTTATGAGATCAGTAATGAGTTTGTGGTAGGTTACGGACTGGATTATAACGAAATGGGACGAAACTTAGAATCCATCTACCAATTGGCGGATTAAAAAATAATCCAAAAAAAGATTTATATACTTTAAGAAATTTCCTTTTTATACTATTTTTGCGGTCGCGATTGACCTATGGTGTAATTGGCAACACAGCTGTTTTTGGTGCAGCTATTCTAGGTTCGAGTCCTAGTGGGTCAACAAGAAGTTCCTTAAACATAATGTTTTTGGGACTTTTTTTGTTTTAGGTAAAACATTACTTTAGTTAAGTCTATGAGAAAGAGATACCGCTTTTGACTTTATTTGTTACTAAGCCTGATTTGCATGTAAGGCCATATATTTTGATGATGGGGTTAATGATATGCTTCCAGTCGATTATATCCGAGATGCTA
>JAHDFD010000033.1:5803-32666 GCA_020628375.1 Chitinophagales bacterium | reverse complement strand
ACACCAGAATGACATGGTATCATTGTTTAGCCATTTTCCCCAAGTTGGTCGCTGACCAACTAAAAAACTAAATTTTGATGTTTACCAAGAAGCGCCAAAATAACCTTTCGATATCCATCTATAATAGTGTATGCTAAAACGAGGTGGTAATGTATAGACATAGAGACTAAATGTAAGGGTTGTAGATTCTGGTATACACCAGAATGACATGGTATCATTGTTTAGCCATTTCCCTCCAAGTTGGTCGCTGACTAACTAAAAAATCCCTGAATTTTGATTTTGACCAAGAAGCGCTAAAATAACCTTTCGATATTCATCTATAATAGTGTATGCTAAAACGAGGTGGTAATGTATAGACATAGAGACTAAATGTAAGGGTTGTAGATTCTGGTATACACCAGAATGACATGGTATTGTTGTTTAGCCATTTCCCTCCAAGCTGGTCGCTGACCAACAAAAAACAAAAAATCAAGTAAAGGGAATCGATTGCAAAATGAAATCTGAAAAATATTCTTTTTTCAGGGTAAACATTCATCAAATGATATATGCTCAACTAAATGCTCCATCATTTCTTCTGTGCTCATTCCAAAATGCTCAAAGTCAACTTCTTTTTTGAAAATTAACTTGCCACGAACAGCATCCATAATATCATCAGTAGGTTCATGAGAGATTTCCAGGGTTAATCCAAACCCTCTGTATCTTATATAAAACATTCTGCCATCATCTAACTTCCCTTCCCATTGAGAAGGTTGAGAAACAGCTGTCATAATTATTGAAACGGCTTTAAGCATAACCTTTGATTAAATTCCAGATTACTACATTTGGATTTAAAAACTGTTTACTTGGTTGAGATATAGAGTTAGGAACGAGGCATTGCCTCGTTCCACTTGCTCAAATTATATTTTTAATGTATTGTGGTCTGAATAAAACGCCTTACTCTGGCTCAAAACCAAGTATGAAGCTGAATTTACCAAAAGTACTCAGATAATTTCCGAAGCTTCCATCACTAACAAAATTTTGATCGAAGCCAACCCCGTAATCAAATCCAAGCATACCAAACATTGGTAAAAAGATACGGATACCTAAACCGGCAGAACGGCGTAATTCAAAAGGATTGAACTCTCTGAAATCACTCCATGAATTTCCGGCTTCAAGGAAGCTAAGCGCATAAACCGTTGAACTAGGATTCAAGCTTAAAGGATAACGCAACTCTAAAGTATATTTGCTGAAAAACGGATCTCCTACACGTGTTTGACCAGCTATTCCATTATTACTAGCTATCGGATTACCATTCTCATCAACTGAGTTGTCTTGAATATTAACAATATTATCAGTAATATCTGTATCCTCATAACCACGAAGGGCAATAATATCCAAACCGGTAATAATCTGGTTAGCAGATTGAGATAAACCATCACCACCTAACTGAAAACGCTCAAAAGGAGCATAGCCAATATCACCATTATAATAACCCAGGAATCCCATTTTAGCAGAAGTCTTTAATACAAGATTCTTCCAGATATTCGTGTACCATTCTGCCTTTAGCTTCCACTTATGGAATTCAGGGAATTTGAACTTCTCTTCATTTCTGGTAATTTGAGAAAAATCTTTACCTGAAATAGCAGAATAAGGAGGAGTCGCTTCAACTGAAACACTGAATAAAGAACCAGATCGAGGATAAATAGGCGCATCGATCGAAGTTCTGCTTAGTGTTGCTTTTAAACTAAGGTTATAGAAGTTTCCATTGGTTACAATAAAGTTAGGCCAACTAGTCAACTGATACATTGAGAAATTAGCAGAAGCAACCAAGGTGAAATAATCATCCGGCCATTTCAAACGCTTACCAATTTCAACAGTGGCTCTGGTATTACGTAATAACGATGTCGGATCCTGACGATAAGCATCTCTTAAATTTGTAAAACCTCTGGTGTCATAAAAGGCATTACGTGTTCTGTTTAATGCAACTGTTAAAGAAATAGGTTGCTTTCCTCCTAACCAAGGTTCCGTAAAAGCAAGTGAAATAGACTGATAAGGACGACCATTGGAAACTAAATTGATCGATAAAGTTTGTCCATCGCCTTTAGGAAGTGGTTGCCAGGTTTCGGGCTTGGTAATATTTCGCATTGAGAAATTATTGAACATTACCCCAACATTTCCATAAACGGTATTACCTCCCCAACCTGCAGAAAGTGTTAGCTGATCTGAAGGTTTTTCCTCAACAGAATATTCGATATCTACCGTACCATCAGAAGGATTAGGAATAGGGTTAATTCCAATTGTTTCCTGATTAAAGTATCCTAAATTCGCGATCTCTCTTTGTGAACGTATAATATCTGAACGACGGAATTTATTACCAGGCTTTGTTCTCAGAGCACGGCGAACTACATGCTCGTTGGTCATGTTATTCCCCTTGATAATTACATTGTTAATTGTTGCCTGTGGACCTTCATAAACGCGCATTTCCAAATCAATCGAATCACCTTCAACTAAGGTTTCAACAGGGTTTACATTGAAGAATAAATAACCATCATCCATATACAATGAACTCACATCACCACTTTCAGGATCCATATACAAACGTTGTTGCATTAGATCCTGGTTATACGTATCTCCCAGAGAAATACCAAGGCGCTGTGCTAATTGTTCGTCATCATATTTGGTATTACCAACCCATTCAATATTTCTGAAATAATATTTTTGCCCTTCTTCAATTTCAAGATCGATGATCAGATTTCCGGTTTTCTCTGAGTAATATACCGAATCTCGAACGATGCGCGCATCACGATAACCTTTAGCATTATAAAAGTCTATGAGTTTTTGCTTATCTGCTTCATATTTATCATCGATGAATTTTGAACTACTGAATAAGCGCAAACGTAATTTATCATCAAAATAATTCAAAGCATCTGCGATCGAAACATTACCAAGTGTTTCAGCAACTCTTGCTTTTCTGAGGTCTTTGAACATTAAGATAGGAGTTTTAGGATTTAATCGGGTACGTTCTTTAGTATCTCCTAACTTTCTTTTGATCTTACGTGGGAGCATGTTCTCATTCCCCGTAATAACGATATCTTCAATTCTGATTTTCTTGTTTCTTTCTACGATAATGTCAAGAACAACTCTGTTAGGTCGCTTGTCAGGTCGATCTTTTATAACAACATCGGCATTCAGAAAACCTTTATCAGCATAATACCTTTTAATTTTCTGAATGGTGGTGTTTTTTACATTTTGACTAATTACTTTACCTGCAATCAGTGGAATAATATCCCTGATTCCATCTACTTCTCCTTTTCTTACACCTTCAAATTTATACCTGGCTAATCGGGGAAGTTCTGTTAGATGATATTCGAGAAAAACAACATCGCCAACAATTTTAGAGGCTTGAATTTGTACATCTGCAAAAAGATCATTTCTCCAAAGTGCTTTCATTGCATTTGGGATCTGCTCTCCCGGAATCTGAATTTTATCACCTACCGATAAACCTGAAAAAGTAATCAGTATCTTTTCATCTAAGAATTTAGGTCCGATTACTTTTATTCCTCCAATCTCATATTCTTTTACAGCAGAATAATCAATTGTGCCATTCACCTGAGGTGGCTGTTCGGTCTTTGTACTATCTTGAACTTGTTCAGTACTTGGTTCTTGAACCTGTTCAGGATCTTGAGTCTGTTCCTGAGCTGAAAGAAATTGCAGGCTCAAAATGCAACAGGTAAATATGATTAGCAGTTGTCTCATATAATTATTCATAACGATGAAAGCGGTATAATCTTATACTTCGGTTTGTGAAGAAGCGATCTGTTCTCCCGTTTTACCAAAACGTCTTTCTCTTTTTTGAAAATCTATTATAGCTTTATAAAATTCCTCTTTGTTGAAGTCGGGCCAGAATACGGGTGTGAAGTAGAGTTCAGAATAAGCAATTTGCCAAAGCATATAATTACTTATTCGATATTCACCACTTGTACGTATAAGTAATTCCGGATCAGGAATGTTTTTAGTTTGTAAGTAGTTTTGTATCATTGCCTCATTGATGTTACCCGGATCGACCTTTCCATTCTGAACATCCTTGGCTAAATCTTTAACGGCTTGTGTTAATTCCCATCTTGAACTATAACTCAAAGCAAGCGTAAGTATCAGATCGTTATTATGTGCCGTTGCAGCTAAAGCTTCTTCTAATTGCTTCTGACAAGAAGGAGGAAGTTTTTCAAAATCACCTATAACATTTAACCGAACACCGTTGGCCGCTAATTTTTTAGTCTCTTTCTGAATAGTATTCACCAAAAGTTCCATCAATGCTTTTACTTCTAATGAAGGGCGATTCCAGTTTTCAGTTGAAAATGTATAAAGGGTTAAATATTTTACGCCCAATTCCCGGCTTGCTTCAGTTATTGATCTAACAGAGTTAACACCATTTATATGACCAAAAATACGGTTGCGTCCGAATTTCTGTTTCGACCATCTACCATTACCATCCATGATGATAGCAATGTGTTCAGGTATTTTTGAACTATCTATTTGCTTAAGTAAATTCAATGTTTATTCGTAAAAGACTGGCAAAATTAGCAGTATTCCCAAACATCTAAGTCAAATTGATGGTTAAATCGTGTTAAGCTGTTGATATTAAGGGCATTTTATTTTGAAAATGGCATAAGAAAGTGAAATTTGGAAAAACATATAGCTGTCTTTGGTAACACGATCTCCTCTTTGAACACCTGCCTGATCTCCTAAAGGATCATTTGGTTGAGTAATTATCGAAGGGTCAGCTAAAACGGCACTGGTCTGATCAGTAATCAATAATTGGTTCATATATACCTCGTGAACATCATCTATATAATCAGTAAATGTAAAACGATGTGAAAGCTCTGCGCTTAATGTCCATTTCCCCTTTAACCAGTATTTGAAACCTATACCAATAGGTATTGCAGGCTGAATTTTTTTGTATGGCTTTACACCTGTTAGATCGGTTTGCTGCTGACCTTCTGTTCCTATATCGCTCAAATTATGCCATTTACCGTCATATTTAGCTTTTGGACTAAAGTGGAATAAGCTTAATCCCATTGTCAGATAAGGAGTTGCATAATGGTTTTTGTCCATCGGAATGTATCTGAGGAAGTTGAATTCAACGCTCCCTCCAACTTCAGCAATATGTGTTCTGAATGATAAATTTCTTGCCTGTTGCCAAGGAGAGTTGGTATATGAGTCTTTAAATGCAACAAATCCTAAAGCACCACCTACGCGAACCGCTATGTAAGGGGTAAAAGTATGGCGATAATATCCTCCGAATGCAGGTCTTGTGCCCTTGATACTGAAACTTGGATTAAGATCACCGTAATAGTTCGATGCACCAATCCAGCCACCTACTTCCTGATAGCTTATGTCATATCTTCTTTGGGCATTACTATCTTCACTGGTTAATAACAAAAATGAAAAACACAGGAGAGTGCTGTGTAGGATTGCTTTGAAAGGTTTATTGAACATGATATTGAGAACGTTTGCTTAAAGTTGTTGTTGTACGGATTTCGTTTTTTTTATTTGAAAATCCAAAAGGTGAAAATTTTCAGGCTCAAAAGAATTATAAATAAGAAAAATAAATATTTATTGACGTAAAAATATTACAAAACTATTGCCTTTTATGTTTTTTTGTTACATTCGCACGTCCCTCTAATATAACTACTTGATTTTAAGACATTAAACGACTATTTACCCCTCGCTAAATAATTAGTTTTTATATGAATAAGTATAATTTTTTCTGCTTGTTTTTATTGCTTACTATGTCTTTTGGGATAGAAGCACAAACAATTACTGGTAATGTATCTGATAAGGATTTTAAGATCATCGGAGCAGAAGTAAGTACCGATAATGTTGGAACAGTTACAGATATCTACGGAAATTACACACTTAATTTTAAAAATCCGGGAACTTATATAGTATCTGTAAGTTACGAAGGGTATAGTACTGTATCAAAAACTTTTTCACTCGAAAAGGATGAACTTGTTACGTGGGACTTTTTACTCGAATCGACTATTGATGAATTTAAAGATCTTTTAAATGAATTGGTTGTTGTGGGTACACGTACAAAACCCCGTACATCATTGAATACTCCACTACCAATAGATGTGATCAAAACAGAAGATTTACTTTCAACCGGGCAAAATACATTTGATAAGGCATTGCAGCATCGTGTACCTTATTTTAACACTACTCAAGTGCCTGTAAACGATGCAACTTCTTTGCTTGATCCTTATGAGATCAGAAATTTGGGACCAAGTAGAACACTAGTGTTGATCAATGGTAAAAGAAAGAACATGAGTGCACTGTTATATACACAAACCTCTCCTGGAGTTGGAGAAACGGCAACTGATATATCGGGATTTTCACTAAATTCAATCAAACGTATCGAAATTTTACGAGATGGTGCGTCTGCTCAATATGGTTCAGATGCAATTGCGGGTGTAATGAATATCATTCTGAAAGATGACGTTGATAATAGTTCCATTTCATTTAATAGTGGAATAACTGGTAAGGGCGATGGCTTGAATTATGGGATTGCTTTGAATCACGGGAGTAAGCTGTTTAAAAACGGATTCCTGAACTTTACTGCCGATTTTTCTAAGTCTGAACTTGCTAATAGAGCAGGAACGGTTGATGCACAGGGAGAACATGATGACTTTGGTGGAAGCATAGAAGATATCGAAGCATTTTTGGAAGAGAAACCAGATGCAGGTAATATTAATAATGCATCGCCAGAAACTACGGCTGCAAAGTTTGTTGCTAATATGATGGCGCCGATTTCTGAATCTACTCAAGTTTATGGGAATGCAGCTTACACTTATAAAAAAGTGAACAGCTTCGCTAATTATAGAACTCCTTATTGGCGTACTTTAGAAGAGTATGATTACCTTGAGGATTTCTTTGGTAATGAATTTGGCTATGAAGATGCTGACACAAATGGTGTAATGGATTATGCAGGCTATTTGCCAACCTTCGATGGTGAACTTTTAGATTATAATGGAACAGTAGGAATTGATGTAGAAAAAAATGGCTGGATCATAGATGGAAGTTTTACAATTGGTAAAAATCGCCAATTATATACTGTTAGAAACTCACATAATGGTAACGAAACTCTAAATATTGATGGAACTTATAAGTACAGAGAAAATAGCCCTATACAGTTCAATCAGGGAGGAACAAGTTTTTTTCATAGCGTTTTAAATATTGATGTTTCCAGAAGATTAAGCGATAAGTTTGAATTAGCTTTTGGATCTGAATACAGAGCAGAGGAGTTTACAGTAATAGAAGGCGACCTAGCTTCTTACGAAGATGGCGGAGCTGATTCATTTTCAGGAAATGATTCTAGGAACTCAGGCATTTTTAATCGTTATAACCTGGGGGGATATGTTGGTGTAGCAGCAGATTTAACGGAAGATTTTCTGATAAATGGAACTGTTCGCCTCGAAGACTACAGTGATTTTGGAACTGCTTTTGTGTGGAAATTGAGTACCCGTTATAAGTTTTTGAATGATAAAATAACATTGAGATCTTCAGCATCAACTGGTTTTCGAGCACCAACATTACATCAGATTTATTCTCAGAAATCACAATATAACTTTGTTGCTGGTGAAGGTATTCAATTAACAGGTTTTGTTAGCAATGTATCGCGCGAAGCTCGCTTATTGAATCTGCCTTTTTTAGAACCGGAAAGATCACAGAATTTTACCTTTGGTATAGGCATTCGACCTGTTAAAGGACTTAGTATAGCAGTAGATTATTACAATATTATTGTTAGAGATAGAATTGCATTAAGTGCTGAGATCAAAGGTACATTCGCTGGTCGATCGTCATTAGATGAAATTTTAGAAGAGAATAATATTAAAGAGATCCAGTTTTTTGCAAATGCATTGGATACACGTACACAAGGAATTGACTTTGTTGTCAACTTTGCAGGATTTAATCTTGGGAAAGGATTGTTAGGAGCGAATTTCTCTGCAAACTATACCATACAGAATGAAAGAAGAGGTGACATTAAAAACCCTGAAATAATACAAGAAGCCAAACAAGAAGTATTGAATGAAACTCAGGAGTCATTATTCTTTACATCACGACCTAAGTATAAGTCTATTTTAGGTTTACATTATAATATCAAGAAATTCCATGTTTTTCTGAACAATACATTATTCGGTCCTACGATCTTCAACCAACAAGGACTTGATCCTAATTTATATACCAGATTTAAAACTAAGGTAGTTACCGACTTAGGTGTTTCTTATAATATTACAGATAGGATTTCTATGGCAGTGAATATTAATAATATTTTCAACGTATTACCTGAATGGGAATTCAAAGCAGAGAACGAAGCTGGCGAATTGATCCTTAACGATGAAGCATTACTAAAAGAACAATCTAACCTTATTACATTCAATCAACGTTATAGTCAACTAACCTACGATGGCTATCACTTTAGTCAGTTGGGAACCCTGTTTAATCTTTCATTGACAGTAGGTCTGTGATTGTTCAAAGAAGTTAATTTTATCTTTATTTATTCAGGAAGTAAGTCCCGATCAAAATAGAAAGGCATCAAAGATCGTATAGAGTCAATTTTTCCTATTGCTTTACTTGGCCCTAAAAGAAAAACTGGTATCGATCTTTTATAACGCATTTCGTATTCGATCATACTTTGTCGGCAGGCTCCACAAGGAAATACAAATTCGTTGGTGTTAACCAAATCGTAATCAATTGTTATAGCTATTGCTTTAACGGGAATATCCGGATAGGTTGCCCCAGCATGAAAGATGGCAACACGTTCGGCACATAAGCCACTCGGATAAGCTGCATTTTCCTGATTGTTTCCTATAATGATCTTATCATTATCTAATAAAATGCCGGCTCCAACCTTGAACTTAGAATAAGGAGCATAAGCTTGAAGGCAAGCTTTGCGTGTTGCTTCGAATAGTTTTTTCTCTATAGCTGAAAAAGAATTTTCATTTTCATACACTTCAACCGTACATTCACGTTTAATTTTCTTCATACATTTTTCTTAATCCGCTAATTATGGACTTCAAAATCGTTAAAAAGCAACTAGAAAATGCTTACGAAAAGTTTAATTGTCCGGAATTTATTGAAAATGACCCAATTGGCGTGCCACATCGCTTCAGTAAATTACAGGATATAGAAATCGCTGCTTTTTTTGCGGCAACATTCGCTTGGGGCATGCGCAAAATTATCATTAATAAAACAAATGAATTGCTTTCTTTAATGGATAACACGCCTTATGATTTTATATTGAATCATCAAGCAAAGGATTTAAAACCATTTCTGAATTTCAAACATAGAACATTTCAGCCCGATGATACTTTATATTTTATTCATTTTCTGAAACACTTCTACACAGAAAATGATAGTTTAGAACATGGCTTTGCGTCTTTCTTAAAAGAAGAAGATGAACATATTGGTCCTGCATTAGCCGGATTTCATAATTTATTTTTTTCCTTACCTGAAGCTTTATCGAGAACGAAAAAACATGTAGCAACACCGGTTCGTAAATCTACCTGTAAACGTTTATGTATGTTTTTACGTTGGATGGTCAGAAATGATAATAAAGGAGTAGATCTTGGTTTATGGAAACAGATCAAAACTAGTCAACTTCTTTGCCCTTTAGATGTTCATGTTGAAAGAATTGCAAGAAGATTAAAACTCATAGAGCGAAAACAAGTAGATTGGAAAACTACGCTCGAACTCAGTAATAATCTGAAAAAATTCGATGCTAACGATCCTGTAAAATATGATTTTGCCCTATTCGGAATTGGAGTGCTGGAAAAATGGGGTTAATAGGTTATAAAAACTAACTTTGTATGGTTATGGTTGATAAATGATAAATGATAAATGATAAATGATGGGTGATGGGTGATAAATTATTAATCATCAATCATCAACCATCAATTATCAACTATGAATCATGAATAATGTTTATGAAAAAAATAAGTGCATTCTTTGGTTTGATTCGTTGGGTAAATCTTGTATATATTGCTCTTACTCAGCTATTGGTTGCACTTTGCCTTCAACACTACGAAGCCATTCATAATATAGACTTTTACCATCTAACTTTACTGATACTCTCAACTGTTTTTTTAGCTGCGGCCGGATATATTATTAATGACTATTTTGATGTAAAAGCAGATGAAATAAACAAGCCAAACCGAATTTATATAAATAGAGTATTTAAACGCAGAACTGCCATGTTATGGCATATCTTATTCAATACTTTAGGTGTAGGAATCGGATTTTTTCTGGCTTTTCGTTTAGGTCATTGGTATTTGGGTATAATACATTTGATCGTTTGGGTTTTATTATGGTATTATTCTGTTGCTTTAAAAAAACTACCTTTAATAGGAAATTTGTTAGTCTCAGCTATTACAGCTACAGTCGTATTGGTCGTTTATTGGTTTGCTCCGAATAATGCCTTCGATGAATTCTTTGTGTTATCTTATGCACTTTTTGCCTTTTTAATGAATTTACAAAGAGAGTTAGTAAAGGATATGGAAGACATTGAAGGAGACCGTTCCATAGAATGTAAAACCCTTCCAATTGTTTGGGGAATTTCAAAAACAAAAAAGCTTACTATCGGAATAAACATATTTACGATTGCATGTATAGCCTTATTTCAATTCTACCAATTGAAATATAATCCCGAATTTTGGATGCTCCCAAGCTGGTGGTTGGCAATTCTATTACTACAATTACCGTTACTTTATTTGATTATACGTCTAAAAAATGCAGATCGTCCTGCTAACTTCAAATTAGTAAGTAATGGAATTAAGGCTATAATGCTGGCTGGAATTCTTTTATTGATCGTTTTGAAGCTAGAAGGAACTGTTTAATTTAATTTATAAATTATGTACGCGAAGTATTCTTTTTTCATTGGTTTACTATTATGCTCATTTATATTTTCCAATAGTTTAGTTGCACAAACTACATTGCCCAATAAACGTTCAGAAGGAAGAAGCCAGACAGAACAAGCAGAAAGAGATTCTGTGTTGGGTAAGAAAACAACTAAAAAAGGAAAAGAAATCCGACCTATTTTTATTCCTTATATAACTGGTGGTTTCACTAGTAATGGTAATGCTTCTTTACTACAAATAGGTTTAACACCCGTTGGTGGAATTGCTATTGATCGTTTCAGAATTGCAGCAGGACCTTCATTTGAATATGTTAGATTGAATAGACAAGGATTTTCTGACACTTATAGAACCCTTGGTCTTTTAACCTTCGCTGAATATCGTATTGTCAATATCGAAGATAGTCGCATGTTTGGAAATATGCGCATTTTTGCTCATGCAGAATATGCGTTCAACAATATAAAATATGTTGAAGGTGATCAATCGTGGAATGTGAATTCACTACCAATAGGTGGAGGCTTTACACAACCTTTGGGTAATACAAGAACTTCTTTATATGCTGTAGTGCTTTATGATATTCTTTTCAGCAATACACCCTTTCAAACGGGTAATGGTTTGATTTATCGTTTTGGGGTAGGAGTTGGTTTCTGATTGTAGGTGTGCTTGTAATTCAAGTGCCTGAAATAATTTCTTTTACAGTTTTACTTTGTTGGCTTGCAAGGTGTATTTTTATACTCTACAATTTGACAAAAGAATATGAGATTTTTACTGGCGTTATCTTTTAGCTTCCTGATCTTATTTACTTCAAATGCACAACAATCCAAGAAAGGAGGTTTTGTTTACAATTGGTCGAATTATACCAACGATGAATCTACAGGACTTGGAACACGTACAGTTGCCTGGGATTCTACGGGTGTAGCTGATATTATTCATACTCCGGCAATCGGCGTACATCCCAGAGTTTATTTCGGCCCCTCAGAAATGCCGGATATTCTGAATAGAATGGAAAATACCATTTCAGGGCAGGAGGCAAAAGCCGCCATTAATTCTTATGCAACTTTATTGAATCTCGGATCTACTTACAATCAAAACGCATCTTACGCCCTCGATCCTGATGGAAACAGATATGTAGCCAATTCCGGTTTTTGGAATAAAGAACCGCTTTTTACAGCTTTGATAAATAATGATCCAACAGTATTCGATAATGCTACTGTTAAAGATCGACATGTTTTGGCAACGTCAATGGCATTAGAAGCCTATATTTTACTTTTTTACCCAACAGATTTCGATGCGAATATTGGTATTTCAGCTTCACAAAGAATTACCAATTTGTGTGAGGCAATGCATTATTGGTCAACCCTTATTTTAGCCGATTCAACACTCAATTGGGAAGATTATAATTACTTCGGTGGTACACACATGGCACTTTGCTACGATTTTATGTATAACAATTTAACAAGCCAACAACAAAATGATATTCGCGCTGCTTTAGCACAACTTATTCCGGGTACACCGCGCCATGGTGCCACAACTTATTGTTATGCCAATACCTCTAATTGGAGTACCCTGAACACTTTTGAAATTATAATGAATTTTGCTATTGAAGGAGAAACAGGTTATTCACAAACTTTAACCGATCAATGGCACAGAGCCTTGCATACTTTTATAAATTATGGCTGGTATCCGTCAGGTGCCGGCTATGAAGGCTTAGGTAAGAATTACCAATTTGTAACGACACTTATTGCTTGTGCAAAAAGGGGGTATAGTCTTCTTGCTCATCCACACGTAAGAGCGTATGGCGAAGATTTTTTACCTGCGATTACTCAACCTTTTGGTGAAGGCTTTACAAGTTACGATGTTTGGGGTGGTTCGGGCTACGATGAAGAAAAAGGAATGTATAAATTCAATGCCGCCGATGCTGTTGGTTTAAAATGGGCGTTTCCTAATTCTGATAAAATTGATTTTGTCTGGCGAAATTATATTAGTTCAACGTATGAAAACTCATCGAACGGCTATGTTTACTCACAAATCCGTCCCGATGATAGTTATAATAATTACCTGATTCCGGCAGCGGTATTTGCATTGGATTATTCCACTAACACATGGCAAGCACAAGCCGATAATGTAGTAGTGAATGATTATGTTGCCGATGATAGAGGGCTCGCTGTTTTTCGTTCAGGAAGCGAAAAGTCAGCTTTACAAGTACAATTCCATGCCCGTCAGGATATGGGAGGACATACCCATGGTGATCGTCTGGATTTTACCATGAGTGGTTTAGAAAGAATTTGGATAAGAAAATCTTATGGGGGCAGTCAGTTTCAGGTTTCTAAGTATCATTCTATGGTATTAGTCGATGGATTGGGTGTACCTGTTGGTGATCCGGATGGGGATAAATGCCGACAACCTGCGACTTTGTTGAATTATTCAAGTTCGCCTAGTTTGTCGAAAGCTCAGGCAGACGCTACTTATGCCTATACTTGGGATTGGCATTGGTCGCCACAATCTTCAACGGGAAATCATCCTTGGTTAGGTAATAATGGCTGGTCAGCCGTTACAGAAACGTGGAATGACTTTCTGGTAGATCCACAACCTGAAGCACATTATAATACTCCTTTTTACGATTATGGGCATTGGACACAAGGCTATAAGTTGGAAAGAATGGTGAAAAAGGCTTACAACCCAATGGAGAAAGTTGTTAGGAACCTGGGATTATTGAAGGGAGACAGATCGATGCTGCTTGTAGTTGATGATGTTAAAAAAGATAATGTAACACATACTTATACATGGAACGCACAAATAGCACGTGATCTGGAGCTCGATTATTACGATGTTAATTTGCAAGATAACGATTACCGTTGTGATATTGTATTAAAAGAACCTGCAGGAACAGGGAATAGAAGATTATTAGTTCGTGTGTTGAATAATGAAAATTACGATGGAACAAGTAATCCCGGAGTGATAGAAACATTGGATTATGTCGATTATTTCAGTGGAAATACTTACAATCCTAATCCTAATTGGGACAGAAAGCGTTTAGTCGTTACAAGTAATAGTATCAGCCCAGACTTTAAGGTATTACTTTTCCCTTTTGAATTGGGCGATGAATTACCTACCACTGTTTGGAATACAACACACGATTCTTTAAGTGTTTATTTTTCGGATGAAGAAAAACATCTGCACTTCTTCAGTGATACGAATGGTAATACAGATTTTGAAATTTATGCTGAATGTTATACCAATAATACTGGCGGAACTTGTGATGATAATGATCCTGATACAGTTAATGATGTTTACGATGCCAACTGTTTATGTAAAGGTGTTGCTGGTTATGGCTTTAAGGTTTTATTGGAAGGTATGATCCAATCAAATGGAACAATGAACAATGGTTTGAATACTAATAACCTTATACCATTATCTCAACCTTTTAATACAGCTCCCTGGAATTATAATGGAACCGAGAGCTTTACAACTTTACCAACAGATATGGTTGACTGGGTATTACTTAATTTTTACGATGCTTCAGAAAATATCTTGGAAACCAAAGCTGCTTATGTTGATGTCAATGGTGATGTTTTCGATGTAAATGGTAATTCAAGAATTGCCATTACAGCTAATTCTAATGATATACAGTATGTTAGCGTTCATCATAAATCGCATTTAGCAATAGTTGCTGATACCGATAACCTTGTTAATAATATTGCAGATTTTACGCAATCAGGTGTTGCTTTAGGTATTCAGCAAACAAAAACAAAGTTTGGATTTGAAACAGCATATTCAGGCGATTATGATGGTAATGGAGTAATCAATAATAACGATTTTAATATATGGACTAGTAATAGTGCTGTTGTAAATATGTATGTTAATCAGGATACAGACGGGAACGGTGTTGTAAATAATGTAGATTATAATTTCTGGACTATTAACAGAAGTAAGGTAGGGAATACTATAGCTTATTATTAATGTTTTTGATTTTCCAATCTTCCTGTCAAGGCTTATAATACTGACAGGGAGATTGGAGTTAAGTAAATTCTACCATTGAAAAATGCAACCGAAAAAGATTTTAAATATAGGTGTTTTAGCACATGTCGATGCCGGTAAAACAAGCCTAACCGAAGCAATGCTTTTTGCTGCCGGAGCAACCAAAACAAAAGGAAGTGTAGATGATGGTTCTGCTCTTACCGATCATTTGGAATTAGAAAAAAGAAGAGGTATCTCGATCAAAACTTCAACGGTTTCATTTAACTGGCAAGAAACGAAAGTCAACCTCATAGATACACCCGGGCATATTGATTTTGCTGCTGAAGTTGACAGAGCCTTATCAGTTTTAGATGCTGTGATTTTAGTTGTTTCAGCCGTAGAAGGCGTTCAGGCACATACATTGAATATCTGGAATACTATTAATGAAAGCGATTTGCCCTGCTTGCTATTCATTAATAAAATTGACAGAGATGGCGCAAATCTTGAACAGCTTTTTAAAACGATTGAAACGGATTTGCAAACCCAACTCTTTGCATTGAATATCGTAGATGATAATGATCGGGAAAATCTACAGTTAATAGGTATTGATAAGGCAAATGATTATGTGGATGAATATATTCCTGAAAAGTCTTTTGAAAATTTAGCAGATCTGGATGAAGAGTTTCTTGAAAAGTATTTAGAAGGTAATTTGACTTATTTGAATGATATTCAGGAAAAGTTCAAAATGTATTTCCAATCAAAACAACTTACGCCATTATTATTTGGAAGTGCAAAATATAATATCGGAATTATGGAGTTGCTTGATCAGTTAATTGACTTGTGTGATTTTCATATTGTTGAAGAGCGTGATTTTGCAGCCAGAGTATTTAAGGTTTCTTATAATGCTAAGTTAGGACGGTTAGCACATATGAGGGTTTATAGCGGGAATTTAAGAACTAAAGAACTCGTTTGGTCACATCAACTTAAAAAAGAAATAAAGATTAATCAGATTTACCAGCCCGAAGTGGCAGACTTAAAACAGATTGATCGTGTCGATAGCAATGATGTTGCTATGATCAGCGCTTCTGAGCTGATTTTACCGGGAGATAATCTAGGCTTGGAAATCTCGAACCAAGAGTTCAAAAAGATCAATCCACCGGTTTTAAGTGTACAGGTTTTTCCGGAACAGGATAAAGATTATCAGAAACTTGCTGAGGCGCTGCAAATTCTGAACATCGAAGATCCTCAATTAGATTTTCAATGGTTGAAAAAAGAAAAAGAATTTCACCTGAAAATATTAGGGCCAATTCAAACAGAAGTATTAAAAGATAGCTTGCTAAATAGATTTGGAATAGCGAGCAGTTTCCAGTCTCCGAAAATTATTTATAAAGAGACACCTAAGAGTAGTGCTGAGGGCTTTGTTCGGTATTGGATGCCCAAACCTTGTTGGGCGATCATGAAGTTTATGGTTGAGCCATTAAGCCCGGGCAGTGGTGTTCATTTTGAATCAAAAGTCAGATATAGTGATATTGCCAAAAAATATCAGAATGAAGTTGAGTTGTCTATTCCTTTATCCTTAAGACAAGGAATAAAAGGTTGGGAAGTTACTGATATTAAAATTACACTTTTGGAAGGCGAAGATCATACAATGCACTCCAATCCAGGTGATTTTTTACTCGCTACGCCAATGGGGATAATGCGGGCATTAGAGCATGCTGAAACCGATCTTTTAGAGCCAATGTATGCCTATGAAATTAAAGCACATAAAGATTTGTTAGGGGCACTAACAAGTGATTTGACCCGAATGAAAGCGACCATTAATACGCCTGTTTTTGAAGGAAACTCTTTTGTTATAAAAGGAAAAGTATCGGTTGAGCAAGCAATGGATTATGGTATAAAATTCAATACAACAACCTCTGGAAAAGGAAGACTGAAGCTAAGTTTAGACGGATACCAAAAAACGAATTTTGCTGCCGAAAAAATGAGGGAATATATTGGTGTTTCTCCACTCGATGAAGCACAGTGGATCTTACATAAAAGAGGAGCTTTTAAAGCAGATGAACGCTTGAATTCTCTATAATACAATTTGAAAAACATTTAACTGACTTTGGTTTTAGTCAGGTGACTGTGCGTCTCAGATCAAAACCGGTTGAACCTCTGCTGTGTCTTCAGACCAGCAGATATTTGTATTGCACAATTTTTAGCTTTGCTCTTGCGTCACTACCTTCAAATTATATAAAAAAGCAAAAGCCCTACATTATCACGCAAGGCTTTCTTTCCCTTATCTTTTTATATAACGTATGCCGAAGTTAAAAGTTCTAGCAACACGATCTGTACCATTTATGAATTCTGTGTATAATATTTCCCCTAACCAATTTTTTGTAAACTGATATTTAAAACCCATTCCATATTGGTTGTAAGGAACATAAAATCTTTCTACATCTGAATCAGCAGTTGACTTATTCATAGCCCATTGGGGTGCTGAACCTACCAGGGCATAAATAGTAACTTTGTTATTTGGAAAATAACTTGGAATAATCGTCATTGGTGTACTTAATTGCCAATAATAGTTTTCATTGAAAGGTGCAGTGAAATTTTCCATTAATAGATCTACCTCTGCGAAAAGCCCGAAATGATCTCCGATATTGGTATCGTAGAATACTTGGTTCCATAAAGTCAAGCCTTGCCAGTCGGCAAAACCTTTGGTAGCACTTCCTTCTAAATTTTTTCCTAAAGGAATATATAAAGTTTGCTGAACTGAAATATTTCCAAATTTTTTGAAAGGTGTGTATTTAACACGAGGACCAATAGCAGTTGGTTGGAAGCGGGTATAGCTACCATTTACTTTGTCATTATTAGAAAACTTAAAGGCTTCGAATGGCTCAGCAGCTGTATTGAAATTTTCTGCTACAGAACGGATTTTTGCATCGAAACCAACATTTAAACGTTTATTGATCCCAAAAAGGGCATTTACAAAAGTGGTGAAAAAAGTGCCTCTTCCAGTAAATTTATCTCCTTGTCCGGTAGGGTTCTTAAACTTCTGTGTAAAGAAATTATTGAAAATATTAACTTCAAACTCACCTTTATCATAAAGTGCAGAAACGTAATAACGAACATCTTGAGGGCTTAATTCTAATGTTTGTATTTCATCATTTACAGTGGCAAAACTTGAAGGTTCATTTGTGGTATTTGAATTTACAGGTAATACATTCAGTCCCCAATCGTAAGTGTAGTACGAGATAGTAGCTTTATTCGTCAATGGTTTTTCTAAATACTCATTCAAATAATTAATGATCCCTGCTTTTCCTTTTCCAAAATCTTCAGCATACCATTCAAAAATTTTAGAAATGGCAGCTTTCCCATCTGAAATCTTAATAAAATCAGGGTTATTTATTGCCTTTTGTGTTTGACGTTCTAATAAGGCATCTACGTTTTCGGGTTTATAAGCTTCATTGATTATTGGAGGACAACCTTTTGCTCCACAGACTAAGGCAAAGTGTATTCTTGCATCATTGTATTTTGGACGAATGACTTTATTTTCCAGATGATTCAAGGTCATTTTTTCCTGTGCGATCAAATGTTGAGCTTCATCGAAAAAACCAGGTATATCCATAACTGATTGCAATGGATAATTAAAAATCACCCCTTTTATAACATTCAAATTGTAAGCATTAATGTAAAATGCTTTCTGTGTTATATCATCTAATTGGCTTATATCAGCTTTATCTATTGTTTGAATAAGTGCCAATAGTGTTGCAGGATCATTTTTAATTTGCTGATAATCAATTAGATCATTACTTACATTTCTTGAAAAGAAATTATCACAATCATCGAAGAATTGATCGGTAATAACTGATTGAGCATCCAAGCTTAAACCGCACAAAAGAGTTAATAAATACAGAAGAATTTCTTTACGCATTATAAAGTTTTTTTTCAAATTAAGAAAAAATTAAACCAAAGTGATGTCATACAGCCAACAAAGCAACAATCATACAGAAAAAAAACGATTAAATATTAAAACATTGCTTATTATTATTAACTTAGGAAGTTTTTTATGCTCATGCTCTATATATATAATTAATCCTTTCGCACATGAAAAAGTTTTATTCTGTTTTTTTCATTTTAATTGCACTCTTATTTGCTTTTGATCTATCCGCTCAGGAAGAATATACCATGCCTGCAGATGGTTCAGATGAATTGTCAGTTTGCGCGGGTATTTTACTTGATGCTGGTGGTAATGAAAATTATCCTATGGATATGAACAGTTCGCTGATTCTTACAGCAGATGAGCCAAATTCTAATCCTATACTTCAATTCACTGAATTCGATTTCGAAAATGGATGGGACTTCCTTAGAATTTATGATGGAACTGATGCCAACGGGAATTTAATAGGAGAGTTTACCGGTACTGATTTACCATCAGGCGGCGAGCAGATCCTTTCTTTTGCAGGAGCTTTTTATCTTGAAGCAACCTCCGATGCAATCATTGATGGTACTGGTTTTGCCGCAGAAATTAGTTGTTATTCTGTAGAACAAGCTCCAATAGTTGCCTTTTCACCAGATTATGATGGAGGAGAGGCTTTCTTGTCTTGTGATGGTATTATTGCTTTTACTGATGGAAGTTTACTGAATCCCAATTCATGGACCTGGGATTTTGGTGATGGAAATACCTCTGATGAACAAAATCCAACACATACCTATGCAGAAGCCGGAACATATACTGTAGAATTGATCGCTTGTAATGATTTTGGCTGTGATACATTAACAAAAGAAGAATTGATCTCATTTGATCCTGAGAATATTTCCTGCTTTGAATTTATCATGTCTGCCAATGGTGCTGATGAATTTTCTTTTTGTGATGGATTATTGCTCGATGCAGGTGGATATGGTCAATATCCAAATGCTATGAATAGTTCTGTTGTAATAACTGCTAATCAGCCGAATCAGAATCCGATCATTGAGTTTATTGAATTCAATTTTGAAAATAATTTCGACTACTTCAGATTATACGATGGTTTAGATGCCGGTGGAATATTCCTAGGCGAATTTACAGGTACAGAATTACCATTCGGTGGAGAAGCAGTATTATCTCAAACAGGTGGTTTTTTCATTGAAACCACTTCCGATGGTTCAGTTCAGGCTGATGGGTTTTTAGCTGAGATAAGTTGTTACTCTGTTGAACAACCACCAATTGTTGATTTTGATCCCGATTATGATCCTATCTTAACACAGGTTATAACTTGTGAAGGAACGATAGAATTTGAAGATAAAAGTTTATTGAATCCTGCTGAGTGGACCTGGGATTTTGGTGATGGAAATACATCCAATGAACAAAACCCAACTCATACTTATACTGAAGAGGGTACTTATACTGTTCAATTAATATCTTGCAATGACTTTGGTTGTGATACATTAACCAGAGAAAATCTGGTCTCATTCGATTCACAGAATGCGGTTTGTTTTGAATACAATATGCCTGCTTCTGATACACAGATCGTTTATGATTGTCAGGGAACATTATTTGATAGTGGTGGACCTGATGGTTTTTACGACGCTGAAGAAAATGGAATTTTTATTGTTCAACCCGGACAAGGAACAGAAATCGAGTTCAGCTTTGCAGAATTTGCATTGGCTGGTTTTGGTAGTGATTTTGTGCAGCTTTACGATGGAGCATTTCCTAATGCAACCCTAATTGGTTCTTTCGATAATCTGAATCCACCGCCTTCTGATCCGTTCCTTATTACTTCGGGGGCATTTAGTGTAGTGTTCACTTCTTTCAGTTTTTCGTCGGGCGAAGGTTTCGTTGCTTATTGGGATGTTGTCAATGAAGTTGAACCTCCTGTTGCAGCCTTTTCAATTCCTGATAACAGTATTCCGTTCAACAGTCCTGTTCAGTTTATAGATGAATCTGCGAATTTCCCAGGACAATGGGAATGGACTTTCAGTAATGATCTTATATCGAATCAGCAAAATCCTATAGTTACCTTTACAGAACCTGGTGAATACACTGTAGAGTTAAGTGTTTCTAATTGTGCAGGAACTTCTACTGCGGAAGCTCAAACATTTACGATTCAAACACCACCACAATTGGTGCAAAACGATGATGATGATTACGAAATAACCTTGTGTGATAATGATGCACCTTATGAATTTGTCTTAGATTCAGGTCAGGATACTACTGTTACTTTCAGCATTGGTAATTTCCCGGTTACAGGTACGGGCGAGTTAACTTATGATATTACCGGACTAGGAAATGCAATCGCTGGATTTACACAAGTATTGGTTTACGATTGGGGCGATAATGAATCACCAACTTATACGAATCCGGTCAATCAAATACTAAGTACTGTTCCTAATGTAAATATTTACAATACCAATACAAGTGATCCAAGTACGCTTGAACTTGAATTGGAAAGCAAGCAGGTATTCATTGTTTTAGCACATGAAAACGATTTGGATGAAAGCCGTTTTGATGATTTTAGTGGGGTTTTACAAAGCTATGTTGAAAATGGTGGAACAGTGGTATTCTTCGGTCAGTCGAATTCAAATGAAACGAACGATCCTAACGTTATTTTCAATAGTGGCTTAATTGAAGGTGTTTATGATGGAGATAATTTCGACGGTCCTTTCCTTTCAGTGGATAATTTTACGCATCCGATTACTACAGGTTTACCAACTACTTTCCAGGGGCAGGTTAGTACAACTCTATATGATGTTCAGAATGAAAATGCTGAAACCTTAGTGAGCTTTCAGGGCTACGATATGGTAAGTGTGCAAGAAAATATTGGAATTGGTGGAGGTAATGTGGTATTTGTTGGATTAAACTACGCTTTTGCCAACGAAAGTATGTTACAAATGCTAACGAATATTGTTCAGTGGGGTAGTAATGTAACCAATGTTCAATGGCTTGACGCTATTCCTCCAACCGGCATTGTAAGTGCAGGTTCTTTTGAAGATATAACTTTAGATATAACTACTGAAAATGTGCCGGATGGAACTTATACTTATTTCGTAACTGTAAGTACTAATGATTCGGATAATCCTGAGTGTATTACTCCCGTTACAATTACGGTAATTGGTCGCCCTGAGATTGAAGTTTCAGCCGATACACTCGATTTTGGTGAGGTCATTCAGTTCACTGAAGAGTCTTTGATATTAACAATCTTCAACACTGGAAATGATACACTCTTTATCAACGATATTTTCTTAGATGATGAAAACTTTACACTGAGTGATACAAACTTTATTGTATTCCCTGGCTTGTCTCAATCTATTGTAATTACTTATTCACCTGATGAAGTTGAAACGATAGAAGGCTTAATCCTAACGATATTAAGCAATGATGCAGATGAACCTGTTTACGAAGTAGTAATCAATGCAGAAGGCGTGGGGGCACCGATTGTTGACCCTAATCCTGATCCGGTTGAAATAACATTGAATGTTGATGAACAGGGAAGTGTGGTATTCGATGTCGGCAATATAGGACTCAGTGATCTGGAATTCTGTATTAACACGATCATTAATTCAGGGTCGGGTTATTTACTTACTTTCACAACCGATTTCTTCCCTGCTGAATTTTTCTGGAATGTTACGGATGAAGATGGAAACATCGTTACAGGTGTAGAACCTGGAACTTATACAGAACAGACTACAACTTATGAAGTGTTAATTTCAGAAGGCCTGGACCCTAATGCTACTTATACGCTTAACCTTTTAGATACTTTTGGTGATGGTGCATTTGGCGATGTACCTTATACGGTTACTGATGCAGCTAGTGGAACGTTGATAGCAGAAGGCTTATTCGATTTTGCTACAAATGATGGGGAATTTGCATTGGCAACCTTAACCGGATTTTCAACCTGGTTATCACTTGAAGGAGAAGATTGTGGCATTTCGGAATTCCCTGATGGAATTACTTCTTATGAAGTATTATTTGATGCTACAGGTTTAATTGGTGGGCAATACTTTGCAACGATCATTATAACATCGAACGATCCTACTAATCCAACGATAGAAGTTCCTGTAATAATGAATGTTGTAGGTGTTCCTGAAATTGCTGTTGAAGCAGATGAAACCTTAGATTTTGGTTCTGTGTTAATTGGAAATACCAATTCTTTGGATATAGTGATAAGTAATACAGGTACAGATACCTTATTTATTGATGAATTTGTATCTGCTTTTGGTGATGCCTTTCAGGTAGAACCTTCTTCCGGTTTCTTATTGGTAGGTGAATCACAAACGTTCACTATAACTTTTGTTCCGGGTGAAATTCTGGATTATAGCGGTATTATTAATATCCTTAACAACGATGAAACTATTGATCTGAATATTATTGCTTTTGGACAAGGAGCTCCAGTTACGGAATTAGATACAGAAGAAATTGTTACAACACTGCAAGCAGGCAATTGTGAGAGCTTTGTTGTAACGGTTAGCAATGTTGGTGAAGGTCCTTTAGAGTACGACGTAGTCATTCCGGGGGCAGGTTTTGAGTTTACCTTTACAACCGATTTCTTCCCTACAGAATTTTATTGGGAAGTGGTTGATGGCGATGGTAATATTGCTTTAAGTGTAGCTCCTGGTACTTATACAGAACAGGAAACAGAATATACAGAATTATTGACCGGTTTAAGTGGATTAGAAACTTATACTTTACGCTTATTAGACACTTTTGGTGATGGAGCTTTAGCACAATTCACTGTTACTGATATATTTACCGGTAACGTAATTGTAGAAGGTTCATTCCCAACAGGTGATTTAGAAGAATACTTTATTGGTAGTCCATTTGAGCCTCAGTTAACAATTACGCCTGAATCTGGTGTTATTGACTTCCCTGGGGAACAGTTATTTGCTATTGAGATTTGTGCTGAAAATTTATTGGCAAATAGTTATGAATTCGATATTAATTTCATTACGAATGAGCCAAATAATTCACCATTGATCATTCCGGTAACGATGAATGTTATTGCTTTCCCACAAGCAAACTTTACAGCTGATAATGACGAATTGGTTTGTGGTGAAGATGTAGAAATTCAATTCAGCGATAATTCTATTAATACCCCTACTTCGTGGTTATGGGATTTTGGTGATGGTACAACTTCTACAGATGAAAACCCTACACACATTTATGACTTATCTGGTATGTATGATGTAAGCCTTATTGTTTCAAACGATATAGGAACTGATACCATAACTTATGAGAGCTTTATTAATGTTGATTTGAACTGTTTGGATGAAAGTATTCCGGCAAACAGCGAAAATTTAGTAGTTGGATGTAATGGAACGGTTACCGATAGTGGAGGAGATGTATTCTATGTAAATGATTCTAACGGAACAATTGTAATTTATGCTCCTGGTGCGAGTTCTATAACGCTTACTTTCCTCGAATTCTCTTATGATGTATTTGATACATTATATGTTTACGACGGACCGGATATTACAAGTACTTTAGTAGGCGGATATAATAATGCAAATCCTATTTCACCTGGTTTCAGCTTTACTTCGACAGGAGAATATATTACTTTATATGAGGTAACGGATGCGATAACCGGTGCAGGTTTCTCTGGTTTTGAAGCAACATTTACCTGTGAAACTCCAGATGTAGCGCCAATAGCAGATTTTGTTTTTGAACAAATATCTCCATGTGGAGGTGATGTGCAATTTACAAGTACAGCGCAGTTTTTCCCGAATACCTGGCAATGGGAGTTTGGCGATGGAGGAACTTCCTCTCAAACAAATCCGGTACATACCTTTACCGAAGACGGTGTTTATGAGGTTACCTTATTGGTTAGCAATGCGAATGGGGTTGATGTAATTACTTTAGATGTTCCTGTTAATGTACTGAGCGTAGATGCAGTTATTCCTGAACAAGGTGAAGTGGGAACACCGATCCAGTTCTTTGGTAATAACGAAGGAGTTGTATGGGAGTGGGACTTTGGAGAAGGTACAACAAGTACATCTGCAAACCCTATTCATACTTTCGATAATGTGGGTATTTATGATGTAACGGTTTCTATCACCGATTTTGCTGTTGGGCCGGATTGTATAGGTAGCTTCTCACAAATTATTCAGATACTTGATGAAATACCGGATGATACTACTTCAGTTCAGCTATTGGGTAAGGCTTATTGGAATGTTTTCCCTAATCCTGCTCAGGACTTTGTGAATGTGGTGATTCAGGATTTAGAAAATGAAGACATCTTGATCAGTTTATCTGATATAAGCGGACGTGTGGTTTGGCAACAAGAAGCACTTGTTCAGAATAATTTTGAGATCCGTATTCCTACGACTGAATTAGCACAGGGAATGTATGTAGTGAGTATAAACGATGGAAAGAATCAAAGCTCACAAATGATCGTTAAAAAGTAATTTTATGATTTCGCACTATCAGGGTTAGGTAAAGCCCTGACAGTGTGAAGTTGAATAAAGTTTAAAGTGGAGTAGTGTTGTTCATTACTCCACTTTTTTATTTCAAATAATTTTAGAATTGATTGTATATTGAATTTCTTTAATGAAGAAAGAAAGGTATATATTTAATGAGTATGCAATATTAGAAACGAGCTTTTCTCTATTGATATATCAGATAGCCCTTCCTGTTTATTGGTTGTTTTTTACGTATTTATTCGGTTTTCCTATATTGTTTTATAACAGTTTGTGTTTAATCAAATTTCTATTGATTCCTTATCTTTTAATCGTTTTTGTTTATGCTTATAAGGCAAATAATGTTTTTGAGATCAGTAAAGAAGGTATAAATATCAAGTCTCCATTTTTTCAAAAAGACTCAAATACATTTTATCAATTTGTTGATATAAATGAAATTGTAATTACTGAAAATTGGTATAATTATAAGAAAAGGGTTTTATTGAGATCGAAATACCTTTGGTATATTATAGATTTGATTACTTTCTTTTTTATAGATAGAAAGCTCAAATTTGTAGATATATATCTGAAGTCAGATGCGATGAAAAGATATGCCTGTTCCGCGTTAAGTTCAGGACATTTCGAAGCAGCACTTGGAGATGATGATATTTATGAATTGAAAAGGATATTAGAGCTTAAAGACTGTAAAGTAAAGATCATTCATAATCGTTATCCTTAAATCTATTAAAAATGGAAAACACTTCTGCAATAAAACTATGGAAAGCTTTTCAGGAAAAATATCCTTCGTACAAAGAAGCTGAAATGCCTCCCATCGATCATTTTTGTGATAATGAACTTGATGCTAATGTTTGTGCTGAATTGGTATTGGAAGGCAAAAAGGTTGGTACTTGTGGTGCACTTATCAGTTATGAAAAAGATAATGTACCATTACCTCAAAAAGGAAACTTATGGATTATTACAGACTGGTTTGGTGAAGCGAAATGTATTATAGAAACACAGAAAACATTTTTGTGTAAATTCAATGAAGTTGACGAAGCTTGGGCGAAAATGGAAGGCGAAGGCGATTTGTCATTGGCTTACTGGCAAAGGGTGCACAGAGCTTTTTTTACACGGGAATTGAGCGAAAAAGGATTGAGTTTTTCGGAAGATCTTGAATTGTTTTGTGAGGTTTTTAAGAGAGTGTTTTGAATTGCTTTACAATAAATACTGTCAGGGAACAAGATATTTAATTGCCTAAAAAGGTGTTTACCAGAATCTTAAGCCCTAACATTTAGCCTTATACCTATGTTCGCACTTTTATGGGAACATAACATTAAAGGTAAACTGTTCGCGTTCAAAGCTTAAGGCAAACCCAAAAGGTTGTGAGATTTCGGCATGCGCCAAAATGACTTTCACCTGATATTGTTTTGCTGCTTTTTAAATGTTTTTATAATAATGAATCCTTACAGTATAAATAGAGATTTGTAAAGTTATGGCACAACTACAAGGACATGTCATTCTGGTGTTTACCAGAATCTTAAGCCCTAACATTTAGCCTTATACCTATGTTCGCACTTTTATGGGAACATAACATTAAAGGTAAACTGTTCGCGTTCAAAGCTTAAGGCAAACCCAAAAGGTTGTGAGATTTCGGCATGCGC